>DCDZ01000058.1:0-152 GCA_002316675.1 Tyzzerella sp. UBA1042
GCCGAGGTGTTTGGAGAGACGGTTAACAATGTTGATCTTTTTAGAATCCTTGTGTAGTTGTTCCACAACATCGGTAAGCAGACAGCTTCCAGAAGCAAGCATACCATAAGAAATATCAGCAAAAAATTCCCGATCAGGTTTTGAAAGCTTTC
>DCDZ01000058.1:404-17770 GCA_002316675.1 Tyzzerella sp. UBA1042
TTTTGGTTCGTAGCTTAATTTTACAACAAAAAGGATTCGGATTCCTTATAGTTTAGACATTTCTTGAAAATTTTTTATAATCATACTGATAGAACCAAGGTTCTGTAGATAAATCTGCGGAAACTCAAGTCCTTTATGCGCCAAGACCCAAAAGGGCAAGGGTTTCGTTTAGGGGCACATAGACCTCGCCATCCACCAGTATGGGGCGGATAGTTGTTTCCTTCCCATCATAAAGCAAGGAAAAGTCCGCTTTTTTCATAATCCGATTGCCGCTGTTATCCACCAAAAGCTCATTTCCCAAGGAGGTGAAGGTATTGCCGGGAAGGAGATTCATGGTCTTTTTCTGGCTATCATATTCTGCGGCAAATTTCTTACCCAAGGGGGAAAGCTGACGCAAGGGGATATAATCCTCATGAAAAATGGATAGGGTATTGAAGATATACTCCGCCTCCCCCAAGCTCCTTGTTTTCTGCTCTATTTTACGGCTGTCGGCAAGGCCCACCCATGGCAGCTGGTAAGGCTTGATGCGATCCGTATAAATTCCATCCACACCCAAAGCCAAAAGCTCCTCAAACTGCTTATATCGGTTAATGGTATGGGCGTAAACCTTGATTCCTTTGGCATGGAGGGTATCCGTAATTTCCTTTGTCACCCGAGCCCCCTCCACGGTCACTGTGCCGATACCCTTTTCCTCACAAAAGGTGGCAATTTTAGGATATTCGGGATAGTAATTTAAATAAAGGGTATAAATCCACTCTTGAAAAGGGTAAATTTCCTTTACCCAATCATACATTTCCTCATTATAAATCTGCGGGATAATGCGCTCCAGCACCTCAGGATGCTCGATGGCTTGAGCAATTTTTTTGAGATCGCCAAACTGTTTTTGCACCATATCCTTTTCCGTATCCTTGGTATCGGTGATCAAATAGACATCCGGATATTCCACCATTAAATTCAAAACATCCACAGCGGTCAAGGGGGTTTGGTCATACACAATTTTGGAATTTACAAAAGTATCCCGATCCATCACCAAAGGGGCTACAGGCTCCTGCTCCAAGCGGTAATAAGAGCCGTCTACCTCAAAATCATGGCGGGCAACCAACGCCCCGTCAGAGGTATATGTAAAATCCACCTCTAGGGCACGAAATCCACTGCCCCAGGATTCCAAAAAGGCCTCCTTACTATTGGTTTCAATTTTTCCGGCGGCTTCCCCCAGTGCGTGAGCAACCATAGGATTTTCTTCCTGCCAGCCCGCAAATGCCATAAGGGGCATTGCGCCGGCAAAAAATATCCCCAACACGATTGTCGTCAATTTTTTTATCAGCATCTTTATCTCCCTCCTGCGGTTCAGAATTTTTACAAGTCTTCGCCTTCTCTATGGAAAAGGGTGCCGGCTCAGCCGACACCCTTTGTGGGGATTGCATCCCGTTTTTATTCTTCTTCTTCCTCTTCAAACAAGTCGTTAAAAGCAGCAGAAACCTTGTCAAACAATGCATCCTCTTCGATGACTTCAAGCTCGATTTCTTCGCCAACTTCCTTGTATTCATAAAGCATTACTGTTTCATCCTCTAAAGGCATTAACGCAATAAACTGCTTGTCTTCCACGCCCTCTACTTCAAAAACGCCAAGTACCCCGCATTCCAATTCCGTATCATCATCCAGTGTTAAGAACATGGTCTCTAAGCCCAGCTCTTCATGATCGTGGTCGTGATCGTGGTCACAACCGCATCCGCATTTGTCACTCATATTCAATACCTCCTCCAAAAAAAAATCTATTTTCTTATCTATCATACCCTATCCGAGGCATTAGAACAATTATTTTTTTCGATTTTGTAATTTATTTTTTGCTTTTTCCGCCTGTTTCTTTGCTTTGGCGGCAAAAAACCCTAATTCTTCTTTCTTCTCTTCTTTTTGTATCTTCCCCTTTGCGGCAGCGGGGGCAAAGTCCCGTTTCGTCATTTCCTCCCGGGTGCCTTCTTCCTCCTTAGAAGGGGGTTTTATTGTTCTTTCCAAGTCTTTTCTGGTTTTGGTGCTGTCGGTCAGCTTTCCGTAGGACATCTCCTTTTGTACAAATTGAAGGCCCCAAACCTTTTCATATTTATGCACCCATCTTCTTTCCCCGGGGGTTACCAAGGTAATGGCAGTGCCGGCCTCGCCCTGTCTTCCGCAGCGTCCCGCCCGGTGAAGGTATTGGCTTGCCTCCTCCGGCACATCGATATTGATGATATGGGTTACGCCGGTAATGTCCAAGCCTCTAGCCCCAATATCCGAGGCCACCAATACCGTTGCTCTGCCCTGACGGAAGTCCTCCAAGGCATTTTTACGCTCCAGCTTGCCGGCCTTACCATAAATCCCCACGGCCTTGATACCATGATGGCAAAGCTTATCCACCGTTACCTCAATATTTTCAGGATTATTTAGGAAAACAATGGCTCTTTCCGGCTTTTCCCCCGCCAAAATTTTCCGAAGCTCCAAAAACTTCTCCCGCTTGCTGGTTAAAATATAAAAATGGGAAATTCCCCGGGGCACAGGGCTGCCTGTTTTGGCCTCCAGAAACAAGGCATCTTTCCTCATGAGCTCCTTCGCCCGCACCCTTGTTTCCCCACCCACAGAAGCAGACAGGAGGATGATCTGCCGCTCCTTCAGTGTGGATTTTACAACACCCATAACCTCCGCCAAATTGCCGTCCTCCAAAAGGCGGTCGCCCTCATCCAAAACAAGGGTTTTCACCAAGTGGGCGGGGATTTTTTTGCGCTTGATAAAATCTAAAATTCTCCCTGTGGAGCCGATGAGCACCCGGGGTTTTTCCTTCAGCCTTTCCAACTGACGTTTTGGCCCCGCCGAGCCGATCAAAAGCACACAGCCCGCCTCTAAGCCGCTGTTTTCCTCTAAAAGCTTCGCTTGGTGGAACACCTGGGCCGCCAACTCATGGGTAGGTGTCAAAATAATTGCCTGCGCCCCCCGCACGGCGGAATCCAAGCGTTCAAAAATCGGCAAAAGATAGGCCAATGTCTTGCCAGAGCCCGTTTCCGAACGGCCGATGATGTCCCTGCCGGATAAAATCATGGGAACCATATGCTGCTGTATCTCTGTGGGCGTCTCAATGCCTTGCTTTGCAAGGGCCGCCGTCAACGGCGCCGAGAGCCCCAACGCTTCAAATCTATTTTCCATGTTCTGTTCCTTCCTTATTTTAAGAACAAGCTTTTTTGTTATGCTCCAATTATAGCCTGTTTTTCTTCCTCTGTAAACACAATCCTAGACCCGTTCCGCAATGGAAAAATAATCCACAATGCCCAAATAAACAGCCCATGCAAGCTTGCTTTGATAGTCCTCCTCATTCAAAAGCTTCTCCTCGGCAGGGTTGGAAAGAAACCCGCACTCTACAATTACCGCAGGGATTTCCGTGGTGCGCAATATGTAATAATCACTGTTTTCTTTGGCCAGCCGTTTATTCTCGCTATCCACGCTTGTTTTCAGCCGTTCTTGAATCAACTCCGCCAACTGTTTTCCCTGCTCGCTTGCGTTATGATAAAAAACTTGGGCGCCCTTTGCGCCGGAGGAGGGAAAGGCATTCTGATGGATGCTTACCAAAAGGTCTCCAGCGCTTTCGTTGGCAATTTTCTTACGCTCCGCCATGTCCGTCCTTTTTTTGCTGCCCAGAGCCTCGTCTGTGTCTCGGGTGATATAAACCGTTGCCCCGCCCTGCTCCAAATATTGCTGTAATTTTTGCATGACCGCCAAATTAATATCTTTTTCATCCTCGCCCCCGGCTCCCTTCTTCCCCGGATCCCAACCGCCGTGCCCCGCATCCAGAATGATCACATATTGATCCACCGGAAGCATGACCTCAACCTTTTTTTTACTCCCCACCGCTGCCGCCCAAAGGCATAAGCCGATGACAATACACAACGAAATCACCTTATAGCTTTCCTTGACGGAAAAGTTTCCTTTCATTTATCCGCCTCCCTTCATAATCACTTTATGAAGAAGTAGGAAAAAACTTTCTTCCTATTACAGAAAATACCCCTTGGTTTTTATCCATATAACGATGCACCTTTCTCCTTTGCGTAAGCCTTTCTCCAAAATTTCCTCATCCTTTTCAGCTTTTCTCCTGTATTCGGGAGAAAACGGATTGAAAATTTAGTAAACATATGCTAGTATACTAAGATAGCTGTAGTGGGCAATTCTCCTTTTCTTTCCATTTTTCCTCTGTGCATATTGCCAAAGATTTCACAAAACCCCTCTTCCTTTTTGCCTGTTCCTCCAAAAAATCCTCCCTTTGAAAGAAATTCCTTCTTTTTTGTTGACGGTTTCTGTCAAGGTGTTATAATTCTTCTAAGGCTAAACTTGAACATATGACCACACCATAAGGACAAGACGGCCAATTTATAAACAAAAATCATTTTAGGAGGCTTATTTATGGAAAAAAGAGTATTTAATTTCTCAGCAGGACCATCCATGCTACCCTTAGAAGTATTAGAACAAGCGCAACGCGACCTTGTCTGTTATCCTTCCTGTGGTATGTCAGTTATGGAGATGAGCCATCGATCTAAAATGTTTGAATCCATATTAGAGAAAGCACAGGCTGATTTAAAGGAATTGATGCATATTCCTGACAACTATAAGATTTTGTTCCTGCAAGGCGGCGGTTCCACACAGTTTGCCATGGTGCCCATGAACTTGATGAACGAAAACAACAAAGCAGATTATGTCATTACCGGGCAATGGGCAAAAAAAGCGGCGGAAGAAGCAATGCGATATGGACAGGTAAATGTTGTCGCCTCCTCTGCCGATACAACCTTCAACCATATTCCTGATTTGGATTCTGCTAAGTTTGATACTGAGGCAGATTATTTTTATATTACACTGAATAATACCATTTACGGCACCCGCTGGACCAAATTGCCGGAGGTGGGCAGCATCCCCTTGGTGGGGGATATGTCCTCCTCTATTTTATCCGAAGAGATTGATATTACAAAATTCGGCCTGCTCTATGCCGGCGCACAGAAAAATCTGGGCCCCGCAGGGGTAACCGTGGTAATCATCCGGGAAGATTTATTGGGCAATGCCATGGAATTTACACCAACCATGCTGCGTTATGATATTCATGCAAAAAACAATTCTATGTATAACACCCCGCCTACCTACGGCATTTACTTCATGGGCCTTGTTTTTGACTGGGTAAAACGCCAGGGCGGTGTTGCCGCAATGCAAAAAAGAAACGAGCATAAGGCAGGCCTGCTTTATGATTTTCTGGATGCTTCCGCCCTTTTCAAAGGGACGGTGGTTCCAAAGGACCGTTCTTTGATGAACGCTCCCTTTGTGCTGCCTACCGATGCATTAAACGCAAAATTCATCAAAGAGGCAGAGGCCCTTGGATTTATGAACCTAAAGGGCCATCGTACCGTGGGGGGTATGCGTGCAAGTATGTATAATGCAATGCCTGTGGAAGGCATAGAGCAGTTGGTAACCTTTATGAAAAAATTTGAGATGGAGAATAAATAAGGAGCGCATTATGTTTACAATTCGTACTTTAAATAATATTGCACCGACAGGCTTGGCAAAGCTGCCGGAGAAGCACTTTAAAATAGATACCGCCGCAGAAAATCCCGATGGCATTATCCTGCGCAGCTTTGATATGCATAGCATGACATTAAACGATAACCTTTTGGCAGTGGCAAGGGCAGGCGCAGGCACCAACAACGTGCCCATAGAACAATGTTCCAAACGGGGAATCCCCGTGTTCAATGCCCCCGGCGGCAATGCCAATGCGGTAAAGGAATTGGTTTTAACAGGACTTTTGATTTCCTCCCGCCGTGTGGTAGAGGGCTCCACTTGGGTACAGTCTATTTGTGACAGCGAGGCGCTGGAAAAGGCCATTGAAGCAGGCAAGAAAAACTTTTCCGGTCCGGAGGTTTTAGGCAAAACCCTTGGTGTTATCGGCTTAGGCGCCATTGGTGTGCTGGTGGCCAACGCAGCCCTTGATCTGGGCATGGATGTCATCGGCTACGATCCTTTTCTTTCCTTAGAATCCGCATGGCATTTGTCCCCTTCTGTGGACAGAGCAGACTCCATGGAGGAGGTTGTGGCAAACAGCGATTATATTACCCTACATATTCCGTTGAATGATAAAACAAAGCATACCTATAATGCGGAATTGTTCTCCAAAACCAAACGGGGTGCCCGTCTGCTGAATTTCGCCAGAGGCGGCTTGGTGGATAATGAGGCATTGCTTCGGGCTTTGAACGAGGGTATTCTCTCCCGCTATATTACGGACTTTCCCGATAAAGTGCTGTTGGGACAGAAAAATATTATTACCACACCCCACTTGGGCGCCTCCACCCCTGAGTCGGAGGAAAACTGCGCCGTTATGGTTGCACAGGAGCTGCGGGAATATTTAAGCCACGGAAACATTAAAAACTCCGTAAACTTCCCCAACTGTACCGTGCCGTATAACGGAAAGCCCCGCATTGCCGTGTCCCACAGAAATATGGTAAATATGATCGGCCAGTTAGGTGCTGTTTTTACAAAATATAGTATTAATATTGACAAACTGGTCAACAATTCTAAGGGAGAGTTGGCTTACAATATTATTGTCTGCGACAATTTGCCGGCAAATGAAACAGATTTGATTCGGGATTTATATGCCATCAACAGCGTCATCAAAGTACGCTTATTGAAATAAGGAGGAGGACAACATTATGGCTACCATCAGACCCTTTATGGGAATACGCCCCCAGGCGGACTATGCCAAGGCCGTTGCCGCACTGCCTTATGACGTTATGAACAGTGCGGAAGCAAGAGAAATGGTGAGGGACAAGCCGTATTCCTTTTTGCATATTGACAAAGCAGAGATTGATCTGCCCGAGGATATTGACGTTTACAGCGATGCGGTTTATGAAAAAGCCAAGGAAAACCTGACGGATATGATCGAAAAGGGTGTTTTTATACAAGACCTGCTACCGAACCTTTATATTTACCGCTTGACCATGAACGGCAAAAGCCAAACAGGCTTGGTTGCCTGTACCTCCATTGACGAGTATTTAAACGGCACCATCAAAAAGCATGAGCTTACCCGTGCCGATAAGGAAGCCGACAGAATCCGCCATGTGGATACGCTGAATGCAAACACAGGCCCCATTTTTCTTGCGTATAAACGAAACGAAATGGCCCAGAACATCATAGAGGGTTGGAAAGCCGCCAATCCTCCCGTGTATGATTTTGTTTCCGAGGATGGCATCGGCCATACCGTTTGGGTGATTGACAGTGACACAGAAATTGACATTTTGGTGGATGCTTTCCGCAAAACGAAAAACTTCTACATTGCCGACGGACATCATAGAAATGCCTCTGCGGTAAAGGTTGGCCTGCAACGCAGAAAAAAGAAGGAATTATATTCCGGAGAAGAGGAATTTAATTTTTATCTTTCCGTACTCTTCTCTGCAGATGAACTGCAGATTATGGATTACAACCGTGTGGTGAAAGACTTAAACGGACATACCTCCGAGGAATTTTTGGCACGCCTTACGGAAAAATTCGAGATAACGCCTTATTTGGGGGAAGGACAGCTGCATCCCCAAAAATTACACCAATTAGGTATGTATCTGGAGGGGAAATGGTTCCAACTGGATACTAAGGCAGGCTTTATCTCCAACGACCCGGTTTTGGGGCTGGATGTTTCCATTTTGCAAAAAGAGGTTCTGGAGCCTCTCCTTGCCATTGGCGACCCCCGCACCGATAAGCGGATTGATTTTATCGGCGGTATCCGGGGTTTGGCGGAATTGGAGCGTCGGGTGGATAGCGGCGAAATGAAGGTTGCCTTCTCTCTTTTCCCCACCTCCATGGAGGAATTGATGCGTGTGGCCGATGGGGATTTCATTATGCCCCCAAAATCCACTTGGTTTGAGCCAAAGCTGAGAAGCGGACTTTTTCTCCATGATTTAGGGGAATAAAGGCGAAAGGAAAGGCCTTCTTGACGGAAAAAATTTCGGCGAGGGGGCCTTTTCTCCGCATTTTATTTTTGGTAAATGCTGATTTTATCCACAGTTGAACGAGAAAAAATAGAAAAACAACACTAGTTATCCACAATATCCACAGTTTTCACTGTATAAACCGGGATTTTCGTGGTGGGTAAGCCTTTGTTTCTTGGAAAAACAATTGCACGATACTACAAAGGGCTGTTTTTTCCTTTTATTTACATGAATTCCCCTCTGTTCATCGCATAAAACACCCTGCTTTATCGCATACTAGGTGAAAAAGGAGGGATGAACATGAATCGATTTACAACAGGGCTTCTTTTCGGCGGCGTGGCAACCATGGCCGGCATTGCCTATTTGATGCAGGATCAAAAGGCTTATCGCAAAGTGATGAAAAATGGAAGAAAAATGGCTGTCAAGGCTGAAGAAGTGATTGACGACATGATGGATGACTTGGTGGACAGATAATTTTCTTATTTCATCTTTTTTACAAATGGATGCACAATACTATACAAAAGAAAGGCTCTCCTGTGTCGGATTGTTCCAAACCTACACAGGGGAGCCTTAGATTTTATTTTTTTCTGAACCCCACTGAATTGCACGGTTCATAGTACATAGAAAACCTGAAATATATGTTTTTTACTGCTTTTCCAATGGGAACTAAATCGGTATTCATTTGAAAAATACTGTACTTCCTCGCATTTGGTTATACACCAAATCCTTTCATTTAGAAGATGCCCTTTCTCAATCCTTAGTCCTTGTGAATGAATGAAATGTCCTTTATCTTCATTCTTTCGAGGGTCTCTCTTTCATATTTGTTCGATTTTACATAGCCTATCATCCAGATGATAATCAATGCGCCAATGCATTTTGCACCAACGCCCACAAAAACAAATGTTTTGCCTGCATAGCTCATATATGCAAACAGTGCTAAAAAAATCAGCGGCAGTGCTGCGCCCAAATACATCTTTTTTCTTACACCGAAATGAAACTGTAACGCCAATGTAGCGCATATAGCCAACAGCACAAAAATCGTTTTCATACTATTTTCCTTTCTCATTATGATACTTCTCAATAATTATTTTTGCGGTTTCCAAATCAATTTTAGAATCAACGGCCAAGCCTTTGATAAAGGCCTGAAATGGCTCTTCCTCCTGCTGTACACTTAATTCTATTTTTTGAATCAGCCTATCCAAGCGCAAGCGCACAGTGGGATAAGAAACACCATATAATTTAGAAATTTCTTTTAATGAGCCGGAACGCAACACAAAATTGCGCAGAAAAGCTATATCCTCCTGCTCCAAAGAAAGAATCCAGCGTGGAATTTTATCAATATCCAAGGTAACCCTCCTTAATATTTAATATAATTAATATTAACATAAATATTATTAAAGTCGATATATATTCAAACATTAATTATATTATTTCTTTAGAAAGTTACTGATTTTTCTTTATGAAGCCAATTTCCCAAGCTTTATGAAGTATTTTATTTTTTTGCTGTCAGCCATTGGCGGCTGTGATATCCCGGGGACGCCCAAGCAAATATCTTATGATGCCAAAGGCATGGAACGGAAAGCGCTTTCCCTATGGATTCCGTTTGCAGAATATTTCCTTAAAGCGCAAAAGCCCCCATGGTGCGGATTTCCTTTTAAAATCGTTACCATCGAGGCTTTTTACGTTATGTTCTTGCAATAATTCACATATGGTTATGGTTCTAATCCATCAAGCCTTATGCCTGCTCTTCGCCCTCAGGCTTTGATGCATCCTTTTCCGCTTCTGGGGCTTCCGCCAAGGCAGCATCCCCTTCTTGGGTTTCTTTATCCTTGGTTTCATCCTCCCAAGCATCCGCATCGCCAAAAGAATCCTTTAAAAATTTTTCCGCATCATCAATCTGGCCCAACTGCATTTGCAGGGAGTTCAAAACGGATTCCACGTTTTTGGCATATTCCTCTTCCTCGGCAGTGGTTCCTTCTTCAGAAGCGGTATCCTCCTGGGGAGCAACGCCTTCCTCCCAGTCCTCGGCCTGATCTCTTTCCTTTTTTTCCTTCATTTTTTCACGGTAATTTTTCACGTCGGACATAAAGCCGTCCATCATTTCCGCCATACGGAATGCCGCACCTCTTACCGCAGGCTCAAGATCCTCCGCTTTTTCGGAAACCTTATCCGCCATATCCTTTACCGTGGGCTGGATTTTTTCCGCCTTTTCACCCACTGCCTTGGCAACAGTGCTAAAAGCTTCTCCCGCCTTACCCAAGGCGCTCTCTACGGTTTTGCTGATGCCCTCTTTATCAAAGCCGTTGCTGCTTTGCAGTATAATCAACAGCCGCTCCGCCTCTTCTGCGTTGATAATTCCTTTTTCCAGCATATTTAAAATTGCCATGCGTTCTTCTTTCATAGATTGTTCCTCCTTATCCTTGGAATTGATGGTGCTATGGTATTCCTCAGGTTTCTGTTCCCTTCTGCCAAAGGCATACAGAATATTTTCCACAATACGTCTGGATGCCTGTCCGTCCCCAAAGGGGTTCTTGGCCCGGGCCATTTTTTCATAGGCCTCCCCATTGTCCAAAAGCTCCTTTGCCGCAGAATAGATGGCTGTCTCCCCGGTACCCACAAGCTTTAATGTGCCTGCTTCCACACCTTCGGGACGCTCCGTCACATTGCGCAGCACCAAAACAGGCTTACCCATAGAAGGAACCTCCTCCTGCAAGCCGCCGCTATCCGTCAAAACCAAATAAGAGCGGCACATCAGGTTATGCATATCCTTTAAATCCAAAGGCTCCGTTAAATGAACGCCCTTTGTTTCACCCAAAATCTTATGCACCGTTTCCATAACCGCCGGGTTTTTATGCACCGCATAAACCACCTCAACATCGGGATATTCCTCAACCAAACGCTTCACACTGCGACAGATATTTTTAAGCGGCTCCCCCAGATTCTCTCTTCTGTGGGCAGTCATGGCAATGACCCGCTTCTTCTCAAAGGCAATATGATTCAGCGCCTCCGCGGAAAAGGTATAGTCCTCCTCTATGGTATGGGCTAAGGCATCTATCACAGTATTTCCCGTGATAAAAATATTCTCCTCTCCAATATTTTCCTTTAAAAGGTGCTCCTTGGCCAAGGGTGTAGGGGCAAAGTGCAAATCTGTCAAGGCCCCCGTCAGCCGGCGGTTCATTTCCTCCGGAAAGGGCTGATATTTATCATAGGTACGCAAGCCCGCTTCCACATGGCCCACTTTTGTTTGGTTATAATATGCCGCCAAGGCACCGGCAAAGGTTGTGGAGGTATCTCCGTGAACCAAAACAATATCCGGCTTCTCCTGCCCAATAACCGCTTCCAGGCCGGACAGCGCCCGGGTGGTAATGCCTGCCAAGGTTTGCCGTGTCTGCATAATATCCAAGTCATAGGCGGGAACCAGATCAAAAATTTCCAAAACCTGATCCAGCATTTCTCTATGCTGGGCGGTAACGCACACAATGCTTTCGATCTGATCATTTTTTTCCAATTCCTTCACAAGGGGAGCCATTTTAATGGCCTCCGGCCTTGTTCCGAAAACACTCATTACTTTTAATTTATCCATGATACAAGCCCTGCTCCTTTATATCCGGTTTTCAGAAAACCTATTTGATAAAATTGGTGATTGTGCCGATTCCGTCAATTTCACAGCGAACGGTATCGCCCTTTTGCAGGAATTTGGGTGGGTCAAAGCCCATGCCTACCCCGGAAGGGGTACCCATGGCAATCACAGTGCCGCATTTTAAGGTCATTCCCTGTGAAAGACGGCTGATAACCTCTGCAATGCCCGTAATCATCAAGGAGGTGTTTCCATTTTGCCTTAATTCATCATTCACATAACAACGAATATCCACATCCGGGGGATTTTGGAATTCACCCTTTGTAACAATCCAAGGGCCGATGGCCGTTAAATCATCCAAGCTTTTTCCAAAATACCATTGCTTATGGGCAGTCTGCAAATTTCTGGCACTAAAGTCATTGATAATGGTATATCCAAAAACATAGTCAAAGGCCTCTGCTTCGGAAACATTTCTTGCGTCCTTGCCGATCACCACACCCAGCTCAGCCTCATAATCCAAGCCATCCACAATATCCCAATGGCCGTCTACCATTTCTTCATCGGCAACGGCAACATTCACCCGCTTGGAAAAGAAAATGGGTACGGGTCTTTCGCCGCCGAAGGCTTCATCATGAAACTTGGCTGCTTCCTCCGCATGGTCAAAGTAATTGATCCCCAGGCAAATCACGTCCTGCTTTGGCTCGGGAATGGGCGAAATGATTCTCACCTCCCGCAAAGGGATCCCCCGCATCAATTCTTTATTTTTTTCCAGCTTTTTTTCTTTTTCCGGTGTCATCAAATCTAAAAATTCATTCATATTATGTGCAGTGCAGCCTAAGTAATTCACAGGCACGACTTCTGAACCGTCATCTTTCAGCACTCCAACTTCTACTCTGCCGCCACGTTTAAATGTTAAAACCTTCATTTCAAACACCCTCCTTTTTATCGTTCATCTTTAGTATGCAGTCTTTTTTCTAGCTTACATCATACCATAAAAACTGTATGAAGCAAAGACCAATCCTAAGAATTCATGAACTATACACATCTTTTTTTCCATTATTTCTCTTTCTCTTCTGCATAAATATACTGATTTTGTTTATTCCCCGGCAAACCTTCCTGCTTCAAGGCACCGAAAAATAATACCCCCTTCCTGATTGTTCCCTTTTCCATACTCCTTCTGAATTTTGCTTTTCCCCTCCAAGACAAGGGTATTTTTCCTTGTTTTTTTCCCAAATCTCTTGGAATCTACGTTAAAAGTGGCCAAAAGTAAGGCATGGGTAATCTTTATTTTTATATGAATACACAAAAATAGGAATTTCTTTTTATTTTTACGGTTTTCTATTGCATTCCATCCTTCAATTATGTATAATTCATTTATATTATTCATAAAGAAATCGGGTTTTATAATATAAGGAGGATACAACTATCATGAAGGAAAAAATTGTTTTGGCGTACTCCGGGGGTCTTGATACTTCCGTTATCATTCCCTGGCTAAAAGAAAATTATGATGCAGAGGTTATCGCCGTTTGCGGTGACGTGGGACAGGGAAAAGAAACAGATGGTTTAGAGGAAAAAGCCCTGCGCACAGGCGCAAGCAAGCTTTATATAGAAGATTTGACAGAGGAATTCATTACTGATGCCATTTATCCCTGCATTAAGGCAAATGCCGTGTATGAAGGCAAATACCTCTTGGGTACCTCTATGGCGAGACCCATTATTGCAAAGAAGTTAGTGGAAATTGCAAAAAAAGAAGGCGCTACGGCAATCTGCCACGGTGCAACAGGCAAGGGAAATGATCAGGTGCGTTTTGAACTGACCATCAAGGCCTTGGCTCCCGAATTGAAAATCATTGCGCCTTGGCGTTTAGACACCTGGGGTATGGAAAGCCGGGAGGACGAAATGGCTTATTTGGAAGCAAGAGGCATCCCCTTCCCCGCAAAAAAGGATGATTCCTACAGCCGTGACCGTAATATCTGGCACTTAAGCCACGAAGGCTTGGAATTGGAAGACCCGGCCAACGAGCCGAACTATGAGCATTTGCTGCAGATGGGTGTTTCTCCCGAAAATGCCCCCGATGTGCCCGAATATGTAACCGTTGATTTTGAAGCAGGTGTGCCTGTTGCCGTAAACGGCGAAAAGCTGGCGCCCATTGCACTCTTGACAAAGCTGAATGAAATCGGCGGGAAAAACGGCATCGGCATCATTGATATTTGCGAAAACCGTGTGGTTGGCATGAAATCCCGGGGTGTATATGAAACACCCGGCGGCACAATTTTATATTATGCCCACCGTGAACTGGAATATCTTTGCTTAGACAAAAAGACGCTGTCCTTTAATGAGGTGGCAAGTAATAAGCTGACAGAATTGGTTTACAGCGGCGAATGGTATACTCCTTTAAGAGAGGCCCTTTCCGCTTATTTTGACCATACCAACGCAACCGTTACAGGCTCTGTAAAAATGAAGCTCTATAAGGGCAATATCATTTCCGCAGGGGCAACCTCTCCTTACAGCTTGTACAACGAATCCATTGCAAGCTTCACAACAGGCGAGCTGTATAACCACAAGGATGCCGACGGCTTTATCAACCTGTTTGGCCTTTCCATGAAGGTGCGTGCCATGATGAAGCAGAACAACGAGAATCAATAAAAAGGATAGGGAAACCTTTTTGGGGCTTTGCCCCATACCCAAAGGCCTCTGGGGGCTGATCGGGTTTGGGACAAGGCCCCTTGGTTTTCCCTAAAAAATCAGAAAGGATGCGTAATTATGAAACTTTGGGGCGGCCGCTTCACAAAGTCAACCGATAGCTTCACCGACCATTTTCACTCCTCCATTTCCTTCGACAGCCGTATGTATCACGAGGACATTACAGGCAGTATGGCCCATGCGGCTATGCTGGGCAGGCAGGGAATCATCCCCCGGCAGGATGCGGATTTGATCATAAAAACATTGCAAGAAATCCTCAGGGATATTGAAAAGGGCGAAATCACCTTCGATGAAAAAGCAGAGGATATTCATATGAACGTGGAATCCATACTCATCGGCCGCATCGGTGATGTGGGCAAGCGTCTGCATACGGGAAGAAGCCGCAACGATCAGGTGGCGTTGGATACCCGTATGTATACCAAAAAGGAAATCAAGGAAATACAAGGCTTGGTAAAAGAAATGCTGACGGTGATCAACACTCTGGCGGAAAAGCATACAGAAACCATACTCCCCGGCTATACCCATTTGCAGCGGGCCCAGCCGGTGACCTTCGCCCATCATCTTCTGGCGTATATGGAAATGTTTCAGCGGGACTATAACCGCCTGACGGATTGTTGGAAACGTACCGATGTAATGCCCTTAGGCAGCGGCGCTTTGGCAACCACAACCTACCCCTTGGACAGAGAATTTGTGGCAAAAGAGCTGGGGTTTGGCACCATTACCCAAAACAGCATGGACGGTGTTTCCGACCGGGATTTCTGCATCGAATTGGTTTGCGATTTATCTATTTTAATGATGCACCTAAGCCGTTTTTGCGAGGAAATCATCCTTTGGAGCAGCCATGAGTTCCGCTTCATTGAATTGGACGATGCCTATTCCACAGGCTCCAGCATTATGCCCCAGAAGAAAAATCCCGATATGGCGGAATTGATCCGTGGAAAAACAGGAAGGGTATACGGCCATTTGATGGGGCTTCTGACCACCATGAAAGGCCTTCCCCTGGCATACAACAAGGATATGCAGGAAGATAAGGAAGCACTCTTCGGCGCTATTGATACCATCAAAATGTGTGTACCTGTATTTACAAATATGCTGGCTACTGTTACGGTGCGGGAAAAGAATATGCTGGAGGCAGCAAAGGGCGGCTTCACCAATGCCACCGATGCGGCAGACTGGCTGGTGAAGCAGGGCCTTCCCTTCCGTGATGCCCATGAAATCATCGGGAAGCTGGTGTTATACTGTATACAAAACAACACCAATTTGGACGACCTTTCTCTGGAAGAATATAAAGCAATTTCGCCTGTATTCAACGAAAGCGTTTATGGCGCAATCTCCGTAAAGCAGTGCGTGGAGGCAAGAAAGATAATCGGCGGGCCGGCAAAGGAAGCAACCCAGAAGGCCATTGAGGCAAATAAGGCTTTTATTGCATCTCTGCAGTAGGGCAAAGCTTTTTTCTTCAAGAAGGAACCCCTTCGCCATAAAAAACAGACAAGTTCAAAAAATGCCTGACCAAGGAAATGGTCAGGCATTTTTTTTGGGTATTTGATTCTGCCCATGCTTACTCTGCAATTTTATTGAGAAGCTTCCGTCTTCCCTTCGCTTTTTTCTATATGCCTTCTCAGCACAATATTTACATATTGAGAAAAGGAGCAATCGTCTTTTTCAGCAAGTTCTTTTATTTTTTCAATCATATCACTGTCTAAAGTGATACTTACCTTTGCTTTCAGAGGCTCCATTGTTATCACCTCTCCTATGGAGGATAGCATTTTATCCCGAATAATGGTATAAAGTAGTATTTAGAGAGATGGTAAACTGCAAAATCCACATACATACGTTTTGCTTCCCAGGCAGTTCCTGCAAGCTCTTTAAAACAGCTCCGCCACCGTCTTCGGCGTGGCCGCAATATGGTCGGCACCGCAAGCCTCAAACTCTGCGCTGTCTCCATAGCCATAGGCAACGGCAATACAAGGAATACCCACAGAATGGGCACCCTCAACATCAAATCTTCTGTCGCCCACCATCACTGCATCCTCTTTTTCCACGCCCATGGTATTTAGAACATACTCGATTACCTTCGCCTTGGTATCCCGCCCAATTTCCCGATGATCCCCGCCGATCACCTGAAAAAATTTATCCAATCCATAGTGCTTTAAAATACGGAGGGCTGTCTCCTCTTTTTTTGAGGTGGCAACAGCCAAGCGCTTCCCTTTTTTCTGCAATACCGCAAGCATCTCGGGAATTCCATCGTACACCTTATTTTCAAACAGGCCCACGGTGGCATAGCGCTCTCTGAAAAATTCCAAGGCTCTTTTTGCCTCCTCTTGGTTCATATGAAAGTCCTCGGTAAAGGTTTTGATTAACGGCGGCCCCACCATAAACCGCAGGTCTGCCTCCGCCCATTTGGCAATGCCCATCCTCTCCTGCATATGCTGTGCCGAACGAATGACACCCTCGGCAGAATCCGTTAGGGTACCGTCCAAATCAAATATAATACAACTTTGGGGTAATTTTGCCATGGTTTTCTCCTTTGCATTTTTTCCCTTCATCAGGAGGCTCCCATAAAAATAAGGCAGCCTTTCCGGGAAAAGTTTTATCTATTTTACCTCAAATAGCAATTTTCTGCAAATGAAAAACCCCCTAAAACTTTTCTTTAAGGGGTATCCGCCAACAGTACATCCGCCATAACCTTTGCCAAGGGCTTCATGGCATTCATTGCTTCCTGCTTTGTATTTGTCTGGGCCCCCACCTCAACCAGTGCGGAACGGGGCATATAATGCAAAATAAAGCGATAGGGGTTCAAATAAATCCTGCGGGCAAGCCCCGGATATTCCTGCCCCATTAAGGTTTTCATCTGTAGGCTAAAGGCCAGATTGTCTTTGATATAATTATTTTCCAACCAAGAAACCGGCTCCGCCTGCCCGTCTTTATTCAAGCGGCATATGCCGTTTACAAACATGATTTGTGCTGTGGTTTTTCCGTCCACCTCTGCCACCAAGTGGAGGTCCTCCCGAATGCCGTCTCTATGTAAATCGATACAAACCTCTATGGAGGGATTTTGCTTCAAAATTTCCTCCACGGCAGGCCCGCTGCGCTCATAAGCACCCTCTCGCTGCAGC
>DCDZ01000058.1:17908-18521 GCA_002316675.1 Tyzzerella sp. UBA1042
CTCTCGCTGCAGCACACCATTTACGGCATCATACACGGTGGTATCATGAAGCACGCTGATTCCGTATTCTTCCTCTAAAATCCGCTTTAGTTCTGTTCCAATGCCGCAAATCCCTTCGTGCAGCCCTTGGGACATATCGCTATCGGCAAAATACTCATGGGTATGGGTATGAAAAATTAAAACCTTCGGTTCCTTCATGCTGGGCTTTATGGAAAAATCCTTGCTGAGGGCTTCGTCTACATTAATATCGCTCTCGAACAGGGCCGTTCTGGCATCCACCGTATAAAAATTACTCTTTAGATAAGAAAAGTCCTTCATTTTTTCAAGGACCTCCGCCGTTATCCAAAATGCCTTTTCACTGTTAGAGATTGCTTTTTTTTCCTGAAATTCTACATCGTTCACGCCCCAAACAGCGCCCTCATCCATTTCCTTGAAAGTGATCTGCTCTTCCTCCGGCTTTTGCATGGACAAAGCCCCATATGCGGCTTGTCCCGGCAGCACCTCAGCCAAAAGCCACTTACCGCCGCCCATTTTTAAAAAAAGCGGCATAAGCAGCAGAAAAAGCAAAAGACCCAAAAGGCTCAGACCCAATCGTCTTCCGGCACCTTTTTGC
>DCDZ01000058.1:18649-18850 GCA_002316675.1 Tyzzerella sp. UBA1042
ATCGTCTTCCGGCACCTTTTTGCTCCACCGGCACCGCCTCCCTTCATACCAAGTTTATGCCCCCATGAAAACGCATAGAACTATAACTATCAGTTCTTGGGGCCTTCCTTGACGGGAAACAGAGGCTCTCCCAAAAAGAGGTGTCAATTTTTACAAAAAAAGCCCTCCGGCAACTGAATGCCTCAGAATATACGGACTGTA
>DCDZ01000034.1:0-14128 GCA_002316675.1 Tyzzerella sp. UBA1042
TCGAGCCCTGTAACTCCCATTTTTATGTCAAATATTTTCATTTGGCGGAGTAGCTCAGTTGGCTAGAGCATGCGGTTCATACCCGCAGTGTCGGGGGTTCAACTCCCTCCTCCGCTATTTTTTGCATCCTGAAAAGGGTGCTTTTTTGTTAAATTAGAATTGTAAACAAGCATTTTTCTGCAAAGGAATTTATATTTTTGCTTTAAAATTTATACTATCGATAAGTCATGAGCGCATAGACTTGAAAGATGTTCCATCGTATTCATCCCCTTGATAAAAAAGGGGAATTTACAATTTTTAAAAAGCTTGCAAATTGATTGAAATGGTGTAAAATAATTACGAACCTGTGATTGTTTAAAAATTTTCCAGATCATAGTATAAGGAGGTACAGATATGAAGGTATTAATGGTAAATGGTAGTTCCAATTTAAAAGGCTGCACTTTTACTGCGTTGACAGAGGTAGGCAAGGCTTTGGAAAAGCAAGGGATTGCCTATGAAATTTTTCAAATAGGTCCCAAACCAATTAGGGATTGCATTGGCTGCGGTAAATGCCATGACGGAAAATGTATTTTTAATGATGATGACGTGAATCAGTTTCTTGAGAAGGCACAGGAGGCGGATGCGTTCGTTTTTGGTTCACCTGTGTATTTTGCTCACCCCAGCGGTCGTTTGCTTTCTTTTTTAGACAGGGCTTTTTACTGTTCAACCACTGCTGAGAAGCATCCGTTTCGCTTTAAGCCTGCTGCCGCCGTGGTTTCTGCAAGACGTGGGGGAACAACTGCCTCCGTTGATGTCGTTAATAAATATTTTACCATATGCATGATGCCCGTGGTGGCTTCAAACTATTGGAACATGGTGCATGGAAATTCTCCTGACGAGGTGATGCAGGATTTAGAGGGATTGCAAACCATGCGTAATATCGGAGAAAATATGGCGTGGATGTTGAAAAATATTGAATGCGGTAAAGCCAATGGTATACCTATGCCGTCTGTAGAGACTTCAAACAGAACAAATTTTATTCGATAAGTAAAAAATCAAATTAGAATGCCCAATAGCACATCTGCAATGAGGTTGGCAGAATTTTATCTGTAAGGTATAGAAGATGAAACAAAATTAAATTGTATTGGATGGTAAAGTTTTTTGTATCCAAGCATATTTTGAAAGTGAGGTTAAAAATATGCGCATTGGTTCTGGTTATGATGTTCATAAATTAGTCAAAGGGCGCAAATTCATCCTTGGTGGTGTAGAAATTCCCTTTGCTCTGGGGCTGTTGGGGCATTCTGATGCGGACGTTTTGGTTCACGCCATTATGGACGCATTGCTTGGCGCAGCTGCCTTAGGAGATATCGGGAGACATTTCCCAGATTCCGCCATAGAATATAAGGATGCAGACAGCATTCAATTATTGTCTGAAGTTTTGTGCTTGCTTTCCGAAAGAGGTTATTGTATAATTAACATTGATGCAACAATTATAGCGCAAAAACCGAAATTGGCCCCTTATCTTTCCGAAATGTGCAAAAATATTGCCACTACCTTGGAATTAAACGAGGACCAAGTGAATATAAAAGCTACAACAGAAGAAGGCTTAGGATTTACTGGTGCGGGAGATGGCATTGCTGCCACTGCCGTGTGCTTGATCGAAAACAAATAAGAAAAAGGTTATGATGGAAAAGAGTAGTTCTTTTTTGCCTAACAGAGAATAGCGGCCTTGGTGCAAGGTGATGAGATTTGAGGTCATGAAAACATGATTTTATCTGTCAGCATCTTAAAATACTTGGGTGGGAGCTGCTTATAGGTCGAGGAGGATGAAGTGCGTTCCTGAACCGAACGGGCGAATTTTTTAGTAGTCCGTATCCGATGACAACGTTATAGTCCAAAAGTGGGGCGGTGTTGGCCGTCTAATTAAAGTGGAACCGCGGAGAAGAAATAGCTTCGTCTTTATTTGTATAAGGACGGAGTTTTTTTATTTTTTCAAAATAGAATCATTTTTCAAAACAAGCGGAGTATTTTTATTGGGATGAAATGAAAAATAGGAGGAGTTCGTATGTTAAAGGATGCAATCAGGTTGATCAAAGAGAAAGACCCTGCGATTAAAAGCAATATTGAGGTTTTTTTATATCCCAGCTTTTGGGCGGTGAATAATCATAGAATTGCCCATGGACTGTATAAAAAACATCGTTATTTTTTAGCAAGGTTGGTTTCCCAATTTTCCCGCTTTATTACGGGAATTGAAATTCACCCGGGTGCAACCATCGGTAAAAACTTTTTTATTGAC
This sequence comes from Tyzzerella sp. UBA1042, assembly GCA_002316675.1. Taxonomy (GTDB): domain Bacteria; phylum Bacillota; class Clostridia; order Lachnospirales; family Anaerotignaceae; genus Chakrabartyella. The sequence continues at coordinate 2,276 of DCDZ01000034.1, forward strand.
CATGGCATGGGCATTGTCATTGGCGAAACTGCCGAAATTGGGGATAATGTGATGCTGTATCACGGCGTAACGCTAGGCGGAACGGGCAAGGATAAGAATAAACGCCATCCAACCGTGGAGGATAACGTAATGATTGGCGCGGGTAGCATTGTTTTGGGCCCTGTTACCATAGGCAAAAATTCAAAAATCGGTGCCGGCTCTGTTGTGATTCAAGATATTCCCGAAAATGTGACTGCAGTAGGCTCCCCGGTCATGGTGGTAAGAAAAGACGGTGTCCGCATTTCTCCTGTTGCACCGGAGACGTTGACGGGCTACAAAAGAAGAGCGGTATAAAACTTTAGAATCCCATGGAAAATATAAGTATTTTTTAGAAATTTGTGATATAATTACGAAACAGAGAAATTGAATGCGAAAGCTTTTTCGGAAACGGCCCCTATGTTTTTGTTTTACTGGGGTGTTCCGGAGGACATTCGTTTTGCAGAATATTAATATGAGAATATTTTTCGGGAGAGGATGAAACATATGAAGGTTTATAATACCCTTACAAGACAAAAGGAAGAATTTGTACCCTTGGAGGAAGGCAAAGTCAAAATGTATGTTTGCGGCCCCACGGTGTATGATTATATTCACATTGGAAATGCCCGCCCCTATGTTGTGTTCGATACGGTCAGACGTTATTTAGAATATAAAGGCTATGAAGTGACTTATGTGCAGAATTTTACGGATGTGGACGATAAGATTATTAATCGGGCAAGCAAAGAGCATAGCACCATGCAGGAAATTTCAAATAAATATATTCAGGAGGCTTTCCATGATGCGGATGGGCTGAATGTAAAGCGGGCGACCATCCACCCTCGTGTGACAGAGGAAATGGATTTGATCATTCAGATGGTAAATGATCTGATAGAAAAAGGCTATGCCTATGAGGATAAAGGAACGGTATATTTTGATACGAAAAAATTTCCCGACTATGGCAAGCTTTCCCGTAAAAATTTAGATGAATTGATTGCTGGAGGCAGTGATCGTGTTTCTGTGGATGATGCCAAGAAAAATCCGACGGATTTTGTGCTTTGGAAACCGAAAAAAGAAGGAGAACCCAGTTGGTCATCTCCTTGGGGGGAAGGCAGACCGGGTTGGCATATAGAGTGCTCTGTTATGGCAAAGCATCACTTGGGGGAAAGCATTGATATCCACGCAGGCGGAGAGGACTTGGTGTTCCCCCATCATGAAAACGAGATTGCCCAGAGTGAGGCCTGCAATGGGCACCATTTTGCCAAGTATTGGCTCCACAATGGGTTTATTACCGTGGATAATGAGAAGATGTCCAAATCCTTAGGAAATTTCTTTACGGTAAGAGATATTGCCGCGCAATTCCCTTATGAGGTGATTCGTTTCTTTATTTTGAACGGACATTACAGAAGCCCCATTAACTTCAGCCGAGAACTGATGCAGGCCTGCCAAAATGGACTGGAACGAATTAAAAATGCCAGAAAAGAGCTTGCCTTCTATATTGAGAATGCACCGGAAGAAAAGCCAATAGAGGAGGATAAAGTGCAGGAGCTGCAAAGCTATCAGAAGCAGTTTGAGGCGGCAATGGATGATGACTTTAATACTGCCGATGCCATTTCCGTGATTTACGAATTGGTGCGTACCAGCAATATTGCTGTCAAGGCTGCTGTTTCTAAGGAATATGCTATAAAAATTCAGGATATGTTGGATCACTTGTGCGGCGTATTGGGCATTGCTGAGATGGAGGAAGATGCCGTTTCTGAGGAAGATACAGAAAAAATTGAAGCTCTGATTGCAAAAAGAGCCGAAGCGAAAAAAGCGAAGGATTTTGGCGCTGCGGATGCAATCAGAGACGAATTGACAGCCATGGGAATTACCATTAAGGACACCCGTCAGGGCGTACAATGGTCAAGAGGTTAAGTATGGATTTGCAGGAGTTAGATTTAATTTTAGGCGGCAGAGGAGAGGTTGATCCCAGAGGGATGTCCCCCCTTGGCCTAGCCTATATTGGGGATGCGGTATATGAAATACTGGTGCGTTTGACGGTATTGACCGACGGGAATGCGCCGGTAAACCGACTCCATAAAAAAGCAAAGGATTTGGTGAATGCCAAGGCGCAGGCGGAGATGTATTTTCGCATTGCAGACCAGCTGAATGAGGAGGAAGCCGCTGTTTTTCGCAGAGGGCGGAATGCAAAGTCTTTTACCACCCCAAAGAATGCAGATTTAATGGATTATCGCCATGCCACAGGCTTGGAAGCCTTATTGGGGCATTTATATCTAAAAGGGGAAAAACAGCGGGCTATCAGCTTGTTTTCTATGGGTATGCAGGCTATACTAAAAGGATAGAGGTCAGCCGAAGGAGGGAGAGAAGCCTGTTCCTTCGGCTTTCTAACTTATCCGTTGTTCTGTAAGCAGCAAGAAGAAAAGCAGGAGGTTTCTCAGTGGAAAATAAGGAAAGAGAATATAATGAAAATCAGGTAGAGGGCAGAAATGCCATTTTGGAGGTATTAAGAAGCGGCAGAGATATGGAAAAGCTGTTGGTGCTAAAGGGAAATTTAGAGGGTACCATCAGAAGAATTATGGCTATGGCCTCGGAAAAAGGTGTGGTGATTCAAGAAATCAGCCGCCAGAAAATGGACGAGCTCTCCCAGACAAAAAATCATCAAGGTGTTATCGCATTGGTATCCGCCCATGCTTATGTTGAAATAGAAGATATTTTGGCCATTGCCAAAGAACGGGGAGAGGATGCCTTTGTTCTTTTGCTGGACGGAATTACAGACCCTCATAATTTGGGCGCAATTATGCGTACTGCAGAGTGTGCCGGCGTTCATGGTGTGGTTATTCCAAAGCGACGCTCGGTGGGCCTGAACGCAACGGTAGGCAAGACCTCCGCAGGCGCTATTGAATATATGCGTGTAGCCCGTGTGACCAATATTGTAAAGACAATGGAGCAGTTGAAAAAAGAAGGCCTTTGGATTGCCTGCGCAGATATGAAGGGCTTGGATCATTTTGATACAAATATGAAGGGGCCTCTGGCCCTTGTCATTGGCAGCGAGGGTGATGGGGTAAGCAGACTGGTGAAGGAAAAGTGTGATTTTACCGTTTCTATTCCCATGTATGGAAAGATTTCTTCCTTGAATGCCTCTGTGGCCGCCGGCCTTTTGATGTATGAAGTGGTCCGTCAAAGAAAATTTGAAAAAGAATAGCTGAGAATATAGCCTAATTTTAGATAAGTAAATTGTGGTTTTGCAAAATGTGACAAAGTGTGTTACGCTATTGTGTATCACAAGGCAGAATGGAGGAGCGCTTTTGCAAAAAGAATTCTTATTGGTGGATGGCTATAATATCATCCATGCTTGGGATGAGTTAAAGGAACTGGCGCAGGAAGTAAGTTTGGAAAGTGCAAGGCAAAAGCTGATGGATATCCTCTCAAATTATAGAGGCGTGAAAAAAACCACAATTATCTTGGTGTTTGACGGCTATTTGGTGAAAGGGAACATTGGGTCGGTAAATCCATACCTTAATATTTATGTTGTATATACCAAGGAGGCGGAAACCGCAGACCATTATATTGAAAAGGTGGTTACTGCTATGCCCAAGCATTATAGTGTGCGTGTTGCTACAGGGGATGGGCTGGAACAGCTGATTGTTTATGGGCAGGGCGCAACGAGAATGACGGCAAAAGAGCTGAGAGCTGAAATTCAAGGGGAAGCGGAGTATTTAAGGGAACGTTTTATAGAAAACAGACCGCCCAAAAATAATCTGCTGTCAGATCATCTTGACCGGGAGGCGTTGGAATGGATAGAAGCGTTGCGGAGAAAAAAATAGCCGAGGGGAAGGTATATGTCCCCGAAGGAAATCCAATGGATTTCACTGCATTCAAGGACGAAGAGGTTGTATTGATGGCTCAGGCGGGAAATGCCCAAGCCGAGGAGTATTTAATGAATAAATTCAAGCCCCTTGTCAAGGCCAGATCAAGAGCTTATTTTTTGATCGGAGCGGATAGCGAGGATATTATTCAAGAAGGTATGATTGGTTTATATAAGGCGGTAAGAGACTATGATATTGAGCGAAATGCCTCCTTTTCGGGATTTGCCGAGCTGTGTGTCAGCCGCCAGATGATTACCGCAATTAAGGCGGCGACCAGATATAAGCATCAGCCTTTAAATTCCTATATATCCTTGAATAAACCTGTTTTTGACGATGATTCAGAGCAAACCTATATTGATTTGCTGCAGGAGGGAGAGCTTCTCAATCCGGAGGCTTTATTTATTGGGCAGGAGAACAAGAATTTTATTGAATCACAAATGGTGAAAAATTTAAGCCGTTTTGAAACGAAGGTTCTTGCGTTGTATTTGCAGGGGAGAAGCTATTTTGAAATTGCAAAAAGCTTAAAAAAGAATGAAAAATCCATTGATAACGCTCTGCAGCGTGTGAAGAAAAAACTTGAATGTTTTTTGGAACAAAATAGTCTTGACGAGATAAAAACAATGTGATATTATATACAGGCTGACGAAATATTTTTCGCGCCTATGCTGATATGGCTCAGTAGGTAGAGCGTCGCCTTGGTAAGGCGGAGGTCACGGGTTCAAATCCCGTTATCAGCTGCTTGAAACCCCCGGAAAACGGGGGTTATTTTTTTATTCCCATAAATGATTCGGAAATTTAATAAAAAACATTTACTTTCAGGGATATGCTGGTTATTATGAAAGGATTAAATGGAATACATATTAAGGATGAGAAATGGAGATTTTTATGGAACCAATAATAACAAAGGAAACAAAGGCTTTTAAGTGGTTCGTTTTGTTGTTTGCAAGCGCGTGTGGTATTATTGTGGCAAATTTATACTATGCACAGCCTTTGATAGGGCTGATCAGTAAAAACATTGGTTTGCCTCTGGAGTCTGCCGGCATGATCGTAACAATGACGCAGCTGGGCTATGCCTTTGGCCTATTATTTTTTGTCCCTTTAAGTGACTTGTTTGAGAATAAAAAACTGATTGCAGGCATTTTGCTGATTGCAGTGGCAGGCCTTATATTGGCTGTTTTTTCGAGGAATGCAGTACAGTTTTTGATTGCGTCCGCAATGATTGGCCTTGGTTCAGTTTCGGCGCAAATTCTTGTTCCGCTGGCATCTTTTTTGGTGCCGGATAGAGAACGAGGGAAAATGGTTGGCAATGTTATGAGCGGGTTACTTTTGGGCATCATGATGGCAAGACCTGTTTCCAGCTTTATTGCAGGCATTTCAAATTGGAAGGTTGTTTTTTCCCTTTCTGCAATTTTGGTTGTTGTATTAATCTTTATTTTATTAAAACAACTGCCCACAAGGTATCCTATGCAGAAGGAAAACTATGGTTCAATCCTTTGCTCCATGGGCAGGCTCCTTGTACAAGAAGAAATGCTTAGAAGACGTGCTTTATATCAGGCTGCGTTATTTGGGGCATTTAGTGTTTTTTGGACAGTGACACCCCTATGGCTGGTAGACAATTTCCATCTTTCCCAACAGGGTGTTGCCGTGTTTGCCTTTATGGGTGTTGCCGGGGCTGTGGCTGCACCTATTGCAGGAAGGCTAGCGGACCGAGGCTGGACAAATAAGCTTACAGGTATTGCTTTTTGTGTTGCGGCAGTTTCATTTTTCATACCGTTTTTTTATAAAAATGCATCTTTTGGCTCTTTGCTTGTACTCTGCTTTTCCGCTGTGCTTTTGGATTGCTCCGTATCGGGAAATCTCGTATTGGGACAACAAAAAATTTACGGTTTAGATCCTACAAAAAGAGGCAGAATTAATGGCGTATTTATGGCAATTTTTTTTATGGGAGGGGCTGCAGGTTCCTCTGTCGGGGGCTACCTTTATGCTCATTATGGTTGGGAGGGGGTGTTGCTTTTTGGTGGTGCCCTTCCTCTCGCAGGGCTGCTCTACTTTGTTACGGAATGTAAAAAATAAGAGGTGTGGAGAAACAATTCTCAGTAATTTTAAAACAATGAAGGACAAATCCTGTCTGGAGAAAGAAGCAGGAGTTTTGCTGTCATTTATTAATATGGCTGACGATTCAGAAAATAGAGATATTCGCCCGAAAACCTTATGTTTTGGGCTTTTTTTAGTATAGAAAAAATTGATTATTTTTAGAGTTAGGGAAATACCACATCAGTTCAAGGGGCTTCCCTGCGTTTTTTTCATACCAAAAAAATATCAAAAAAGCAGGGTATTTCACTGCTGTTTCTCTCCTGTTTTTTTCTTGCACTATGCATAAAATTCCCTTGGAATTCACAGAAATTCATCTTAATCAAGGGAGCTTCTTTGATATTTCACGCAGAGAGCATTGTGTGAATATTGGTCAATAAAAAACGAAATGTCATTTTTTTAAAAAAATAAAAATTATTTATATTTTTTATGGGATATTCTCTAAAATAAGAAGAGAAAAAGAAAATTTATCAGACATTTTTATATAAATATTCAATAGTATAAACAAAAAAATAAAAAACATAGTGCTATTTGCCATTTCAGTTATTGACAGCGGATAGAAAGAGTGATATATTGTGAACAAAGATTCAATATGTTGAATTATTTCAATATGATGAATAATTCGACATGGATTTTACCTACGCTTTTTGTTTTGCAGCAGCAGAAAGCCGGGGACGAAATTATACATAGTATTTATTTTGAAGGAGGAGAGATTATGACGAGTACAACTTTAATCAGTGCTGACAATACGTGGGCACTCATGGCCATTACTTGCGGTTGGGTTGCGTTTTCCATCTACGCAGAACAGACATGGAAATGGGCCTCCAAGCTTTCCGGCGCCATCGTTGCGCTGCTTGGTGCGTTAATTTTAACCAATTTCAACATTATCCCTACAAATGCACCTTGGTTCGATGATATTATTTGGGGCTATGTAGTGCCTTTGGCGATCCCTTTGCTGCTGCTGCAATGTGATATTCGCAAAATTTGGAAAGAGTCAGGTAAATTGCTAATTATTTTCTTGGTCGGCTCCGTGGGCACTACGTGTTCAGCAATCGTTGCCTTCAACTTATTGCAGAATTATGTACCCGATGCGGCCGGTGTTGCTGCCATGATGACTGGTTCCTACATCGGCGGTGGTGTAAACTTTGCGGCGTTGTCAGGATCCTTTGAAATCCCCAGTGAAACAATTGCGGCAACCACTGTAGCAGATAACCTTCTGATGGCTTGTTATTTCTTTGTATTAATTGCAATTCCAAGCTTCGGCTTTTTCCGCAAGGCGTTTACCCATCCTCATTTGGATGAAGTTGAAAGTGTTGGTGTTGATGAGGCTGCAAAAACCCAGGCCGCTGCATATTGGGAAAGAAAGCCCATTTCCCTAAGAGACATTGCAGTAGATTTTGCCCTCAGTGCCATCATTGTTTGGATTTCCTTTGAAATTGCAGCATTCCTTGGCAATGTCATTCCTACATCGAATAAGGTTATGGAAATGATCAATGGCTTATTGGGAAATAAATATTTAGTGATGACTACAATTGCAATGGCGGTTGCAACCTTCGGTTCAAAGCACGTTGAAAAAACAGCCGGTGCCCAAGAAATCGGAACTTATTTGATCTATCTATTCTTGTTTGTTATCGGTGTTCCTGCATCCATTAAACAAATTATCGTGAATGCACCAATGTTGTTTGTATTCTGCTTAATTATGGTTATTGGAAATATGCTGTTCTGTTTCATATTCGGCAAAATTTTCAAATACAACCTTGAGGACATTATCCTTGCCTCCAATGCAAACATCGGCGGACCTACAACGGCGGCAGCAATGGCAATTTCCAAGGGCTGGGTGAAATTGGTAGGCCCTGTTATGTTGGTAGGTACCCTTGGTTATGTAATCGGTACATATTTTGGCACCTTCATTGGACAAATGTTTGGTGCGTAAGCAAAAGAGCGTGTTTTAAAGAGACGAAAAGAGGAGTAATATGATTTTTGACGGACATTCAGACATCTTTACAGATGTTACCATCAAACGCCTGCTAGGCGAAACGCAGGTGATTCAGAATCACCATTTAAGCAGACTGCGTAAAGGCGGAGTTGAAGGGGGTTGCTTCGTCATTTGGATTGACCCTCCCTATGATAAGGAACCGGCGAAACGGCTGGAACAGATTTTAAAAGCAACAAAAGATGAAATGGCAGAGTGTGAAGTAGCAGTTTTGGTACATAATATGGCTGAAATTGAAGCGGCACAGAAGGCCGGAAAATTCTTTATCCTATTGGGAATAGAAGGGCTTTCCGGCATAGGGGAAGACTTGAGCCAAATACATAGGCTGTATGAATTTGGTGCAAGGCACGCCATGCTTACATGGAACGAGCAAAATGCCTTGGCCACCGGCGTTCAGGGAGACCCCGAAAGAGGTGTAACGGCCCTTGGGGAAAAGGCCCTTCATCTGCTTCAAGAAAAACAAATGATTGTGGATGTTTCCCACCTGAATGAAAAATCCTTTTGGGATGTGATGAATATTACAGAAGGCCCCATTATCGCCTCCCATTCCAATGCAAAGGCACTGGCGCCTGCGGCAAGAAATTTATCGGATGCACAGCTTTTGGGAATTCGTGATACAAAGGGCTTGGTTGGTTTAAATTCCTTTAATCTCTTTGTGAGCCAAGAATTGAAGGAGCAGAATGTGGATAATTTGGTAAAGCACGCTTCCTATATTGCTGATAAAATCGGTGTGGAGCATTTGGGCTTTGGGTTTGATTTCTTTGAATTCCTTTCCACGAATTCTATGAAAAGCTATAGTGATCAAGATACTTCTTTTACCGTTGGCTTGGAGGATTCCTCAAAGATTCCCGACCTGCTTATAAAAATGAAAGCGGCGGGCTTTACGGATAAGGAGCTTGCGCTTATTTCCTATGGCAACTGGTTTGGCTTAATCCGCAAGGTTTTAGGCTAAAACGAACATAAAATTTACAAAAGAAAACCGCTTCAGACAGAAAAATCTAAGGCGGCGGCAAAATACTTTAGGGTAAAGGGCTCTATAGGGAACAAAAAATAAGGCGTATCGCTCCAGCGATACGTCTTATTTTTATACGAAAGAATATGGCTTGAAACACTGGGGCAATTTTAAAAAAATGTAGGGGTCATTGCCCAAATAGAAATACAATCCTCCTCAGAGTTATTTATATATTTGTGAGGCAGGGTACTGCTGAAATAGATACTATCTCCCTCATATAGTACATATTCGTTTCCGTTTAAAAGTACGGTGAGGGTTCCTTTTAAAACATACCCGCATTCCTCACCTGCATGAAAGAGGGTTTCTTTCTCATAGACACAGTCTTTTTTTAAAAGCACCTCTGTCATATCCAACAAGCGTCCGCTTCTGGTGGGTGTCAGCAGCTTATAAAAACTGTTGTTTCGATGGGTCACTATGGTGCGGTGATCGCCGCGGCGTATTAGGACGCCATCCTCTTTCTGTGTATCTTCAAAAAAATAATTGATATTTGTATCCAGTGCATTGGCCAAACGCCAAAGGCTTACCACCGAGGGAACCACCAAATCACGTTCAATTTGACTAATCAGCCCAGTGCTCACATCAGATGATTTTGAAAGCTCGGCAATACTTAGCTTTTTTTTCTTTCGCAGTTCACGAAGCCGTGAACCGATTTGAAACTCCATATTGTAATCCTCCTAGAATGTAGGGTCAATAGCATATTATTTTCATCGCCTACGTTGTTTTGCGTAAAAAACAAAAAGGGAGAGCATACTACATTGCATAGCGGTAGCTGCGAAGCTTTATGCTGTATGTATCTTTTTTCTGTATGATATTCTATTTTACCATCAATGCTTGCTTGGAACAATCATTTTTTGAAAAAGTATTCCCGGCGAAGCGAGGCTTTTTGATGCTGTAAGATTGCAAAAGCAAGGGGTGTGTGCTATGATATTATGGATTAGAAAAAGGTATTAATATACCTCTGGCGGCATCTGTTTTGCTCTGTTTATGCATTGGCATAGGCGGCCTTTGGTTGAAAAATGAGCATATCTTGGCGGAACGAGTATAGGAAACAGGAATAATTTGGAGGGGTTTATGTTAACAAGCAAACAAAGGGCATATTTGCGTTCCATGGCAAACGGAATCGATACAATTTTTCAGGTGGGAAAAAATGGTGTGACACCTGAGTTAAGAGAAACGGTGTATGCTGCTCTGGAGGCAAGGGAATTAGTAAAAATCAGTGTTTTGGATAATAATATGCTTTCGGCAGCCGCTGCGGCGGAGCTTCTGGCCAGCAGAACGGGAGCGGAGATTGTACAAATTATCGGAAACAAATTTGTGTTGTATCGTCAATCGAAAACAAAGCCTGTCATTGAATTGCCTAAAATAAATAAATAATTTCGGGAGAGAGTGCTATGACGAACATCTTTGATTATCTGCTTTGGCGGGGTGATCTTTCGTTGGAGCAAGCCCCGTTTCAAGATGTGGATGGACTGATTTTAACCTGCCTGTCCTATCATTTTTTTACAGAGGTTTTAAATCAATACGATGCCAAGCCTGTGTCAATAGCAGAATTGGCAAGGCGGGTGAGAGAGGTACCGCAGGAGAAGCTTCATGTGCGGGATACTCAGGATGTTCTTTTGCTGCAAATGATGGGGAAGAGCCGGCGTTTTCAAGGCATGGGAGTATGCTTTTATGTGGATCATATTAATATAGAAAAAGAAGCGCAGTTTGCTGCAATCACAGTTCTTCTGGGCGACGGCACCTTTTTTGTTTCTTATCGAGGTACCGATCTGTCCCTGGTTGGCTGGAAAGAAGATTTTAATATGAGTTTTTTGGATTTTGTGCCTGCCCAAAATGCGGCGGCGGCCTATCTTTTGTATGCCGCCCAGCGGTTGGACGGTGATATTCGTGTGGGGGGACATTCAAAGGGCGGAAATCTGGCGGTTTTTGCGGCAGCGGTCAGCCCCAAAAAGGTGCAGAATCGGATTTTGCACATTTATAACCACGATGGGCCGGGGTTTCAAGAAGGTATGCTTCGTTTTCGGGGCTATCAGGAAATTATTTCCAGAGTGCATACCTTTGTTCCTGAATCCTCCATTATCGGTATGTTGATGGGGCATCAGGGAGAGTATGTGGTTGTGAAAAGCGCAGAAAAGGGATTGCTTCAGCACGACCCCTATTCGTGGGCTGTTTTAGGCGGGGATTTTGTTCGTTTGGAGTCTGTTTCCATAGAGAGCAAGTTTTGGAATAAAACATTAAAAAGCTGGTTAAAAAGCTTTACACCGGAGAAAAGAGAAAAATTTGTAGATGCCTTGTTTGAACTGCTTTCTATGACCCAGGCAGATCAGCAGGGGGATGTTGTCTTCTCGCCGAAAAATGCTTTTCTTACCTTGCAAACTTTAAAGGATGAGGAGGAAGAGACAAGGGAAGCCATTTTTGAAGGCCTGCGCTTATTGTGGGTTGCGGCAAGGAGAACAGCGGGAGATTACGGCATGGCTTTACAACGGTTGGCCGAAGTGAAATTATTAGATAAAAAGAGATAAAGAGGCGTTTCTATGCGAAATGAGATAGCAGGATTTCGGGATTGTAAAAGTATAGCCATTATGGGCGGAACCTTCGATCCCATTCATAATGGGCATTTGGTGACGGCAGAAGCCGTGCGCCATCGCTTTCATGTGGAAAAAGTGATTTTTATTCCCACGGGAAAGCCTGCACATAAAGGAAAACGGAAGATTACCCAAACGGAACACCGCTATTTAATGACTGTTTTGGCTACCATGCGTAACCGAAATTTCGAGGTGTCCAGAATTGAGATAGACCGTCCCGGCACCACATATACCATAGACACCATTGAAGAGCTGAAAAAAATGTGCCGCCCTGACGTAAGGCTGTATTTT
>DCDZ01000034.1:14230-53295 GCA_002316675.1 Tyzzerella sp. UBA1042
GACGTAAGGCTGTATTTTATCACAGGTGCGGACGCCATTCATCAGATCATGAGCTGGAAAGAGCCGGAGAAGCTTTTGTCCTTGTGCGATTTTGTGGCTGTCACTCGGCCGGGCTATGACCGGGGGCGGCTGTACGGCGATATTCGTGAAATAAAAGAGAAGTATAGCAGCAGAATTCATTTCATGGAGGTACCTGCTTTGGCCATTTCATCCTCTGACATCAGAGCGCGGGAAAACAGAGGGGAGCCCATTAAGTATTTATTGCCCCAAGCAGTGGAGGATTATATCCATAAATTCTGCTTGTATCGGGATAATGAAAAGGATGAGGTGAAATTTATGCTGGATATTAATACGATGCAGGAAAAATTGCAGTCTGCCCTGTCCATCAAAAGATATATTCATACCATGGGTGTTGCCGATGAAGCGGAGCGCTTGGCTGAAATATATGGCACAAAGGGTGACCGAAAAAAGGCCCGTATTGCCGGTTTGCTCCATGATTGTGCCAAGGATTTTCCGCCGGAAATGAGAGAGCGCTTCTGCAAAGAATATAAGGTGCCCGTGGATGAATATTTGAAAAAAGTGCCTGAATTGATTCATCCGTTTTTGGGTGCCGAGGTGGCAAGACGGGAATATTTGGTTACGGATGAGGAGATTTTAGGGGCAATTCGCTTTCATACCACAGGTAAACCCAATATGACTCTTATGGAAAAAATTATATATATCGCTGACTATATTGAGCCGAACAGAGAAACCTTTGACGGTCTTGAGGAGGCTAGAAGGCTGGCATACTTAGACCTCAATATGGCCTTGAAATATATTTTAGAGCAAACCATTGAATATATAAAAGCAAAAGGGAAAACGTTGCACCCGCTTTCACTGGAAGCGTATGAATATTATAAAAAGTATTAAGGAGGAAACATATGGAGGCATTGGAAGCTGCGAAGATTGTGCAGGACTGTTTAGAAGATAAGCTGGGACAGGATGTCAGAATTTTAGATTTGAAGGGATTATCCAATATTGCTGATTGCTTTGTCATTGCCAGCGGAAACAATGTAAACCATTTACGGGCAATGTCGGACGAAATTACCCGTAAGCTCTCTCTTGCAGGTGTAAAATTGCATCATTCTGAGGGATACAGCGGTGCTACATGGATTTTATTAGACTTTGGCAATCTTCTGGTGCATCTGTTCAATAAGGAGCAGAGAGATTTTTATGGTTTGGATCATGTTTGGAGCGACGCAAAAGATTTAATCTAAGTCTTAGTAATATTGAAAGTGACGATAAAAAAGCAGTACTCTATTTATAGGGTACTGCTTTTTTATCGTCAGCTCGTGCTTGTAAAGCCTGAATTTTTAAAAAAGACAAAATAAAATAAAGTGCGCCATCCTTTGTAGATAAAAATAGTTAAACTGAACTTTTGTGTAGAATAGAGTTGTCTGGCCACCATTCTAAGAGAGGTACAGCATGGGCTGCCATGATTGCATTACATTCTAATGAGGAAGTATGGTGGAAGCAGTTTCACTGAAGTTGCCTCTTTATGTTGCCGATGCGCATATCTCTTTTGTTTTTTATATGTGTAAATCTTCTGAAAGGTGTAAAACTTAATAAAATTTTTATTGATTGCTGCCTCTATAGTTTTGGCCATATGCGGAAAACGAAGTTCTCAAATAACGCAAGAGGAATTTTTAAAAGTAGTTTTCGATTTTATCAGCGCAAATTTCTATACAAGTATTTAAAAACTTAGACCGCAGAACGTCGCCCAAATATAAACAAAAACTGCTCACCCTCTTCAAAGGGAATCAAAAGGTGTGGAATGCTTCTTCCTGTAATTTTTGTATTAATGCTTTATTTTTTGCTTGATCATAATTAGATATATTCCAGTTAATTCACAGTAAAATTTGAATTATTTGAAAAATCTCTTATAAAATTTATAAAATTTTTACTATAGGAGCTTAATGTATTACCCATTTTGTAGGCAATTCCTACCTCCCATTCCAAAGGGGGTTGATCTAAAATAAAGAATTCTAAATCCTTCCTTTCTTCGGCATTTAAAATAGCCCCTTCCGGAATGAATGTCACGCCCATGCCATTTTTAACAATATTGATTGCAGTAATTATATTAGAGGTTTCCAGCAGAATATCAGGATAAATGTTGCACTTATTCAAATAATTTTGGCAAATATCCCGAATATTTTGCCCTTTACGCAAAAGAATAAACTGACTTGCCCCAAATTTCTGGAAGTCTTTTTTGGACATACGGTTAATTTTCCCCGAGGTAAAGCTATAATTTTCTAATAACGGATTTTTCTTGTTGATGCAGAAAAGAATCTTTTCATAGTATAGGTGCTCAAAAGTAAAGGTATTATAAGCGTTTGGTAGATGAAAGATGCAAAAATCTACCTTTTCTCGATCTAGCATCAAAGCCATCTCTTGATGGGTTCCTTCTGTGATGGCGATGGAAATGCCCGGGTATTTTACTTTAAATGCAGGAAAGATTAGGGGAAGAAGGACGGAAGAGCGCCAAGGCGTAATGCCTATGGATACGGTTCCATTTTCTTCATTTTGCAAATCAGAAAGCTCTTGTGTCAGCAATTTTTCCTTTCTGAGAATATCGGTTACATAAGATAGGTAGACTTCTCCTGCTCTGGTTAGTTTGAGCGGGTGTGCCGCACGATTAAACAGGGGTACGCCTATTTTTCCCTCCAGACGCTTTAAATACTTACTTAATGATGGTTGTGAAATGAACAAATGCTCTGCCGCTTTGGATATACTTTGGTTTTCAACAATTGCCATAAAATATTCATAATTTTTAAATAGCATTATATTACCTCCCTACTATCATATGCCTAAATGTCTATATAATTAATAGTTTAATATATATTAGACAAAAAGTATACTAAAACTTATACTCTAGGTATTCAATAGTGGAAATGTAACAACACGGCCGTGGCATTTGCACAAATATTACTAAATAAAGGAACTAATGGAGGGAATGCAATGTACCAAGCAGTAGTAGTAGATCGGGATTACGGTAGCGTAAGTCTGGAGAATCAAGAATATATCAAAGAAGTATATAAACAAAATGGAATAAATCTTCGTTTGGAGCACTATGCAACACCTGAGGAAATTATTGCAGGCTGCGGGGATGCTGATGTTATTTTGGGAACGGGTAATCCACCCATTACACAGAGTGTTCTGGAGAGCCTTCCAAATCTAAAGGCAGTGCAGCGTTTTGGCATCGGTGTAAATTCTATTGACTTGGAGGCAGCAAAAAAAGCAGGTGTTTTAGTTTTAAATATGCCGGGATTTTGCGTAGAAGAGCTTGCACTTCATGCCACAGCGTTGATTCTAAATGCAATCAGAAATATATCTTATTATGACCGCGGAATTCGCCAAGGTGAGTGGAGAAAGGCGCAAGGGCCTGTGCCAAGAAACCCTAAAGATTTGACATTAGGCTTATATGGTTTTGGTGGCTCTGCTAAACCGCTTTATAATATTTTCCATAACGGATTCGGCACAAAGGTGATTACCTGTGACCCTTATGTTTCTGATGAAGTGAAGAAAACCTACGATGTTGAAATTGTTTCCTTTGAAGAATTGCTCCTTCTGTCAGATATTATTTCCATTCACGCACCATTAACGCCTGAAACCAAAAAGATTTTCAACAAGGATGCCTTTGCAAAAATGAAGCCTGACAGCATGATTGTGAACATTGCCAGAGGCGAATTGATTGACCAGACAGACTTAATTCAGGCGTTGAAGGACGGAGAAATTCGTTTTGCAGGCCTGGATGTTTTTGAACAAGAGCCGTTGCCCAAGGATAGCCCATTGATTATGATGGATCAAGCAGTTTTATCCTGTCACAGTGCATTCTATGGCGACCATGCGCAGCAAAACCAAATTCAGCTGTCAATTGATCTTGTGAACAGCGTATTGAATGAATCAAGCATAAAGCAGGTTTATATTGCAAACAAAGGCGTAGTGAGTAAAATTCGAGACTTCAAAATTTTGTAAAGAAAGGGCGACGAAAATGAATATTGGATGTAAAATTGTAACCGGACATAAAAGAACAGAGGAAAGATTAATCAATTTCTTTAAAGAGTATCCTGTTGCTAACATTGGGGACTGTATGAATCGTATGGCTTGCGTGGCACAAGATATTAAGCCCGTGAACAAAGGGAAGCTTCTGGGGCAGGCATTTACTGTGAAGGTTCCACATGGTGACAACTTGATGTTTCACAAGGCGATGGACTTAGCAAAGCCCGGAGATATTGTTGTAATTGATTCTGATGGAACTAAAAACAGAGCCATTTTTGGAGAACTAATGATTCATTACTGTAAGTCTCGCGGCTTGGCAGGCGTTATTGTAGATGGTGCAATCAGAGATTACGATACGCTTTCAAAAATGGATTTCCCCATTTATGCCACAGGTGTTAGTCCAAACGGACCTTATAAAAATGGCCCCGGTGAAATTGGAACCACCATTTGCTTCGGCGGACAGATTGTAAGACCCGGCGATATTATTGTGGGGGATGCGGACGGTATTATTGTAATTAAGCCTGAAGAAGCGGAAGAGCTAAGCAAGCAGGTTGCTCAAGTGTTCAAAAAGGAATCAGATATTATGGACACCATGGAAAAAGACGGTACCTATAACCGTCCATGGGTTGATGAGTTTTTAGAAAAAATCGGTTGTGAATATTTCGATATCGGGGAGGAATAATTATGTCTCATGCTATTATTTCGTTGATAGTACTTGCAATTATGGCGTTTATATTTGTAACAGATAAATTACCATTGGCCCTTACTTCCATGGTAGGCGCGGCAGTTTTGGTATTGGCCGGGGTTATTCCCGTGGAAAATCTTTACTCTGCTTTTTCAGGAAGCACAATTGTGCTTTTGGCGGCAATGATGGTCATTGGTTCTGCACTGTTTCATACAGGAATTGCAGAAAAAATGAGCGATGTAATTGTTAAATTAACAGGTACCACAGAAAATGGAATTTTATTGGCAACAGTGGTGGTAGCCACAATTTTGTCTTCTATTTGCAGCGGCGTTGCGGTAGTTGCCATGTTGCTTCCCATTGTAATCGGAATTAGCATGAAGGCAAATGTTTCTGTATCTCGTCAGTTGGTTCCCTTAGCCTTCGCAGCAAGCTTTGGCTGTAACTTAACCCTTGTTGGTGCTGCCAGCAACGTGGTTGTAAACGGTCAGCTGGCGGACCTTGGCGCAACACCTCTTACTTTCTTAGAATTAGGAAAGGTTGGTCTACCCATCAGCATTTTTGGCATTATATACTTCTTAACCATTGGCAAAAAGTTTATGGTGCAGGGAGATAAATCTGATAGGGCATATTTGATGGAATTCACCGGACAGTCCGAAGAGAAAAAGGAAAAAGAATTCAGTTCTGCAAAAGCGGGCCTATGTTTGGTTATTCTTGCGGTTGTATTGGTTGCAATGGCCTGGAATAATGCGAAATTTCCTATGCATTTGGTGGCAACGGTGGGTGCTCTTATCATGATTTTGACGGGTTGCATCAAGGAGCAGGAAGCATATAAGGCAATTGACTGGTCAACTATTTTTATTGTTGGCGGTATGAGTGGTGTTTCCAAGGCAATGGATGTCAGCGGTGCAGCTAAAATGATCAGCAATGGTGCAGTTGCGTTGATGGGGGACAGCCCTAGCAAATTAGTGGTTCTCTTTGTTATCTTTATCCTGACAGTGTTCCTTACAAATATTATGATGAATACTTCCACAGCACTTTTGGTAACACCTTTGTTTATTCCTATCGCAATTCATTTAGGAATAAATCCTACTGCAATTGCGGTAGCAATTTGTGTGGCGGCATCATCTCCATTTTTAACACCGGTAGGTTCGGGCACAAACACCTTGGTCGTGCGGCCTGGCAATTTAGGTTTTATGGATTTCTTTAAGCCAGGCCTTGGAATGACAATTGTTGTTACAATTATCTCCATGATTTTCATTCCTATTTTTTGGCCACTTTAAGGCTTTCAGTAAGCGGATGTAAGGTTTGCAGAAGCAAAGTTAAGTGTAAAAGAAGCTTAGGATTCCCCAGCGGGGGTGAAGGACAGCATTTTAAAGCAAAATCATATTTTGCAGATACATATCATGTGTGCTATGAAATGAGGGTGCAAGAAATTGTGGGGAATGCGAAGGATTTAGCCAGGCAGGCAGACAGCTTATTTCTAAAAAGTATGCGCTAGCTTACTTGCCACCGTCTATTGAATATTACATTACTTCTTTGAAAAAGGAACTCAATCGTGGGCAATCTGAACTTGCAGCTTAAAAAGCTGGGCAGGAGAGGATAGTGAAGTAAGTAATGGCATATACAAGCTATGAACGTTATATATGCAGCTATCGGGGAGGTTCTATCCCCGAGGCTGACTTCCAAGGCTATCCGTAGGGGCATGGGAATATATAGCGTATGTTACGTTTGGTAAAGCCATTGAATACGACGATGCAAAAAATCTTTCGCATCCCTTTCATTTTATAGGTTTACAGGGGCGTTCTGGGGAAGGCGGTTGTGCAGAGAGTTGATTTACAGCTGCGGTGAGCTGATAGCGATGAAAACACCGCTTTGCAGAGCCACTGCCTATACCCCTCAGTCCCGAGAAGCGGATTTCCTGCTCTGATTCAAACAATATTGTCACAACAGTTTGTTTTATTGTTCTATGCACTAAATTTGCGAATGTAAGCTGAAAAATGTAGCTTTATTAAAAACATTTGTGCGTCTGCAATGGAACTTGAAAAAAATTATCAATCGTTTTTCTCACATGAATATGTAATTATTAATAAATTTTATTAGAATCTGCTTTGTTTTCTAATACTTATGGCTAAAGAAAATTGCTTGTGAGGAAAAGGGTGTAGTAAGAAGTGTTTATATTTCTAGTGATTTTTAGAGAGGGTCTTTTTCGAGTCTGCTTTCCTCATTGCAAACCAAAAAAAAATAGCTTATAATTGTCCCCAAGATCAAAGGAGTTCTTAAACAGTTTGCGCTGTCTTGCTGTTTAAGATCTTTTTTTTTACTCTTAAAAGCAAAAAAATTTTCTTTGCCGGAAAAGCAGAGCTTCGGAAGCGGCATTTGGCAAGAAGGGGATGTACCGAGAAAGGGATGAGGGGTATGCATTTGTTTCAACAGCAGCCGTTAGGGCTGTATGATCCAAGCTTTGAGCATGATAACTGCGGCATTGGCGCAATTGTCAATATCAAGGGCGTAAAAAGCCATCAAACTGTGGAGGATGCGCTGAAAATTGTGGAAAATCTGGAACACAGAGCGGGCAAGGATGCAGAGGGAAAAACAGGAGATGGCGTGGGTATTTTGCTTCAAATTTCCCATAAATTTTTTTCAAAGGAAGGGAAAAAGCTTGGCTACGCAATCGGCGAGGAAGGCGATTATGCAATAGGTATGTTTTTTTTACCCCAAGGAGAGCTAGAGCGAAACCGTGCAAAAAAAATGTTTGAAATCATTGTGGAGAAGGAAGACCTTATCTTTGTGGGTTGGAGAGAGGTGCCTACCAACGCCGCAATTTTGGGAAAGCAGGCACTGGATTGCAAGCCTTATATTTTACAGTGTTTTATTCAAAGAAAACCGGATACACAAAAGGGATTAGAGTTTGAGCGCAAAATCTATGTGGCCAGACGGGTGTTTGAACAGAGTAATGATAATTCCTATGTGGTTTCCCTCTCCAGCCGTACCATTGTATATAAGGGGATGTTTTTGGTAAACCAGCTCCGCTCCTTTTTTCTGGATTTGCAGGATAAGGATTATGAGTCCGCCATCGGCATGGTGCATTCCCGTTTTAGCACGAACACAACGCCAAGCTGGGATCGTGCCCATCCAAACCGCTATATTTTGCATAATGGCGAAATCAATACCATCCGTGGCAATGCAGACTTGATGCTTGCCCGAGAGGAAACCATGGCGGCAGATGTTTTTCAGGGAGAAATGCATAAGGTATTGCCCATCATCAACCAGTCGGGCTCGGATAGTGCTATGCTGGATAATACCCTTGAATTTTTGGTGATGAGCGGCATGGAATTGCCCCTTGCCGTGATGGTGATGATACCAGAGCCTTGGAGTAATAATAAAAATATCAGCCGTGCAAAAAGAGATTTCTACCAATATTATGCCACCATGCTAGAGCCTTGGGACGGCCCTGCATCCATACTGTTTTCTGATGGAGAGGTATTGGGGGCGGTTTTGGATAGAAACGGCTTAAGGCCTTCTAGATACTACATAACAGATGACGACCGTTTGATTTTGTCCTCCGAGGTGGGGGTGTTGGATATTCCCGTTGAAAAAATCATCAAGAAAGACCGCCTGCGTCCCGGTAAAATGCTCCTTGTGGATACCACAAAGGGAACCATCATTTCCGATGATGATTTAAAGGAGCAGTATGCCACACGACAGCCTTACGGCGAATGGATTGATAAGAATTTGGTGCATTTAAAGGACATTGCCATTCCCAATAAAAAAACGCCTCAGTATACAAAGGAAGAGCTCGCCAGGCTGCAAAAAACCTTTGGGTATAATTATGAGGAGGTTATGACGGCAATTTTGCCTATGGCAAAAACCGGGGGAGAGGCCATTGCTTCCATGGGAACGGATACTCCCTTAGCGGTGCTTTCCGAAACAAAAAAGCCCTTATTTAACTATTTTAAGCAGATGTTTGCCCAAGTGACCAATCCCCCCATTGATGCAATCCGTGAGGAAATTGTGACAAGCACAACGGTGTATATTGGCGGTGCGGGGAATTTGTTGGAGGAGACGCCGGAAAACTGCAAGGTTATTCGTGTAAACAATCCCATCCTTACCAATACGGATTTAATGAAGCTGAAGGATTTGGATATTGAAGGCTTCAAATCGGCAGTCATTCCCATTACCTACTATAAGAATACCCAGCTGGAAAGGGCCATCGACCGCCTGTTTGTTGAGGTGGATCGTGCTTATAGAGATGGTACGAATATCATTATTCTTTCGGACCGGGATGTGGATGAAAACCATGTGCCCATTCCATCCCTGCTGGCCGTTTCGGCAGTCAGCAAATATTTAGTGAAAACAAAGAAAAAAACAAGTGTTGCGCTGATTTTGGAAACAGCGGAACCCAGAGAGGTACACCATTTTGCAACGCTGTTGGGCTATGGTGCTTGTGCAGTAAATCCGTATCTGGCCCAGGATACCATTGGAAATTTGATCGATGAAAATATTTTAGACAAGGATTATTATGCTGCTGTGAATGACTATAATGCGGCTATTCTCCACGGAATTGTCAAAATTGCCTCTAAGATGGGCATTTCTACCATTCAGTCCTACCAAGGCGCACAAATTTTTGAAGCGGTGGGCATTGATTCCAAGGTGGTGGAAAAATATTTTACCAATACAGTGACCAGAATCGAGGGCGTTGATCTGGAGGATATTCAAAAGGAATTCCACGAATGGCATAACAGTGCCTTTGACCCCTTGGGCTTGGATACAGACCTTACTCTGGATAGTGTGGGCAGCCATAAATTCAGGAGCAATAAATCCAAGCATTTGTATAACCCCCAAACCATTCATCTTTTGCAGGAGGCCACCAGAAGGGGGGATTATGCGGTATTCAAAGAATATACCCGTTTGGTGAATGATGAAACAAAGGTAACCCTCCGGGGATTGATGGGTTTTCAATTTGCGGAGAAGCCCATCCCCATCGAAGAGGTGGAGAGCGTAGAATCCATTGTAAAGCGGTTCAAAACCGGTGCAATGAGCTATGGCTCTATTAGCCAAGAAGCCCATGAAACCCTTGCCATTGCCATGAACCGCATTGGTGGGAAAAGCAACAGCGGCGAAGGGGGAGAGAGCATTGACCGATTGACAAAAGACCCCAACGGAGACAGCCGATGTTCTGCCATCAAGCAGGTTGCGTCGGGACGCTTTGGTGTAACCAGCAGATATTTGGTGAGTGCCAAAGAGATTCAGATTAAAATGGCTCAAGGGGCAAAGCCCGGGGAAGGCGGGCACTTGCCTGCGGAAAAGGTATATCCTTGGATTGCGAAAACAAGGCATTCTACCCCCGGTGTAGGCTTGATTTCCCCGCCGCCCCATCACGATATTTATTCTATTGAGGATTTGGCACAATTGATTTATGATTTGAAAAATGCCAACCGTGATGCAAGAATTACCGTAAAGCTTTGTGCTGAGGCGGGTGTTGGCACCATTGCGGCAGGGGTTGCAAAGGCCGGAGCCCAGGTGATACTCATTTCCGGCTATGACGGCGGGACGGGAGCGGCCCCCAGAACCTCCATTCAGCACGCAGGCATTCCTTGGGAGCTGGGCTTGACAGAAACCCACCAAACCTTGATTCGTAATGGCTTAAGAAATAAAGTAACGCTGGAGACTGATGGAAAGCTGATGAGCGGCCGGGATGTTGCCCTTGCGGCCTTGATGGGTGCCGAAGAATTCGGCTTTGCAACGGCACCGTTGGTAACCATGGGCTGTGTGATGATGCGGGTTTGTAATTTGGACACCTGTCCCGTGGGTGTTGCAACGCAAAATCCGGAGCTTAGAAAGCGGTTTCAAGGAAAGCCGGAGTATGTAATCAATTTTATGTATTTTATTGCCCGGGAATTAAGAGAGTATATGGCAAAGCTGGGCTTCCGCACCGTTTCAGAAATGGTTGGACGCAGTGATTTGCTGAAAATTCGTGACGGCGCAAAAACAAGAACAACAAAGGTGGAGCTGGCAAGAATTATCAATAACCCCTTTGCAAAGCCTGGGCAAAGCTTTGGGTTTGACCCTAAGCAGGTGTATGATTTCCACTTGGAGCAAACCTTGGATTTCAAGGTTTTATATAAAAAGCTGAAGGATGCTATAGAAAGCAAGACCCCTGCGTTTCTGGAGGTTCAGGTGAAAAATACAGACCGTACCGTGGGCACAATTTTAGGCTCGGAGATTACAAAAAGACATCCGGAAGGCCTTCCGGATAATACAATACAGATTCAATGTCATGGTGCAGGCGGCCAAAGCTTCGGTGCCTTTATTCCCAAAGGGCTCACCTTGGAATTGGAGGGGGATAGCAATGATTATTTTGGCAAAGGCCTTTCCGGGGGCAAATTGGTTGTATATCCGCCAAAGAAAAGCAAGCTGAAAGAGGACGAAAACATCATCATTGGCAATGTTGCGCTGTATGGCGCCACCGATGGAGAGGCCTATATCAACGGTGTGGCGGGAGAACGCTTCTGCGTGCGTAATTCCGGCGCAAGAGCCGTTGCGGAAGGCGTGGGCGATCATGGCTGTGAATATATGACCGGCGGTATTGCGGTGATTATCGGGAATACAGGGAAGAATTTTGCCGCAGGCATGAGCGGCGGTGTCGCTTATGTTTTGGATGAACAGAGGGATTTTTATACCAGAGTCAATAAGGAACTGGTTTCCTTGGGGGAAATTCTGCATAAACAGGATGTGACTGTATTAAAGGAAATGCTTACAAACCATGTAAAGCTGACAGGCTCTAAAAAAGGACAGGAAATTCTGGAGAACTTTGCAAATTACCTGCCAAAGTTTAAAAAAGTATTGCCCCACGATTTCGATAAAATGCATAAAGCAACCCTGCGTTTAGAGGAAAAGGGGCTTAGTGGTGACGAGGCATTAATTGAGGCATTCTATGCCTTCTATTCAAATAAATAAGTCAGGGGGGAGTATCCATGGGAAAAGCAACAGGGTTTTTAGAATTTGAAAGAAAATCTGGGGGCGAAATCGGCCCCAAGGATAGAATTAAAAATTTTCAGGATTTTCATGCGCATTTGCTGCAAAGGGAGCAGCAGCAGCAGGCGGCAAGATGTATGGATTGCGGCGTACCCTTCTGCCAAAGCGGTATGATGCTCAAGGGGATGACCTCCGGATGTCCTTTAAATAATTTGATTCCCGAATGGAATGATTTGATTTATCTGGAAAAGCCCGACCGGGCATTAGGCAGACTGTTAAAAACAAATAACTTTCCGGAGTTTACAAGCCGTGTATGTCCTGCGCCTTGCGAGGCTGCCTGTACCTGCGGTTTCAACGATACACCTGTTACGATTAAGGAAAATGAATGGAGTATCATTGAAAATGGCTATGCTGCGGGGTTGATTCAGCCAAATCCGCCAAAGGTGAGAACAGGTAAAAAAATTGCCGTGGTTGGCAGCGGGCCTTCCGGCCTTGCGGCGGCGGATCAATTGAATAAGCGAGGGCACAGTGTGGTGGTGTATGAACGCAGTGACAGGGTCGGTGGCTTATTAATGTATGGGATTCCTAATATGAAGCTTGAGAAAAACGTAATTCAGCGCAAAATCAATATTATGGAAGGGGAAGGCATTTCCTTTGTGACCAATGCGGATATTGGGAATACAATCAAGGCGGAGAAGTTGATTCAGGAATATGACTGTGTTATCCTTGCCTGCGGTGCATCCAATCCTCGTGATATTCAGGTTCCCGGCAGAGAAGGGAAGGGCATTTATTTTGCCGTAGATTTCTTAAAGGCCACAACAAAAAGCCTTTTGGATAGCGGACTCAAGGACGGAAAATTTATTTCGGCAAAGGGCAAACGTGTTTTGGTCATCGGCGGCGGAGATACTGGCAACGATTGTGTGGGTACCTCCATTCGCCATGGGGCAAAAAGCGTGGTGCAGCTGGAGATGATGCCTAAGCCCCCTGTGGAAAGAGCCGACGATAATCGCTGGCCCGAATGGCCGAAGATTTTAAAAACAGATTATGGACAGCAGGAGGCAATTGCTGTTTATGGGTATGACCCCAGAACTTATGAAACTACGGTAACAGAGTTTGTTTTAGATAAGGAGGGGAAGGTGGGCAAGGCAAAGACCGTAAGGCTTGAGAAAAAAACAGAAAAGAAGGGTGTCTCCTTTGCTCCCGTTAAGGGCAGTGAAAAAACAATTGATGTGGATTTGGTGCTGATTGCCGCAGGTTTTGTGGGAGCGGAGAGCTATGTTGCGCAGGCTTTTAAGACGGAATTGAACGAACGTTCAACTGTAAAAACAGCGCAAAATAGTTTCCATACAAGTGTGCCAAAGGTTTTTGTGACCGGGGATATGCACAGAGGGCAGTCTTTGGTTGTTTGGGCAATCAAGGAAGGGCGCAGTGTTGCAAAAGAGGTTGATGAAACACTGATGGGCTACACCAATCTGGTATAGTGCCGGATTGAAAGAGCAAGCTTTGATTATGAGCATAAAAACAACCACCTGAAAGCTTGAAAGGTGGTTGTTTTTTTCATCATGTATCCTTGTAAAAATCAAGGTTTCTATACATTTGTTTTCGGCCGATGTTCCGTTTTTAGAAACACCACGAAAATTCAAATATTACTCTGTTGTTATTTGCTCGTGACCATGAAAGCGGAAGTGATCAATCAAATCCTTTAAAACTTCTGCCTGGCTGGAAATTTCTTCACTGGCTGCCGCACTTTCCTCGGAGGTTGCGCTGTTAATTTGAATAACGCTGGAAACCTGAGAAAGGCTGGTGCTTACTTCATCCATAGATTTTTTTTGTAGTATTGTGGCATCGGCAATTCTTTGTATTACTTCCGTTGTTTTTTCAGAGCTTACTATAATTTCGTTTAGGGAATTTGCTGTTTCGGACACAATCTTTGAGCCATTCTGAATAGCATTGATGGAATTCTCAATCAAATCAGAGGTAAGCTTTGCACTCTCTGCTGATTTTCCTGCAAGGTTGCGCACCTCATCGGCAACAACGGCGAAGCCTTTTCCGGCTTCTCCCGCCCGTGCGGCCTCCACAGCTGCATTTAAAGCAAGGATGTTTGTCTGGAATGCAATATCATCTATATTTTTAATGATTTTGCCAATCTCGCTGGAAGCATAGCTGATTTTTTCCATGGCTGCCACCATTTCCTTCATCTGCTGCTGCCCCTGTTCTGAAGAATGGCTGGAGTCCAGAGCAATTTGCTTTGCTTGTTCCGCATCCTCGGCAGTTTGATGGATGGTTGTGGTCATATCCTCAACAAAGCCGGTCAGCTCCTGAATGGAGGCGGCTTGCTCTGCAGCACCTTGTGCCAGCGTTTGAGAACCGTCGGAAACCTGCATAGAGCCACGGGCAACCTCGGCGGAGGTGGTATTAATTTGTGCCAGTGTTTCTGAAATATTGTTGGAGAAGCTTTGAATTGCTTCATTGATTCCGGCTAAATCCCCTGGATATTCGGTCGTGGAGGTGAAAACAAAATCCCCTTCGGAAAATCCCTTCATGGTGTTGTGAATATCATACAGAATCCCGCTTAGATTATCCACCGTCTGCCTTGTGGCAAGGGCAAGGGCCTCAAACTCATCGTCGGTTTGTATATCGGGTACGGGAGATTGCAAATCTCCTTGGCTTAATAAGGAAAGACGTTGGGCGATGCGTGTCAGATGACTTGTTATCCTTTTTGCTATGACAAACACGCCAAAGATACCCAATGCGCCCATTACTGCACCGCAGACCAATATGCTCATTAAAGACAGATATTTCTCTTTTTTATACTGAGCAATGGTTTCGTCCATATCTTGATAGTAGTTACCGGTGCTGATATACCATCCGTAAGGCTCATATTTTTCGGTGTATCCTCTTTTTTTAAAGCTGCCTTCTTCATCGGGCTTTGTGAAATAGAATTCCGTAAAACCGCCATCGCCTTGGTTGCCCGCTGCAATGAAGTTTTGAATGTAGTAAGTGCCTTCTTGATCTTGCTCATTTATTCTTTGGGTTCCCTCATACTGGGGATTCATATGTATGGCACAGACGCCGCTTTCCAAGTCTGCCCAGAAATACCCCTCACCGTTATTATAGCGTGTATCCCGAACCAGTTTTTCCGCAGTAGCCATTTCCTCTTCTTGCGTAATTTCCCCGTCCAGATAGCGCTGATGATTCGTATGCAGCGCCCCAATGAGACTTTCAACACTTGATTTTATTAACGTGTCGAAGTTTTCTTTTTGTGCTTCAATTGCAGCATCATGGGATTTGGATAGTTGAAAAAAGGATAGCATACTGAGTATTAAAATTGTTGCAATAATCAAGGTGCCAAAGAAAAGCACAATTTTTGTTTTTAGATTTTTAGATTTGAGCATTTTGGTTCCTCCTCATTTTTTTAATAGAATCATTCCAAGCGGAATACACGGGATGTATGATCGTTCAATCTTTTTTTGAAGCTTGGATGGGCAGTGTGGTTTTCATAGTCAAGTAATCTTTCTTTTTTAAAAGGACATTCAGTGAATTTTGGCGTAAAAAAAGGCTTAGAAATCAATGTCCAAAAATTCATAGCATCTGAATTTCCTGTCTTTATCAGAAAGAGAAAAATTGATTGCACAATAAAAGCGACAATCGTATGATTTTCCCCGAAAGAATTTTAAATAAGGGAAAGAGGGAAGCCTTGCTTTCACCTTACAGCATCGTTTCTATAGCTACAATAACCTCCTTTGTAGTG
Organism: Tyzzerella sp. UBA1042; assembly: GCA_002316675.1. Lineage (GTDB taxonomy): Bacteria > Bacillota > Clostridia > Lachnospirales > Anaerotignaceae > Chakrabartyella. The sequence continues at coordinate 29,680 of DCDZ01000034.1, forward strand.
GCAATTTTCAAAGTCTCTTTCCAAAGCCTCTTAGATCTTGGAAAAAGCACTGTTAAAATCGATTTTCATATTGCATTTTCCTAGGAAACATATTGATACATATAGAGCATTAAAGTTTCATATTATTATTTTTGTTTAAAAATTTGTAACTAATTGTATAAAACAAAATATTCTTGAAAAATCTTAGCATTTTATTAAAATATTGTCAATGCTTTGAGTGATAGTATTATATAATAATTTTTATCATTTAAACATACAGATTAAATAAATGTGATTATTATTAAATTTATTTTAAAAAAATCTTTCTACAGGAAGGAGAAGGCGGGTTTATATGAAATTCATTTAACAATTTAAATATTGTTTTAAAGGAATGGAATAAACTGAATTTGAAACATCATATGCAGGCCTCCAAATGAATCAAAAATGAAAAGCCTGTTAATTCAGTCAGAATCAACAGGCTTTATAATGCTGCTTTCTAAAATAGGTATGAAGATTTTTAAGCTTAAATATGGGTAAGGGTAACAATAGAACTCCTATGAAAATGAAAAATTACAGTTGTTCCTTGTTATTGGCTGCTAAGCTTGCGAATTGCTTCTTCCTCAGAGGGTACGAAAAAGAAATCTTTGCCATGATTACTCTCATACATAAAATCCTTGAGGGGTTTACTGGTATAGGAAGAAAAATCTCCAATAACGGCAAATTTAATACGATAGTTTATAAATTTTTGCAAAACTTCCCCGGCAAGCCCTGTACGCAAAATAAAAAAATCTTCTGGGAGAGCCTTTTTATGGAGGGCGATCCGATTGCTTTGTGTTTCGTACTGTACCGACATTATAAAATCCAAAGCAGAGGAAACATCTGTAATCAGTTTTTCTTCACTGTTTACCACTGCGATTTTTAATCCTTTTACTTCTATTGTTTTTAGTTTCATACTTCTCCTTTCGGGATCGGGATAGGCAGCTATTGCATAAGTCCAGCGGAAGCCTTTGGTTACTTTTGCACGCAAACGGTGTTCAAGCTGCGGAAATTTCCGGATATTACCATAAGTTTTTTCAAGGGCAACATCTATTTATACTTCAAATGTTCTTCTCTGTGGTTTCGTTTTTTGTAGTATAACAGAATCATATCTTTCAGTAAATCAGTTTGTTCCGAATGTATCCCTGGCCGCTTAGATACAGACCATCCCGCGCACTTCTTCCTCTTGTTTTACGTAAGGAACACAAATTTTTCAACTTGTAATCATACAGAGATTGTGTTACTATTTTTTTATCATTTAGAAATGAGGTATGGCTATGTATTATATCTTCTTGTAATCGTGTTTTTCGGTGAAGTCCTGCTGGCAGGGCTTATTTTGTCATACGGAAAAACATGGATTTTCAGGAAGGTATGCCGGTATAGGGGCAATGCCTTGTTGGCTGTGTTTTTCGAGCGGACAATACTTTTTTAGTATTGCCCGCTTTTACTATAGTATAAGAAGATAAGGAGAAAGATCATGAATCATTGGAAAAAACAATTTGCAACCATATATGCCGGACAGGCATTTTCATTATTAGGGTCTGCCGCTGTACAGTTTTCTGTCATTTGGTGGCTGACCATCCAAACGGAATCCGCAATTACACTGACAGCAGCCTCCATTGTGGCATTTCTGCCCAGTATGCTCATTGGCCCATTTGCAGGTGTGTGGATAGATCGGTATAACCGCCGAACGGTGATGATTGCAGCCGATGGCTTGGTGGCGCTGTCCAGTGCGATACTTGGTGCCGCTTTTTTGCTGATGGAGGCACCGCCCATCTGGTTTATCTACCTCACATTGTTTTTGCGCGGACTGGGAAACACATTTCATGGCCCTGCCATGCAAGCGGCCATTCCTATGCTGGTTCCTACAGAAATGCTGACGAAAGCCGGGGGGTGGGGCAACCTGATCAACTCTATCTCCACGATGCTGGGGCCGGTGTTGGGTGCGGTGCTCATGGGAGCTTTGCCCATGGCCAGCATTATGCTTGTGGATATTTTTGGCGCCGCTTTTGCCATTGCCTGCTTGCTCTTTGTCAAAATCCCCGATATTGCAAAAAGCGGTGAGAAGGTGCATATGATTTCCGAAATGAAGCAGGGGTTCGCAGCCATGAAAGCCAACAAGCCGTTGATGGCCATATTTATCCCAATGGTGATACTGAATATTCTTTATATGCCCTTGGGTGCGTTGTTTCCTCTGCTGGTGCGTACCCATTTTATGGGTGAGGCGTGGCATAACAGCATTGTGGAATTTGCCTTTGCAGGGGGACTGCTCCTTTCATCCCTTGTCCTTGGCGTATGGGGCGGAATGAAGAAGCGGTTTCTTATGGCATCCTTGGCCATTGTCCTTTTGGGTGCAGCCTCTCTTTTCAGTGGCGCAGTATCTTCCGAAGGCTTTTGGATTTTTGTAGTCTGTTGCTTCTTTATGGGAAGCTCCGGTACATTTATTAATGTGCCAATTATGGCATATACCCAAGAAACCATTGCGCCTGAAATGATGGGCAAGGTATTTTCCATCTTAATGGCAGCCATGACATTGACAATGCCTGCCGGTCTGCTGATTGCAGGGCCAGTCAGTGAAGTTGTTGGTGTCAACATATGGTTCTTTTGGTCGGGGGTTGCCTTGGTTGCCACGGGAATCCTCTGCCGGCTACTGACACAACAGTATGATCAAGAAACAAAAATGCCGGAAGCAAAAATTGTAGAGAAAGATTGAAATTTTGTTGTTATGGGTTTTGTCGGCCTTGCTCTTTGAGTCTTTGATACCCCTGGGGATATGCTCCTTAGGGGTATGTTGTATTGGATAAAAATGCTATGTTCAGACGCTATAAGTTTTCTTGATAGAGGAATTATAGAAATAAAAAATAATAGTTTGTTTTTTAATAAATATGATTTATAATTATTATAAAATAATAATTATTCTATAAGGAGGAGTTTTATGAAAATATCACTTAGAGACAAATTTCCTGAATTAACAGTTGAAACAACAAAGGGCACAGTTCATTTGCCAGATGATTATAAAGGAAAATGGTTTGTGTTGTTCAGCCATCCGGCAGATTTCACCCCTGTGTGCACCACTGAGTTTGTTTCTTTCCAAAAGAAAAAGAAACAGTTTGATGATTTGGGCGTTGAGTTGATTGGATTAAGTGTGGATAATTTAAAATCTCATGAAAAATGGATGGAATGGATTAATGAAAACATTCATGTCCAAATAGAATTTCCAATTATAGATGATGAGAAAAGAAAAGTTTCTGAAACCCTCGGCTTAATTCATCCAAATGAAGATGATACAGCGGCAGTGAGAGCGGTAATCATTGTGGATCATAATGGAAAAGTTAGAACAATTTTGGAATATCCAAAAGAAATCGGAAGAAATATTGATGAAATTGTGAGAGCAGTAAAAGTATTAAAAATGGCTTCCATTCAGAAAGTTTTTTCTCCGGCAAACTGGCCTCATAATGAAATTATCGGCAATAAGGTTTTATTCCATAGAGGAGCGGAGGATGATCCTGTATTGGATAAAGGAAAAGGAATCTTTAGTTTATCCGATTGGTTTGTGTATAAAAACGTAGATGGGGACAAGTAATATTGTACTAGGGACATAGCAAAGCATCGGATACAACCTGTATCCGGTGCTTTTTGTCTGAAAACTGTAAGGGCTCATGGGCTTTTTCAGAATCCTTTGCTAAGAAAAAAAGCGCTTCCTGTTAATAAAGATGGTGGAGATGCTTGTGGGTTTTTGTGAGATAAAAGTACGCACGTCTCAACGTGCCTTGAGAGGTCAAAAAAGATGCCGTTTGAGCCTGGTGGGACCTTGGAGGAAAGTTGCTTTCGCTTATTCTATATTTCGACTTCCGTTAAGGTTAAATTCATCGCTCTGCCTCCGACTTTAACTTCAAAAATTTTATTTTCCTTTACAGATAAAGACACTCGGATTTCAGACGGCCTTTTCATAGAATAACCTTGTTCAAAAATAATGTGTGAAGCTTGCTCCTCGTTGATTTTTCCATAGTGGTACAAATAACAACCAAGTGCACCGCTTGATGTTCCTGTGGCAGATTCCTCCGGGATACCATATAAGGGAGCAAAATTTCTACAATAAGCGTTAGCACCATGTAAGGATTTCAAAGAAAAAACATGGTATCCAACAGTATTGTACTTCTGGCTGATTTCTTTTACTTTTTTCATATCCGGTCTGATCGCATCTAAAATCTCAATGCTTCTTACAGGAACCATAATATCCCGAAGCCCTGTTGATACAACTTGAACCAACAAGTCTGTTGAAATTTGGGAAGTGCTGATGTTCAGGGAATCTGCTACTTCATCTTTATCTATAACTTCCGAAAATACAGGAATCGATTGATCCATCATAACAAAATTATCGTTATGAATTTCAATGCCAAGTATTCCTGCTCTGGTTTCTTGCTCATACTTACCTTGTTTTAACAAATTTAGACTTGACATTGCATAGAAGGCGGCAATCGTAGCATGACCACATAAGTCCACCTCTTCATTGGGTGTAAAGAATCTCACTTTAAAATCTGCCGCGTTTGATTGTAATACAAAAGCAGTTTCACTGAATCCAAGAACAGCAGCAATTTTTCTCATTTCTTCCTCAGATAATGAATCTGCATTCATAACAACACCTGCTGGATTTCCACCTTCTTTTGTTTTAGCAAAAGAATTTAATGTGAATACGTTTATTTTCATATATTTCCAAGCTCCCATTTATGATATATTACGACTTAATCCGACAATTACCTCTGTATGGAAAGTCCTTGGAAACATATCCATTAATTTTACCCGCTCTACTTCATATCCGGCTTGCTGAAAAATCTCCAGATCCCTCGCCAAAGAGGTAGGCTTGCAGGATACATAGATGATTTCAGGCGCACCGAAATCGATAATTTTCCCAATCGCTTTTGGATGGATCCCATCCCGTGGAGGATCAACAATGATTAAATCCGGCTTGTCTGTCAGCTCTTCCACTTTTTGCAAAACATCTCCGGCAATAAAGGTACAGTTTGTCAGCTTGTTCCGTGCGGCATTTTCCTGTGCGGCAAGCACCGCCTCCTCAATTAATTCGATGCCTACAACCTTTCGTGTGCCTGCTTCCGCCATAATTTGCCCAATGGTGCCTGTGCCGCAGTATAAGTCAAAGACTATTTTGTGGGAAACATCCCCAGCGAATTCTTTAACGATGGAATACAATTTTTCGGCACCCTTGGTATTGGTTTGAAAAAAGGAATAAACGGAAACCTTGAATTCCAAATCAAATAGCTTTTCAATGAAATAATCACGGCCGTAAAGAACGGTCATTTCATCACTGCGCACAATATCGGCAACACTGTCGTTGACCGAGTGGAGGATGCCGCAAAGTGCGCCGTCAAGGGGCAGTGAAAGAAGCATCTCTTTAAATTTCCCCAGAGAAAAAGGAACTTTGTTACTGGTAACCAAATTGACCAAAATTTCTCCCGTTGCAGTTCCTTTTCTCACCACCAAATGGCGAAGGGAGCCTTCGTGGCGCAATTTGTGATAGAAGGGGACATTTTTTTCTTGGAAGAAGGCCAAAGCGGCCTCAATAATTTTCAAATAATCCTCGTCAATAAGATTACAGTCCTTTAAAGAGACCACTTCGTAGCGGCTCATGCGTTTTCGCATACCCAAGGCCAAGGCACCATCCTTTTCCTCATCGCCGAAAGAAAATTCGCATTTATTGCGGTATGCCGTTTCTGAAGGGGCGGGGACAATGCCTTCCCAGTTTTTTATGATGATATTTTTCTGCTCTAAAAGGCGTTTCACCTGCCGCTCCTTCAGCTTTAGCTCTTCCTCATGGCGAAGGGGCTGATATGTACAGCCGCCGCAAAGGGTGTAATGGGAACAGACACCTTCTTGTCTTTCTAAAGGAGAATGCTCTAAAATGGCCTCTTGTCTGGCTTCAATGCCGCTGCTTCTTTTTTTGATTACCTGTGCCCGCACGGTTTGTCCAGGGATGCCGTTTTTCACAACAACCTTTTCCCCCTCCACAAAGCCGAAAGCCTTATTGGGGAAAGAAACATCCGCAATTTGGATGGTAATGATGTCTTTTTTCTTCATAAATTCTCCTCCGAAAGTAATTAGATTTTATTTGTATTCAAGTGTAAACTATGGTATACTGTTCCAGTAATCTTAAAATTCTGAACGGGAGTGTATATTGGAATGTCTGAAAAATTAGAAGTAGGCAGTATTGTTGAAGGAAAGATTGTACGCATCAAACCTTTTGGCGCAATTGTTTCTTTAGGCTCTGTGCAGGGGTTAGTGCATATCTCTCAGATTGCCAACAGCTTCGTGCAAGATATCAACGATCATATTAAGATAGGTGATATTGTTAAGGTTAAAGTGCTTTCCATTGATGAAGAGTCTCATAAAATTGCTTTATCTATGCGGGATGCATTGCCTAAGGAAGAACGTCAGCCCAGAAATGAGAGGCCTTTCCGTAAGCCAAATACTCAGACACAAAAGCCCGCTAGCCCTGCCGAGGAATTTTTACGTCCTCAATCCGCCAATGGTTCTTCGGATTTTGAAGAAAAAATGAAGGAGTGGGCAAAGCAGTCTAATGAGCGCCACACCAGTTTGAATAAAAGAGCAAATAAACGCTCTTATTGAAATATTGCTTAAACATCTTACCATGAAACTGTTTTTGATGCAATAAACAGACGGCGCAGTGGGAGGGATCCTATGTCATTATTTTTTGCAGCGGCACTCTACTTTTATGCCCGCGGTCTGTTTGCATTGTTTGGACGGACGATTTTTTATACCAAGCGCACATTGGCCTTGATTGAGCCGGAAAATTTGTCGGCATACTTAAAGGAATCGGGAATTTGGCATATGGCGGCAGGAACTGTTTTTGTTGGAAAGGCTCTATTGGATATTGTATTTCCACAGAACAAGGTGTTGCTTGCTATATTTTTTGTGTTATTGATTGTATGTGTTATTTTTCTTTCTCGCAGTAATGAGCGCTATATTAAAAAGTAATGTGATTGCCTTTTTGAGCTTGCAAAAAGGCATTTTTTGTTTTTTTACTTTACGATGAAATTGGATATTTTTATGGCATCCTGCCAAATTGGAGATTTTATTTGTGAAAAACATAGAAATTTATCGTTTTATTGGTCAATCCCCGTGTTTTCGCAGTAGTAGGCTGGAATAAGTATAAGTTTACAATGCATAACGTCCATTTATTTGACTAAAATATTTTTTGCTTTTATTATTTTTGCTTAATATAGTTTAGGTAGAATGAAGTACGATTTTTAAAAGGTATTGACAATAAAAAATTGTTGTATTATGATTAACCCAGTAAAAAAAGTAAAGGCATGGAAGAGAAGAGTAGTGGGCGGATGCTTTCACAGAGAGTCCTCATTTGGTGGAAGAGGATAAAGATAGGCTGACGAAAATGGTCTTGGAGCTGCATGGTTGAATTGATTTAGACCATGACGGGAAGCACCCGTTATCGTGCCGGGGTATTCTCCATTTGTTCGGAAGTACCTGTTGAGGTTTGCTTTGTGAGAGGTAAATAAAAATTAGGTGGTAACGCGAAGCTATGCTCTCGCCCTAATGATGTAAATCATGTGGGTGGGAGCTTTTTCTATATTTGATTTCTAGGGAACAGGGAGGGGAAGAAATATGATTCAGTTGGAGCAGGTAAGCAAAAGCTTTTGTGCAGGCGATAAAGAAATTCACGCCGTCATCGAGGTCAGTTTAGATATTAAAGCAGGAGAAATATTCGGTATCATTGGATTTTCCGGCGCGGGAAAATCTACATTGGTTCGGTGTATTAATTTGCTAGAACGGCCAACGGCGGGTAAGGTACTGATTGATGGAATTGATTTAATGGGGCTGCCAGAGGCCCGTTTACGAAAGGAACGAAGGAAAATCGGCATGATTTTTCAGCACTTTAACTTATTACGTTCCAGAACGGTTTATCAAAACATTGCCTTTCCTCTTAGAAAAAGCAAGCTGTCTAAAGCAGAAAAGCATAAAAAAATCATATCTTTGTTGGAGCTTGTGGGATTAACGGATAAAATGGAAGCCTATCCCTCCCAACTTTCCGGTGGTCAGAAGCAGAGAGTGGCAATTGCTAGAGCGTTGGCAAATGATCCTAAAGTGTTGCTTTGCGATGAAGCAACCAGCGCATTGGACCCGCAAACCACAAAATCCATATTAAATCTTCTGAAAAAGGTAAATAACGAGCTGGGGATTACCATTGTCATCATTACCCATGAAATGGCAGTTGTAAAAGATATTTGTGACAGAGTTTCTATTATGGAGCTGGGACGTGTGGTAGAAGAAGGAGATACAGCAGAGGTGTTTGCCCATCCCAAAGAAAGACTAACAAAAGACTTTATGGATACGGCAAGCAATATTAATAAAATTTATGAATTGCTTGAGGAAAAGCATGAATTAACCCAGTTAAAACCTGGTGAAAAGCTGGTTCTTCTTACTTACTCAGGGGGAAATGCCGGAGAATCAGTAATTTCCCATTTGGCAGAGAAATTTCATGTTCAGGCAAATATTATTTTTGGTAATGTGGATATTTTAAAAGGCAAGCCGATTGGCAAATTGGTTGTTATATTAAGCGGTGACAGTGAAAACTTGATGAAGGGAATGCAATATATTCGGGGCAGAAATGTTCAGATGGAGGTGATTCGGGAATGAGTTTTTTATATAAAATTGCGCCAAATTTGGAGCTTTTGCAGGGAGAATTATTAAAATGTTTGCGTCAAACCTTTCAAATGCTTCTGATATCGGGAATCATTGCTTTCCTTGTTGGGTTGTTTTTCGGTGTGCTCCTTGTGGTAATGAAAAAAGGCGGATTAATTCAAAATGTATTTCTCTATAAATTTTTAGACAAGGCAATTGATATTCTGCGGTCCATACCGTTCATTATCTTAATGGTGCTTTTGATTCCCGTCAGCCGTGCCATTGTGGGTACAGGCTCAGGGGTTACAGGTTCCTATGTTGCTTTGGTTTGGGGAACAGTTCCTTTTTTTGCAAGACAAATTGAAACTGTTTTATCTGATGTGGATCATGGCGTAATTGAAGCCAGTGAGGCGATGGGCTTCGGTCCGTCGGAAATTATATTTAGTGTCTATTTGAAAGAAAGTATCCCGGGAATTACGCGTGTAACCATGATTACCTTTGTCAGCTTAATTGGCATTACTGCCATTGCCGGAGCAATTGGGGCAGGCGGCTTGGGAGATTTTGCAATACGCTACGGGTATCAAATGCATTACAGAGATATGATTTGGGTAACGGTGGCAATTATTTTACTGATTATAACCATATTACAAGGGCTAGGTAATATTATTATTCGGAAGACAACACATTAAAGTTTGGCTTTTGAATGGAAACATTTTAAGCATATCCAATGAACATAAAAGGAAAGATAAAAAGGAGAGATGTATTATGAAAAAGAATTTGAAGAAATTATTTGCTACAGCATTGGCAACAACAATCATTTTGGGGTTAGCAGGCTGCGGTTCCACCACAGACAAGGAAGTGCCTGCGGAAGGCGAGGAAACAGCAGCAAAACCCACCGTAGTTAAAGTTGGTGTTGTTGGGGAATACAATGCACAATGGGATACGATTAATGAATTGTTGGCGGGTGACAATATTCAAGTGGAGCTTGTGAAATTTACGGATTATGCGGCACCCAACCGTGCACTGAATGACGGTGAAATTGATTTAAATGCGTTCCAGCACAAAGCGTTTTTAGCAAACGATATTGAAAAGCAGGGGTATGAAATTACCTCCATCGGAGATACCATTATTGCACCTTTGTCTATTTACAATAATAAAGAAAAAATTTCTTCTATTGAAGATATTAAAGACGGTGACACGATTGCAATCCCCAGTGATTTGACAAACGGCGGACGTGCATTGAAATTGCTGGAAGCAGCAGGTTTCATTGAATGCAATCCCGAAAAGGGCTATGTTCCCACAAAGCAGGACATCACAAAATACAATAAGCAGATTGAAATTTTAGAGGCAGAATCCGCAACACTTGGAAATATTTTGCCTGACTGCGCAGCAGCAATTATTAACGGCGGCAATGCCTTTACAGCAGGCTTAGATCCCAATACAGATTCCATTTTCACTGAAAATGTTGATCCTGCGGTAAACGAAGCAGTTCCTCAGTTGATCAATATTATTGTAAGCCGTACAGCGGATCAGGACAATGAAGTATATAAAAAGATTGTTGATGCATACCATACAGATGAAGTGAAGGCAACAATTGATGAACAATACAAGGGTGCTTTTATCTGCACTTGGGAATAAGAATTAAAGTAAATATACAGGAGGGGGTTCCCCATCCACAAACAAGCAGATGGGTTTACGGCTTTTGCCGACGGACTCATCTGTTTTGCATAAAACGGAAAGTTGTAGTAAGAAAGGCGGCAGAGATATGTCATTGAAAGAATATATTGTAAAAGAGAAGGACTATATCATTCAATTAAGAAGATATTTTCATGCGCATCCCGAGGTGAGCTTGCAGGAATATAAAACCTGTAAAAAAATAGGAGAAGAGCTGGATACACTGGGGATTCCTCATAGAAGAGTGGGGGAAACAGGAGTTTATGCATGGATTGAAGGAAAAAAATCGTCGGGAGGCAAACTTGTCGCTCTTCGGGCGGATATAGATGCTTTGGCTATGGAGGATTTAAAAACAGAACCCTATCGTTCCCAAAATCAAGGGTTTTGCCATGCCTGCGGCCATGATGCCCATACGGCAACTTTGCTTGGTGCGGCAAAAGTGTTAAAATCCAAGGAGAAGGAATTTTCGGGCCAAATTCGTTTGTTTTTCCAGCAGGCGGAGGAGATTGGACAGGGTGCAAGGCTTTTTGTTGGCGAAGGGCTTCTTGAAGGTTGTGAGCGGGTGTATGGTGCCCATGTGACAAGCAGAATTCCAAAGGGTAAAGTGGCCATTACAAAAGGGCCTCAATGTGCTAGCTGCGATTATTTTAAAATTTCAATCACGGGAAAAGGTGCCCATGTTTCAACACCTCACTTGGGCGTAGATGCCGCTTATATTGCCTCACAGATTGTTGTGAATTTACAGTCTATTGTTGCAAGAAGCACTGCACCTTTGGAAACGGTTGTGGTTGGTGTAGGTGTAATCAGAGCGGGAACGCAATACAATATTGTTGCGGAAAAGGCGGAAATTGAAGGTACCACTAGAAGTTTTTATCCCGAAATTCGCAAGTTTACCAATGAAAGAGTTGTTGAGATCGCGAAGCAGACTGCCGCAATGTATGGTGCCGGGGTTGAGGTGACATTTTTGGATTATGCAGCGCCATTGGTAAATGATGAAGATGCCGTAAATGAAGTAACTGCCATAGCAAAGGGATTGATTGATCCTGGGGATATTGTTTCTGATTATCCCAAATCTTTGGGAGCTGATGATTTTGCCGATTATTTGGCAGTAACAAAGGGTATGTATGGATATATTGGTACTGCCAACGAAGAGAATTCCAATACAAGAGCGGCACATCACCATGGATTGTTTGACATTGATGAGGAAGCATTGCTTTTGTCTTGCAATTTATATGTGGATTATGCTTTGGAAGTGTTAGGACGCGCTTAGAAAACCAAAGAAGAAGGGCGTGTTTTTTGAATGATTCCCTAGTTGTAAATGAAAATGCCCGTATTGCACAGAATCTTGCAATACGGGCATTTTTGTAGTTCTGACGACGTTTTTATAGGTGTAAAATTTAAAAGTCCAGCTTTTTCAAAATGCGGATTAAGTAGGCTGTGCAAAGGGCAAAAGCGATGATCTCCGCGATGGGGAATGCAAGCCAAACATGGTTTAATTCGCCGATGCGGGATAATAAATAAGCCACCGGCAGGAGAACAACCAATTGTCGTGCTACGGAAATAATTAAGCTGTAAATCCCGTTGCCTAAAGCTTGGAATACGGAACTGGCAACAATATTATAGCCGGCAAGGAGAAAACTAAAAGAGATTATTCTCAAAGCGGGCACACCTATGGTTATCATATTTTCTGAGGCCTTGAATATGGCCAATAACTTATGGGGCAGTATTTGAAAAACAGCAAAGCCAACCAGCATCATTACGATAGCCGCAATCACACTCAGTTTGATTGTCTGATGAATGCGCTGCTTGTTTCTTGCGCCATAGTTATAGGCAATAATGGGTATCATACCATTGTTTAGCCCAAACACGGGCATAAAGATGAAGCTTTGCAGCTTAAAGTACACACCAAAAACAGCAATTGCCGTGGATGTAAAGCCATCTAAAATACGGTTCATACAGAAAATCATGACAGAACCAATAGAAATCATTAAAATAGAAGGAATTGCAACGATATAAATGCTTTTTAATATGTATTTATTTGGCAAAATATTTTTGATATTGATGTGAATTTCACGGTTCTTTTTTAAATTCAGATAAATACCAACGCCGCAGGAAAGGAACTGACCGATCACCGTAGCGATGGCAGCACCGGCAACCCCCATTTTAGGCAAGCCAAACATACCGAAAATGAAAATTGGGTCCAATATAATATTTGCCACAGCGCCTACGCCTTGGCTAATCATGGCCTCAAAGGTACGCCCTGTGGATTGCAGCAAACGCTCCATGGCAACTTGTACAAAGATGCCTAAAGAGCCGATTAAAACAATATTAAGGTAGGTTTCACCGCCTTGAATGATCTCGGCAACATTGGTTTGTCCCTTTAAAAACGGCTTTGTAAAAAGAATGCAAATCAAGATGAAGGCAAGCCAATTCATAAAGGCTAAGAAAATACTCACACTGGCTGTTTTATTTGCAGTATCAAACTTTTTTCCCCCTAAGCTTTTGGAAAGCAACGCATTTGTGCCAACCCCGGTGCCCGCTGCAACGGCAATCATGAAATTTTGCATGGGGAAGGCCAAGGATACGGAAGATAACGCATTTTCGCTGATTTGCGCAACAAATGCACTGTCTACAATATTATAGAGCGCCTGTACCAGCATGGAAATAATCATGGGGACAGACATGGAAAAAAGCAATTTGGTAATGGGCATAGTGCCCATTTTGTTTTCTTTTATTTCGGCTGTAACGGATTTCATTCAATATCTCCTTTTTCGTAAATATAATGACGCTATGAAAAAATTTGCGAAAGTATAGCGCTGTAGAAACAGCGCCGGACTTGCTTTTTTTCATGTATTACTTATGATACGACGATATAATTTTATTGTCAACAAAAATTTTGTGGAGCATGGAGTTTCCGGGAAGGGGGCTATTTTTTTGCAGGAATAGGTGCTGCTTTTTTCCAAAAAAGATAGTTGCTTTCCACATAGGCTTCCATTCTTCCCGTATCATAAAGATACGATAAATAGGAGCGAAGGGTGCTTCCCATCAAAACATACTGCCCGTAATCCATGGTCAAACCATAGGTTTCAAACACCAGATGGAGAAGCTCTTCAAAAAATTTAGGCTCCTCGCACAGTTCCAGCAAGAGATTCAGTATTTCGTTTGCTTTTTGGCGGTTTATCTCGACCAGCGGCCGAAGCTCTGTTACCGGCTCCCCGTGGGCAGGAATATAGAGAGTGCCTTCTAAGGTTTCAAGGTAGTCAAGGGTTTGGAAAAAGGCTGCCGCATCATAATTAAAGCTGATATGATATTTTTTTAAAATATCCTCACCGAAGACAGCATCCGCCAGAAAATAAATATTATCCGGTGTTTTTACCCCTATCATTTGCCAAAAGTGCCCACCCAAAGGGAAAATTTCCATACCCTCCGGAAGCTTTGCCGAAGCTATATCCTGTGCTTTTGAGGGGGTTGCCATTAAAAATTTGTTGCGAAGCGCTTGGAACGGATAGCCGCCGTAAAGAAAGGAGGGTTCCAGAATCGGGTGTTCAATGACAGCGCACTCCATTGGTGTGGAATAAATGGGGCAATGCAGCCTGTTCTGTAATAAGGTGTTGCCCCCGATGTGGTCCGCATTGGAGTGGGTATTGATGATCCCCGAAAGCGTCCAGCCCTGTTGTTCTAAAATTTTCTGTATTTTACGTCCCGCATCCTTATTATTTCCGCTGTCAATCAGCCAAACAGTTTCAAGGGAAGTACGATATACCCCGATTTTTGAGGGGCAGTTAATATAAAAGGTGTTCTCACCGGCTTGTATTAATTCATACATAAATCATGTCTCCTTTTTGATAAAAAGTGTTTGCATAGGAATGGGGATTAGAACATTATGGTTATTCCATAAAAGCGTTTGTTTTTTCAAAGGGTGCCGACTTTTGCCGGCACCCTTTGCTGATCCATATATGGAGTGATTTTATGTTCAATTTTTTAGTTCATAGAATTGGTGGAGCCGATGACATCTTTAATTTTTCCTTCTACTAAACTACGAATTAACTCCCTTGCATCACCAAGATAACCCCGAGGGTCAAAGGCAGCGGGGTTTTCGCCAAAGGACTTGCGAATTGCCGCCGTCATAGCCAAGCGGATATCGGTATCCATATTGATTTTGCAAACAGCCATAGCGGAAGCCTTCCGGAGCATTTCTGCAGGAATGCCTTTTGCACCGGCAATATTGCCGCCATATTTGTTGCAGGTTTCCACGCTGCTTTGGTCAACAGAGGAAGCACCGTGCAATACGATGGGGAAATTCTGAATACCCTCGGCATTCAATTTTTCTGTGATGGTTGCCAAACGGTTAAAATCCAGCTTTGCATCCCCTTTAAATTTGTAAGCGCCGTGGCTTGTGCCGATGGCGATGGCCAGAGAGTCCACACCGGTGCGCTTTACAAAATCAACGGCCTGATCGGGATCGGTGTAGGTTGCATGGGCTGCGTCTACATTTACATCATCCTCAACGCCGGCAAGCTTGCCTAATTCCGCCTCCACAACAACCCCTCTTGCATGGGCATATTCAACGATTTCCTTTGTTTGTGCAACGTTCTCTTCATACTCTAGGTGAGAGCCGTCAAACATAACGGAGGTGAAGCCATATTCAATGCAGTCTTTGCAAATTTGAAAATCGGAGCCGTGATCTAGATGCAAGGCAATATCCAAACCGGTTTCCTCAACAGCTGCATCTACCATGGCCTTTAAATATTTGGGATGAGCATATTTTAATGCACTTTTGGATACCTGAAGAATAACAGCGGAATTTTGTGCCTTTGCCGCCGCAACAACCCCTTGAATAATCTCCATATTATTAATATTAAATGCGCCGATGGCATAACCGCCTTGAAAAGCTTTTTCAAACATTTTTTTTGTTGTAACCAACGCCATTATCATTACACCTCTTTCTTTTTATTTGCAATTCATTGTAACCTGTATTAAAATTATAATACGGTACTGAAGTTGTGGCAAGATAATTTGAGAGAATATCTCCTATTTATGGAAAAATAGAGAACAATCTATGGGGTGAGGTGAAGTAATATGAAGTGCTTATTGGTTTTGTTTGGTGTTTTTGGCTTGGATTTAGGTACAAAAAAATGGGCGGAGGCAAGCCTGCCTTTGGGAAAACGAAAAAAAATAGGAAAAAAGCAACTTTATTTCCAACACATAAAGAATTTCGGAATGGCATATCATAAGCTTGAAGGAAAAAAGAACAGCATTCTTTGCATTACCGGCGGGCTGACTGCAATTTACAGCTGCTTGTTCCTTAGGGCAAGCCTTGGGGATGCAAATGACAAAAGGTATGCGTTGCCCCTAGCTGTTATCCTTGGCGGGGCCTACGGAAATTTTCTGGAAAGAGCAAAGAAGGGCTATGTGACGGATTTTATTTTGATTAAAAAGGGGAAAAATCCGCCGATTTTTAATATTGCGGATGCAGCGCTTCTCATCGGTACGGTTTTTATTGGTATTGTGTCGTTGAAAAAACCTTCAAATCTGTAGAAGTTTCCCTATTGAAGAATAGCGAATTAAGTTGTATAATGTAAATATAATTTCCTGAAGTGTTCGAGAACTTACCATATTTGAACCTACACAACTGACTCGGGATTCCAATATGCAAAAGTTATGTCAGGCCCCAAGATAATTCCCTTCGGGCGGGGGAAGGCAGAGACTTTGGCTGAGGTTACCCACCTGGCCTAGGCTAGGTGTCAAGCGGTAAGGACGGCACTTTGGGATATTTTTAATCCATAAAAGGTAGAATTTTAGGCATGTCTAAGCATAGACTTGCTTTTTTGTTGTGCTGATGAAACGATAATGTATAGGGGCAGGGGTAAATTGTTTTCCATTTTGCAAAATAGAGCGAAGATATTACAATAAAAAGGTAATAGTATGAACAAAAGTAATAGATGTATTGAATCATATACAAATTGCATAAAATTTTTTTCCTTTTTCTGAAGGTATTCCTTTGATTACAAAGAATATATGTTAAATGTAATGCATGATTAAAAGAAAATAATGCTAAAATTAGTAATATTATAGCAAAATTTGGTTGATAATTCATCAAAATTGTGTTAAATTAAGTGTATATTTTAATGAAAAAAAGAAAACGAAAACTTGAAAAATTTTTCATTCTTGTTTTTGCTGTGCATATAGTAATATCTTCCGTATTTTTTATGGTTAAAATGGATTCAGTTTTTTGGATGGAATATTCTTATGATTAAAATTGAAAAGGCGGTTGATTTAAAATTTGGAATTCGTGGAATAGAGTCTCGCATACACCTGGGAGGGGGAGAGAAGTTGTTTCTCGGTCATGGACTACTACGGGAAAAGGGGGTAACAGCCGTATCGGTATTTTTAAAATGATAGTGCGAGAAATACGAGCTTTTATTTTACGAATTTTTAGGTTTAAAGTGAGGCAAGGAGAATAGGGGAAAAAGAGGTGTTAACATGAATCTATTTACAAAGAGTATTGCAAGAAAAATGATTTTCGCAACAGTTTTGCCTTTAGTTATTTTATTTCTCATTATGATTTATGTCGTTTTGGGACACGTGAAGAGCAGTATTGAAGAACAATCCAATCAAGTGATCGAAACAAGCTCTATTAGTGCATCATGGCAGATTAGTGAATATTTTGCCAAATATTACTCCTTGATTGAATCGGGATCAAAGAGTTCAATTTATAGAGATTACATGGACTTGGTTACCTCAGAGACAAATGTAAAAGACACACCGGAGTTTGATAAAATATTTAATGAGCTGAAGGAGTTGTCTACGCTTGATGCAGATAATATCCAAGCTGTTTGGTGGGCAGACCTGGATTCAAGCCAGCTGATTATGTCCGATGGATATGTGGCGGACCTCAACGGAGATTGGGAGATTACCCAGCGCCCTTGGTATATCAAAATGATGGAAAAGAATGGTTTGGCATTGTCTGACCCATATATAGATGTCAGCACACAAAAATTGGTTGTTACCATTGCCATTCCTGTTTATCAAAACGGTGAAATGGTGGGCGCTTTTGGTCTGGATATGTTATTAGATCAAGTGAATGCGATTATGAGCAGCTTGAAATTGGGAGAAACCGGATATTTCTCCATCGTGACAGAGGAAAATGTCTTTGTTTATGATCCAAATGCCGATTTTATTATGAAAAATATTGATGAGTTGGCGTTAGGCGAAGAAGTCACCAGTTTTGTAAAGAACCCTGCCGGTGAGGTTGAGCAATTTGATTTAGGCGGCGAAACTCTTTGCGGTTTTGCATCTACCGTGGCGGACAGTGGGTGGAAAGTAATTTCAACCATACCGAAGGCGGAAGTGGATGCCTCATATTTGAAAACCCGGTCCATTTTGTTTGGCATTATTGGTATCATTATGCTGATTCTTTGCGTTGTTATTTATGTATCGGCGAAAAAAATGATTAGCCCATTACGTAAATTGGCGGCGGCTTCCGATAAAATTGCCGAAGGCGATCTGGATGTTGAAGTAGATATTAGAACCAACGATGAAACAGCTTTTCTGGCACAATCCTTTGGGAAAACGGTGGTGCGTTTAAAGGGATATATCGCATACATAGAGGAAATTTCCGAATTATTGAAGCAAATCGGGCAAGGGAGTTTCTGCTTGAATTTCAAGCAGAACTATGACGGAGAATTTGCTATCATTAAAGATGCGTTGGTTTCCACAGCGGAGTTGGTTAGGGACACACTCATTCAAATCAATGTGGCTGCTGAACAGGTTGCATCCGGCTCCGATCAGGTTTCCAGCGGTGCCCAGGCCCTTTCTCAAGGGGCGACAGAGCAGGCAAGCTCCATTGAAGAATTATCAGCAACCATGAATGATATTTCAGACCAGATTAAGAAAACTGCGGAAAATGCCACAAAAGCGAAGGAGATCGCAATAGAATCTTCCCATGCCACCTCCCATGGACAGGAACAAATGAAGCATATGGTGGATGCCATGGAGGATATTAGCCGCACTTCAAATGAAATTGGTAAAATCATTAAAAATATTGATGATATTGCGTTCCAAACAAACATCCTTGCGTTAAATGCAGCGGTGGAAGCAGCTCGGGCGGGGAATGCGGGCAAGGGCTTTGCTGTGGTTGCGGATGAGGTTCGTAATCTTGCAAGCAAATCAGCAGAGAGTGCGAAAAATACATCTCTCCTGATTGAGAACGCCTTAAGAGCCATTGAAAAGGGAACACATATTGTAAACGGCACAGCAAAATCCTTGGAAAATATTGTTCAAGGGACTGAGAAATCTACGGAAATTATTCAATATATTGCGGATGCAAGCAACGAGCAGGCACAGGCAATCGGCCAGGTAAACCTTGGCATTGAACAAATTTCCGCCGTTGTGCAGACCAATAGCGCTACTGCCGAGGAAGAAGCGGCGGCAAGTGAAGAATTGTCTGCCCAGGCACAGCTGTTAAAAGAGCTTATGTCAAAGTTTGATCTGGGCGAAGGCTCCGACGGAGGAAATACTACAGGCTCCGCTGACACAGCAAGCTTTGAGGATTCCGATTTTAATAGTGACAACAATGCTAAATATTAAAAAGATAATTCTCATATGTTACATAGAAATTTGAAAGCTTTGTGTTTTGTATTTTTAATGTAATTGCGTGAAAAACCCCTCCAAACCAAAGAGTCTCTAAAGGTTTGGAGGGGTTTTAAAAAAATTTGGCTGCAAAATGAACAAAAAGCTTTTGTATTAATTTTATACGTTTGTATCCAAGGTCTGCTGCAAATGAAATCCGTTTGCCGCTTTATCTTTTTCCTGAATAAAATGCCCAGTAGTGGGTATTTTTTTGGTGCGATAATACGCAATCTCATCAGAATGGAATGCTTCGGGCTTATAGACTGCCGATACAAAACTATTTTTCTTTAAGGTATACACTTGGATACCGGAAGCATTTTTTGAAACATTGAATGGAATCATTTCAGAATTCAGCAGGGTAGCCTTGTCTTGATCCCGCAGGAGAAGAAAGTCAGCTTCTTCTTCCAGCTTTTCCATATAGATCAGCTTTGCCCGGGCAGAGTATGCGTTCACCAGCTTGCGGCGGTTCATTTTTGTGGCATAAGCCGAGAGCTGAACTTTTGCCGCCTTGCCGTTTTCAAAAAAGAAAACAAGGAATCCCGAATAGTCGGTGGTGGCAGTCATATAGAGAATGCGCTCATCTGCCTCCATGCCCAGAAGGTTGGGCAGATACTCTCCCAAGATACTGGCTTTGGTGTCGGGAATATCGTAGGCTTTCATTTTATAAACGTTGCACTGATCAGAGAAAAATAGAATTTCCGATCGGTTTGTAGCTTCCAATTCGTATAAAATTTTGTCTTCCTCTTTGAGCTTTTGCTCGCCTGCGGAGCGTAGGGAGGCAAGGGGAATTTTTTTGAAATAATTTTCTGCGGTCAAGAAAAGCCGGATTCCATAATCCTCAATCAAGTCATCCTTAGTGATGGTAATAACCGCATCTTCCTGCACAATTTCCGTTTTTCTAGGCTTTCCGTATTTTTTCTGTACAGATTTCAATTGTTTGCAAATAATGTTTCGTATTTTCCCATCGCTTTTTAAAGTGTCTTTTAAGGTTTCGATTTCATCGGCAAGGGTTTTTAATTCTTCTGTTCGCCTTAAAATATATTCTTTATTGATGTTTCGCAGTTTGATTTCCGCAATGTATTCCCCTTGAATTTGGTCAATCTCAAAGCCTTGCATCAAATTGGGCACAACCATACTTTCCTGCTCTGTATTGCGGATGATGGAAATGGCCTTATCAATATCTAATAAAATTTTGGAAAGTCCCATCAGCAAATGGAATTTTTCCTCTTTTTTCCCAATATCAAAGGCCAGCTGACGGCGAATGGAACCCATACGAAATGCCACCCAATATTTTAGAATCTCGCCTACGCCCAAGGTCATGGGTCTGCCTTGTATGAGTACGTTAAAATTACAGCTAAAGCTATCGGAAAGGGGGGTTAGGCTAAAAAGCTTGTGCATCAGCAGCTGAGGGTTTGTGTTCCGCTTAATATCCAGTGTGATTTTTAAGCCGTTTAAGTCTGTTTCATCTCGAATATCGGTGATGTCTCTAATTTTTCCGCTTTTTGCCAAAGCAAGAACCTTGTCGATAATGCTTTCAATATTTGTGGTGTATGGAATTTCATAAATTTCAATACAGCTGTTTTTCTGATCAAAATGATATTTTGCCCGCAGCTTAAAGCTGCCCCGGCCGGTTTTATATATTTGTTCTAAACCCTTACGATTATAGATCAACTCGCCCCCCGTTGAAAAATCCGGTGCGGGAAGGTGGTCACAAAGGTCAATAGAAGCATCCTTAATGTATTGTATGGTTGCTTCGCAAAGCTCGGATAAATTAAAACTGCAAATGGAGCTGGCCATGCCTACGGCAATCCCCAGATTTGGATTTGCCAAAATATTGGGGAAGGTGGTGGGTAAGAGGGACGGCTCCTTTATGGTACCATCATAATTGTCTATAAAATCCACGGTATTTTTTTCAATATCGCCAAAAATTTCGCTGCAAATGGCGGCAAGCTTCACCTCAGTGTAACGGGGTGCGGCATAGGCCATATCTTTTGAATACTGCTTGCCGAAATTCCCTTTGGAATCTACGAAAGGCACTAAGAGGGCGCCGTTTCCTTCGGTGAGACGCACCAGGGTTTCATAGATTGCGCCATCTCCATGGGGGTTCAGCTTCATAGTCTGCCCTACAACATTGGAGGATTTGGTACGGTCTCCTTTCAGCAGGTTCATAAGATACATGGTGTATAAAAGCTTCCTGTGGGAGGGCTTGAAGCCGTCAATTTCGGGGATTGCCCGAGAAACGATCACACTCATGGCATAGGGCATATAGTTCAATTCCAAGGTTTGGGTAATGGGTTGTTCCTGTATGAAGTTTTCAGTTGTTTCTGTGGTTTTTTTTCTTGCCATTTTGGTACACCGTCTTTCTCTTAGCTAATGTCTGTCAAATCCAGATATCTGTAGCCTTCTTCGGCAATAAATTCTTTTCTGCCGGCCAAATTTTCCCCAAGCAGAAGCTCAAACATTTCCTGGGTTTGTTCTGCATCATCGGGAGTGACCAAAACCAAGCGTCTGGTGGCCGGGTTCATTGTGGTTTCCCACATCATTTCCGGTTGGTTTTCGCCAAGGCCCTTGGAGCGGTTGATCTTCACCTTTCCTTTCAGGCGGCTGAGAAGCTCCGTTTTTTCCGTTTCCGAATAGGCAAAAAAGGTCTGCTTTCCATTTAAAATTTCATAAAGGGGGGATTCGGCAATATAAACCTTTTTTTCATGAATTAGGGTGGGAACCAGACGATACAGCATGGTGAGCAGCAGTGTTCGTATTTGGAATCCATCCACATCGGCATCGGTACAAAGAATGATTTTGTGCCAACGCAGCTGGCTTAAATCGAAAGAGTTTAAATCCGAGGTGTGCTTGGATTTAATTTCCACACCGCAGCCCAAAACCTTTAAAAGGTCCGTAATAATATCATTTGCAAAAATTCTGTTATAATCGGCCTTCAAGCAGTTTAAAATTTTACCGCGAATGGGGATAATGGCTTGGAATTCCGCATCCCTGCCCAATTTACAAGCACCCAATGCAGAATCCCCCTCTACGATATAGATTTCACGGCGATTGATATCCTTTGTACGGCAGTTTACAAATTTTTCTACCCGGTTATTCATATCCAAAGAGCCGGTCAGCTTTTTGCGGATAGAAATTCTGGTTTTTTCCGCAGTTTCACGGCTTCTCTTGTTTGCCAATACTTGAGATGCAATTTTTTCTGCGTCAATCTTGTTTTCAATGAAATAAATCTCCAGCTGCTCCTTGAAAAAATCTGTCATGGCTTCTTGAATAAATTTATTTGTAATGGATTTTTTTGTCTGGTTCTCATAGCTGGTCACTGTGGAGAAGGAGTTGATGACCAAAATCAGACTATCCTCAATATCAGAGAATGTAATTTTCTTTTCCTCTTTTTTATAGAGAGCGTTGGCCTTCAGAAATTTATCTATGGCAAAGACGAAGGAGTTTTTCACCGCTTTGTCAGGAGAACCGCCGTATTCCAAAAAACTGGAATTGTGATAATATTCCAAACAATTCACTTGGTTATTAAAACAAAAGGCCGCCTCAAATTTCAGCCGATACTCCGGCTTGTCCTCCCGGTCTTTGCCCTTTGTTTCTGTTTGCAGATACTGCACCTCGGTCAGGCTGTCTTTACCCGAAAGTTCCTTCAAATAGTCCTGAATACCATTTTCATAGTAATAAATAAATGTTTCGCCGCTTTCTTCATCAAACAGCGAAAAGGTCAGGCCTGCATTAACAATGGCCTGTTTTTTTAAAATATCTTGAAAGTAGGAAAGGGGAATTTGAATATCCGTAAAAACATCTCGGTCGGGGCGCCATTTAATTTGCGTGCCGGAGGGATGTTTTTCCGCTTCTTCCTGCATCAAACCGCCGATGTTTTCGCCTTTTTCAAAATGCAGGCTGTAGCAAATGCTGTCACGGTAAACCACTGCATCCATATATTCGGAAGCATATTGGGTTGCACAGGTGCCAAGGCCGTTTAAACCAAGGCTGAATTCATAATTTTCCCCTGTGTTATTCTGATATTTTCCGCCGGCATACAGCTCACAGAAAACCAATTCCCAATTATACCGCTGTTCTTTGCTGTTATAATCCACTGGGATACCGCGACCATAATCCTGAATCATAATGGAGTGATCCCGATAGCGGGCAACTTCAATTTTTTCCCCATAGCCCTCTCGGGCCTCATCAATGGAATTGGAAAGTATTTCAAATACAGCGTGCTGGCATCCATCTATGCCATCGGAGCCGAAAATAACACCGGGACGAAGGCGAACACGCTCTGCGCCCTTTAGGGAGGTAATACTTTCGTTTGTATAGTTCGATTTTTGTTGAGAATTCATAAAAAACACCTGCTTTATGTTTTATCTTACACTAAAAATAGAAGGGAAGTAAAATATCCCAATTTATATAGGGTAACATTAGTTCCTCTATGGTGTCAAGGCGATGGTTCCTTGACTTTCCGCAGATTTATCTACAGAACCTTGATTCTATCAGTATGATTATAAAAAAATTTCAAGAAATGTCTAAACTATAAGGAATCCGAATCCTTTTTGTTGTAAAATTAAGCTACGAAACAAAAATCTCACGAAACAAAAAGAGAAAGGGTTCCTTATGGCTAAT
>DCDZ01000040.1:0-31332 GCA_002316675.1 Tyzzerella sp. UBA1042
ATTGACTTTTTATTTGCAGGCTACTATAAAATTTAAAGCCCAAAGACTTCGGGACCCTGTCCCCAACCCTGCAAGCCTTTAAAAAGGCTTGGCCTAAACTTTTATATGCAAAAAACTTCGTTTTTGCGGAGTATATTTCTCCCGAAGCCCTATGGAATGGGGCTTCTAGCTAAAGTTTTTGATCTTGCTTTTTTCAAAAAGCAAGCGGTGTTAGGCAGAGCCTAAGATCTTAAGCCTTAGACCTTGGGACCTCGTCCCCAACCCTGCAAGGAATTTCATCCCTTGACCCTTTATGCAAGTATGGCAGGCCAAAGCGGAGTCCTATGGTCGTTCAATTGTTTTTTAGTATACCACAATGCGCACAAAAAGGGAACTCCCGTTCTTGCTTTTTCCCATAAAAAAAGGGGGCTGACTCTATCAGCACCCTTTCCCTTGTATTAAAATTTATCCTTAAAAACTCCAACCTTATCCAATTTTTCCCAAGGCAGGTCTAAATCTGTACGGCCAAAATGTCCGTAAGCGGCAACCTGCTTATAAATGGGCCTTTTCAAATCAAAGTTTTTGATGATGGCCGCAGGGCGCAAATCGAAGTTTTTCTGTACAATTTCCGTAATTGCTTCATCGGAAATTTTGCCTGTTCCATAAGTGTTTACCAAAATAGATACGGGCTTTGCAACACCGATGGCATAAGCAAGCTGCACCTCACACTTTCTTGCAATGCCGCTGGCAACAATATTTTTCGCAACGTGTCTTGCTGCGTAGCAAGCAGAGCGGTCCACCTTTGTGGGGTCTTTTCCGCTGAAAGCGCCGCCGCCGTGGGCTGCATAGCCACCATATGTGTCAACGATGATTTTTCTGCCTGTCAAACCACTGTCGCCCATGGGCCCGCCAATAACAAAGCGCCCCGTAGGGTTAATATAATACTTTGTGTTTTCGTCCAAAAGCTCCGCAGGGATGACCTTTTCCACAACATGGGCAATAATATCCTCGCGAATCTGCTCATTGGTTGCATCGGGATCATGCTGGGAGGAAATAACAACGGTATCTACCCTTGCAGGCCGATCGTCAATATATTCCACAGTCACCTGAGATTTTCCGTCGGGGCGCAAATATTTCAAGGTTCCATTCTTTCTGACCTCTGTTAATTTTCTTGTCAATTTATGTGCCAAAGAGATAGGCAGCGGCATCAATTCCTCTGTTTCATCGCAGGCAAAGCCAAACATCATGCCCTGATCTCCAGCACCGGTGTCAAATTCACTATCATCCTCGCCTGTTTTGTGCTCCAACGCTTTATCCACGCCCAGAGCAATATCAGGAGACTGCCCATGGATGGAAGTTACCACCGCACAGGTCTCATTGTCGAAACCGAATTTTGCACGGTTGTATCCAATTTCATTTAAGGTTTCCCTTACAATTTTTTCCACATCCACATAAGCGTTTGTGGTAATTTCTCCCATTACAAAAATAATACCTGTTGTGGTTGCCGTTTCACAAGCAACTCTGGCATTGGGGTCCTTTGCTAGCAGCGTATCCAAAACGCCATCGGAAATCTGATCGCAAATTTTATCGGGATGCCCTTCCGTAACTGATTCCGATGTAAATAATCTTCTGCTCATTTTTGTTCCCTCCTGTAAAATATGAATATTTATATTGATGAATAGAGTGCAGGGAGAGATGCTTTTCCATACCTGTCAGCATGGAAAAAATATGCCAAAAACCGGAAGTATCTTTCTAGGGAAGCACTGAAAGCACAATGGTTAATAAAAAAGTATCAGCCAAAGGTACAGTTGCATACCTCAGTGATTCCAAGAAATCGGCATAAAAAAAACCCTTTTCAGGGTTTATGATACAATCTCATCTTCCGTTTGCGTAACAAACGGGGGAATTGGCACCGATGCGTCGAAACGCCGGTTGCCGGGTGTCATAGGGCCCTGTCCCTCAACCACTCTTGATAAGTTCTCTATTCACTTTTATAATCGGGATTATAGCATTATTGTCGTCATATGTCAATATGCTTTCCCAGACAAATTTCACTTTTTATAAAAAAGGTCTTAACGCCGTCCCCCAAGCCTCTGTCAACCGTTCCAGTCTCCAAGCGGCATTGGCAGGGCTGGTAGAGGGCAGTAAAACCATAGGAATTTCCGTTTTTTTCTGCTGATGCTTTTGATACAACCGAAACGCGGCATTTCCGTTTCCAAAAACAGGAATCCTCCCTGTTGTTTTTAATATTGCCGTTACATCTGCAGGCACCACATTGCGTATGGAGCTGTCACTGCTGCCTTTTATATCACAGCTTTCAATCACATCATAAATGGCAATGCCCTTTGACAATAAAAATACCTTTTTGTCGTCGATGCTTTTGGGCACCTCCGCCGCCGTTACCGCCGCCAACACCTTCCAAAAACGGTTTTGGGGATGGCCGTAATAAAAATGGTTTTCTCTGGATTTTACAGAGGGGGCCGTCCCCAGAATCAACACCTTGCTCTTCTCATCAAAAACCGGCAAAAAAGTATGGTTGATCCGCTCCCAATGCGTCTCCTTCATACGCCCTCCCCCGCTTTCTGCGCCTTTTTCCATGCCCGCAGCCAAGCCTTATCCTCCGGAGAAACACGGAAAGATTCGCAGGTCTTTTGCACAAATTTACTTTTTACCTCATAGGAAAGGCCGCAATGATTGCAATACTCACCCACTGCCTCTGCATCCTTTGCCCAAGCCGTTGCCAATAGCCACGCCTGAGCCATTTGTATATAGTAAAAATCAGAATGTACACCGTCTGTCAACTGCAAAACCTCCGGCAAATAGGGCGGCTTCAAATAATAATTCAGCATTATAATCAATCCAACCCGCACCGCCCAAGGATTCTCCGAAGAAAGGTACCCCTTTGCGTGGGCAAACAAGGCCTGTTGATTTTGATTGGCTATCTTTTTTAGGGATGCACAAAACATATCGCACTGGGCCCAGTTTTCCACAAATTCATAGGCATAACTATCGCAATATCTCAAAAAATCCTCAAATTTCATAGGCAGCGCAGCAGCCACCAAGCCATACAATAACCGTTCCTCATGGGTGCCTTTTTCACAGTATGGAAAAAAATTTTTGCCGGCGGCCTTTGCCACTTCCTTTGCCTTTTGCCGCAAAATAGGGGCCCGTATACCGATCACAGGTAAGGCGGAGCGCAGCAGCCTTTCATGAAACAGCCGATATTTTTCATCAGCCAATGCAAAAAGCGCAGCTTGCAACGCTTTATAGTCTTCTGCCGTCCATTTTTCATGCATGATAAAACACCTTTCCTTTCTTTTTTTGTAAAGAATAAGCGGCCTTCTTGTGGGAGAAAGCCGCTTATCCTTAAGGGTCGTCATTGCCATATAACGAAAACAATTTGGGGGGCGTTTTCGCTATATTCGGTAAGGCAACAACAAGAAGAGATGAAAAGTTTGATTCAAAATAGTTTGACGTTAGGAGAAAGCATCAAACTACAGAAGCAAGCACTATAAAACTTGCCAATATGGCAAGCGATTCAAAAAAGGCGTCAAAACAGTTGTTTGTCTTGCGACGCCTTAGTCGTAGCTATGTATTAATATTGCACCATTTTTTCTTTCTTGTCAATAAAAAATTTCGCAAAAGGTTATTTTCTTACAAATTTTGGGGCAATTTAGGAAAACCATTGTCAACATCCATTTTTTTTGTTACCATAATAATAAAAACGACTTAGGGAGGAGATCCATTTGAAAGTCCAAGAATCAATGGAAGACTATCTTGAAACAATTTATGTGCTAGAAAAGCAAACCGGCTATGTGCGCTCTATCGATATTGCTACCGCCCTAGGTTTCAGCAAACCCAGTATCAGCAATGCCATGAAAAAATTAAAATCAAGCGGATATATTGAAATGGAGGAGCGGGGCAGTATTAAGTTGACAGAAAAAGGGAAAGAACTGGCCATGGGCACTTACGCTAGGCACTGCGTCATCTCCGAGGTATTGATGTTTTTCGGCGTTCCGCAGGAAACCGCTCTGGAGGACGCCTGCCGTATAGAGCACGTCATCAGTCCCGAAACCTTTGCGTGCATGAAAGAATTCTTAAAAACCAAGCACAAAAAATAACCGCTGCAAAGATTTATAAACTATTTACAGCACAAGAGGGTGCCAGCATCAGCGGCATCCTCTTGTTTCAAGGGCTTTTTCATTACAAAGGCGAAGGAATACTTGACAGCTTTCAAAGATGCCCATAAATGCCAATCTGTTTTTTCTCCCCTGCCTAAAAAATTTTGTGGGGCATCCTTTTATTAAAGTTTTTAGATACCCAGCGTATATTTTTTTCATTTAACTGGAAATCCCCTCTTGAATATTATTCCTCACCATGCTATAATTATTTTAAGTTAGTTATAACTAACTTAAAATGGCAACCAGGAGGGGTCGTATGCCGTTATTATTAGCAGAAATAGGCATTCCATATACAATTGCTCGCATTGCCGGCAGGGAAAAGGAACGCCATTACTTGGAAAGCTTAGGGCTTGTCCCGGATACAGTGATTACAGTTGTATCCAAATTTAATAATTATGTTCTTCTTAGTGTAAAAGGGTCTCGTATCGGCATCGGAGAAGAACTGGTTAAAAAAGTTATATTGAAATGAGGTCATTCTATGAAAAACAAACGGATTGTTATTTTATCCTATGTGAATGCTGCCATCATTGTTCTTATCTGCGCCGTACAAATTTTCGTTTTATTGGCAAAGGCTTCTCTGACAAAACAGGACAAGCTTCTGCAATGGTACGACCTTTCTTATGACAGCCACATCACCGCGCTGATCCTTGCTCTTACGGCAATCATCATCTTCTTTTTTCAACTGGGCGTAAACCGTAGGCTTAAAAAAAATGCCTATACCGATATCACCGGCATCATGAATAAGCACGCTTGTTTAGAGGAAATGAGTATGCTGGACTGCCGTGACAGCACCTTAAATATTGGCCTTGCCATGTTTGATTTAAACAATCTAAAGAAGGTAAACGACTTCTACGGTCATGAAAAAGGGGATCGGCTCATTCAGCAATTTGTTCTGCTGCTGCGCCAAAGTGCCTACAAAAAATTTTTTTTGGGCCGCTTCGGCGGGGATGAATTTATTGTCATTATTCAAAACTGCAATGACTGCATTATGAACGCCTTTCTTGATAGAATCCGCACTGCGGCGGAGGCGGTAAATAAGACGGCCGTTATTCAAATTAGCTATGCCCACGGCTATGCAATCAGTACAAGAGAGCATTATTATCTGATGGATGAATTACTTCAGGAGGCGGATAAAAGAATGTATGATAACAAACGGAAGATGAAATCAGGCACCTTACTGGAAATAGACCAGATCAGCAAAATGCTGGATTTGGAACGGGCAGACATGACAGAACGAGACAGCTTGACAGGAATGATGACCTATGATGCTTTTAACCAAACGGTGGAAAAGGTACGAAGGCTTTATAAAAAAGACGCCCGTCTGGCCATTGTTTGCTCGGGGATCAATCATTTCAGATACTTGAATGATTTATACGGACATAGGGAAGGAGACAATATACTGAAGCTGTTTGCCACAGAATTGGGCAAGCAATCCTTCTGTTTATGCGCTTGCCGGCTTTACTCCGACAACTTTGCTTTTTTGGCGGATTTGTCGAAGTACACGGAAGAGCAGGCAACGGAAATCATCTGCAATTGGAACAGAGCATTTTCCGCCCAGATTGACACCGCTTATTCCGGTTGCCGGCTTATTTTAAAAAGCGGAATCTACTTCATCGAAAACTTAGATATATCGGCGGAAGCAATGCTGAAAAATGCCGATTGCGCCCGAAAATCTTCTACACCGCCCTATGGTAACATTATTGTTTTTTCTGATTCACTCAGTCAATCCATGAAAAAACGGGCGGAGATCATAAATTCTTTCCAAAGCGCCTTGGAGAACAACGAATTCCATGTGTTTATTCAGCCCAAAATACTCCACGCCGATAGAAAAATATGCAGCGCGGAGGCTCTGGTCCGTTGGAAAACTGTCGAAGGCAGCTACCTCTCTCCCGACGATTTTGTGCCCATATTAGAGCAAACGGGAGACATTGTTGAAATGGATTTTTATGTGTATGAGCAAGTATTCCGCTATCTTTATGAAGCAAAACAGGCAGGCAAACCACGGATTCCCATTTCTGTGAATGTATCTCGCATACATCTTTACGCCTTAGATCGGTTTTGGAATGCCCTCGATAAGCTGACAAAAAAATATCCCATCCCGCCCTCTCTCATCACCTTTGAGTTGACGGAAAGTGCTTACATACAAGAAATTGATGCCACGGAGAAATTTGTGCATAAATTGCATACATTGGGCTATCAGGCTTCCTTGGATGACTTTGGAAGCGGCTATTCCTCTTTGAAAGCCCTCTCGCCCATGATTTTTGATGAAATAAAATTTGACCGTGCCTTTTTGAAAACAGACATCACCAAAAAAGAAGCAACCCTCTTGCTGCAATTGATTCAGCTGGTAAAAAGCCTCAACACCGCAGTGGTTTGCGAAGGGGTGGAAACCGCCGAAAACGTGGCTCTTTTAGATCAATCGGAATGCGATATTTTCCAAGGGTATTTTTATCATAAGCCATTCCCCCTTGAGGAGTTGGAAACAGTTTATTCCCTGCAAGCCCCCACACTCAGCTTTGTAGCTTCACCCTAATCCCGCTTGCTTTTGGAAATCCTTTCAGCCTCTTTCCACACAATAGAGCCCAATGAAAAAACAAGCAAATCCATATATGGGTTTGCTTGTCCTATTTTAAAAACTATGCTTTTATGCTCTTTCGATTTTTACACGCTTGGAAATATCTTCTTTTTCCTTCGCCGCCGGCTCTTCCACAATGCCGCCAAAAGGCATTTGTGCAATCAGCAAATAGCTTTCCGGCAAATCAAACAGCTCCCGCACCTTCTGATCAATAACAGGGTTATAATGCTGTAGGGAAGCGCCAATGCCCAATTCCCGCAGCTGACTCCAAATGCTCAGCTGGAGCATACCACTGGATTGCAGCGCCCAACCGGGGAAGTTTGCGGCATACAGCGGGAATTTTTCCTGAACGTCCTTCACCACGTCTTGATCGTAAAAATAAAGGATGGTGCCTGCTCCGGCTTTAAAGCTATCAATTTTTTCTCTCGAAACCTTTCCGCCGAAAACATCATAAATGGAGTCCCACAATAAATCCTGTTTTTCCTCCAAGGCAACCACCACCCGGGAGCTTTTCATATTAAAAGCGTCCGGCACAAGCTCCGTTAATTTTTCAATTTGTTCAATGACCTGGGCCGCATCCACAGGAAGCTCCTTTTTGATGTTGTAATAGCTCCTGCGTTTTTCTAAAGATTGTATGATACTCATTTGAATCCCTCCTAATATTTATATACTTCTATTTAGAATCATAAGACATTGCTTTTTTCAAAAAATCCCCTTGTTCCAAATCGGTAAAGGCCTGCTGTAATTCAGCCCTTGTGTTCATCACAATGGGGCCGCCCCAAGCAATGGGCTCTTCCAAAGGTTCGGAGCTGATAAACAGCACCTGAGCATTTTTATCTGTGGTTTTTATTTCAACAAATTCACCGGGGGTGAGCTTTGCCGCTGTTTTTTCCCGAATCAATTCTCCGCCCACAAAAGCTTCCCCTAAAAGGGTAAACAGCATCACCGAGCGATGGGATTGTGTTTCTATTGTAAGGGATCCGTGGGCAGATAAGTGAATATCGTAATAATCCAACGGCAAGTATTTGCTTGCAAACCCTTTCTTTCCCTTATATTCACCGGCAAGAAGCCGAAGCTTTCCGTTCTCTATCTCAATTTCTTCAATTTCATGCTTCCGAATGCCTTGGTAAGCCGGCGCCGTCATTTTATTCTTTGCGGGCAAATTCAGCCAAAGCTGTACGCCAAGCATTCTCTCTGCTGCGGGCAGCTGCTCCTCATGAAGTATGCCTGAGCCTGCGGTCATCCACTGCACTTCTCCATCGGCTATGGCATCCTCATTACCTAAGCTGTCCTTATGAACCATCTTCCCTTTATAAACATAGCTGATTGTTTCTATCCCCCTATGAGGATGCAGAGGAAAGCCTGCAATATATTCCTGGGGATTTACGCTGTCAAAGGAATCCAGCATTAAAATGGGATCATATTCCTCCATGGTTTCTGTCCCCAAAACTCTGACCAAGCTTACGCCTGCCCCATCCTTTGTACTGAATCCCTGCACCTGCTTTTTAACCTTTCTTTCCATTGATCTCATCTCCAAACTTTTTTAGCAGCATAGCCAGCTGTTCTTTTTCTTCTGCCGTCCAACCTGCCATTAATCCAATGATTTTGGCTTCGTTCCGGGGATATACCTGTTCCATCAGCGCCCGCCCCCGGGCAGTGATGCCAAGAATGCACCGCCGTTTATCTTTATCATCTGTTTTTCTGTATAAATAACCTCTTTTTTCAAGATTATGAACAATGAGAGGCATGGTTCCGCCGGAGCTTAATATTTTTTCCTGTATCTGACCAACGGTTCCCTCACCCTTATGATATAATGCTTCCAGCACAGCAAACTGTCCCATAGTAAGCCCATATTCCGAAAAAATTCTGGAGGACTGACGGTCGATATAATTCACCGCCCTATGGAGTCCAATTAATATTTTTAACTCTACTTTAGCCATTAGTTTTCCTCCACTAACTCTATGTAGTTTTATATTACTCTACCTAGAGGTAAATTGCAAGTATTTTTTTCTAAAATATAAAATTTATTTCCCTCCGCCGTCTACAAGAAAAGGGTGGAAACAAAGTTCCCACCCTTTTCTCATAACTACTATTCCGCATTATCCTTTTTTTATACACGAAACCATGCTTGGAGAACGGATGCTTTTTCAGAGATTACCCCTTTGCCACCCCAAATTTACTGGAAGTAAGCGTATCCGTAAAGCACACCTGCCTCCAAATTTTCATCATGTTTATAGGTAGCAAGCTCCGTAATGGTAACCAGCTGATAACCCTGCTCCTGCAAATAAGGCACAAGCCGTTCTGTTGCCTGGGCGCTGGTTTCATAAATGCCATGCATCAGAATTACCTTTCCGTCCAAATCCCCTTCTTTTTGGATAACCTGCATAATAGCATCAGGATTTTTTGTTTTCCAATCCAAGGTATCTACCGACCAAGTCACTAATGGCAAAGGCATATGCGTCTGTACAAACTCGTTGCTATTGCCATAGGGGGGGCGGAACAGCGTAGGCTCCGCACCTGTAACCTTGCGGAAGGCCTCTGCCGTTTTTTCCACATCCTCGGCGATGTCCTCGGCAGAAAGGGTATTGAAGTTTTTGTGGGAATACGAGTGGCTTCCCACCTCGCACCCCAAGGCCAGCTCCCTTTTCACCGTTTCGGGATATGCCTCCACCAGACTCCCCAAATCAAAAAATGTGGCTACGGCTTCATACTTTTCCAATGTGTCTAAAATCATCTCTGTATACACAGGGTTGGGGCCGTCATCATAGGTGAGGGCAACCATAGGCTGCTCCGGGTCAAGCTCCCGATGGGGGGTCTTCTTGGGTGTCTCCGCCTCCGTTGCTTCCTTTTCCGCCGCAGGAGGCGCCTCAAGGCCTACGCCGTTCAGCAGACCTGCCAATGCGCTGTAGGGCACTAACAATGTAACCCTGCCCACACTGCCGGGGAATATATCGTAACGGTCAAAGAAAAATAATGCACCTTCGCTGTTTAAAGCAAAACGGTCAAAGCGTCCCTCGCTGGGAGCCAAGGTTGTTTCATAGTTACCGAAGATTCTATCCTTATATGGCTCATGCTGGGTAAAATATTGTATCGCATAGGCGGAGGCCGCCTCTAAAAAACCCTCTTTCCGCAAGGAATCCTCCGTAATACGCTGTCCGCTTGTTGTGTCAAAATGGAAAATATGCACCCGCTCCACAGGATAAATTTCTTTCCCTGTCTCTTGGGTTTCATAGAACACAATGCAGACTTTATCCTCACTGACAACATAGCTGTCATAATTCAAATATAAAAATGTATCGCAATCCTTTTGTGAAAGCCGTTTTTTTGCAGCTTCATCCTTCAGGTCGTATGTTTCGGTAAATTCCCCTTTGATTTCCGCCACAAATTCCATAATTTGATTGTCTATGGCTTCGTTTGACATACGAGGATATGCCAAAACATAAGCCAAGGGTGCCGCATACTCAATCACCGATTCTCTTTCCCCAATATACTGCGCTCTTTTTGGCTCCGCAGGACGTATGGGCCCTGCCTGCAATATCAGCGATTCCGCCGCAGAAGCACTGCTTCCACTTCCGCAGCCACCGATCCCCAGGGCAACCACCAGTGCCAAAAGGCAAACCTTCCAGTTCCTTCTCTTCATGTCAGTTCTCCCATCTAAACTCTATTTCCGGCAAAGCGGATGTGTCCTTTGTTTTTTCCGTATAGCAGCCCCTCGGACATGAGGCATAAGGCATCCCTAAGGGTCACTTCATTTCTCTTTGGGGCTGTAATATCCAATGAGGGGTTCCTCCAAGGGCTTGGCCAAAAAATGTGCCTCCGCATAAGAAATTCCCCCTGCTGTAACATACAAAATCACTTCTGCACCCCCTTTTTTCTTTCTTTTTTAATCATAACATAAATTTTTGATGAGAAATTGAAGATTATATTAACTTTTGTAACATTTCGCTGACGCTTTTTTCCTTTTTCTGCGGTGTTTTCTTGTTTTCCTGTTACAATTGTGCTACACTTTTTATGAACTTCTTGAAAGGAAGTAATGTCCATGTTAGAAAAAGCGATTATTCTCGCCACAAAAGCCCATACGGGGCAATTGGATAAAGGGGGGAACCCCTATATTTTACACCCCATACGAGTTATGATGGGCTGTAAAACACTGGAGTAAAAAACCGTAGCCATACTCCACGATACCTTGGAGGACAGCGATTTAACTGCGGAATGCCTTTTGCAGGAGAGCTTCTCGAAAGAAATTGTGGAGGCGGTGGTCTGCCTTACCCGCACCCCCGGGCAAGGCTATATGGAGCATATTCAGGGGGTTGCTAAAAACCCTTTGGCCAGCATCGTCAAGCTTTCAGATTTGGCGGATAATATGGATTTAAACCGTCTGCCCGGCTTAACGCCAAAGGATTTCCAGCGGCTAGAGCGGTATCTTCGGGCAAAGGCGATTTTGCAGGAAGCCCTCCAATGCAAAAATACCCCTTAAACGGCAAAGAACCTTACCTTTTCGGGTTTTTAATGCTCCTTTTGCAAAAAAAGGATTGGTCTCTGTATTTTACAGAAGCCAATCCTTTTTCAATTTATTTTTTAGGAAAGCCTGCCCGTTCACCGAAACCGCTAAAAAGGGTTTTGAAGAAACAAAGCTGTCCACTTTACTGAATGTCAACCACCTCATAGCCTGCATCGGTCACTGTTTTTACCAGCACCTCATCGGAAACCTCGTTCGCCAATGTGACTGTGGCACTTTTTCCTTCCAGACTAACATCAGCCTTTACACCATTTAACGCATTCAATGCCTTTTCCACTCTTGCTGTGCAATGTCCGCAGGACATACCCTCAATTTTCAATGTTTTTTTCATACCTGTATCCTCCTTTTGTAATTTGATTTCTTGGCTTGCCGTATGCCTTTGGGGCCGAAACAGCTTTAAGCGCAGGGCATTTGTAACAACAAAAACGGAGCTGAAGCTCATGGCCGCCGCCGCAAACATGGGGTTGAGCTTTAAGCCAAAGGCGGGGAAGAAAAGCCCTGCCGCCAAAGGAATGCCCAGCACATTATAAAAAAATGCCCAGAAAAGATTTTGCTTGATATTTCGTATGGTTGCATGGCTTAACTGTACTGCCGTAACGGCATCCATCAAATCACTTTTCATCAGAATAATATCCGCAGACTCCATGGCCACATCCGTTCCGGCACCGATGGCAATGCCCACATCCCCGCAGGTAAGTGCCGGAGCATCGTTAATGCCGTCGCCGATCATGGCCGTTTTTTTGCCGGACTCCTGTAAGCGGCGAATTTCCTTGGCCTTCTCTCCCGGCAATACATCGGCAATGGCATGGATGTCCAATTTTTTTGCAATGGCCTCCGCCGTACGCTGATTGTCTCCCGTAAGCATAATCACATCTATGCCCATATGATGAAAGGCATCTACGGCCTCCTTACTGCTTTCCTTTAAGGTATCCGCCAAGGCAAGCATACCCAAAAGCCGGGTATCCTCGGCGAAATATAAGGGTGTCTTTCCCTCATTTGCCAAGGCCTGTCCTTTTTGAATAAAAGGGCCTAGGTCTATGTTCCGCTCCTGCATCATTTTCAGGTTGCCGCCAAGGATGGTCTTTCCGTCTATTTCAGCCTCAATGCCTTGTCCCGGCGTGGCCTTCAAATGCTTCGCTTCCATGAGCTGCAATTCCTTTTCCTTGGCATACAAAGTAACCGCCTCCGCCAAGGGATGCTCGGAAAGCACCTCTAACGAAGCCGCCAGCCTTAAAAATGGATCTTTCAACACACCCTCGGCAGGGAAAATATCCGTCACCTTGGGTTTTCCCTCTGTCAAGGTCCCAGTTTTATCCAAAACAACGGTATCAATTTTATGGGCAATTTCCAAGCTCTCCGCCGATTTGATCAAAATGCCGTTTTCCGCCCCCTTCCCCGTACCTACCATAATGGCCGTAGGTGTGGCAAGCCCCAGAGCACAAGGGCAGGAAATTACCAAAACCGCAATGCCGATGGATAATGCAAAGGCAAAGGTCTGCCCTGCAATCAGCCAGCCGATGGTAGCCACCAAGGCGATGCTGATCACAACAGGCACAAACACACCGCTCACCTGATCCGCCAGCTTTGCAATGGGCGCCTTCGACGCACTGGCTTCCTCCACAAGGGAGATGATTTGCGAAAGGGTAGTATCCTTGCCCACATGGGTGGCAGTCATTTTAAAATAACCGCTCTTGCTTATAGTAGCCCCAATAACCGTATCCCCCTCCTGTTTTTCCACAGGAATGCTTTCGCCGGTAATGGCGCTTTCATCCACAGCGGAGGAGCCCTCCACAATTTTGCCGTCCACAGGAATGCTATGCCCCGGGCGCACCACAAGAATATCCCCCTCCCGCACCTCTTCAATGGGGATTTCTTCTTCCACGTTATTCCGAAGCACCGTAGCCGTTTTCGGCGCAAGGTTCATCAGCTTGCTGATTGCCTCGGAGGTCTTTCCCTTGGATCGGGTTTCCATGTATTTCCCTACTGTAATTAAGGTAAGAATCATCGCTGCCGATTCAAAATACAGCTCCATGCCATAGTGATGGGCCTGCATGATTTCTCCCCGCCCCATAAAATACGCCATGGCAAAAATAGCAAATACGCTGTAAATTACCGATGCCGTTGAACCCAGTGCAATCAAGGAGTCCATGTTGGGGGAGCGATGCCACAAGGCCTGAAATCCCACAATAAAAAACTTCCGATTGATGTATAGCACCGGCAGTGTTAAAAACAATTGCACCAAGGCAAAAATCATTGCGTTTTTATCCCCAAGGAGAATGGACGGCAGCGGTGCCCCCATCATATGCCCCATGGAAATGTAAAACAAAGGAATTAAGAAGCAAAAGGAAGACACCAGCCGAAATTTCATTTCCTTCATTTCCTCGGCGGCAATATTCTGGGGCAAAGGTGTTTCCTTTTTCCCATCGGCAAGGGAAGCCCCATAGCCGCTGTTTTTCACCGCTTCTATAATGGCGGCACTATCTACCGCCTCCTCTTTAAACGCCACAGTCATAGAATTTTGTAACAAATTCACATTGACAGACTCTACCCCGGCAAGCTTGCTGACGCTTTTCTCCACGTGGACAGAGCAGGCGGAGCAGGTCATTCCCGTTACGTTAAATTTTTCTTTCATCCTGACACCCCCAAAAAGTTAGCCTTACGTAACTATGAGTAGTGTATCCCTTTTCCCAAATTGTGTCAACCTAAATACACCCATTCCGGAGGAGGAGTATTGATAAAACCGGCAAGGAATTCCATTGCTTTCCCCAAGCTTTATGGTAAAATATTAAAATAAAAGAAGGAGGGATTTTGATGCACAGAGAAATGCGCCGGAAGGACCGATTGGTGACGGAAGAACAAGCAAGAGAAATCATAGAAAAAAGCGAATATGGTATGCTTTGTACGGCAAGCCTTAAGGGGGAGCCCTATGCCGTGGCTGTCAGCCATGTTTTGCATGAAAACCGCATTTATTTTCATTGTGCTCTGGAAGGGAGAAAATTAGAGAATATCAAGGAAAACCCTAAGGTTTGTATGAGCTTTGTCAGCAAGGCCCATGTGGTGCAGGAAAAGTATACCGTAAACTACGAAAGTGCGGTAGCGGAAGGCACGGCGGTTCTGGTGGAGGGCGAGGAGGAAAAGCTTCTTGCCTTACAGCTCCTTTGTAAGCGGTATAGCCCCGAAATGCTGGAAAACCACTTGGAATATATCCGCCCCAGAATACAGCATACCGCCATCGGCCGTATTGACATCACCTTTCTTTCCGGCAAAGCCAACAGCCGAGGATAATGTCCCTCAACCCTGTATGGGATAAAAAAGATTTTATGGAGGAAAGGCTTGGAACACCTTTATTTCTGGAAAACGCAAAGGGCGGATTACCCAATCGTAATCCGCCCTTTTACATTATCGGTCGTTCATTATGCTTAATTTGTCAAAAACATAAAAAAGCAAGCTAAGGCCCATGCCAACCAATGCGGCTAGAGACATACCCCTTAAAGCAATGCTTCCCAGATTGATGGAAATACCGGAAAGCCCCACAACAAATATGACGGAGGTCAGGGCAATATTTCTCGATTTATCAAAATCCACCTTGGAATCCACCAGAATTCTTAAACCGGAGGTACCAATCATGCCATACAGCAAGAAGGAAATACCACCGATTACCGCACCGGGGATGGTGCCGATTAAAATTGTAAGCTTACCAATGAAAGAACAGATAACGGAAAGGATGGCCGCACCGGCAATCACCCGCACGCTGTAAACCTTTGTGATGGCCATAACGCCGATATTTTCACCATAGGTTGTGGTAGGCACGGAACCGATAAAACCGGAAAGCATGGTGGAAAAGTTATCTGCAAATAAGGAGCGGTGTAAGCCGGGGTCCTTTAACAGGTCATGGCCCACAATTTTGCTTGTAACAATCTGGTGGCCAATGTGTTCGGAAATGATAACCAAAAGGGCAGGAAGCATAATGAAAATGGCTTCTGCGCTAAACTTAGGCGTAGAGAAATTGGGAAGGGCAAACCAGTCTGCCGCCGCAACGGCACCGAAATCCACAAGCCCTACAAAATAAGAGGTAACATAGCCGCAAATAACGGCAATCAATATGGGAATAACAGCAAAAAACTTACGGAATAGTACGGAGCCAAACACTGCAACACCTAATGTCACTAAAAACACAGCCGTATCCGCACCGGAGGGTCCGCCTTCTGCCAAAAGGCCTGCCGTGCTTGCCGCAGTGCCTGCCAATTCCAAGCCAATCAACGCAACCACAGGGCCCATAGCCGCCGGGGGGAGGATGACATGAATCCAATCGGAACCAAACTTCCCGATCACCGCGGCAACAAGACAGCCACAAAAGCCAACCACTACAAAGCCGCCCAATGCATAAGCATAACCAAATTGCTCAATAATCAAAAGGCCGGGAGCCAGAAAAGCAAAGCTGGAACCCAAATATGCAGGGGCTTTTCCCTTTGTTATGAAGATAAAGAGCAGTGTGCCAAGGCCGTTCATAAAAAGAACAACAGAAGCGTTGATGCCAAAAAGGAAGGGAACCAACACCGTTGCACCAAACATGGCAAACATATGCTGCAGGGAAAGGGGTGCGAGGAGTGAAAACGGAACCTTTTCATCCACTTGTATGATTTTATGGTTTTCCAAAACGATAAACCTCCTTCAGTAAAATACTGCAATAAAACTGTATGGTATCATGACATTTCGGTGCAAAATCGCAAAAAATGATTGATAACTATCCATAATCCGATTTTCGCACCTGAAAGATTATAGCACCCTCCTTTTTGCCTTGCAATGAAAAAAGCAGATTTTTCGGCGAAACTGTCAACTTGCTGTAAAATCAAAAAAAAATTTGTGAAACTATAGGCGCAATATACCAGTCATTTGTGAAAACGAATGGATACGTCTTGCAAAAAATGGATATCTTTTCAAACGCAGTAAAAAAGACGATTGCGCTATAAAATAACAATCGTCTGACTGCAAACAAAAGGGTTTTATGAAGGAATCCAATGGCTTTCCAACGGGAATGGTTTGCCTGGCAACCTCTATCATAGGCCTTTGCTGACAGAAAAAGCTTCCTGCCGCCCCAAGGCACTGCTGTTGGTATTTTTCTTCAAATACCCTTCCAATAAGCCTGCCATTTCATGCAAGCTTTCTGTATAATTTAACTTTCCCCGCAGTTCAGCCGCCCCCGGCAGCCCCTTCATATACCACCCCATATGCTTGCGCATTTCTCGGATACCAACATATTCACCCTTATAGTCAATCAGCATTTTTGCATGGCGCAAGGCCTGCTCCACCCGTTCCTCCGCCGTAGGCTCGGGCAACAGCTCCCCTGTCTTCAAATATTGCAGAATCCGCTGAAAAATCCAAGGATTCCCTTGGGCGCCCCGTCCCACCATAATGGCGTCACAGCCGGTATGTTCAAACAGATTTTTTGCATCCTGGGGGGTAAAAACATCTCCGTTTCCAATCACAGGGATAGATACGGCCTCCTTTACCCGGCGAATACAGTCCCAATCCGCTTTGCCGCTATAATACTGCTCCCTTGTTCTGCCATGTACCGCCACTGCGGCGGCACCGTTGGCCTCGGCAATTCTTGCGATTTCCGGCGCATTGATATGCAAATTATCAAAGCCCTTCCGAAATTTAATGGTCACGGGCTTCTTTTGTGCCGTAACCAAGGCGTTCACGATTTCCCCCACCAAAGACAGGTTCTTTGTCAGAGCGCTGCCTTCCCCGTTTTTTACAATTTTGGGAGCAGGACAGCCCATATTCACATCAATAATATCGAAGGGATACGCCTCAATCTTCCTGCCCATCTCCCCTAAAATTTCCGGATCCGAGCCAAAAAGCTGGATTGCAGTGGGGCGTTCCGCCGCCTCCACCGCCAACAATTCTGTGGTATTTTTATTATCGTATAAAATGCCCTTGGCACTCACCATCTCCGAATATACCAGGCCGCAGCCCATTTCTTTGCATAACAAGCGAAAGGGCAAATCCGTCACGCCTGCCATGGGTGCCAAAAAAACATTATTTTCAAGTTCAACCGTTCCTATCCGCATAGCTCCACCTCAAATTCTTCTCGGTTTCTTATCATACCAAACAATGGGGCTTGTTGCAAGATTTTGTGTAAATAAAAAAGACGGCTTCCTCCGTCTAAAGCTTTACACCATGCCATCAAAAACAATTTTTTCATAAAAAGGCAAGCATACCAAGGACGTTTCGTCAGAAATAGAGCCTGCTCCAAATACTGACGAAACACACTTTTTGTAAA
Source organism: Tyzzerella sp. UBA1042 (assembly GCA_002316675.1). Lineage (GTDB taxonomy): Bacteria > Bacillota > Clostridia > Lachnospirales > Anaerotignaceae > Chakrabartyella. The sequence goes on from DCDZ01000040.1 coordinate 17,541, forward strand.
GAAAACCTTAAATATTTTTATGATACAAAATTTTCAGCCCCTTCAGCGTAAGCACCGGGTCTAAAATATCAAATATTTCTTTGTTGGGGTCAATCATCCGGGCAAGGCCCCCTGTGGCAACCACCTTCATATTGGGGAGTCCAAGCTGTTCCCTTAATTGCTGAATAATATACTTGGTTTGCCCAATATGACCGATTACTAGGCCTGCCTGTATACTGCCCACTGTATTTTTCACGACGATGGATTTTGGCTTTTTAATCTCTATTTTGGGAATCTGGGCGGCTCTTTGATATAACGCCTCGGCACAAATAGAAATCCCCGGGGTAATCAAGCCGGTAATAAACTCGGATTTTTCATTGATCACATCAAAGGTATTTGCGGTACCGTAATCAATTACCACAGCAGGGCCGCCGTAAATCTCATTTACCGCAACCATATTTACAATACGATCCGCCCCCACCGCCTTGGGGTTATCCCTTTTAATTACAATCCCTGTTTTTATGCCTGCGCTGACAATCATCGGCTCTATATGAAAATATTTCCGAATTCCCTGGGTCAAAGAGTACATGATGTCGGGAACAACAGAGGAAATGATGACTGCTTCAATGCGTTTTACGTCAAACCCCGATGCATCAAAAAGATTGTACAAAAAAATTCCCGTTTCATCCGCAGTTTTATTGCTTCCGGTGGCCATGCGCCAGCATTTCACCAACTTTTCTCCATGGTACACCCCTAAAACATAGTTTGTATTTCCAACATCAATTACTAGAAGCATTTCCTTTCCCCCTGTCGCCTGTTCTTGTTCTTTTCATAGATGAGCCGCAACCCATGCAACGCAAGAACAGGGTCATACACATCAAATATCTCTTCTTTTTCGTCTATAATTTTTGCAAGGCCTCCGGTGGCAATCACCTTTAATGTAGGAAAACCCAATTCCTCCCGGATACATTGAATCATATAGACAGTTTCTCCGATATGGCTGAGAACAAGCCCCGCCTGCATACTCTCCACGGTGTTTTTTGTGATAATGCTTTCGGGGGCAACAATTTCAAACTTCGGCAGATTTGCCGCCCTTTGATATAAGGCCTCCGCACAAACCTGCAACCCCGGCGCTGTAATTCCCGTTACAAACTCGCCGTTTTCATCCACCACATCATAGGTGGTAGCCGTACTGTAATCAATAATCATGGCCGGCCCGCCGTATATTTCATAAGCCGCCACCAAATTGACAATACGGTCCGTTCCCATTTCTTTGGGGTTCTCCATCCGAAGGTTAATTCCCGTTTTCATACCGGAACGGACAATGATTGCCTCCCGCTTCAAATATTTACGAATGCCGTTGGTCAACGAATACATTACGTTTGGCACAACTGAGGAAACCATAACCGCTTCAATTTCCAGCACGGAAATATCCGAATGCCGAAATAAGGATCGAATCAATATACCTGTTTCGTCCGAGGTACGGCTGCTTAAGGTGGATAATCTCCAATTGGCAACCAATGCTTCCCCATCAAAAACACCCATCACTGTATTGGTATTGCTCACATCAATTACTAATATCATTCTGCCCTCTCCTCAAAGCCGAAAGCCCAAAAAGGTACGGGGTGACCCGTACCTTTCTCTATCCCTTAGTTTGAACGAATCTGTTTATATAATACCTTTTTAAGTGTTTTGGAAACAATGCCGCCTACAATGCAGGTTGCCGGAATTTCTAATAGGCCATTGACTCCCACAAAGGCCAGCACAAAGGCAAAAACCTGTAAATTGCCTACACTGGCATTAATGGACTGAATAAACTCCGTATTCCAGAAAAGCAGTATCAATACCCCCATAAATAAAACTGTATTTAATAGTGCAGCAACAAAACCGCCAATAAAAAAGCTGACTGTTTTGGAACGATCCACCCGCTCCAGCCCTTGGAAAATCACTCCCGTCAGCCACCCCATCAAGGCTCTTGTGGGGACACAAACAAGAAATGTGAAAATCGGGTTAATTCCCAAAAGGGCCGCCCCAAAGGGGCTCATACCAAAGCATTGGTAAAAGCTGGTTAATCCGAAAACCGTGCCCAAAAGCAACCCTGCCCTTTGCCCGATCACCATTGCGCCGATGGCCACGGGAATGGTAATTAAGGATACCTCCAACCCCGCCGTACGCAAATAGCCTAACGGTGTAAAAGACATCAGCAGAATAATGGCAATCATCATTCCCGTTGTTGTCAAATCCTTTACGGAAAGCCTGTCCCCGCTTTTTGTTGCTACTGCCTGTTCACTCATTGTAATGACTCCTTTCATTCTCACTCTTATGCTCCGTCCTGCGGAAGATATAAGATTACTTGGGTTTCATCGCAGCCAATCCCTACCCTAGCTTGAAAGTATATCTGGCTTATGGCCATGACATCTTTACCGGGAAAACACAGATTGCAGATGGCGTTTATGCCTCAAATATTCCCTTTACCGGAAAGAACATTGTACCTTGATCAATACCTTGTTCCCTGCCTTTATTGGGGGAAAATTTTGCATCTATCTGCCCTCATTTTCATGCATCGGTTTTCCTTGGCTTTTCTCAGGAAAGCTATCAAGCACCATTATATCAGCTAATGAAATAATTACAATATATTTTTATGATTTTTGTTAATTTTTGTACAATGTTTTGTTACTTTTTTACCTCTTCAGAAGTGCTTTCTTTACCTCTTCGCCATTCTTTGTGAAAAAAATAGTATACCAAATCTTTAAAGCGCCCAGCAACTCCTTTTTCACACGGAAAAGCTCTTTGATTTCCAGCTCGGCGCCGATTTCATCGAAATTAAAATCATCTTCGCCCTTTACCGTTTCAAAATAGACCTCCCCATCCTCATGAAAGCCCATAAGAAAGGTGCATTCCAGCTTTTGCGCCAAGGAAACACAAAGAATCCGTACCTCCTCCTGAATGTTTTCAGGCAAAGTCTGAAACTTCGGCTCCAAATAATACTTCTGTTTTTCATAGCTTGCCGCCGCCAAAATATTATCCTGCATTTTGCCCTCCTTCTCTGACGGACACCTCTCCGGAAAAAACAACCTCCCGGGCTCCCGTATCCTTTCTTATGACAACCAACTCACCTTCGGGTGTAATATCCACAGCCTTGGCATAAAAGGTTTCCTTGCCCAAAACCTGCACCTCTTGCCCCAATGTGATACACCTTTCCTTATATCTTTCCAAAAAGGGCGTAAAACTGCAATGGCACTCCAAAAGCTCTTCATACAGCGTCTCAAATTTCTCCAGCACCCTTTGCAAAATTTTTTTTCTGGAAAAAGCCCTGCCGCTCTCTCGGTAAAGGGAGGTTGCAGTTTTCTTTAAACCTGCGGGGAATTCTGTGGTATTTACGTTAATTCCAATACCCACGATGACAAAATGGGTTTCCTGCATTTCGCATTCCATCTCCGTCAAAATACCCACCAGCTTTTTGCCGTTTAACATAATATCATTTGGCCACTTGATGCCCACAGTAAGTCCCGTTTCCTCTTCTATGGCTTTTGAAACTGCCAAACCCGTCACAAGGGTCAAAATAGACGCTTCACTGGGTAAAATAGACGGACGCAGTAAAATGCTCAACCAGATACCCGAACCTGCCGGTGCCTCCCAAGGGCGGCCACGCCTGCCACGGCCTGCGGTCATTTGCTCTGCCACCGCAATTGCCCCCTCTTTTTCCCCTTCAGCGGCAATGTCCCGCAGGCGTCCGTTGGTGGTATCCGTTGTTTTGTAAAAATATATGGGAGACCCCAGTTTTTTTGTTGCCAGTCCCAAGGCAATTTCCTTTTCATTATACATGGTATCATGCAAAATCAAACGGTAGCCCTTATTGGTGATAGCCTCTATTTCATAGCCCTCTTCCCGTAGCTTTTTGATCCCCTTCCAAATGGCGGCCCGGCTGATGTCCAACCGCTTTCCGATTTCTTCGCCGGAAAGAAAGCCTTCCTCCTGCCTTAAAATTTCTAAAATTCGATACATACAGTTCACCTCCATGAAAAAAAGCGTCTATCAGACGCTCTCAAATTGCAAACAAAATGATTTTCTATAGAGGAAAAGCACGGAAAATCATTGGTTCCTCTAGCGAAAGCCTCTATCCTTAGGCTTTGTCAAGCAAAGCAATGGCAATTTTGTTCCCGTCCCCTTAAAAAGCGTCGGTATCCGGTGCTTTTTTCAAAGGGTGTCGACAAAATCGACACCCTTAAATCGCCTACAAGCGGCCTTCTTACGCTTTTGCTTTGCTGTTTACACGGCTCATAAATTTTTTCAAATCAATGATGGCGCGGCCATGGGTACCCTCACAAATTTTGTCCACTTCATCATATGCTTTCACCTGAAAGGTCAAAAGCTTGCCGTTTACCTCTGTAATTTCCACAACCACACGTACCTTCATGCCAATGGGCGTAGCCGCCATATGCTTAAAATCAAAGGTGGTGCCTACCGTTTCCCAGCCCTCGGGCAGAAAAGGCTTTACCGCACCGATGGCAGTGCCTTCAATCCAAGACAACAAGCGGGGGGAAGCAAAAACCGGTACATTTTCATTGCCGAAAACCGTTGCAGTATCGGCCTCCTCAACAAAAAATTCTCTTTCAAAGTTAATACCGGGTACAATGTTTTTAAATTCCATTTCTTTTACTCCTCTCTGTTTTCTCTTCTGTTTGGTCAATCTGTGATTTCCTTTACGCCCTCTGCTGTAATGCCTAAAATTTCATTACGCACCTGGGGGTCAAACAATTTGCGGAATTCCTCGCCTGTGACCTTTTCCTGCTCCACAAGCAGCTTTGCGGAGGCATGAAGCACCTCGATATTTTCTTTCAAAATCCGAATGGCTTCACCATAGGCATGGGTCACAATACGGTTTACTTCGTTATCAATGGTTGTGGCAATGGCCTCGCTGTAATTGCGCTGATGTCCCCAATCTCTGCCGATAAACACTTCGTTCCCCTCTTCACCGCCAAACTGAATGGGGCCTAAAACATCGCTCATGCCGTACTTGGTAACCATATTTCTGGCCATGGCCGTCGCCCGCTCAATATCATTGGACGCGCCGGTGGTAATATCTTTAATTACGATATATTCCGCCGCCCGGCCGCCCAAAAAGCTAATAATTTCCTGCTCCATATACAGCTTAGTCATATACATTTTGTCCTCGCCGGGCAAAGGCATGGTGTAACCGCCTGCCATACCCGTAGGGATAATGGAAATACTGTGCACCGGGTCAAGCTCGCTCAAAACCTCAAACAAAATTGCGTGGCCGCTTTCGTGGTACGCAGTAATATATTTTTCTTTTTCAGAAATCACCCGTGTCTTTTTCTCGGTACCCACACCGATTTTAATCAAAGCCCTTTGCATTTCTTCCATATCAATTTCTTTTTTATCCGCCCGGGCTGTCAGCAGGGCGGCTTCGTTTAAAAGATTGGCTAAGTCGGCACCGGTAAATCCTGCCGTTGTCTGGGCAACCACCTTTAAATCCACCTCAGGGGACAAAATTTTCCCCTTGGAATGCACACGCAAAATAGCCTCTCGGCCCTTTACGTCGGGTCTGCCCACATAAACCTGTCTGTCAAAACGGCCGGGGCGCAACAGTGCGGGGTCTAAAATATCCGCACGGTTTGTTGCCGCAATAATAATCACACTGTCATTCATGCCGAAGCCATCCATCTCAACCAAGAGCTGGTTTAAGGTTTGCTCCCGCTCATCATGCCCACCGCCAAGACCGGCGCCTCTGCGGCGGCCAACGGCATCAATTTCATCAATAAAAACAATACTTGGTGCGTGCTTTTTCGCCTGCTCAAATAAATCACGCACACGGGATGCGCCGACACCTACAAACATTTCCACAAAGTCGGAACCGGAAATGCTGAAAAAAGGCACACCGGCCTCCCCTGCAACGGCTTTCGCCAAGAGGGTTTTACCTGTTCCCGGAGGGCCCACCAAAAGCACACCCTTGGGAATGCGGGCACCTAAATCCGTAAATTTCTGGGGGGTGCGAAGAAATTGAACCAATTCCTCAAGCTCTGCTTTTTCCTCATCACAGCCAGCAACATTTTCAAAGGTGACCTTATTTTCACCCTCTACACTCATTTTTGCCTTGCTTTTCCCAAAGCTTGCCATTTTTCCGCCGCCGCCCTGCAGTTTATTAAACAGCAGGATAAAAAACAGAACCATAACAACCATCATAATCAAAGAAGGGAGTATTGTAGAAAGCAGGCTTTCCTTTTGCACATCCTTCGTTGTAACCTGAATTGTATCGCCATCGGCAATTTTTTGATCCACACGTTCCTGAAACGTTGAAATACTTGGAATATAAACAGAAATCACACTGCCGTCATTTAAAGTAGCCTCAATGGTACCAAAATCCCCCACATCCTTGCTTCTGCTTACATCTAGCTCTTTAATGTTGCTTTTTTCCAGTTCAATTAACAAATCACTATAATTATACGCCTTTTGCTCCGTTGGGGGAGCAACAATTCCCTCGCTATTGAAGGCCAATACCGCTAAAATTAAAATAAAAATCACCGCATAAAGCCCTATGGCCTTCCAGTATTTATTCAATCGATTCCCTCCTGTTGATTCGTAATTCAAATCGTACCCATGTTTCTTTTTACCGTATCAGTTTATAATTTTATCATATTTTCACAGAAAAGGCAACGAAGGATTAGAAAAGTTTAATCAAAAACACTGCTTTTTCCTACAAAAAAGAAGAAGAATTCCCTGCAAGGACTTCTCCCTTTTCCCTTTTATTCTTCGTCAAAATGTAATACGCCAACATAATTCAAATTACGATATCTTTGTGCATAATCCAAACCATACCCTACCACAAAAGCATCGGGAATGGTAAACCCAACATAATCCACTGGCACATCGGCAACCCGTCTGTCCGGCTTATCCAGCAAGGTGCAGATTTTAAATGTTTTAGGCTCTCTTTTCATCAATAACTCCCGCAGATGGCTCAGTGTTCTGCCACTGTCAATAATATCCTCGATCAAAAGGACATTTTTTCCCGAAATATCCTCATCCAAATCCCGCAAAATTTTAATTTTCCCGGAGCTTTCCGTACCGCTTCCGTAGCTGGAAACATCCATAAAGCTCATGGTAACAGGCATTTTCAGCCTTTTAGAAAGTTCGGTAAGGGTCATGACTGCGCCCTTTAAAACACAAACCAGCTCAATTTGCTCTCCGCCAAAATCCTCATAAATCTGCTCCGCCATCTCTTCCAATCTTTTGCTGATTGCCTCAGCGCTGATCATAACCTCTACTCTTTCTTTCATGCTTCAACGAACCTCCGTATCTGAACTATCAAAAAATGTTTTGTATTTCCATCGGGCTGATAAGCCGCCGAAACCCGCTTGCCCACCACCCAAAGAATTTCACCTTCTGCGGCAATGAGGGGCAATTGATCCCGCTCTTCTCTGGGGATTTTTTCATCAATCAAAAAATCCTTTATTTTTTTTCGTCCGCTGCCAATGGCAAGACGGTCTCCCTTTTGTCTGGTTCGACAAAAAAGCGCACAGTCTATTTTATCATAATCAAATACTTTCGTACAGGTTTCTTCACTATTTTCTATTCTTTTTTCCGTACTTACCCACGCACAAACAGAAATTTTGGCTTCTTCAATAAAAATTTCTTCATTTAATGGCAAAGAATAGGAAAACCCCTCCCTTTCCTCGCTTTTTTCCCCCAACAGCAACTCCCCGTAATTTCTCTGGGCAAACAAGTGATTGGGCAAAGCAATGCGCTTGCCGCTCTCTTGAGAAAGAAGCCCCTCCAGCAGCTGAAAATGAACGGTGCTTACGTCTTTTTTCCCATGTAAATGGGCAAAGGCCATGGCAAGCACCCTTTTTTGCATCACACCGTGCAGAGCCTTCAGCCCTTGTACATCAAAAACAATCCGGTTTTTGTCCCGCCTCACCACATTTTTTGAAAATTCCTTCTTGGCGCAAGCAGTAAGATAGTCCTCCTCCGCCGCCATCCGTTCCGCCGTTTCCGCCATATGCTCCGCCGCCCTTGGATAAAGCTCCTCCAAAAGGGGCAGAATTTGATTTCTCACCCGGTTTCTGGTGTAGCAATTTTCTTGATTGGTGCTGTCCTGACAATAAGACAGACCCTTTTCCCCGCAATACGCCTCAATTTCTTTTCTGGTACAATATAATAACGGGCGCACAATATGCCCGCGCACCGGCGGAATGCCTGTTAAGCCGCCTACCCCCGCCCCTCGGCATAACCGCATCAATACAGTTTCCCCTTGGTCGTTTTTGTTGTGGGCAACGGCAATCCATCCGCCCTTTCGTTCCTGCTCAAACACCTCATACCGTAACAGACGACCCATTTCCTCCGTCCCCAAGCCTCTTTTTTTCGCCTCCCCGGCAACATCAAAGCAATATACATGGCAAGGAATGCCCCAATCCCGGCAAAGCTTTTCTACAAAAGCCCTGTCCCTGTCGGCTTCCTGCCCCCGCAGGCCATGATGCACATGAACGGCAGTAAGGCTCCAGCCCTGGGCCTTGGAAAAACCATGCAAAACATGAAGTAAGGCGACAGAATCCGCCCCACCGGAAACCCCCACCGCAATGTGTGCCCCCTTGGGCAGCATATGAAATTTTTCTATGCTCTGCCAAACTTTTTCCTGCATGGTTTCCGCTCCTCGTCTTAAGTAAAAAGGCCTCTGAAAAAATCCTCTTTATGAAACAAAATACATTCTGTCAGTTTTGTACCAAAAACAAATATGTATTCACTTTACACGAAAAATTCTGAAAAGGCAAGACGTTCCCCTTTCGTGGAAATCTTCTCTCCAAAGCACCATAGAAAAAGAGAATGCCCCCAAACTCCGTGGGCAGCCCTTTTATCGCTTTGCGAAAAAAAGTCCGTCTATGCAGGAGTCCTCCCTACACCCACGGACTTTTTTAAGCTCCATATGCTTTCTCCCTGTTTTCCTTTCATGCCCCCTTTCTTTTTTTCCAGAAGCGCCCCGCCATCACCGTCATATCATCCCTTGGGTGGTCCTTCCCTTCCTTTTGGGCCTCCCTCAAAATATATTCCGCTGCATCCTGAGGATTAGACAGGGATACCCGCTCCAGCTTGTCCTTCAGCCAATCCGCCGTCAGCCCTTCTCCCCCTAAGGCCTCGGTAATGCCGTCGCTCAAAAGAAACACCATGTCTCCATCCTTCAGCAGCATATCGTTTTTCACAACCTGCACCTGCTGCAAAATCCCCGCCGGCAGGCTATGGGAGGTTACCGTTAAAATGCGTCCGCTGCGACTGATATAGGAAGGAACGGCACCCAGCTTAATAAATTCCGTTCTTCCGTCAAATAAATCAACGGCACAAATATCTAAGGTTGCGTAGGTTTCTTCTCCTTTGCGCAAAAGCAAAGCAGAGTTAATCATTTTTACCGCTAAATCCCGCTCAAAGCCTGCTTCCGTAAATTGCTCCAAAAGCTCAATGGCTGTACGGCTTTCTTCCGCCGCCTTCTTCCCTTGCCCCATGCCGTCAGAAAGGGCCATCATGGCAATGCCTTTGTCTGTTTCCAAAAAGGATGTGGTATCACCAATGGGTTGATTTTCCGCCGCCGTAGAAAATGCCGTTGCCGTAGACAGATGAAACGCCGGAACCTCCGTAAAGAACAAAGTGCAGATGCCATCCTTTTGGCAATGGCAGGTATTGCCTTCCTTTAAAACCATAGGGCGGTTCATGGTACGTTTTACCAAGGGAAGCAGCTTGCTTTTGCATACATCTCTGCAGCCGCAGCCCCGAAAAGAAAGCTGAACCTGCCTGCCATACCTGTTTTTTTCCTCCATCACCCGCACGTCCCGCAGGCGGATTCCCTCTTTTGCACATTCCTCCCGCAGCAGCTGTCCTGCCTGCTCTAAAAATACACAGCCCACCTCCAGCTGACCGGAAAGTCCCTGCAAAATATCACTGACTGCCGTCATTTGCTGACTCACCAGCTCCCGGCATTCCGACAATCGCCCCTGCCAAAGGCGGTCTCTGCGGTAGCCGTCATAGGCTTGATTTACAGCCTCCACAAAGCCCTCCGTTCTTGCGCACGTTTCGCAGAAGGACTGGGGAAGCTGCAAGCGAGTCACATGGCCCTTTTCCTCACAATGGGAGAGGGCAGAAAATGTCATACTATATGTACGGTACAGTTCTTCGTTCCAACAATAATGGGCCATACCGCAGCCTTGGCAGGCCTTTTCCGCAATACGATCCACCAGCTTGGAAATATCCCGTTTTTCTTGGCTCTCCTCCTGATGGATAAAGGTTTTGGACAAAGCGGAAAAGGCTTGGGAAAAGCCCAGAAGGCGTTCCTCCAAAAGCTCTTTTTTCCGGATGAATTGATCCTTACTCACTTCCTGCTCCCGCAGGCTCCCCGATAACCACAGCAAACAGGTTTTGGGGGTCAGCAAAAAGGCCCCGGTGCCCAATGCCCAGCCGCCGGCCCATAACGGTGTCACTAGGGAAGCATCTGTATAAAACAAAAACAGCAGAGGGCACAATATCAACGCAAGGGACAAAGGCACCCTGCCCAGCTCCCGCATGGCTCCCGCAATCAATCCGCTCACGCCGAGCACGGTAAAAAATAGCAGGTCAATGCCGCTGCAAAGATAAAGTATCAATCCAAGCAAGGTTCCCGCCGCCGCACCGCCTCCCATGCCATCCCGCCATGCACAGGCGGCAAGGAAAAAGGCAATCAAAAACGGTAATAGGCCTTGGCGCAAATAAGGAATTTCCGTACCCGAAAGCCCTGCCATGGCACCGCCCAAAAGCACCACCAAGCCTAGGGTTTCCTCTCTGCTAAGTACAAAAGCCCGCTTTTTTCCCCACAGGAAGCCTTTTTGCGCTAACAGGGAGATGCCCACAGTGAGGGCACTTTCCACCCCCGCTACTACAAAATAAAAGGTAAGCCCCCCTTTGCTGATTGCAAAAAATATACCGGCCAATGCCATGGCAAATGCCCCCAGCAGTGCTTTTTTCAGCATCTCCTCTCGTACTACAAATCTGCCCAATGTCAATTGTATGGCACAGGCCGCCGCCAACACTGCCCCCGCTTTCAAGGGCATTTCCACAATACAGCCTGCCGCCACAGAAACCAAGGCACCCCAGAATAAAATCCCCTCGCCGAAAAACAAAGAAATATAGGCGATGCCCATGGGACGTAAAAATTGCAGCAGCTCCGCATTTCCCCAGCAAAAGCCCACCAAACACACCAGCATAAGCTTTAAAATGTCCTTCCCCAGTGCGGGTTTTGCTTCCTTTTGAGAATAAAATGGCGTTTCGGGAGCTGCCGGGGATTCCTGCCTGATTCGTTCTAAAATAATTTCTGTTTTTTCCATGTGTCTTCCCTCCATATTCCCTATTGTAGGAAAATATGACTGTTTTTTTTGTCATTTACTGGAGGCATCGTACCTTTTATTTCGGCAATTTCTTTAAAAAAGTACCTTTTTCATACAGGCAAGGACATAACCCCAATAAAAAAGGGGCTTACAGTCTAAAAGACCATAAGCCGCCTTGCATTCCAAGTGCAATTTCATCTATCTATATGTTTTTGTGAATTTTATTCATCCCCGGCAGTGATTCTAGTAACCTTACCGCTGCTGTTGGTTGTTAAAGTTACATAACAATCATCATTTTCATAGTCACAAGCATTCAGGAAATCCTTCAGGCCATCCAGATCATTCTCATAATCATCTTCGTCATAGAGATCGTCGTCATCAATATCATAAGACACCCTTACGCTGGAAGTGGTTTCCCAAGTATATTTATCGCCATCGCGGTCTTTAATGACCAGTTCGTTATTGGATGGATAAACTCTGTACAAATCGCCTTTTTTCGGTTTATCCTCGTCCTCTTCATCATCCTCATCAATTATTTTTGCCACTACCTTGAATACATCGCCCTTTGAATTCAGAGAAAGGCTGACGGTAATGATTTCATCACTGTCCAAATCGTCTAATGCATCCGCCAGATCGTCTTCGGAGCTGCTTTTTCCATCCAGTGTCACTGTAATGTTGCCGGAAGCGAACTCATAGGTTTTATTTTTAGAATCAACCCTAGCTTCGATTTCCCATTTATCTACAAACCGCAGGGTTCCCTTTACAACTTCATCCGCATCCTCATCATCCTCTGATGTAGCAACAATGCTTGTTACTTTGTCCTTACTGTTTAATTTCAAAGTAATGTCGATGTTTTCTTTGTTGTCATTGGCACTGGTCAAGGCACTGTCTAATCTAGAAACCGTAGAATTGCTGCCATTGAGCTTTACGCTTACATCGTCATCCATATCATAGGTATAGCTTACACCGCCCGCAATAATGGTGATTTCGTCCTTTTTCGGCTCAATATTCTTTAAGGTACCCTCGGTTGCCTTTGTGTTTTTACCCACAATTTTTGTTACCTCGCCCTTGCTGTTAAAGGTCAGGCTGACGGTATAGCTGTAATCCTTATAGTTGTTCCTTAAAGTGGACAGAGAGATGCTTTTCCCGTCAATCTCAACATCAGGACTCTTTAAATCATATTCATAGGTTTTGTTATCCACAGAAACCGTAATTTTTGAGGAGGTCAAGGTTTTTAACGTTCCCTCTGACAATGCGGAATTCTTTGTGGTGGCAGAAATTTCCGTAACCCCATCAAAACGGTCAAGGGTTAAGGCAACCAAATAGGGTGTGTTCTCGTACTTATCTGTCAGCGTAGAAAGTTTTCCACTCTTTCCATCTATTTCCACATCCACATCTTCGTTTAAATAATAGGAGTATGTTTTCCCCGCGGCTTTTAATTCTAAGCGGCGGCTATTGATAAACTCCAAGGTTCCATGGGTTTCATCCTCCATGAAGGTAATGTCAATATTGGTAACATAGCCCTTGCTGTCAAGCTTTAATGTTACGATATAATTGTTCTTTTTATAATCATCCATCAGTGTGGCAAAACGCATAATTTTTCCGTCATAGCGTACTGTCACATCCTCCTCGGAAAGGGGATAATCGTAAGACTTGCTGCCAACCTCAATGGTGAGCTTGGAATTGCTCATATACGTAAGATCACCGGAAAGAGGATTGTTTTTATTGGTCATTGCCTCAATTTTTGTAACACGCTCTGACTGATTAAAGGTTAAGGTTACGTTATACTCATAATCCTCCATTTCATTGATCAGCTTGGAAACGCTGGATTTGCTTCCGCCAATGGTAACGGTAACATCATCCTCCAAACGGTAGGAATTTTCTTTACTGCCGTCCTTTACCGTAATCTTACTGCTTGTTAAATTCTTCAGTGTAAAAGACTTTGTGGAGATAATGCCCTTTGCGGATTTATTGATGACAACACTGCTGATATCCGTATTACTATAGGTCACGGTAACCGTATCCCCCGTGCCAATGTCCTTTAGGGCAACCGTCTCGCCATCATAGGTCACTTTGACCGTAGATTTCTTGCCAAACAAATTCAGCCCGGCACCGCTGGAGGGTGCAACACTTAAGAAAATGTCTCCGTTTGCCAAAACCATACTGTTGATCACCGTACCGGAAATGGTTCCCGATGTAGGCACAGCAGGGGTAGTGCTATTAGAATCATTCAAGAAGTTATAGGTTTTTACAGATAACACAGCCATTTCCGCCCGGTTAATTTTCGCACCGGGGTTAAACTTATTCTCTGTATCACCAACCATAAGGCTTTTGCTGTTGAGAAGCGCCACATAAGGCACTGCTGCCGCTGAAATTTTGCTGCTGTCTTTATAAGACACCGTTGCGCTGTTGTTTACTGTGTAAATGGAACCAAGGGCCTTGCCAAACATCAGCCC
>DCDZ01000040.1:31476-37396 GCA_002316675.1 Tyzzerella sp. UBA1042
AGGCCTTGCCAAACATCAGCCCCACTTCTTCTCTGGTTGCGTTCTGTGTGCCGTTTTTCAGCTTGGTTAAATCGCTGTTTTCAATAATTCCATTCTCCAAGGCATATGCCGTTGCATTATATGCCCAAGAAGGAATATTATATGCCTTCATTACCGTAGACCATTTTGTTACCGCTTCGGAGGATACATCCTGCTTTGTGTATACCTTCATGATAGAGTAAATCATTTGTACAGATTCACATAATGTCACATTATTTCTCGGCTTGGAATATCTTTTTCCATTTTCGTTGTAGCCGTTCATCAGTCCCAAGGACTGGGCATCATCAATAAATTTTGCCGCCCCCGCCCAAGGCACCGTTTTAATATCCTCAAATACCGAAGCATATGCAGTTACGCCCATGCTTCCCATCGCTAAGGATGCGGCCATTGCTACCGCTAAAAATTTTTTCATAAGTAAATGCCCCCATTCAACTTATTTCTTTTATCTTCAATTACAGTATCACACACCCAAATATAGGATGTTCTTATTTAGTATAGCATAAAATTCCATAGAAATCTTTGCAAAAATATTAAGTTTCCTTTTCTCCATCGCCTTTTATCAAGGATTCTGACATTAATTTGCAATATATTCCATTTGTTTCCTCACATTTCTCAAGGGTACTCATTTTCCTTCCCTGTAATCTTTTTTGCATAAGCAATGACGTTACATATGCCTGCATGGGAACAGCCGGTGATACTATAAACCCCATTCTCTGCGGAATATGCCAAGGCCGTATCATCCTCTATCCAGTCCCCTTGATCGCCCTCTGCCCCCTCCAGCGTCCCAATGGGTGTTGGTTCCTCGAAAGAAATCCCTCTAGGAATTTCTCCCAAAAAAACAAGACGCCGGGTGAGCCAATAGGGTTTTTTCGTTTCCAACAGGGAAAATCCCTCTCCGATTGCTTTACGATCCATAGGACAGCCAATGGGCAATCTGTCAACAAAACGGGGAAGGCAGGCCGACGGATGGCAAACCAGCCTTGGCTTTTTGCCCCCAAATGCTGCCTATGGAATGCGCTGTCAAAACACAAGGAAGCTACATCCAGTTTGACGCAGTGGGGTTCAAAAAGTTCCCACTGTTTTTGGATAAACCCTCCCTGCATTGCTTTTCTATGATAAAAAGAGATGGCACCAAAAAAATGTGTCGGCAATTTCCCAAGTTTCAACTTACTTTTCAAGTCTTTTTTCAAGCTCTGCACGCACATCCTCGTACCCGGGCTTTCCCAAAAGGGCAAACATATTTTTCTTATACGCTTCCACACCGGGCTGGTCAAAAGGATTTACCCCCAGCAAATACCCGCTGATGCCCACAGCCTTTTCAAAGAAATAAACCAGTGCCCCAAAATGCCATGCATCCATTTTCTCAATTTCAATGATCATATTGGCAACGCCGCCGTCCATATGAGCAAGCATTGTTCCCGCAAAAGCCTTGCTGTTTACAAACTGCAGCTCCTTCCCTGCCAGAAAATTCAGCCCGTCCCCATCGGCGGGGTCATAAGGAATCACCGCCTTGGTTTTGGGCTCCTTACACCAAAGTACTGTTTCAAAAAAGTACCTTCCACCTTCTTGAATAAACTGCCCGATGGAATGCAAATCCGTAGAGAAATTTGCGGTCACAGGGAATACGCCCTTGCCGTCCTTTCCTTCACTTTCTGCAAAAAGCTGTTTAAACCATTCCCCAAAGGAGGCCAAATGAGGCTCATAGTTTGCCAAAATTTCAATGGTCTTTCCCTTCTGATAGAACAAATGGCGCAGGGCGGCATATTGATAGCAGGGGTTTTCCTCAATATTGGGGTTGGCAAAGGCTTCCATGGCAGCCTTTGCCCCGGCCATCACCGCCCCAATATCAATATCCGCTACGGCCATAGCCAGAAGCCCCACAGCCGTCAAAACGGTAAACCTTCCGCCAATATCATCGGGAATCACAAAGGTTTCATAGCCCTCTTTCACACACATTTCCTTGAGGGCGCCTTTTGCCTGATCGGTGGTGGCATAAATCCGCTTTCCCGCCTCCTCTTTGCCGTATTTTTTCTCCAAAAGCTGTTTAAAAATACGAAAGGCAATGGCAGGCTCCGTTGTTGTGCCGGATTTTGAAATCACATTGATAGAAAAATCCCGATCACCTAAAATCTGCAAAATATCGTTTAAGTATGCCGAGCTGATATTGTTTCCCACAAAATAAATATCCGGCGTGTCTTTTTTCAGCTGATTATAATAGGGGCTTTTTATAAAATCCAAGGCCGTTCTTGTGCCCAAATAAGACCCGCCAATGCCAATGACAATCAGCACACTGCTGTCTTGTTTTATTTTGGCCGCCGCTTTTTTGATCCGTTCAAATTCCTCTTGATCATACCGCTGGGGCAGCTCTACCCACCCCACAAAATCATTGCCTTTTCCGGTCTTATTGTGCAGAGCCTCATGGCAAAGACGAATTTCCTCAGAAATCCCCCGAAGTTCCGGCCTTTGTACTGCTTCCCCTTGCGCTGTGAATTTAATTCCCATCTCAAATTCCTCCTTCTCTTTGTCAAAGGCATACTCCCGTACGCGGAAAGTATGCCCCTTTTGCAGTATATTATAAGGTACCTCGAATAATGATCTCGGGAACAGGCTCCGTCGTAATTTCCTTTGCCGTCTCTTTTTCCTCCTGAACAAAGCCATTGATTCTGGTAATTTGAATGGTACTCTTTTTTTGTCCGGCACGGCCCTGCTGCACTACCTTTTGATAGCTCTTGGGCTGTGTATTATCCATTTGATATTCATAGGTCTTGGGCTCTACCGTGGTTAAAACCTGCGTTTCGATTGTTTTTACGGAAATTTTAGGCTTGCTGATGGGAACATTCAGCACCTGTCCCACACGAATGCCCGTATTTACGGTGATCCCCTCGTTTAATTTCAATAAATCCTCCAAAGAGCATTCGTAATTCTGGGCAATTTTATAAAGGGCATCGTTAGACTGCACGGTGTAAGTGCCTGTTACCGTTGTGGTGGATTGCAAAGAGGCAATGGCATCCTCTTGTGAGAGCACCTCCTCGGAATCCACATAGTCTGCGGCTACCGTTACATTTTCCACCCATTCCACCGTAGCCGTAACTCCTTCCGCCGGAAGGTATGGCTCCTTGATGGCATCCAGCACCTTGTTGGCCTGCTCCTGATTGGCCAAAACAACGCCCTTGCCTCCGTCAATCATAATAATGGCGGCATTTACTTTATACGTAACCATATTTCGTATTTTGGGAATGAGATGCTCCAGTGTGCAAACATCTTTTTTTCGGCTTCCGCCAATATGAATGCGCTCTGTTTTTATTTCCTCATTCAGCTTCACCTCTGTGCCCACAGTTCCCGCAAGCTGTGTTTCTATGGTATCTATGATAGTTTGGGAATTTGTACCCCGTCCTTCCAGCACACCCACGCTTTCTGTGCCCACAAAGACCTCCGTACCGTTTTTCCGCACCAAAAGAAACAGCAGCAGCAAAAGGATGAAGACACCAACCCCCAACACCATTTTTCTTCTGGAGATCCGTCCTTGTGCCTTTCGCTTTTCCGTGCCTTGGGGCTTTTGCGTCCTTCGCCTTGGTTCTTTTTTCTCGGCTCCGCCCCGCTTCTTGACGCCGTATATTACCCGCTCATCCCTGCGGGGAAAATTTTCCTTTCCGTCGGTCACTGTTACACCACCCGCTTTCTTTCGCGCAATTCGACTCAAACTAGTATTATTGTAAATTATTCAGCAGCGGATTGCAAGCAAAAGACTGCATTACAGTAAAACTATAGCAAAGGAATGGTCAGCCATTCCAAAAAATGCGTCAAGGGGGCAGACTTACCCCGCGCCATCTTCCACGCCCCAGCCATCAAAAATAAAAAGCTGCCCACAAACCACACAAAAACATGGATTTGGGACAGCTGTTTATTTTATTCTTTATTTGTTTCGCATGGAGCGCAAAATAAATTCCGTATGATATTTAATGTGTCCTTGGGCAACCGTTGCGCCCTCCTCCGCATCGTGATTTTCAATGGCACGCAGAATTCCTCTGTGGTGGGCAACAATAGCAGGAATAGAGCTGTCTACCTTCAGATGGGCCATGCGGTAACGGTAAAGCTGGGTGCGCAGATTTTGATAGATATTTGTTAATTTATCGTTCTCTGTGGATTTTAAAATGGCATCATGGAAATCTTCATCCAGCTCAATAATCCGCTCCAGATTATTTTCATCAATGGCACGCTCAAATTCTGTCTCCAGATTTTTTAAATGGATCAAGTCCTCTTTTTTCATCTTCACACAAGCCTGGCTTGTGGCGAGGCCCTCCAAAGCACCTCTTACCTCCAAAATATTAATAATATCCTTTTCGCTCATATCCAGCACTTGGGCGCCCTTTCTGGGCACAAGCTCCACCAAATTTTCCAAGGAAAGCATACGCAAAGCCTCCCGCACAGGGGTGCGGCTGACACCTAGCTTATCCGCCAGCTGATTCTCCATCAGCCGTTCGCCGGGAACCAGCTTTCCTGTTAAAATGGCTTCTCTCAGCGCATGAAAAACAACATCCCGCAGGGGGAGGTACTCGTTGGTATTGATATTAAATTTTGTTTCTTCCATTCTTCCCTTCTCCTCTCTTATCACTATTGCTGTGATAAATCTTTGTAGCCACAACATCCTTCAAACCGAATTTTTTCCGGATTGCCGCCGCCGCTTTCTTTGCATTCTCTTCTCCCTGAAACAGCCCGAATACCGTTGGGCCGCTTCCGCTCATCAGGGCACCCACTGCCCCAAGATGAACCAATTCTTCTTTGATCAAAGCAATTCGGGGATGCATGGGTATGGTAACGCTTTCCAGCACATTGCCCAAAAGCTGACCCATTCTGATAATATCCTCCGCCGCCATAACCCGAAGCATCCCCTCTGTGTCAGGATGATTTTCTATTTTTTCCCAGTCAAGCCCACGGTAAACCCTTGCCGTTGAAACGCTGACCGGCAGCTTTGCCAAAACAATGTAACACATAGGGCATGGAGTTTTGATCGGCGTCAATATTTCGCCGACGCCCTCCGCCAACACCGTTCCCCTTTGAACGCAGTACGGAATGTCTGACCCCAAAAGAAAGGCCAAGCCTTTCAACTCTTCCATGGAAAGGCCTAATTCAAACAAGCGGTTCATGCCAACCAGAACAGCCGCACAATCGGCGCTTCCCCCTGCCAAGCCCGCCGCCACAGGAATGCGTTTATCAATTTCAATAAAAACACCTTCCGGGATACGAAACTTTGCCTGCATCAGCGCCGCCGCTTTGTATGCCAAATTGCGGCCGTCTGTGGGCAGCCAAGGAAGATTGCTTTTTATTATAATTCCCCCTTGCACCATAGGCTTCATATAAATTCCATCATACAGACCCACCGTCTGCATGATGCTGCGAATCAAATGATAGCCATCCTCCCGCTTGCCTGTTACATCCAATGTTAAGTTGATTTTTGCCCTTGCCTTTAATTTTATTTCCTTCAAAATAAGCCCTCATTAAACCATAATACTGTATACATTGTCTTTATCATTGTACAATAGTTCCCTTTCAGATACAACCGCCATGTTATACAAAAAACAGCCTTCACCCCTATGTAAAACGCTAATAAACAAAGTTTAATTCCTCTGTTTTTTTCCTGCCTAGAAGAGGAAATCCCATGGCTGGGCGGAAAAGCCACCGGGGACAGGGCTGTCACAAGGCTGAATAGCATCCCCCTGTGGGGGAAAGCTTCTTGTTGATTTTGTATACAGAATACTTTTTTATCCCCTAAATTCATAGGAGACGGCATTTTTTTCTGAAAAATTCCTCTTGCAATTTGATGGGAATGGTGTATAATGATGTCGTAAAAACATAATACCTCTTCAGGGCAGGGTGAAATTCC
>DCDZ01000040.1:37583-40779 GCA_002316675.1 Tyzzerella sp. UBA1042
CGGCGGTAAAGTCCGCGAGCGCAAGCAGGATTTGGTGAAATTCCAAAACCGACAGTATAGTCTGGATGGAAGAAGAGCAAGCATGATAGCGGTATGCCGTCTTTTGGGTTGTCCCATGGTCACACCGCATATGGCAATGACCCCTTGTGCCCTTTGGCATACCTTTGGTTTCCACTGTGGAATAAAGGAAGCGGCTTTTGCTGTACAAAAATGTTTGATATGCCCTGTATGAGCCTTTGGCACATACAGGGCTTTTATTTTGAATTGACTGTTTTTTACATATTTTTTCGCCAAAACAGCCACTTCTCCTCTCATGAGAGGGCTCGCTCCCATCCTCTTTTTGGAAAATTCTTTTCCGCCTTTCCCCTGAAGGAAAGGAAGTATCCCTATGGTAAATGAAAACTATATGAAACGCGCCATACTGCTGGCAAAAAAAGCCTTAGGCTATACCAACCCCAACCCATTGGTGGGTGCCGTGATTGTGAAAGATGACAGAATTATCGGCGAAGGCTATCACCATAAAGCCGGTGAGCCCCATGCGGAGCCTATGGCCCTTGCTGACTGCAAGGAAAGCCCAAGGGGCGCAACGCTCTATGTCACGCTGGAGCCTTGTTGTCACCAAGGGCGCACATCGCCCTGCACCCAGACCATTATCAAGGCGGGCATCCGCCATGTGGTGATTGGCTCCGCCGATCCCAACCCCTTTGTACGGGGAAAAGGCGTTGCCCAGCTACGGCAAAACGGCATCACTGTAACGGAGCATTGCCTGCAAAAGGAATGTGATGTACTCAACGAGATTTTTTTCCACTTTATCACCACAAAAATGCCTTATGTGGCACTTAAATATGCCATGACCGCCGATGGAAAAATTGCAACGACAACAGGCGCTTCCCGGTGGATCAGCAATGAAGCCTCCCGCCACCATGCCCATGGTCTGCGACATCGGTTTAGCAGTATTCTTGTGGGTATTGAAACGGTTTTGCGGGATGACCCGCTGCTGAATTGCCGGCTGAAGAATGCAGTACAGCCCCTGCGTATTATTTGCGACAGCCGCCTGCGTATCCCCCTGGAAAGCCGTATCTGCCGAACCGCCGAGGAATACCCCACGGTGATTGCGTATACCCAAGGGGCTATGGAGAAAAAGGAGCAATTAGAGGCCATGGGGTTTACCCTCTGGCAAACTCCTCAAGAGGCCAATGGCATTTCTCTCCCTGACCTACTGAAAAAACTGGGGGAGCAGGGTATTGACAGTATTTTGGTAGAAGGCGGTGGAGGAATACACTATTCCTTTTTGGAACAGCAGCTTGCCCAGAAGCTATATATTTATCTGGCGCCCAAGCTTTTCGGCGGCAAGGAGGCCAAAACACCTGTAGGCGGCAAGGGGGTTCTTGAGCCAAAGGACGCCTTCCCCCTAAGGCTTTTGCAAAACAAAGTGCTGGACGGGGATATTCTACTGGAATACGGGATTAATCCATAAACGGGGACTTAGACTTTATGACCGTGGGTTGCACCCATACCCACTTGCTTTTTGTAAAAAGCAAGACCAAAAACTTTTATATGAAACCCCATTGTATGGGGTTTCAGTGGAATTCGATTCCGCAAAAACGAAAGTTTTTGCATAAATGGGTCGAGGGTTGCAATGGCAAAGCAAAGTGCTGACCCGAAATCCCTTGCCGGGCCCGGGGCGGCGTCCCGAGGTCTTAGGTTTTGAAGTTTCAAGACAGCGGCCCGAGATCTTAAGACTACCATCCTCGGAACTAAAAAAAGGAGGTGCTTTATGTTTACCGGTCTGATTGAAGAAATCGGCTATATCGATAAATTGCTCTATGAAAAAAATAGCGGTCAGCTTGTCATCCAAGCAACAACCGTGCAAAAAGATACAAAGCTGGGCGATAGCATTGCCGTAAACGGCGTCTGCCTGACTGTAACACACTTGACCGATCATACCTTTACAGCGGATGTCATGCCCGAGACCTTAAAAAGAAGTACCCTGGGCGAGCTGCGAAAAGGCTCACCCGTAAATTTGGAATGTGCCATGGC
The DNA here is from genome assembly GCA_002316675.1 of Tyzzerella sp. UBA1042. GTDB lineage: Bacteria > Bacillota > Clostridia > Lachnospirales > Anaerotignaceae > Chakrabartyella. The sequence goes on from DCDZ01000040.1 coordinate 39,624, forward strand.
GGCCAATGGCCGCTTCGGCGGGCATATGGTCAGTGGGCATATCGATGGAATAGGCACGATCACCGCAAAAAAACAAGAGGGTAATGCCATCCGCCTGTTTATTAGCGCCCATAAACCGCTTTTGCAGCAAATCATCGAAAAAGGCTCCATCGCCATTGACGGCGTCAGCCTCACCGTGATTTCTGTGGATAAAAACCAATTCTCCGTGGGCATTATCCCCCACACCAGCACACAAACCATGCTGCTGGATAAAAAACCCGGGGATAACGTGAACTTGGAAACAGATATGATCGCTAAATATGTCAGGAATTTTCTAGGCAATCTGCAGCAAACCCAGGACCGCCCCATGACACTGGAATTTTTAAGAGAAAACGGATTTTAGGAGGAGATAACATGAACGCATATCATACCATAGAAGAAGCCTTAACAGCTTTAAGGCAAGGTGAAATTATTCTTGTAACAGACGACCCCGACCGGGAAAACGAGGGGGATTTCATCTGTGCCGCACAATTTGCAACCCAGGAAAATGTGAATTTCATGGCAAAATATGGCAAAGGCCTAATTTGTATGCCTATGAGCGAGGCTTTGGGCCATAAATTAGGTCTGCCGCAAATGGTTTCGGAAAACACAGACAACCATTGCACGGCATTCACCGTTTCCATCGATCATATGGATACCACCACGGGTATCTCAGCGGCGGAGCGTTCCATAACTGCCCTAAGGTGTGTGGAGGATAACGCAAAGCCGGAGGACTTCCGCAGACCAGGGCATATGTTCCCCCTCATCGCCAGAGCCGGGGGGGTTTTAAAGCGTGAGGGGCACACTGAGGCTACCGTGGACTTAATGCGTCTTGCTGGGTTGAAGGAATGCGGTCTTTGCTGTGAAATTATGGCGGAGGACGGCACCATGATGCGTACCCCTGCTCTTTGGGAGCTTGCCCATGCCCACGGCTTAAAATTTATTACGATACATGATTTACAGAACTACTGCCGGCGTCATGAGAAGCACGTACATTGCGAGGCTACCGCAACCCTGCCCACGCCCTACGGCGAGTTTAAGATTCATGGGTACATCAATGAAATTACGGGAGAGCATCATGTTGCGTTAGTGAAAGGGGAGATCGGCGACGGGAAGGATCTTTTATGCCGTGTACATT
>DCDZ01000040.1:40903-41412 GCA_002316675.1 Tyzzerella sp. UBA1042
CGAATGCCTGACGGGAGATGTATTTGGATCCTGCCGTTGCGACTGCGGACAGCAGTTAGCCGCTGCCATGCGACAGATTGAAAAGAAAGGCCGGGGTATTTTATTATATATGCGGCAAGAAGGCAGGGGCATTGGGTTAATCAACAAGCTAAAGGCCTACGAGCTGCAAGAGCAAGGGCAGGACACTGTAGAAGCTAATTTATCCTTGGGGTTTGCGCCGGATTTACGGGAATACTGGATTGGTGCACAAATTTTACAAGATTTAGGTGCGAGGGAGCTACATCTTTTGACCAACAACCCGGAAAAGGTCTACGGGTTAGACGGGTTTGGCGTGGAGATTACAAAGCGTATTTCCATTGAAATTGCACCCCAGGAATATGATTTGGAGTATTTAAGAACGAAGCAGGAGAAAATGGGGCATCTTTTTTCCCATGTCCTTTAACAGGGCTAAAGCTTTAGACCTCGGGACAGTGTCCCGAACCTAGAAAGACGAAGACCTCAGGACGCCG
>DCDZ01000048.1:0-23709 GCA_002316675.1 Tyzzerella sp. UBA1042
ACCAGAGCATATAAGGCGGCGTACCCAAAAGTAAAAAAAGATGATGTAGCGGCTCAGGCAGGTAGCAGGATGTTGAGAAATGTCAAGGTATCAGCCTATATCGAAAAACGTATAAAGGAACGAGAGAAGCGCACTGAGATCACTCAGGATATGGTTCTTAAGGAGTTGGCGGCTATTGGGTTTGCCAATGGTTCTGACTTTGCGAAGGTAGTTGAGAGAACCATGAAGGATAAACTTGGGAATTTTATAATTGACGGAAATACAGGAGAGCCAATAAAGTGCAAGACGGTTGATTTGATTCTTACTGATGATTTGCCTGAGGAGAAGAAAAAAGCAATATCGGGAATTAAAGAAGGAGCAAACGGAATCGAAGTTAAACTCAACGATAAAGTAAAAGCGCTTGAACTCCTGGGCAAGCATTTAGGCATGTTTGAAAAGAGCGATAATAACGAGGAAGCTCTTAACAAACTGGATAGCATTCTGGAGGGAATCAACCATGCAACTAAGTAACATGCAAAAAGAGTTTTGGAATAATGCAAATTCCCGTTGGAATGTGAAATCAGGGGCTACACGTTCAGGCAAGACTTACCTTGACTATTATATCATTCCTCGTAGAATTCGGGCTGTAGCAGGCAAGGAGGGTCTTGTGGTTATCCTTGGCAACACGAAAGGGACATTGCAAAGAAATATTATTGAGCCGCTCCAGAAGATATTTACCCCTGCGTTGGTTTCTGATATTCGGTCAGACAATACAGCGATGTTGTTCGGTGAAAAATGCTACTGTTTGGGTGCAGATAAGATTAATCAGGTTGACCGTATTCGAGGATCCAGTATTAAGTATTGCTATGGTGACGAGGTTGTAACATGGCATGAGGATGTATTCAACATGCTTAAGTCCCGTCTGGATAAGCCCTATAGCTGTTTTGACGGCACTTGTAACCCTGACAATCCAAATCATTGGTTTTATAAATTTCTGCACAGTGATGCAGATTTATTTTTGCAAAATTACACCATTGAGGATAATCCCTTTTTGGATAAAGGTTTCATAGAGAACTTGAAAAAGGAGTATTTCGGTACCGTTCTCTATGACCGCTACATATTAGGCAAATGGGCATTGGCAGAGGGTTTGATTTACAAGCAATTTGCCGATAATCCCGAAAGATTTATGATTCCCAAAGACAAACTTCCCGTCAGATTTGAGAGCATCAATATCGGTCACGATTTTGGCGGCAACAAATCCAACCATGCTTTTGTGGCCACGGGCATTTCTTTCGACAATCATGTTTATAAGCTGAGAGCCAAAAGCATCAAAGCAACGGGCATGAGTTTTACACAGTTGGAACGAGAGTTCGTTTCTTTTGTAGAAGGAGTTATTCGGGATTATGGTTATCCTGATGGGGTGTATTGTGACAGTGCCGAGCAGACCATGATTAACAGTTACCGCCAGCACACTTCATACCCCGTATACAACAGTTTGAAGAAGCCTATTAACGATCGTATCCGATGCACCCTATTACTCATGGGTGCGGAACGGTATCACATTGTAGAGGGTGAATGCGACGACCTTGTAAACGGTCTGAAAACAGCGGTATGGGATGAAAAAAGTTTAGAGGATAAGCGTCTGGACGATGGTACCAGCGACATTGATATACTGGACGCTGACGAATACAGTTTTGAATATAATATTTACAGATTGGTAGGTGATTAAGGGTGCTGAAAACGCTATGGAAATACATATTACGGCTGTTTGGAATTGAAAAAACAGATACCACAGACGCGCAGATGTCAAAGAATGCTGTATATTCAAAGCAGTTCGAGGATACGGAAGCTATCAATTTCACCGCCATATTTGCCGCCAAGTTGACCACGCTTTCTGTCAGTGAAAGCACAGCGGATATTGTGGGGGACAATGCAAGGGTGGCCTTGTTGGATGAATGCATGAGCGATGCATGGGCGAAAATCAAACGGATTACTTCCCGAATGCTGGGTACTGGTGGGTGCGCCATTGTTCCGTATGTGCAGGATGGAGAAATCCATTTTGATGTTGTTGCACAGGACAGAATCGCTATCCATGAAAAGAAGGGCGATCGCATTACAGCAGCGACCATACTTGCGGACAGCATTATCCAAGGCACAAGGAAATATTATCGTTGGGTGAATTATGAAATTGAGAATAATACGGTACTCATTACCAACAAGGTAACCGATGAATCTGGAAAGGATGCATTTATCCAGCAGTGGGCAGGCATTGAGGATAGGTCAATTACCGGTGTTGACAGGGTGCTATTTGCTTATTTCAAGTCTCCTGTGGATAATCGGAAATTCAGCGATTTCTACGGCGTACCCATTACATATGGTTGCGATACAATTATAAAAGAAATTTATGACTGCTTTAAACAGATTCAGGATGAATACAGTCTGAAAGAAGTTAAAGTATTTGCTGATGAACGAATGTTCAAAAAAGACCCGAAGACCAACGATTACAAGATTCCTAGTAAAATGTTTTTTGCGACGCATGGCAATGAAACAGGCCCTATGATTGAGACATTCAGTCCTGACATTCGAGACAGCAGCTACTACAGCCGTTTGCAGTACCTTTATGAACTGCTGGAGCGTGCCATCGGCACAAGCAAGGGCGTTTTAACAGCACCCGAAACAAGGGGAGCCACGGCAACGGAAATCAAAGCCGGGCTGTATGATACCTATGCAATGATTGGGGATATTCGGACGGTTATCGAAAACGGCATGAAGGATTATATTTATGCCTGTAATGTGCTTGCCAACTATTACGGCATTGCACCTCAAGGGGAATATGAATTAGCATTTGACTGGTCGTATTCTCTGATTGAAAGTTCTGCTGAAACATGGGCACAGTTGAAAGATGCGCAGTCCATGGGCATCAAGAGAAAGGCAGAGTTGCGGCAATGGCTGAACCCCAATGAATCCGCTGACGATGCACAGGCGGTCATTGATGAAATAAAAAAGAGTGATCCTCCTTTGGATGCCATGGGTTTTGGCAAGTTCGGAAGCTAGGTGATTAAATGCTAACCGAGGAAGAATTAAATTATCTGGCTGATATTTTTTCTGAGCGTTTCGGGGATGTTGGAGCAAAGATATTGCGGGATATTGCCATTTCCTTGAAAGAAACGGGTGATCTCATCCCATCCTACTCAAAGAAACTGCAACAACTGTATGAGTATGGCTATGATGTAAATTTGATTACAAAGGAGTTAGCCAGGGAATCAGGTAAAAGCTTTGCAGAGATTGAAAAGCTGTATGAATCCGTGGCGCAAGAGGGGTATGGATGGGCGAAACCGTTTTATGATGCAAAGGACATGGCTCAGATTCCTCTTGCTGAAAACAAGGCTCTGCAAACCATCCTGCAATCAGCTGCCAAGGTAACAAGGGGCAATTTACAAAACATAAGCAATACAACAATGTTGGGTATTGGCGGTGGCCAAGAGTTTCAACCCATTGCCTCCTTTTACAAAAAGACAGTGGATAGAGCGATCACGGCAGCTGCTACGGGAGCCGAGGACTATAATACGGTAATTAAAAATGCTATCAAGGAAATGGGTGAAAGCGGTCTTAGAGTGCAGTATGAAAAAGGCTATACAAAGCGTCTGGATAGTGCCATTCGTCAGAATGTTCTTGACGGTGTTAGCTATATCGCCCAAGAAACTGCCAAGGCTACAGGGGAGGAATTCGGGGCTGACGGTGTGGAAATATCTGCTCATAGCCCCTGCGCTCCTGATCATATCCCGTATCAGGGCAGGCAATATAGCGCAAAAGAATTTGACAAGTTGCAAGGGGAGTTAAAACGTCCTATCGGTCAATGGAACTGCCGCCATATTGCATACCCGATTTTGTTAGGCATTAGCGTTCCTGCAAACAGCAAAAAGGAATTGGCTGAAATGCAGCAATATTCTAATGAAAAATTCATGATTGATGGTAAGGAGTACACGAGATATGAATGTACACAGATTCAGCGGAAACTTGAAACTGCTATCCGTTATGCCAGAGAGGAAAAACAGTTGTATCAGGCTGTAAATGATGCTGATTTAGTGCGCGGGGCCACGGGCAAGATAAGGATTCTTTCCAACAAATATATTGAGGTTGGAGAAAAGGCAGGCTTGCCCACAAGGGCTGAGAGAATGAGAACGGTTTCGAACCAGCTAAAAGAAAAAGAAGTTAGAGTAAACAATTTCATATCGTTGCCCAAGACCAAGGATGTAAAAATTTCCTCTGATAAATTTACAAAATATGCGTTAAATAAAGATAAAGATTATAACAAGGCTGTAGCATTCGAAAAGGCTTTAGGGTATAATATAGACAACGCAGAGGATTTAATTGCGGCCATTAGAAAGAATTCTAGCAGATACCCCGCAACAGAAAAGCCTGATTTGGGTTACGGTAAAAGATACGAAGTATTAATGCCTCTAGTTGGCCCGAATGGCAAACAGGCTAATGTAAAAACAGCTTGGATTCATGACAAAGAAACAGGCGAACTGAGATTGACAAGTGCGTATGTTACCAGTAAAAAGGCAAAGGAGTGATATGAGTGACAATCAAGTTATATGATGAAGTGAAACTAAAAGACGGTAGAGAGGCTCATATTGTGGAAATTTATGAGCAGGGTGTGGCGTACGAAGCAGACATCAAACTTCCTGACGGGGAGTATGATACCGACACAGTGAAACACGAAGAAATTATGGAAATTTTAAGCAATAAAGATTAAACCACTTAAACAAACGTTTAGGTGGTTTTTTCATATAATAAATTATAGGAGGTACAAACAATGGATTTAAGAGAAGCAAAACAAATCTTGGATGAACAAATAGCGTTATTGGTCAAATGGAATAGAGATAATATTAATTATGAGCCTGAACAGGTGAGGAAAAATACAGAAACAATTGCTACTATTCTTTTTCACAAAGATTTTCGGCCTTAATATTTTTGTATATGTAATTGTAAGTTTCAACTACTTTTTCAGCCGTTTTATCTTCTGTATTGTACAGCGAACCAGTGCTTAATTTTAATAGTTCGAGTGCTAAATCTTCTCTTGTCATGTAACCACCTCCCTTCAAGGTGATTATGTTCAGGCTCAGTTTTATTTTACGGCTGAAATTGTGTTTTATCAAATAATAAATTATAGGGGGTGATTCCAAAATGAAAAAGCTACCAATTGGACTTTGACACGGAGGTGATCCCTTTTATCTCGTCTTTGAGTACAGACGTTAAACAGGCTCTTTTTTGATGCAAATTACCCGAGCCTAGGGAATAAATAGGCGGCTCAATACCAGGACTGGCTGGAGAAAAAGGACAGAGTGACGAAAGGAGAAAATATATGGAATGGTTAAAAGAACTTTTGAAAGGTCTGGAAGGTGCAGAGGATTTAGAAAAAAAGATTGCCGGGGGTATTGGCAAAAACTTTGTTTCTAAGGATGATTTCAACACCTTGAATGCCACAAAAAAGAAGCTGGAGGGTGACATTGTTTCTCTCAAGGCTGACTTGGAAAACGGTGATGATTTCAAGGGGAAATTTGAAGCATTGGAGAAGCAAGTCAAAGCAGATAAAGAAGCCGCTGAACTTGCTACAAAGCAGGCCGCACAGGAAACAGAATTCCAGACCCGTTTCACCGGTGTTGTGGGCGAACAGAAATGGCGGGATGAACTTACAGGCAATGCGGTTTTTGCTGAGTTCAAAAAGGCTGTAGCAGATGAAGCCAACAAGGGCAAGGGCGACAAGGATATTCTGGATGCTTTGACCAAGGATAAGAATTATTTTGAAAACCCGAATAAACCTGCCAATATGCCTAGTATGGGCAAGGTTGATTTTAGCAAGGTAACAAAAGAACAGTTTGCAAAGATGGGCTACAAAGACAAAGTGGCCTTGTTCAATGAAGACAAGGCACTGTACAACTCATTAAGTGAAAAACAAGCGGAATAAGAAAGGAATGTGAAAATATATGGGACAGACAAAATTATCTAACATCATTAACCCTGAGGTTATGGCTGACATGATCAGCGCAAGCCTCCCCAAAAAGATTAAGTTTTCTCCGATTGCAAGGATTGACAACACCCTTGCAGGGCAGGCAGGTAATACAATTACCGTACCAAAATATGCATACATCGGGGATGCAGAAGACGTTGCCGAAGGTGTGGCAATGGGTACAACTGTTTTGACTGCAAGCACCACACAGGCAACTGTAAAAAAGGCTGGTAAAGCGGTTGAAATTACAGATGAAGCCGCCTTAAGCGGTTATGGCGATCCTGTAGGGGAAGCTGCAAATCAGTTGACCATGGCAATTGCCGCAAAGGTTGATAATGATTGCCATGACGCATTGTTGGGCGCCTCTTTGGTTTATGATGGCACAGCAAGTGCAATCGGCTATGAAGGGGTAGTGAACGCGATTGATTTGTTTGAGGATGAATCTGATACACCTACAAGCAAGATTGTCTTTTTGAATCCGAAACAGGTTACGCAGTTGAGAAAAGATGAAGATTTCAAGGACATTAACAAGTATCCCATGCCTGTAATCATGAACGGCACCATTGGCTCTGTGGCTGGTTGTCAGGTGGTTACATCCAAGAAAATCAAGGAATACGGCTATGTAAAAGATAATTCCGCAGGCACAATTACGATCGTGTCCGACGCTACCACCGAAGATGCCACAAATAAGCGTCTTGGAACAATTCAGCCTTTGACATTTGAAACATTGGTCGTGGGCGACAAGGTGAAGGTTCTGAAATATTACATTAACCCGGTTGTTGTAACAGCGGCAATTGACCCGAATCAAGAAGCAAATGCAGACGGGTTCAGTGAAGAATCTCCTGCGCTCACGATTTATACAAAGCGTAATGTTGAAGCAGAAAGCGACAGAGATATTCTTGCAAAAACAACGGTTATTTCTGCCGACGAACATTATGCGGCAGTGCTTTCCAATGATTCCAAGGTGGTTCTTGCAAAATTCAAGGCATAAGGCGGTGATTTTATGCTGTTAAGACGGTACAAGAAAACTGAAATGACTGAAAGTGATGTAATTACTGAGGCTGTGGAAAAAGAAACTGAAACGACTGAAAAGCCAAAATCGAAAGGTCGAAAAAAGGCTGAGCAGGAGAAGAAGGACTAAGAAAGGTAGGCGGTTTCAATGGGTTATCTTACCTATAATGATTACATAGCAATGGGCGGTGGATTGGATGAAGCCGCCTTTCATCGCTATTCTTTTATGGCGAAAAAGGAAATCGACAGAGAAACATTTGGACGCATAAAAAGTATGTCCGATGTTCCCGAAGCTGTTAAAATGCTAACTTTTGAACTGATTCAGGTAAATGCTAAGGGTGATTTGTCAGAAGAAAGCGTAACAAGTGAAAGTGTTAGCGGTTGGTCGAAATCCTTCAAGGATGTATCCAAAGAGGATTTTGATAAGGAGCGTATGAGGCTGATTTTGAGCTATCTTTCCGATGAATATGACGATCAAGGTACACCACTCTTATATAGGGGGTGTTAATTTGTTTCCGCACGATTGCACAATTTACAGAGAAGTAGACGGCGTATGGGAAAGGTATTATGTTTACGGCGTTTTATGGCAAGATGTTGAAGGGCTGAATACCATGAAAAGCGGCTTGAAAGATGCAAACAACCTTGACCTTACCATACCTATGAAAGCCAATTTCAGCCCGTACAAGAAGGATTTAGCAATGAAGGGTATTGTTGATTACCAGATACAAAGAAAGCCCTCAGAACTATACGAAATAGGCGATGTGAGGACAATCACCACAGTTGATACATATGACTTCGGAAGTCTTGCGCATTACAGGGTAGGTGGTAAATAGTGTTTATACAAACGCCAAGAGGTAGGGTAATTACAACCAAAAACGGCAAGGCAAAATTGGAGTGGAATCCTAACTTCCAAGATAAATGGGAAGGGCAATACTCACGGGCGCAAGTGTTTGTGGATAGTGAAGTTTTGCGGCTTTCAGCCCCGTATATCCCCTTTCAAACAAGTATGCTACAAAAGAGTGGTATCTTAGGTACTGTACCGGGTAGTGGTACCGTTGAATGGATCGCACCATATGCGAAATACCTCTACTATGGTCATGTCATGGTTAGCCCAACAACTGGCAGTCCGTGGGCAAAGAAGGGCGAACGCAAGACACTTACTGACCGCCCAATTAATTACAACGGTGCGCCGAAGCGTGGTAGGTTATGGTTTGAACGGATGAAGGTCGACCATAAAAAAACCATTCTGGAAGGTGCAAGAAAAGTTGCTGGGGGTGGCGCGAAATGAGTATTTTAAAAGCTGTGCAGGAATATCTGGAGCAATTTGAAGGAATGGAAATGCAGCCTATTATGACCGATGGTACCAACAACGTGGCGAAAAGCTATGCCTTGGCACCGTCGGGTAATAGCAAGACCATTACTGATATTGTGGGCAACCGCACCTACATAAACAATTATGTGTTTTATGCCAAGGAGTACGTTGGCAGTGAAGCCGATCGGCAAGATAACTATGAGTTTTTGGACGAATTCTTTGAGTGGATTGAGGATAACAACGAAAATGAGATTTTCCCTGTCATTAATGGCTATCAGGTAGAAGAAATAAGTGCTACTAATGTGCTTCTCTTTGATGTTGGGGAAGATGGCAAGGGGACATATCAAATTCAAATACAGTTAAAATTACAGAAAGGGTGATTTGATTGGGAAAGATTAAAAGAAGTAAATTTGCTACTTTCTTAAAAACAGGGAGTGGCTCAGGGGACACATGGTCATTGGTTGGTGAAGGTGTTACAGGAATGACGGTAAGTTATAATCCACAGACCAGCGATGAAACATATATCCATCAAGACAGCGGTACAACAGACGTAGAAAGCTATAAGCCTACTTCCAGTGTACCAATGACGGCGGTACAGGGTGATCCAGTATTTGATTTTGTAGATGGATTAAGAAAGAAAAGGGCAGTATTGGATGAAGCAAGAAGCGAGGTTTGCCTTGTTTATCTGTACGAAGAGGCGACGGGCGGGGCTTATCCCGCAGAAAAGAATACATGCTCCATTCAGATTGATGATTTTGGCGGCGAGGGCGGTGGTTCCAATACAATTAATTTCACCATTAATTTTGTTGGCGATCCAGTACCGGGTACGTTCAATCCTGCGACGAAGACATTTTCTGAGGGAGAGTAATTGGTTGATAGGGTGGGGCATCTGCAAAGGTGCCCTGATTTGATAAGGAGGCAAAGCTATGGCTGGAATTAAAATTAATACTGGTGTTATCCGATTGGAAGTTGATTGTGATGGTGTGAAGGATCAAATTTCTTTCAATCCGAATGATGTAGTTTTCATGGAAAATATCTACCGCTTAATGGGAGAACTGCAAAAGAAGAAAGATGAATATGCTGCGGTTGAGGAACGGCTAAATTCTAACCAAGACACAGACGAAAATGGTATCCCTGTAAATATGAAAGAAAGATTGAGTTTGATTCTGGATATTTGCAGCTATATCAAGGGGCAGATTGATGGGATATTTGGGGAAGGCACCAGCAAGAAGCTTTTTGGCGATGCAAACACACTGGATATGTTCGAACAGTTTTTTGACGGTATCACGCCATACATCCAGAGTGCAAGAGAAAGTAAATTATCACAATACAAGAACAGCAATTCAAGGAATGTGATGCTTTAATGGGAATGTTAATCAGCGGATTACCCACTGCGATAATGGTAAACGGTACTGCTTATAAAATTGACGCATCATATCACACTTGCCTAACTATCATTATGGCATTCGAGGACAATTCATTGACGAATACAGAAAAAGCCATGATACTACTGGATTTGCTGTATAAAAATAAACCTTCCGACCTCAATGCCGCCTTTGAAAAGGGAGTTCAATTTCTTGATTGCGGCGAAGTGAGCAAAGGCGGTGCAGGAGAGCATTCGGCAAGAAGATACTCCTTTTCTTACGACGAAAAATATATATTTTCTGGCGTAAACAGAGTGCTGAATGGGAGACTTTCCACAGGTGAGTTTGTTCACTGGTGGGAGTTCGTCATGGCTTTTATGGAACTGCCCGAAGATTGTATCATGAGCAGAATTTTGTATTTCCGTTCGCAATTTGCAAAAGGGAAACTTACCAAAGAGGAAAAACAAGTGTACTATGAAAATAGAAGTATGTTTGAATTGCCTATAAAATTGACAGCCGAAGAAGAAGCTGCGGAAGCTGAATTCATGGCTTTACTTGGAAAATGAGGTATAAAAGTGTTGATTGATTCCATAATTTGGGGTATATTTAGAACATATTACCAAAGGAGGGGTTTACATGAAATATCACAGACTGAAAGATATGTTGTTAGGTGCCATGGTGGCAACTTTAATTGTTGGGGCGGTTCCTATTGCTTATGCAAAAGTAGCTGATACAATGATTCCAGTAAGCTACAATAGCATTAAGGTGCTTGTTGATGGAAAAGAACTCAAGACGGACAAGGAGCCGTTCACATACGACGGGACAACTTATTTACCCGTGAGGGCTGTCGCAGAAGCTGTCGGTAAAGAAGTAAAGTGGGATAGTGCAACAAAAACCGTTACATTAAACAACAAGGAAGCAACTGCGGAGACCGAAACAAAAACAAATACCGAAGTGAAAAAGGAAACTACAGCGAATGGTTTTGCTTTTTCATCGGAATATTTAGTTGAATCGTCAGGCAACTATACCTATGTAACAGGTGAAATTACCAATCAAAATAACAAAAAATATACTATGATCGAAGTTGAATATACTTTTTATGACAAAGACGGAAGCCTTATGGGAGGCGGCAATGGATACGTTTATGATTTAGTTGAAGGGCAAACAAAATCATTTAAACTTATGGAATCAGGAGATTATTCCTCGGCAAAAACTGTAAAATTTCAGACAGGATTTGTTCAATAATATCATAAAAGCACCTACCTTAGATGGGGGTGCTTTTTTAATGCGAAAAAGAAAGGAGGGGAAGCAATGGCTAGTTATGATGGAAGCATCCGCATTGATACAAGGTTAGATTCATCAGGATTTAACGGGGGGCTGAAAAGCATTAATGCAGGGCTTGGAGGAATAACAAAGGCATTAAAAGGCGTTGCCATAGCTGCGGGTATTGCCTTTGGTGTAAAAGCAGTGATTGATTTTGGCAAGGCTGCCGTTTCGGCTTCAACAGAAATGGGAAATGCCCTAATAGGTTTGCAATCAATTATGGATGGACAGGGCAAAAGCTTTGGTACGGCAAAGAAGTTTATAAACGAATATATTTCTGACGGTCTGGTTCCAGCCACAAATGCCATAAACGCTTACAAAAATCTTGCCCTGAGAGGATATGACGATACCCAAATACAAAAAGTATTGATCGCCCTTAAGGACAGTGCGGCATTCGGACGACAATCAAGCTATACGCTGGGTCAGGCTGTAGAAACTGCATCAGAGGGCTTAAAAAACGAGAACTCTATTCTTGTGGATAACGCAGGTGTTACAAAAAATGTAGCTAAGATGTGGCAAGACTACGCAAAATCAATTGGCACAACCTCCAATAACCTTACTCAGCAACAGAAAATACAAGCAGAGGTAAACGGTATACTCGAAGAAACAAAATTTCAAGTAGGCGACGCTGCGAAAATAGCTGATAGTTTTTCGGGTAGAGTATTACAATTACAGTTCTCATTTAATAATCTGAAAATTGCAATCGGCAACGCATTAACGCCTATTATTTCGAAGATAATTCCCCCGATAAAACAGTTGGTAGATTGGCTTACAGTTCTTGCAAATAAGTTCTCTCAAGTTTCAGCAATACTTTTCGGAAAGGTTGTAAATGTAAATACCAAAACAGCTGACAGCGCAGCAGGTGCGGCAGCTTCTACGGAGGAATTAGCAGGAGCAACAAAAGATGCAGGAAATGCCGCTGAAAAGGCAGGAAAACAAGCAAAATCAGCCTTGGCAAGTTTTGATGAATTAAATGTGTTGTCAAAGCCAGACGCATCATCGGGCGACGGTGCTGCTCCTGATGTAGGCAATGGTATATCGTCAGAGGTTATGACCGAGGATATAGGCACGGATACAGAAATAAGCCCCAAGTTATTAGCCAGCCTAGAACGATTTAAGGAATTAATGGAACCGACAATCGAAGCAGCAAAGCGTTTGTGGGAGGAATTAAAGCGTTTAGGAGGTTTCACTTGGGATGCGTTACAAGATTTTTATGAAACTTTTTTGGTGCCTGTTGGTCAGTGGGTTCTGGGTGAAGGATTACCAAGATTTTTAGATATTATTGCAAATGGACTTGCAATGGTAGACTGGCAGAAAATTAATGATGCTTTACATGAATTATGGGAGGCTCTTACGCCGCTCGCCATTAATATAGGAGAGGGACTTCTCTGGTTTTTTGAGAATGTACTAGTTCCACTTGGCGTGTGGGCATTAAACAATGTCGTCCCGTTAGTTATTAAGGGGATAGCGGCTGCGGTTGATATTTTAAACGAAACTATTAATGCCTTAAAGCCTCTAGGGATTTGGCTTTGGGAAAACTTCTTGAAACCCATTGCAGAGTGGACGGGGGGAATAATTGTATCGACCTTAGAATTGGTGGTAGGTGCATTGCGGAATATTAGCAACTGGATTTCAGAAAATCAGGGTCTGGTGCAAGGTATGACAATTACCGTAGGATTGTTCTTTGCAGCGTGGGAAATAGCGACTTTAGGCGAGTTTATTATACGTGCAGGGGGCGTTGTCGGGATATTGAATGGACTAACTGCCGCATTTAAAGCAGCAACAATTGCAAAGTTAGCCGATAAGGCGGAAACCTTGTATTTAGTTGGTCTATATGGAAAAGATTTTATAGCAGCCTTAGTGGCTAATATGGTTAATTTAGCAAAGGAGACTACGGCATGGGTTGCTTCAACTGCCGCAAAGGTTGCAAATGTTGCGGCACAAATTACAATGACAGCAGCTACCACGGCTTGGAATGCAATTTGCGTTATCGCAACTACTGTCACAACTGCTTTTGGTGCTGCCGTAGCTTTCCTTACTTCACCAATAGGGCTGGTAGTTTTAGCTATAGGCGCATTAATTGCAATCATCGTTCTTTTAGTACAAAATTGGGATACAGTGAAAACGAAAGCGTCCGAGGTGTGGCAGGATATTACTGAATTATGGGGAAAGTTTGCGGACTGGTTTGAAAAGGATGTCTGGACACCTTTTAAAAACAGTTTGAAAGAGGTAAGAAATTTCTTCATTAACATTATTAACGGTATGATTACTGGTTTTGAGGGATTTGTAAACTTGTTAATATCAGGTATTAATAAAATAATTGACGGCTTTAACGAAATTTCATTTTCTGTTCCCGAATGGGTACCTGGTATCGGCGGTAAGTCGTGGGGGTTCAATCTTAATAATATTGAATCTGTAAAACTTGGTAGAGTGCCGAAACTTGCCACAGGCGCAGTCATTCCCCCTAACCAAGAATTCCTTGCAGTCCTTGGCGATCAGAAAAGCGGGCGCAATATTGAAACCCCTGAAAGCCTGCTTCGCCAGATTGTCCGTGAAGAATTAGCAGGATTGAGCGGATCAGATAATAATAGCGGCACAACGGTTATTTTAGAACTGGATAAGCGGGAAATCGGAAGAACCTTTCTTCCCATCATCAAGAAAGAGGAAAGCCGTATCGGTGTTTCCTTGAGTGTAGGAGGTGTTTTATAAATGGCAACTTTGTTTTCTATAGATGGGGAAACATTCAATATTCCTGTGGTTGAAATAAAGCGGGAAGCCCCTGTTCTGGATAAGTATGCAACCAGAACGGAAGGGGGAAGTCTGGAAAGGGAAATTATCGGTGTGTATTTTAACTACACCCTGACTTTTCCGAACTTGGCGTTGGATGTGGCAGAATATGAAAAGCTTTGGAATAAGGTAACGGAGCCAGTAGAATTCCATGATTTTGTAGTTCCCGGCACAACAGGCACATACTATTTTCAAGGGTATATTACCACAGCGGGGGACGCGCTCAGGAAGGTGCATAACAACAAAAACTATTGGGGTGGGTTAAGTATCAAACTAATCGCCAAAGAGCCAGCAAGGAAGTGATTTCGTGGCAAAAACAAGTGTAGATATTTCGTTTGGTCTGGTGGATGTAACTGCGAAGTCAGATACTGCAGCCGTTGCGAGTAATAAGCAGCCCTTTGTGGACTTGAACGATCTCAAGCTTGAAGGAGTTTACCCGCCCAAAGCTGCTACGCTGGAACAAAACTACTGGAAGCTTGATGGTACATTTAATACCTTTCCCGATAACCCACAGGATATTTCTTGGGGGCTATGGTCTTATTCTATGTCAGGGGAAAATGGCGGCTTTGAGGTTCCTATTGTTTTAACCCTTTCTTTTCAAACACTGCATGAAAGCTTGGGGCTGACGTTTGAGTTTAACCCCTATGACAACAGCTTTTGCAATGACCTGAATATCAAATGGTACCAAGGGACCACACTTTTGTATGATTTGGACTTTCAGCCGGATAACTGGCGGTTTGCCTGCATGCAGAAGGTGGAGAACTACAATAAAATTATCATTACCTTTCGAGGCATGAACAAGCCCTATCGGTTCTTAAAGGTACAAAATATCATGCATGGTGTTATAAAGGAATTTGGCAGTACCGAATTAAGGACAGCCAAAGTGTTAGAAGAAATTGATTTGACAGGGCTTACATTGTCGGTGAATACCTTGGATTTTAGTATGTTTAGCCATGACGATGCATTCAATATCTTTAATCCTTGGGGCATATATTCAGTGTTGCAGAGAAAACAACAGTTAATTGTTGCAAGAACAAATGATAAAGAAAAAACCCATATGGGAACATTCTTTGTGGACGAAATGGAGAGCCAGACAAATAAAATATTATCCATATCAGCCGTTGATCCGATTGGCATTATGGACGGCACAACCTTTGTGGGTGGACTATATAAAAACGCCCTTGCAGCAGATGTAGTAGAGGAAATCATGGACAACGCAGGGTTTGGGTATGCGCTGGATAATGCCCTGCGGAATAAAAGAATAACAGGGCACATTCCTATCTGCTCCCACCGTGAAGCTTTACAAATGGTGGTTTTTGCAATTGGGGGATTTGTTTCCACTTCCCGAGGCGGGACGGTAAATATTAAGGAAATACCCGACATAACCAGCGTACCAACTTCACAAATTGGAATGAACCGAAAACACATAGGAACAAAGGTAAAGCTGAGAAACCTTGTGACTGGTGTGGATGTGGTGGAGCATAACTACACACTAAAGACCACAATTGAGGAAATCTGCAAGGTTAACTTGGAAGTGGGCAGCAATACCATTACTTTTAGTGAGCCTGCTACAAATATTTCTGTGAGCATAGGAACAATCACGCAATATGGAGTAAATTACTGCATTGTACAAAGCTCTACCGAGGGAGAATGCACCGTGTCGGGTAAAAAATACGAAGATAGTCAAAAGACGATACAAAAGAAATTGCCTAATATTCCAGCAGGAGAAAAAGAGTTAATTGAAAAGGTGGATTGCAAGCTGATTCACTCTCTGAATAGCAACGAAATCGCCCAGCGGTTGCTTGATATTTACCAATATCGTATAGAGCAGTCGCTTTCTTTTATTCTGGACAGGGAAAGTGTAGGAGATTTAGCGGACATTGAAACAGAATATGGCGTGTATCGTGGTGCTGTGGTGGAGAAGTTGGATATTGACCTAACTGGTGGATATGTCACAAAGGCGGTGGTTGTGGGTGTTTGATTTTAACATGAAGGAGGCTGTATTTTATGGAATGGGAAAATGTTGTTGCAGGGCAGAGGGCTGATCCAGAGCAAATTAATAAAATAGGGAATCAAGTGTCAGCATACAAAGGCCTGCGCCTTGCGCGGCGCATCGTGCTGACCGAGGTGGTTTCGTCAATTACATTTGACACTGACGACGACGGGAATCCGTTGGATAGTAGGCTGGGTGGGGAACTATTGCTTAGCTCTGGAAGCAACGATTCCATAGGAAATGGCACGCAAGTTAATATGCAACTTAATGACATAAAGTCAAACAGTTATTGGTATAACGTTGCGTCTGCTGGCTCAAGCATGTACATAGGTTACATGGGTAATTTATTTTCCTTAAATGCAATTAGCATTTTTATATTAAATGGCGTAGCGGTTGCGAGGTCAACCATTACCTACAGATACGCAGGTGGAGGTGGCGATGCCGTGCGCGGTGGCGGCATGACCATGCCCCAAACATCTATAAATAGCATTAGATTTTTCGTGGCGGTAGGCACCTTCCCTATCGGCACAGTCCTAGAATGGTGGGAAAGGGGGTAATCGCATGAGAGTATACGACAACGGCATTTACCGAGACGCAACGCCCGAGGAAGAAGCGGAGTTGACAGCAATTCAAGAGGAAGTGATTGAGAATGAGCCTAACATGGGGTGATTTCCGCTGGGGGCTTGCCTATTGGGACGATGTTTATTTGCCTGATATGGTGACAGACCGCACCAAGGATGATGTTATAGCCCAAAACGAAAAAGGATTCTACAATGCAACCGATTTAAACAGAGTGGAAATTGCGGCAAAATACATAGCAAAGCTATTGACCGAAGCTGGATACCCTGTATCGGTTTCTACAAAAACCAATTGGTCTAAATCGGATTTTCCCACGGAAAATGAAATGCAGAGGTTTATACACAATATCCAGCTGCTACAAAATAAATTTTATCATTCTGAGGTGCAAACGCCAGCGTCTATGAAATGGATTAGCTACATTGAAGCGAATAACATTGAACAAATTTTACTTTATATAGAAGAAATGCGAAGGAAAATGGTTGCGGCATATAGGTATTGCGGCACCATGGATTGTGGAGGTGATGTACTTTGAAAAACTTTATTGATAGGGTTCCAGTAAATCCAAATCGGTATAAGATAACTGGCGAAAATAGCGCAATTACCTATGTCACTATTGAAAGAGAAGATAATGCCAGTGTAATAGGAACGGCGTTGAACAGAGAAGCATTTATGGCTTTGCAGGGTATGGAGGCTTCCGATACAGTTTTCAATCCTGATGGGAGTATCACGGAAACGTACAGCACAGGAACGGTATTAACTAGCTTCTCTGCCAATGGCGATGTGGTTGAAAAATTTACAGCGAATAGCGGTCAAGTTATCACAAAAACAACAAAATTCAATGCAAATGGAAGTATTAGCGAGGTGATTAGTTAATGGGATTATGGGGATTTGGTAAAAAGGTTTTAAATGATACAATTGGAAAATCCTATATGCAACCACTAGACAGGCTAATATCAGCTAAGTTACTTTGCAGGGGTTTCGAGGGCAATACATTTACAATAACGCACAATTCAGGTGCATACCCGCCCGTCTTCTACGAATTGACTGCTAACGATATGAACGTCGGTCAGTACAAGGCTGTGATTATACCACTACCCCTCGGTGCCTACACCGTAAAAGTTGATGTCGGTGGTACCATAATTAATGCTACCGCGAACTTATCTGCTATGGGTGTTACATATACGTTAACCTACTCAACTTACGAAGCCATTGGCACGTTCTACTCAAACGGTTCGTTCACCGTTCCAGCAGGTGTTACGCAGATATGGGTAACAGCAATAGGCGGCGGAGGTGCAGGAGGTATCGGCGGACACGCAGATCCAGGGAACGGCGGCGGAGGTGGAGGTGGCGGCGCAGGCTCTTTTATCCTTCAGCAACCCTATAATGTAACTGCTGGTTCAACTCATGCCATAACCGTTGGTAAGGGTGGTGCAACCAACTCGGCCGATGGTTTTCCTGGTGGTTCAACGTCTGTGGGTAGCCTAGTGACACTATCAGGCGGCGCAGGCGGCAGCATGGGTTTGGCGGGTATATCTGGGGGCGACTACGGCGGATACGGCGGCGCAGGCGGAGGTGCAGGCGGCGCAGGAGGTAAGGGAGGCAACTCTGCAAGCACTGCTTCGGGCGGTGCTAACGGCTCTGCTGCCAGCGGGGCTGGTGGTGGCTCAGGTGGTACAGGAGACGGCGGCGGTGGCGGCGGCGGTGGTGCTGCGGGAATCACATCAGCAGGTGCGCGTTCAGGCGGTGGACGTGGTGGCGATGGCGGCAACGGTGAGCGTTACACTTCCGCAGGCGCAGGCGGACACGGTGGCGCTTACGGAGCTGGCGGAGGTGGCGGTGGAGGTGCAGGGTGGAGATACCAAAGCTACGGAAACAGTGGAGGTGGCTCTGACGGCTTTGTTCGCATCTTTAAAGGTATTGTAGTAAGCTAATTTCGGAGGTGATTTATATATGAGATATGCTATGATTATGTTAGAAAGAGTTATAGACACTATTGAAGCAGATGAACCGCCTCAGTGGGGGCCTAGCCCTGAGGGTGATGAGGTAACTGCTGTGGGATGCGACGAAACAATTCATATTGGTATGCTGTACGTTGGCGGTGTATTTGTTGATCCAGAAGTGCCTAAGCCTGATCCACCCAAACCCTACAGTCCCACAACGGCAGAACTTGCCATCATGGAAACGCAGGCAACAATCTATGAAGAAATGACCGCAAGTGCGCTTGCTTCTGCCGAGGCAACAGCGGAGATTTATGAAGCTATTTTATTGATGGGAGGTAATGCATAATGGGCGAAACGTACTTTATGTTGGTTATTAATCAGAAGCGAACGTGTGATGCTACAAACACAGAGGTGAAACCAGTACCGTCTACTTGGAGGGCAGAAGTAGAAACCCTATTGGATGCAAGGGGGTACGACCTGAACGGGTATCGATTGGATAAATGATAAGGCCGAAAGGTCTTTTTTTATTGTAAAGGGGTGGATGCATGGATGCAGTAATTTTGGGTTTAATGCAAGCTGTAGTTACATCAATGGGGATTTGGTATCTTCAACGCAAATTAGCAAAAAGGGATGATGCCGCCGAAAGACGGGAAAAAGAAAGAGAAGATATGGAGTATAACCTCTTAACGGCGGTAAATGCTTCTATCGCCTTGGGCGAAGCCACTGCCAAAGCAGTTCAACGGATTCCTGATGCGCATTGCAATGGAGATATGACGGCAGCTTTAAGCTATACCACAACGGTAAAGCATGATTTGAAAAACTTCCTTAATCGGAAGGCGGTGGAGAAAATTGTCTGAGACAAAAAGACGGAGGCCGCGGCGCATTGAGTTTTCTAAGCGTATCATGGTCATGGAAATGGCCCTGCTGTGGGTGAATACCGTGGGTGTAATCGGGCTTGCGTATTACAGCGTTTTCCGCGGCTCAGATTCAGCGTTCCCGTGGCTCACGGCAATGGTATCACTGCCTTGGGCGGCATGGGGCGTAAGTAAAACAGGTTACACAATGAAAAGCATGAGAGAGAATACGTCAGGCGGGGTCGTGTATGATTCCGTCGTATCCAGAGAGGGGAATAACAATGATGTGGCTGGTTGAAAATTGGTTTATCGCAGTTGCAATATTAGCAGGCTGTGCGGTGGCTGCTGTAGCCATTTATCGCTTCTATGGGCTTCCGTCGGCGAAGCAGATAGAAACAATCAAGGAATGGCTGTTGTACGCCTGTATGGAAGCTGAGAAGGAATTAGGCAATGGTACGGGGCAGCTTAAACTAAGGTATGTTTACGATTTATTTATCACGCGATTCCCGGGTGTGACCAGAATGGTTTCATTTAATATGTTTTCCGTTTGGGTTGATGCTGCACTGGAAGAAATGCGAATGATGTTGACACAGAATAAAGCGATTCGGGAAATTGTAAAGGGGGATGCGGCATGAGTAAGTATAGAAAAAAACCGGTTGTGATTGAGGCGTTTAGATTTCAGATTGATGATTCGGCGCCAGACTGGTTTATGGACAGGGTAACAAGCAATATTATAGTTACCCACAAAGATGGAACGTGCGATATTAATACTTTAGAGGGCATAATGACTTCCAACAAAGGAGACTACATCATATTAGGCGTTAAGGGTGAAGTTTATCCCTGCAAACCAGATATTTTTGAGGCTACATATGATAAGGTTGGTGATTTATCATGAAATTAACTAACATCGGTCTGGTTGCATTCGTCAAGACCAAGCTGGGTACGCCGTATGTTTATGGTGCCAAGGGGCAGGTTCTGACGCAGGCGAATTTCAACTACCTGCAGGAAAAATACAGAAAGTACGTCCCGAATTCTGACGAATCCAAAATAGGTAAAGTGTGCGTGGACTGCTCCGGCTTAATCAGTTGGTACACAGGCAAAATAAAAGGCTCTAGTCAGTTTGCCGCAGAAAGCAAGTTGCAGCCTATCAATACTATATCCCTTGCGCCTATCGGTGCGGCTGTGTGGCGACAGGGACACATTGGGGTATATATTGGCAACGGTGAAATTATCGAAGCCAGAGGAAGCCAATTTGGCACCGTACGGACAAAGGTAGGGCAGAGGGATTTCACACATTGGTTCTTGTTAAATGATATTGAGTATGTAGAGGAGGAAACGGAAATGGTTGAAAAAGGCAAAATTATCGTGGACGGCGAGGAACAGGTTGTTGAAATGATCCGTAAGGACGGCGTT
Source organism: Tyzzerella sp. UBA1042 (assembly GCA_002316675.1). GTDB lineage: Bacteria > Bacillota > Clostridia > Lachnospirales > Anaerotignaceae > Chakrabartyella. The sequence goes on from DCDZ01000048.1 coordinate 20,569, forward strand.
ACATATGTCAAGACCAGAGACATTGCCAATGTGCTGGGGCTGAAAGTCGGGAATAAGGGCAGCGTGCCGACATTGGATAGGAAGTAACCATGTGAAATTCGATGCGGTTAGATGGGGTGGCGTAAAAGCCACCTCTTTTTTTATTGCCTAAAACTGAATTAACTAAACCGAAAACTTAGAGAAATACTTAGAATTATAATGAAATTAGTTGGAAAATGCGATACCTTTTTTTTGATGTGCCTTTCAGCGTGTTATATTTATGTTACTAACGCAAACGCACACATATGCACGTAAATGCACGCAGAAGTACGCAGAAAACACTAGAAAATTTGCCAAAAAGTGCAATTTTACCACAATTTGTGTTGAATTCCAGAAAAAAGGGTGATAGTATATGGATATAGATAGGAAAACCGAACTAAATGAAGGAATTGAGAACGAAAAGAAAGAGAACGAACCGAAAGAAAGTGAATCAAATAAGGGGGATGAGAATATGGCTGCTATTACAAACAGGAATTTTATCTATCAGGTTTCCACATCTAAGGATAAGAAAGAAGCAGTTGTTAGCAAAGAAGCACTTGACAGTGCAAAAAAAGTTTTGAATAAATATAAGGTTACCAAAAAGTAAAATGGGCGTCAATGAAATTGTTCAAATAGAAGGTTCTCATTCAAGTAAATGCTGGGCGTTTAATGTAAATCCCCATAAATGCCACAATCCAAACTACTTTGAAAATTATTTGAAATTCAACGCTTTAAATGATGTTACAGATGGGATGGGAACTACCTATTTGTTTTTAAAGGATGATAATTTAAGAGGCTATGTTACACTCAGAGCTTCATCGCTGATTAAAAAAATTGAAGGTGTGAATTACGGTTATCCGGCGATTGAGATTTCTGTATTGGCCGTGGACAAACAGCATGAGGGTAACGGAGTGGGCACTGACATGTTGGACTTCGTTTTCGTTATAACACAGGAGATTAAAGCTTCCATTGGAATTCAATATGTCTTGCTATGCGCAGAGCCTATGGCAGTTGAATTTTATAAAAAATCAAAATTTAATTTTCAGGAACTTAGGGACATTGAAGATATTCCCAGAGAATATGAAAATGTGAACAGTATAGCAATGTATGTCAAACTTTAAAGAGACGTCTGACCAATAAAGGCGTCTCTTTTTATAGCTTTCAGGAGGCCCCCATGATCTCAATCAAACGTGCCACAACCATCATAACCGAAAAAGACGAAACCAAGCGCAACGAAATGGTGGACAACCTTTCCGAAGAAGATGCAAAGTATCTCCTTAAGCAATGCTTGGTCGTCATGCGTGGCAAAGAGAATAAATGAGATAGCCCCCGAATGGGGGCTGTTTTTGTTCGCAGATAATACCGATTAAGACCGTTTTGAATACTATTCACTGGCTCTTACTAGTAACACACTAGTAACAAGGTGCTAGAAAGTGCTTGTTTTTCTAGTGTTTTAAGGATAAAATCTTAATGGAAACTTAAAAGTTTTCATGATGGATTCTTAAGGGCAGTTTTATACAATGAATTTACAGAATGACGGAGGTGTACGGTATGTACAATATTTTGATTTGCGATGATGAAAAGGATATCGTATCCGCGCTATCCATTTATCTTTCTACGGAAAATTATCGGATTTTTACGGCTTATACCGGAAGGGAGGCCCTACAGGTGGTAGAAAATAATGATATCCATTTGATTTTGATGGATATTATGATGCCCCAGATGGATGGCATTTCTGCCACGGCAAAGCTGCGTGAGTCCTCAAATATACCCATTATTCTGCTGACGGCAAAAAGTGAGGACAGCGATAAAATCCTTGGATTGAATATCGGAGCAGATGATTATATTACAAAGCCGTTTAACCCCATAGAAGTAATGGCAAGGGTGCGTTCTCAGCTGAGGCGCTATACTTCCTTGGGAGGAATGACGAAAAAAGCCTCTCATTTGGTCATCGGCGGCATTGATTTGGATGATGAATCCAAAACCGTTACCGTTGACGGCGAGGCAGTATCCCTAACCCCCAGTGAGTATAATATTTTAAAGCTTCTGATGGAGAACCCGGGGCGGGTTTTCTCCTCAACGCAAATTTATGAACAAATTTGGAATGAGGATGCCTACGGCTCCGGCAGCGTGGTTGCAGTTCACATCCGTCATCTGAGAGAGAAAATAGAAATCAACCCCTCAGAGCCACGGTATTTGAAGGTGGTTTGGGGGCTTGGCTACAAAATTGAAAAGGAGGCTAAGGAATGACAAAGGTCACCCACAATTTAGGGTTTAAGGTGTTGGCCTTATTTCTTGTAGTTATTTCCGGTGTTGTAAGCTTGCTCAGCACAGCGGCGGTTCTGATAGGGGGGGAGTACGGCTTTTACAGCGGCAGTCCTAAGCCCTATTACGAAACATTTTTGTGCCGACAGGTGACTGACCAATATGCGGATCACGTTATAGATCTGTATCGGTATAACCCATACCGCTTGGAGAGCTGGGCAGAGCAGGGAGTCGAAAACTTTGGATTTGAAATTCTATCCTCCGGCGGAGAAAGGCTGGTGGCGGAAAATGTTCCTGAAAAATGGGGAAGAACAGAAACCTATAACTTCTCTCTTTATGGGAGCTATACCGAAAAGGGAGATTGGTATGAATATGATGTGCCCGCTGAGACAACCTTGCAGGCTTATGTCAAAGACCCCTTAACGGGGAACGACGAATATTGGCTCACCCATAGGCTGTATGAGCTTACCTATCGGTTTCGTATGGTGCTGCTTTTGTTGGCTTTTGCCAGTACGATCACATTTTTGGCTACCCTGATTTATTTATTATGTGCGGCGGGACACCAGGGAAAAACCGAGGAAATCATACCAAACCTACAAGATCGTATCCCGTTGGAACTTTATTTCGGTGTGATTTTGCTTTTGGGATCGCTGCCTCTTATGGTGGCGGGAAGTATGTATCCCTTTAATAGCTTCAGTGATTTTGTGCTTATGCTATGCGGGCTTATGTATTTGTATGCCTTGGGCATTGCATCCTTAATGACCATTGCCACACGGCTGAAGCTGGGAAAATGGTGGCGGAATACCATTTTCCATTGCCACACGGCTGAAGCTGGGAAAATGGTGGCGGAATACCATT
>DCDZ01000048.1:23787-24262 GCA_002316675.1 Tyzzerella sp. UBA1042
GAAAATGGTGGCGGAATACCATTACCTTCTGGGTTTTCCATATCGGTTGGAAATTCACAGTGGGGGTGTTTACCACCATCCGAGATGCCATCACTGCATTGCCCATGACTTGGAAATATGGGGCGGTATGGATTTTTATTTCCCTCATTTACTTGGCCAATTCCAAAGGCAGCGGCACAATTTTTATTATGAACTGCATTATTTTGGTTTTGGTGCTTTCTGTTTCCAGCCAGATGCAAAAGCTGAAAAAGGCGGGGGAAAATCTGGCCAACGGCAATTTGGAATATAAGGTGGATACCTCCAGAATGTTTCGTGTTTTCCGCAGGCACGGAAATAATTTAAACAGTCTGTCAAAGGGGGCGGCCATCGCCATGGAGCAAAAGATAAAAAGCGAGCGGCTGAAAACAGAGCTGATCACAAATGTATCCCACGACATTAAAACACCCTTAACCTCGATTATCAACTACGTTGATTT
>DCDZ01000048.1:24485-30545 GCA_002316675.1 Tyzzerella sp. UBA1042
CAACTACGTTGATTTGCTGAAAAAGGTGGAGCTGCCGGCGGAGGGCAAGGAGTATCTTGAGGTTTTGGACCGCCAGTCAAGAAGGCTGAAAAAGCTTACGGAGGACTTGGTTGAGGCCTCCAAGGCCTCCACGGGAAATATTTCTGCCCATCTGGTGCCTACGGATCTTTGCGAATTGGTGCATCAGGCGGTAGCGGAATACGAGGAGAAGCTGGGCAAAGCAGGTCTGGAGGCGGTAATTACTGCCGAAGAACCAGTTTATGGCATTGTGGACGGAAATCTAACATGGCGTGTTTTAAGCAATTTGCTGAGCAATGCCTGCAAATATTCCCTGCCCGGCACAAGGGTATATATTGAAATTTTCAAAAAAGGCAAGTATGCGTTGATTTCCATGAAAAATACCTCCAGAGAGCAGCTGAATATTGCGGCGGAGGAGCTGATAGAGCGTTTTGTACGGGGGGATAGCTCCCGTTCCACAGAGGGCAGCGGCTTGGGATTAAATATTGCCAAAAGCTTAGCGGAGCTGCAAAAGGGAAAATTTTCCCTTTCCATCGAGGGGGATTTATTCAAGGCCTTCGTGAAATATCCCTTGGCAAAGGAACCCACGATACAAAAAGAAGAAACCGTTTTGGCGCAGGATGTAAAAGAAGCAGCAGAAACCACAGAAAATAAGGAATAAATAAGGGGCGTCGACTTTGTCGATGCCCCTTAAAAAGCTGATGCATACTTCGGATTTTCTTTTAAACAGGCATTGGAGCGTTGGAGTCTTTGCAAAAAATATTGATTTGCCAATTATTTTTATAGAAGAAGCCCTCTTTCCAATGGCAAAAGAGGACTTCTATGGGAAGCTGTATTGCCGGAGGAGTCTTTGTAAGAAAAACTTGCATTCCAAAGGCGTAGCTTTGTTTTTTTGCTATAAAATGTGCCTTTCGTGCCTGCAAAGGGGCACATTTTTTTATTCATAAGCAGTTTCTGTTTCCCAGAGAATGACGGTTTTTGCTTCAAAAGATTTTTTCACATCTATTAACCGCTGGTTCCTGCTTCCGCAAAACAGAAGGTTTAAGGAACGCTGTTCCATGAGAAACGGCCCATCGACGAGGACATCAATTTGCTTTAACAGTGCAAGAATATTGGGGTTTTTTGTATCCAGAAGCGCCTCCCAAAGATACCCTGTGTATGCCCAAACATTCAGCCCCAGTTTTTTTGCCCCCTCTGCAATGTGCAGGCAGGACAGGGGCTGGAGAAAGGGCTCCCCGCCGGAAAGGGTAACGCCGTCCAGCAGGGGGTTCTCAGCCAAAGCCTTCAAAATAAGGTCGGTATCTCCTATAAATCCCCCTTGGGAATCATGGGTTTGAGGGTTATGACAGCCGGGGCAGTTGTGCTGACAGCCTTGGGTAAAAACTGTGAAGCGTATTCCCGGCCCGTCTACGATAGAATCGTTTACTACACCGCTGAGTTTGATTTCCATAATTTAGTCCTTTTTTGTATTTATTTTGACATCGGTCACTAAGGAATGCTTGACTCTGTCCCGCACCTCGGCACGTTTTGCGTTATTGAACCGATCCAGCGTGCCTACTAAGTAGCCCGTAATACGGCGTATCCTGTGGAAGCCCACGTCGCCTTCTGTCTCTTTTCGTCCGCATTTGGGGCAGGTGTCGCCGATAATGCCGGTATAGCCGCAAATGGGGTCCCGATCCACCGGGTGATTGACGGAGCCGTAGCCGATGTTTTGTGATTTCATATAACGAATGATTTTTTCAAAGGCATCTATATTTTTGCTGGGGTCGCCGTCCAGCTCCACATAGGTAATGTGCCCTGCGTTGGTCAGGTCGTGATAAGGTGCCTCCAGCTGAATTTTTTTAAAGGCGCTGATGGGATAATATACAGGAATATGGAAGCTGTTTGTATAATATTCCTTATCCGTAACCCCTTCGATTTCGCCGAATCTTTCCCGATCCATGCGGACAAACCGCCCGGAAAGACCCTCGGCAGGTGTGGCAAGAAGGGAAAAATTCATGCCGGTTTTTTCAACATATTCGTCCATGCGCTTGCGCATATGGCTGATAATATCGATGCCTAAATTTTGGGCGATTTCACTTTCTCCATGATGCACGCCGATGAGTGCCTTTAAGGTTTCCGCCAGACCGATAAAGCCTACGGAGAGGGTGCCGTTTTTCAGCACCTCCCGCACCTCGTCGTTAGGGCCCAGCTTGTCGCTGTCGATCCAGACGCCTTCCCCCATGAGGAAGGGATAATTATGTACCTTTTTCTTCGCTTGAATTTCAAACCGCTCCAAAAGCTGGGCAGCCACCAAATCAATTTTGCTGTCAAGCTCCTTGAAGAACCAATCAATATTTTTATTGGCAAGCAAGGCGATGCGGGGCAGGTTTATACTGGTAAAGCTGAGGTTTCCCCGCCCGGGGGTGATTTCCTGTTCCGGGTTATGGGCATTTGCCATAACCCTTGTGCGGCAGCCCATATACGCAATTTCCGTCTCGGGTTGTCCCTCTTTATAATATTTCAGGTTGAAGGGGGCATCCTGGAAGGAGAAATTGGGGAATAACCGCTTTGCACTCACACGGCAGGCCAGCTTAAATAAATCATAATTAGGGTCACCGGGGTTAAAGTTAACACCTTCCTTGATACGGAAAATTTGTATGGGGAAGATTGCCGTTTCTCCGTGTCCTAAACCGGCTTCCGTTACCAAAAGCATATTTTTCATAACCATCCGTGCCTCCACAGAGGTATCCATCCCATAGTTTACAGAGGAAAAAGGGGTTTGGGCGCCGGCACGGCTGTGCATGGTGTTCAAATTATGCAGCAAGGATTCCATGGCTTGATAGGTTGCCTTATCCGTCTCCTCTGCGGCTTTTTTTGCGGAAAATGCTTTTATTTTTGCATAGGTTTCGGGAGCAATGCCTGCCTGCATCAGCAAGCTGTTTTCGGCTTTATCAAATGCGGAGTTTTGGTCAAGGGTAGGATATAACCCTTGTTCCTCCAGTGCTGTAAAGGTTACCGCTGCAGCTTCGCCGGAGGCGGAGCCTTCTAAGAGTTCCAAGAAGGATAGAAAATTGGAACGATAGCGTTTTTTGTAGGTTTTTGCTACCCCTGGTGCCAAGCCCCGGTCAAAATTCGGTATGGACTGACCGCCATGCTGGTCGTTTTGGTTGGACTGAATGGCGATGCAGGCCAAGGAGGCATAGCTGGCAATATCATTTGGTTCTCTTAATACGCCGTGGCCTGTGGAAAAGCCCCCTTGAAACAGCTTCAGCAGGTCAATTTGGCAGCAGGTGGTGGTCAGCGTATAGAAATCCAAATCATGAATATGGATGTCTCCGTTACGGTGCGCCTCGGAATGGGTAGGGTTTAGAACATAGCTTTCGTAAAAATGCTTTGCCCCCTCGGAGCCATATTTCAACATGGCGCCCATTGCCGTATTCCCGTCTATATTGGCATTTTCCCGTTTAATATCACTGTCGTTTGCTTCTTTATAGGTGATATCTTCAAAGGTTTTCATTAACCGCTCGTTCATATTACGCACACGGGTGCGCTCCGCACGGTATAAAATATAAGCCTTGGCAGTACGGATGAACCCATGGTCGATCAAAACCTTTTCCGCCATATCCTGAATTTGCTCTACCGTAGGCGAGGTGATCCCATCCTTTTCAAAGCCGTCGGACACCTCTTGGGCAAGGTGTAAGCAAATACTGTAATCCTTCGTTCCCACAGTGGCCTGAAACGCTTTCTCCATGGCGTTGGCGATTTTGTTCAGGTCAAAGTATACCGTTCGGCCATCGCGTTTTGTAATGGTTGTAATCATGTGGAATACCCCTTTCAAATGTATCTTGCGGTTTTATGTGCGCCGCCTTGCCAATGGTGCAAACAAAAACGACAAACACAATATATAGTCTTTATAAAATGTAATATCATATATATTGTAGCTCTTTCTGAAATCCGCGTCAAGGAATATTTTTCATACGAAATATGTGAATTTCGTTAAAAAGGGGCATAAACTGATAATAGTGCCGATAGAAGGGAGAAAAAATTTATGAAATGGGAGCGGTTTTCGTGCTTAAGAGAGAAAGAAGTCATTAATATTTGCGACGGCAAGCGGTTGGGCTGTATCTGCGATTTAGAATTGGATACATACAGCGGAAAAATTTGCACATTGATCATCCCGGAAGATGGGAGGAAATGGAATTTTTTCTGCAAGGAGCGGGCATATTTTGTGCCGTGGCGATGCATCAAGTGCATTGGGGACGATATTATTCTTGTGGAGGTGGATGCCGACGACATTTTGGTCAGTGAAGAATGAAGCCTTGACCTTATGGGCATTCTTGCGTATAATTGAAGACAGAAAGCAAGAATTTTAACAAAGGGGGATACCATTTTGAAATGTCCTTTTTGCAATTATGCAGATACAAAAGTGATTGATTCCAGAGCGCAGGATGAAAATGCGGTTATTCGCCGCCGTCGTCTTTGCGAGAATTGCGGAAAGCGCTTTACTACCTATGAAAGGATAGATATGATCCCCATTACGGTGATTAAGCGGGACGGCACGCGGGAAATATTTGATAAAACAAAGATTATGAGCGGCATATTGAAATCCTGCAACAAGCGCCCCGTGACCGGAAAGCAAATTGAAGCCCTTGTGGACGATGTGGAAAATACCTTGATCGGCGGCGGAGAGAGAGAAGTGGACAGCAGGGTGGTAGGCAGCATGGTTATGGACCGCCTGAAGGAACTGGACGAGGTGGCCTATGTGCGTTTTGCATCTGTGTACCGCCAGTTTAAGGATATTAATACGTTTATTGATGAGCTGGAAAAAATGCTCAGTGAAAAACGCGGCGTTTAAAGCCATTTTCTAAGGATACGAAGCCTCTTTGCGTATTTGTTGCAAGGGGGCTTTTTTGTATGGCACTATAAAATTTGAGGGAGGTTCATCATGGAACAAAAAGCAAAGGCTTTGATTGCTTGGACGCCTGCGGGTGGGGATACGGCAAGGCGCATGGGCGAAAAATATTTGGCGGCGGGGGTGGAAATTATTTTTCACGGCCGGGCTGAAAGGGAGGAATTGATTTTTCTTGGGAAGCGTGAAAATGTCACCCATGTGCTATATTTTTTAGATCACAAAAAGCTTTTGCTTGTAAGCCTTGCCGATGAAATGGGCGGCTTTACGGTGGAAATTTTGGTGGAGGATTTGGTTCTTCCCGGCTGAGGCTTGGGCGGAATTTCCCGAGATTTGTAAGATTAAGGAAGAAAAAAGAATAAATACAGACAGGCAATATTTTACAAAATACCTCATAGGATAAAAATGTAAGCAAAACATAATTACTTAAGGAGGTATTTTAGTATGAGTGGATTTGGTTTTGGTAGTGATAGTTCTTGTTTGTGGATTTTAATTTTGTTGTGCTGCTGCGGTGGCGGTATTGGCGGAAGCAGCTGCGGCACCGGCTGCGGTAGTGACAGCGGCTCTTCTTGGCTGTGGATTTTGATCCTTCTTTTCTGCTGCGGCGGCAATAGCTGCGGAACACAGCTCGGCAGTGGCTGCGGCTGCTAATGTAAGCGTGCAGTAATCTGCCCTCATTCTTTCGGAGGGCGAACCAAGTTGTTTTCCTACGGGCGGAATAGATGGTAAACCGTACATTGTTCCGCTGTAGTATGGAAAAGGGCTTTTTAAAAGGATTCTTTTTCAGACAGGTGCAGGCGGCTTTTGCACCTTCGGGCTTTCCCGGTTTTTGGGGAAGCCTTTCTTTTTTTGCGGACGAAAGACAAGGCACAGTAGGCAGTATTCCTTTACAATAGAAATGAAGAAAACGCTGATTTACATTGTGTGTGCATTCAAGTAGACAAAAATTTGGATGCACCGTGTGCTTATTATGCAATCAGTGCTTTTTAGAAATTTGTATTGCAGAAGGGAGCTATGATTGTTTTGGAGCTGAATTTAAAGAAGGACCAACGCTGTAGGATATTGATTGAAGAGTGTAAGCTTTATTTTTTGGAGCGTGCTTATAATTTGGAGAATCAATTTTATAGTGCATTTTATGTGCAGTGTGCGGG
>DCDZ01000048.1:30714-33567 GCA_002316675.1 Tyzzerella sp. UBA1042
TTTATGTGCAGTGTGCGGAAAGCACTGGAGCCGACTGTTATGAGGCATTTTTAGAAACACAAATGGAACATAATTATTTTAGAAGCAATTTAAACCGCTTGGATGAAACGGCCATGATGCGCCTTTATAAGCTGGCAGCCATCCACCACACCATTCGTATGGTCAAAAGACGGAAAAAGGAGATGCTGTGGGCAAACATAAAGGACGCCATGTTTGAGGCCTTTGATTTGACGGAAAACGAAATACAGATGGCAAATATTCTCCAAGGCTGTGCGTTTCTTTACCAAACGGGCTTTCAAGAATTGTTTATCAAAACAACGGCAAGATATGTTTTTGGAGATAAGGTACTTTCCGCATTTTCCTTCGCTTTTATCGGGAATTTCTGGTATAATTCCTATAGTAGCTTTATGGGCTCGTTCGTGGGATACGTTCCCTTTCATGTTCGTATGGAGCGGGCCATGGGGCAGTAAATTTGGGAGGATGAAGGCCCATGGAGAAATGGACAAAAGAGCAATTACAGGCCATTGAGGCCAGGGGAGGCGACCTTTTGGTTTCGGCGGCGGCGGGAAGCGGAAAAACGGCGGTGCTGGTGGAACGCATCATCAGGCGCATTACGGCGGCAGAGGCGCCCATGGATATTGACCGGTTGTTGGTGGTTACCTTTACAAAGGCGGCGGCGTCGGAAATGAGCCAGAGAATCGGCGGAGCCATTGCCAAAAAGCTGGAGCAGGAGCCGCAAAATTTGCACCTGCAAAATCAGCTTACCCTGCTTGCCAGAGCAGATATTAAAACCATACACGCCTTTTGCCTGCAAACCATCCGTGAGTATTATCATTTGCTGGATATTGACCCTGCCGTAAGAACGGGGGATCCGGGGGAGGTTAAGCTGTTACAGCAGGAGGTTTTGGAGGATTATTTTGAGGAGCTGTATCAAGAGGAGAACGAAGCTTTTTTTCTCCTGCTGGAAACCTTTGGAGAAGAAACGGGAGACAGCAGGCTGAAGGATTTGCTATTGCAGCTGTATACCTTTGCCCAAGGTGATCCCTATCCCGAAGCACTCCTTTCCCGGATGGCGGAGGAATTTCACCTTGGGGCGGCGGAAACTGTGGATTCCTGCAAATGGTTTCCTTTGATACGGGAAGGAATCAAGGGAAATGTACTATTTGCGAAGGAATTGCTGGAAAGAGCCATTGCTCTTGCCGCTTCCACCACAGGGTTTGAAGCATACCTGGAGTGCTTGGAGCGAGAGCGGGAAGGGATGGTACGCTTGGAGGCTTCCTTAAAGGACGGGTATGCTCGGTGGCATATGGCCTTTGTGGAAATGGAGTTTCAAAGGTTGCCCGGTTATCGGGGGGAAGAAAAGGAACTGGCCGAGGCAATCAAAGCTTTGCGCAACGAGGCCAAGGACGTATATCACAAGCTGGGGGAAACCTATTTTTCCTTTAGTGAGGAAATGCAGGGGGAATTATTGCGTGCACTCTATCCTGTGGCGAAGGCCTTGGCGAATATGGTAAGCGGCTTTCTTTCCCGCTTTCAAGAAGCAAAAAAGGAAAAGCTCATGATCGATTTCCATGATTATGAGCATTTTTGCTTGGAAATTTTGGTGGAGCCGGGCAGCACGGCGGAGCATATCGTCCCCACAAATGCAGCTAAGGAATTGCAGGCGCGGTATGACGAAATCATGATTGACGAATATCAAGACAGCAATATGGTGCAGGAAATGATATTGTCGGCGGTGTCGGGGGAAAGTGCTGGGAAGAATAACCGCTTTATGGTGGGGGATATCAAACAGAGCATTTATCGCTTCCGATTGGCAATGCCTCAGCTGTTTCATGAAAAATACCGTACCTATTCCCCGGAGGAAGGGGGCAAACAGCGAAAAATCATTCTTTCCAAAAATTTTAGAAGCCGTAAGAATGTATTGGAGGGAGCCAATTTTTTGTTTCGCCAGCTGATGTCCTTGGAATTTGGGGATGTGGAGTATAACGATGAGGCGGCATTATACCCCGGTGCGTCGTTTCCGGAATTTGCAGGCCCCCATGGCGGAGCCAATGAGGTACTTTTGGTGGAAAGCCAAGCTGCCTTAGAGGAAGAAGGCTTGGAGGAACTGGAGGAGCTAAACCGCCGCCAGCTGGAAGCCATGGCAATTGCGGAAAAAATCAGGGAAATGATGGAACAAGGTTATTGCGTGGTGGAGCAGGAAGCGTATCGCCCTTTGGAATACAGGGATATTGCCATATTACTCAGGAGCATGAAAAATTGGGGCACTGTGCTGGAGGAGGTTTTCGGGCAGGCAGGGATTCCTTATTATGCGGAAACCGCAGAAGGCTATTATGATGTGCCGGAGGTGGATACGGTGTTGAATCTTCTGCGCCTTTTGGATAACCCAAGGCAGGATATTCCGTTGATTTCTATTTTGCATTCCCCCTTATACGGCCTTTCTGCCGATGCATTGATGCAGATGCGCCTGTGCGGTGGAGACGGCCTGTTTTTCGACTGCATAGGGGGGTATCTGGAACGGGGAGCGGAGGATGCCATAAAAGAAACGCTGATGGAATTTATGGAGGACTACGAAAAATGGCGGGAGCAGATCAAGGAATTATCACTGCATGAGCTGCTGCGCTATCTCTATGAAGAAAGCGGATATTATGATTTTTTGGGCATGGCGCCGGGGGGCGGCTTGCGTCAGGCGAACCTGCGGCTGCTGCTGGAAAAGGCGGAGCAGTTTGAAAAGGGAAGCCGTAAGGGGCTGTTTTATTTCATTCGCTATGTGGAGGATATGAAGACTGCGGAAGCGGAGTCCTCATCGGCCAAGCTGCAAAGCGAAGGTGAAAATTTAATTCGGGTCATGAC
>DCDZ01000048.1:33757-34432 GCA_002316675.1 Tyzzerella sp. UBA1042
CACAAAAGCAAGGGGCTGGAATTCCCCGTTGTTTTTGTTGCGGATATGGGAAAACAATTCAATGAAATGGATGTGCGGGCCACGGTGCTTACCCATACCCAGTGGGGTTTTGGCATGGATTATAAGGATTTGGAGCAAAGAGCGGTGTACCGCACCCTGTCAAAAACGGCTTTGGCCGAGGCCATTCGCTTGGAAAACCTGTCGGAAGAGCTGCGGGTGCTTTATGTTGCCCTAACCAGAGCCAAGGAAAAGCTTATACTTTCGGGTTCCGTGAAATCCTTTGAAAAGGGGATGCAAAAATGGGGAGAAGCAGCCGAGGGGAAGGGTTTGTCTGTACATCGCTTGCGGCGGGGCAGAAACTATTTGGATTGGGTGATGCCGGCACTGCTGCGCCATCCCCATGCCGCACAGGTCAGAGAGGAATTTGAACTCTCAAGGGTGATTCCCCTGCTGGATGACCCTTCCGTTTGGTCCTTCACCCGAAAGACCAGAGGGGATATTCTTTTGCGTATTGTGGAGAAAAAAGAGGAAGGGGAAGCGCAAGAGGCCTATTTTGATTCTTGGGATGGGGAGAAGGCGTATAGTGGTAAACGAGACGAAATTTTCCGCCTGCTCCAATGGCAATATCCTTATCTTGCCGCCGCAGAGCTTCCTTCAAAGCTTTCCATTTCGGAG
>DCDZ01000051.1 GCA_002316675.1 Tyzzerella sp. UBA1042
TGAAAAATGATTTTTGCAAAAATTACATTTTTGCAAAAATCATTTTTCATTTTCTTTACATAGCACAGAAAGCAGGGTTGCCCCTGCTCCATGTGAAAGTCTATTTTGATAGCCAAGCAACATAAGGGACGCCGGCTATTTTAGTCAAAAACACGTTCAATATTTGCGCCCAAAGCCCTAAGCTTAAATTCTACATCCTCATAGCCTCGGTCAATATAGCGCACACCGGCAATCTGCGTGGTACCCTCCGCCGCCAAGGCTGCCAATATCATGGCTGCACCCGCCCTTAAATCCGTGGCCTCAACAAAGGTGCCCTGATACTGGGGAATACCCTGTATGGTGGCAATTCTGCCGTTGACCTCCACCAGTGCGCCTAATTTGCGTAATTCTTCAATATACTGGTATCTGTTCTCCCATACATTTTCCGTAATCACACTGGTGCCCTTGCAAATACTCAAAAGTGCCGCCATCTGGGGCTGCAAATCCGTAGGAAACCCCGGATAGCTCATGGTTTTCACATTAATGCCCCGCAAAGGCTTACACGCCATAACCCGGATAGAGTCATCGCCCTCCTCCAGCTTCACCTTCATTTCCTCCAGCTTTGCCGTCAAGGAGTCCATATGCTTGGGAATAATATTTTTCACCAAAACATCCCCCCCGGTAATTGCCGCCGCAATCATATAAGTACCGGCCTCAATTTGGTCGGGAATGATGGTATACTGGGCACCTGTCAGCTTTTTCACCCCAATAATACGGATCACATCCGTACCCGCACCCTTGATATTTGCCCCCATCATATTCAAATAGTTGGCAGTATCCACAACATGAGGCTCCTTCGCCGCATTTTCAATGGTTGTAATACCCTCCGCCATGGTTGCCGCCAGCATAATATTAATGGTTGCCCCTACACTCACTTGATCCATATAAATAGAAGCCCCTACCAATTTGTCCGCATAGGCTCTGACACAGCCGCATTCTTCAATTACCGTTGCGCCTAGGGCCCGAAAGCCCTTTAAATGCAAATCAATGGGTCTTTTCCCAAAGTTACAGCCGCCGGGCATTGCCACCTCCGCTTTTTTGTAGCGGGCCAGCAACGCGCCCAAAAAATAATAGGATGCCCGAATTTTCTGCACCTCTTCAAAGGTTGCACAATAATCAATGCCCTCTGCGCAATCAATTTCAATCGTATGTTTATCTTTATGTATACACCTGCCGCCAAGCTTCTCAATGGTTTGGCAAATACAGCTGACATCTTCAATATTCGGTAAATTCTCTAAAACACTTTTACCGCCTGCCATAATGGCCGCAGGCAATACTGCTACCGCCGCATTTTTTGCCCCACTGATCATTACCTCGCCTACAAGGCGTTTTTTGCCTTTTATAAGCAATTTCTCCATTCAACGTTCATCCTTCCAAAAAATTGCCAAAGGATATCCCCTTTGTACATGAAAGCGGGCTTGTCTTTCTTTTTTAATCATCCAGTCGAATCTGTTCGTTGTCGCCCTAACCTTTTGAATTATATCATGAAAAAGCCCTTGTGGAAAGCATTTTTTCCTTAGAAACAACAGAATAGGCGTTTTTCCTCCTTGTCCGCGCTTTCCTCCGTACCAAAAAAATAAGGAGCCCATGGTTTTCACAAAAAACCCATTAGCGCTCCTTATTCACAATCTGACAGGTATAAGCATTGACTAGGTATGGCTTGGGCTCCCCCATCAAATAAATGCGATAGCATGGCTCCAAAAACAACCCAGTGCCTGCGGCAGCCCCTCCTTGCTCCAGCAGGTCGTATCCCAGCTCGATCTTTTGTATTGCCGCATTTGTGCTGTTTTCCTGCTGATTCCATTCACGCATGAAGGTCAAAAGGGCTTCGTCTATCATACAAATATCCTTCTTTTCCCTGCTCACGCCTGTAATCTCACAATAAGTGAAGGTAAGCTGATATATCCCATGGTCGGAAATAAAAACAGTAAACTGATTGGAAAAAATGGTTTCTCCGTTGTAAACACCGGAAAATTCAACCTCCCACCCCTCCTCCGTAGAAGAAACATAGCTTAGCACCAGATTTCCAAATTTGGGTTTCAGCACCTCCGCCTTGCGCTCTGCCTGCTTCACCGCCTCCTCCTTGGACAAAACCTCTGCGCCTTTTGCCACAGAGCTATCCAAAAAGGTCCCTTTATCCCCCGCAAGCACAAGTGTCTTGGCCTCGGTTTTATAGGTGGTTTGGGTGCCCATGGAAACCTTGGTTTTTTCTCCGTCAAAAAAAGCACTCTCCAATTCCTCTTTTTTATAAGTAGGCACTCTGGCCTCCAAGCGATATGCAGGCTGCGCCGCTATATTCAAGTCAGTATACAGGGTAATTCCATTTTGTGACAAAACCTCAAAAATGGCTTTTTCTTGGGCAGAGGTCATTGTATTATCCTGTTTTTGCTTCATATTCAGCCCTGCCAAAGCTACATTTAAAATGACCAATAAAACAATGACAAAGCGCTTAGCCGTGGTCCATTCCATGCCCCCCCTCCTTTCCTACAACCCCCATTTAGCGGGAAGTCATATATGCCAAGGCATTTTTGTTTGTTTCTGTTACAAATAAATAATCATATAACGTGACAAACCATTTCAAGTCAATTTCTCCCGTTAAGTCTGCATAATACCCAAGAGAGATGTTTTTCACATCGGTAATGATTTTTTCCTCTACCATGGCCTGATACGTTTTATTGGCTTCATCCAATGCATCAATAAACTGCACATTCAGCTCCATATCTTGGCTATTCATGGTTTCATAATTCACCATATACCGCTGATATTTTTTCACCCTTTGATTTCGGATGGTGATTTTAATGGCATGGCTGCTGCCGATGCGATCCTGCAGGGCCGCAGACAGCTCCACGGGAAGATGATCCACCGCATAATCAAAATAATAAATGGTCTCATTGTTTTTCTTTTCCACATCCGCCAAAAAAATATCCGTCGTCAAAGAGGTGTCGTTTTCTAAAAAATTGCAGCTGATTTGATACCCCTCTAATATCCCGGTATTTTTTTCGTCATTTCCATAGGCCTCATAGCTGTAATATTCTAGAACCCGGGTATCGGGAAAATATTTGATCACCGTCTGGTTATCACTGAAAATATAAGTACCGCTCTCATCTTTGGTGCTCCAATCTACGGAAAAATTGCCGAAAAAGCCCTTCAGCGTATTTTCCATATCCACACGGCTCACTGCCCCATCCTTTTCAAAGGCAGGGGTTGTCTTTAGCTCACTATAATGATACGGAAATTCAGCCCATTGAGGTAAAAACAGGTTACGCCAAAGAACGGAGGATCCGGTTTTTTGCCCCGTAGAAATATACGTCATCTTTGTCCCGTCGGTTACCAGCTTCTCATAAAGATCTGCGGCAGACTGGCTTTTCTTCGTGGTGTAGCATAGGCTGTCGTTGGTTTTGGAATTTACAAAATACGCTTTGCTTTCCTCCCCCGGCCGTCTGGAGGGCAGAATAGTAATATAGTCAAAGGCTGTAACGGTATTATTTTTCACCCGCTTATATTGGCTCAAATATTCATCAGCAGTCACCATAAAATCATACTGCAGCACAATACAGCGGCCGCTGAGAATTTCCTTCCAGTCGGCAGTAACAAATTCCACCCGGTTCTCCCGGTCAGACAAAATTTCATTCAAAACACCGTTGGCCTCCTGCAATAGGTCACTTGTCCCCGTTTGGTCGGGGTAATATACAGAAAAGGTGCCTTGCCCTTCCCCCACGGCATAACGGGTGGCCAAAAGCACATCTCCATCGGCCTGCTGCCCCGCAGAGGAATCTTGTTTCATCACAATATTAAAAAAGTTATGACTTGATGTTCCCTCAAGCCATAACTCTCCTGTTTGAAAAACCGCAGCTATGACCAAAGCAACAATAACAAAATTGGAAATTTTGTGTAATTTCATTTGATCCCACCGCTTTTTCTAAATTTTTTAGTTCGCCTTTTTCACTGCTCCCGGTAAAGCAACCATTGTTTGCAATTCGTTCTTTACTCTTTGAGACATTCTCTTAATTTCAAAGTTATAGGTAGCATCTTCGTAGCTTTCACCGCTTACGGTAAATTCAACATAATTTGTGCCCAGCTTCAGCGGCAATGCAACGCTGAACATACCCAAAGAGCTTACCTCTAAATTTTCATTATAGTCCTCAAGAAGATTTCCTTCTGTATCCCTGCGAAAAACCAAAACAGAAATATCTCCAAAGGGAAGAGACTCTCCGTAAACCACACGAGAATCCTCAAAGGTGGCATCCTGTACCTCTTCCTCCACAACCAACCCACTGGTAATTGACAGAGGCGCCGGAGGATTTGTTTCATTCGCAAAGGCGAACACGGGCGAAAAGGATACCAAAAATATACTCAACACTACCGCAAACAGCCTATTTTTCAATTTCATTCCCGTCACCTCCATTCTGCACTATGAACATTCCTACATACTTTATTGTATTATACAACGGAAATATTACATTCTTGTTACAATGGGCTTACAGTTTTATAACAAGTTTTTCCACTGGAAAATAAGGGGTGTTTTCTTCCAAAAAATAGGTTATACCTCTTGCATTTGGGGCTTCGGCACTTCCTTGGGAAACCACATAGTCATGGTTGTGCCCTTGCCGTATTCACTTTCTGCGCTCAACCGCCCGCCATGGCTTTCCATGATCTCCTTGGCAATGGCTAGGCCAAGGCCTGTGCCGCCCATGGCACGGCTTCTGGCTTTATCCACACGGTAGAAGCGCTCAAAAATACGGGGCAAGTCCTCTCTGGCGATGCCCATGCCCGTATCCTTGACAGAAATCTTATAATACGTATCATCCGCTGAAATAAAAATTTTAATAGAGGCTTGCTCTAAGCTGTATTTCATGGCGTTGGTGATAATATTATTGACAACCTGCCCCACCCGGTCCCGGTCCCCATGGATGACTACCGGCGTAGTGTAAGGTTCAAACACCAGCGTCTGATGCTTTGCCTCGGCATGAATTTTGTTCTGCTTCACCGTTTGGCATAAAAATTCGTTCATTTCTATTTCCGTCATATTCAGCAATACCTGCTTATTATCAAACCGGGAAAGCTGTAATAAATCTCGCACAAGAAAGGCCATGCGGTCTGCTTCGCTGTCAATGATACCCAAAAATTCCATGGCTATTTCCTTATCCTCCATGGCGCCGTCCATCAAGGTTTCCGTATAGCTTTTCACCGTTGTCAAGGGCGTTCTTAATTCATGGGATACATTGGCCACAAACTCCTTGCGCATATCATCCAGCTTTTTCTGCTCTGTAATATCCTGCAATACAACCACCAAGCCCTCAATCTGCCCGCCGGCATTATAATAGGGGGTGAAGGTTGCATTGATAAACTGCTTCCCTACGGGAATGGTGACTTTTTTAGACGGTTCGTTGCCCACATCCAGATATACCCCTGCATTGATGTCGTAGGCCTTTATAAAGGC
>DCDZ01000004.1:0-41516 GCA_002316675.1 Tyzzerella sp. UBA1042
TGCGGAAGCTGTGGCGAAATTTGTTAGGGTTGGTAAAATCACAGCAGAACAGTATGCAGAAATCACAGGGCAGGAATACGAGGTGGTTTGATGATTACCATACATGAAAAGAATAGCACAACATTTGATACTTTGGGCTTGGGGGCGTTGCTTCCGAGCATTTGTACTGTAAAAGAAGAATTAAACGGCCTGTATGAATTGGAGATGGAACACCCTTATGATGAGTGGGGGAAATGGGAGGACATTGAAAATGGACGTATTTTATGTGTAAGTACGCCAAGGGGAAAACAGCCTTTCAGGATTTATAACATTAAGCCTACTATGGAAAGTATTGCAGTGAATGCCCGTCATATCTTTTATGATTTGTTGGATAACTTTATTCAATCATGCAGTATCACAGCACAGACACCACAAACCACATTGCTTAGCTTGCAATCAGGTTTTAACTATGCTATGCCATTTACATTCAATACCACACTGATAGGCACAGGAAGCATGTCAGTATCTAGTATCAATCCTATAGCTGCACTTTTAGGAGGTGGACAGGATAATGACAGTTTTGTTTCAGTATTTGGTGGTGAGATATTAAGGGATAACTATAGTATTTCCTTCTTACCCTCCATTGGCAGTGATAAAGGGGTTTCTATCCGATATAGTAAAAACCTTATTGGCTTAGAGATTGAGGAAGATATTAGCGAGGTAGCCACAAAAATATTTCCTATTGGTAAGGATGGCTTAATAGGTTCGCCTGTGAGTAGTTCACATATCAATGACTATCCGTATCCCAAAGCAAGAAAGTATGAAGATTCTTCCCTTACCACACAGGCACAACTTACGGCTTTTGCCCAAAGTATATTGAATAGTGGGGTGGACTTGCCAACGGTAAATATTAAGGCTGATTTTCAGCTATTGGCAAAGACAGAGGAATATAAGAACTTTGCTATCCTTGAAGATGTTCGGTTAGGGGACGTTGTGAATGTGGTAAATAGTAAGATGAACTTTAGTAAGAAAGCTAAGGTTATCTCTTATGAGTGGGATTGTTTATTGGAAAAATACAGTGCCGTTGAATTAGGGGATTTTGTGGCAGATATTACAAGCAGTATTACCAGTGGAGAGAAAAGCCTTTCAACTGCTTTGGGTGCAAGCACTGAGGTAAAACAGGTATTAAACCTTATCAGTGGTAATATTACTATTGCAAACAATACACTTTATATCAGCATGGATAATGTAAATTATGCACAGGCAACAAAATTATTCCGTTGGGGAACTGGAGGCTTACAATTTAGCAGTACAGGCATTAGTGGTACATGGAAAACAATTATAGATACAAACGGCAATTTGGCAACATAAGGGGGCGAAGTATGAACAGTGATGAAATGGCAGTTAGAATTGAAAATGTAGAAACACGCCAAGACAAAATGGAAAAACGGCAGGACAATTTAGAACAGTTGACGAATGCATTTTCAGTTATGGAAAATGAGCAAAAACATATTAAACAAGATTTAGGCGAAATCAAAGATGATGTTAAAATTCTAGTGGATAAACCGGCTAAGAGATGGGATAGTGCAGTGGACAAAGCAATTACTGTTGTTATTGGTTTACTGGTTGGGTATTTGCTTTCCGGGGGTACGATGTAAATAATATACATTATGAGGGTATATAGTTTAAAAGCTATATACCCTTTTTTTTGTTTAAAAAATCCATTTGACAGATGGTTTCTATTATGATAATCTTCATTGTAGTATGAAAAACAAAGTGTGTTTTAGTATGATAATGATATGGTATGAAAAACATTTCATTTCTCGTAATAGAAAGCAAAATTTGATTACATGATTTTAAGTTAAAAACTCTTGAGAGCCTTGATTTTACTGACTCCCCAATACCTGTATTTTTGATGAAAAGGCAGGAATTATATTAGACGATAACTTTGTAAAATTAATTGCTTGGTATGACAATGAGTGGGGCTATAGCAATAAGGTTGTTGACTTAATTGCACATATGTATCAGGTAGATAATGCATAATTTAGCAGTTTCTTAGGATTTAGTATATATCAATAAGAATCTCGGTTATACTTCGTCCCTTTCTTTTGTGAAAAGTTAACAGGAGAAAGGGACGTTTTTTATACATTGATAATTTTCTCTGGTAGCTTTTGAATCCGTTGTCAAGGGGAGTAGGCTGTCGTGGCTAGAGAAAGGTATAGTTAAAAGCTATAGCTGACCATATTTTTTTAGTGTTACCCATCGCCTCGCAGTGTATAGTATAATGAAATCAATCAATATCAATCGGAATTTTGTATAAGGAGGAGATGTATATAATGAGTGAAAAATTTCAAACCGTTGGCAGTTTGCTTCGTCCCGAGGCACTGCTTACATACAAACGCCAGATTGAACAGCGCAATGATATTACCTATCCTTTCTATGAGGATTTTAAGGGGTATGAGGAAGCCGAGGAAGAGGCAATCAAAGAAATCGTTACAAAACAAATTGCCCATGGACTGACCGTCCTTACCGATGGAGAATATTCCAAGTCTATGTGGCATTTGGATTTTGTTTGGGGTTTTGGCGGCATCAGCCGCTACATTGCAGACCACGGTTACTTTTTCCGTGATAAGGATGGCTGCTCCCAATATGAAACAAGAAAAGACATCGGCCTGCGCATTACAGACAAGCTGAGCGGTAAGAATCATCATTTTATCAAAGTGTTCCAAAAGCTGAAAGACGCTGCCGGTGATCGTGCAATCAAACTCTGCGTTCCTTCCCCCTCCCATATTTTCGGAGAGCTGTCTTGGTCTGACAATATTGGCGGCAAAGACGCAGTTTATAAGGATACTCAGGAGCTGAAAGCAGGATTAACCCGGGTATATAAGGAATTTGTAGAAGAATTTGCCGCTGCCGGCGGTAGGATTTTGCAATTTGATGACTGCCTGTGGCAAATTTTTGCGGATGACAACCCCAATTCTCCCTATACGGGAGAAAGCATTGAGCAAGAGGAAGTAAAAGCTCTTGCCGCAGAATTTATTGATATCAATAATACAATCATTGACTTTGGCCACAGCTTGGGTCTGAAAATGTGGACTCACAACTGCCGTGGTAATTATAATTCTCGTAATATGGGCGGCGGTTCCTATGTGCGAATTGCAAATCTATTTTTGAAACAATTAAAGTACGACCGCTTTTTCTTGGAATGGGATGACGATCGTGCCGGCTCTCTGGAAGCCCTTAAAGTATTTCAGGATAAGCCGAATACGGAAATTGTGTTGGGGCTCATGTCCTCAAAAATCAACACTTTAGACGATGAGGAACGTGTACTTAAGCTGTTGGATGAGGCTTCAAAAATTATTCCGAAGGAGAGATTGCTTCTTTCTCATCAGTGCGGTTTTGCTTCTTGTGATGGCGGTAATGAATTGACCGAAGCCGAGCAGTGGGCTAAAATTGATCAAGGGCAGCGGATTGCCATCAAATATTGGGGCATATAAGCATCATGATGCTTGGAGAATTAGTACAGTCAAATGGTTGAGAGATATTATTTTCTAAAAATTGTACTAGCTGAAGGCTACACTAAGTTTTTGCAAACCTCTAAACTGAAGGAATATCAGTGTTCGCAGTTTAGAGGTTTTTTCTGTGAAAAAAGAAGGGATATCAAAAAAAACAGCCGCTAAAACTGAAAAAAATGATGCAAGCGGTCTGGAAATAAGGGTGAGAAATCTTTATAGGATGCTGATGAAATAGTATCCTACAGGAATACAAAAAATTATGTTTCCGGCATCTGTGAAAGTGCAAAAAAGTGTTGACATTTGATTTTTCTTGTAGTAATATATAGAAGTCGTCGGCGAGGCGTGGCTCAGCTTGGTAGAGCGCTACATTAGGGATGTAGAGGTCGCAAGTTCAAATCTTGTCGCCTCGATGATGCATAAAAGGTGTTGGGAATGTTGATTTTACAACGTTTTCAGCACTTTTTCTTTTGTAAAGAATTTGTAGTAGAAAAGCAGAGTGAGGTATCAAACAATACCCTTTATTGGGGCCAAAACTGCTCCTATGTCTGCCCAAAGGATGCGGTGGAGGTTTGAGTTAGAGTTATGGGGAGCACTCAAAAAAGCCGTAGAATTGTATATTCTACGGCGAATTTTCATAAGGAGCTTTTTCCAAAACTCCTTTCGAGTCTATTTGTACTTTTGATACCTGCGAATACCTTCATTGTACTCTGCAAAAGAAAGCATATCACATGACTTGTTCCACCGTTGTGTTGGGGAAGTATTTTTGTATGATTTCTTCGCCGTTCAGGCCTTGGGAAGCAAGCTCCTTTGCACCATATTGGCTTAATCCTACGCCATGGCCGCAGCCGCCGCCATAGAGGGCGATACCTGTCAATGTGCCTTCCTCGTTTTTCATTTCCTTTAGGGCGAAAAATGCACTGGGCAGCATACTTTGCCCGGTTAAGGTTCCGCCGCTGATTCTTTGCAGATTGATTGTTTCGCCAATGGTCAGCTTCGTAGGAGAGAGTACTTTGCGGATGGCGTTTTCGGTAAAGACCCTGACGGAGCCGGCTTCAAAGGTCAGCTCTAAAATTTTAATAATGCCGCCGTCTCCTCGCTCTATGACAGCTGCGCCCGTTAATTTCCCCAAATCCTTCGGTGCTTCTGCTTTCCAGCTGCCGTCACCTTGCTTCACTTGAATCAGTGCCCCATTGGAAGCGGAAAGATTTGCAAAGGTTTTTTCTGTAATTTCCCGCAGCTGTCCCGCACTGAAATAAACCTTCCACCGGTACCAAGAGGAGGATTTATCATAACCCTCAAGCTGCCAGTCTTGCCAGAACGCAAGCCAATCTGCTTCTGTTTTCGGCACCTCCTGGGCGACACCGTAGGACTGGGCTTGTAAATAGGATTTTCCCTTGCCGGTAAAGGTTGCATCGGCTGACCATGCATCAACATCCTTTGTTCCGTAGCCTCCTGAGGTAGAATAGAAATAGGTTTGGGCAACCCGATCCCCCGCCACAACACATCTCCCAGCGGTTGCAGCAACGGCTTCTTCTGCTTCGGGGGCAGTGTCGGCACCCATAAATACCTGACTCGCCACAGTATCCGTCACATGGGCGCCAAAGTGACCGTAAGCATTGGCGTAAAATTGATTGTAGGCATAGCTCCTTGCACAAATTGCCTGGGCCTGTAAGGCTGCCTGCCCAAAGCTTACAGGCATTTCGTAGGGTACCACCCCGAGAAGATACTCCTCTAGGTCTAATTCATTTACAATGGCAATGCTATCTTCGATTCTTTCCATTTCAATCAGCCCGGCATAGGTTCTTGCTTCACCATTTTCAAAGCTTAAGGCTACTTTTCCTGAAAGCGTTACAATTCCGTGATCAAACCAAGGCAAATCTGCCGTCAGCGTTGCTTCTCCGGAGGTGAAATCTTTTTCCCCTACACCGTTGGATAAGGAAAAACCGGCATCTCCTTTGATGATAATGGACTTTTGCAAGCCCCCCCCCAGAAGCACTCGAATTTTTTCGGGAACCACATCCTTTTGAATGACGGCACCCATAATGGTATTATCGGAAATATAAAAATCAGCCATATCCGTTCCGCAAATCAAGGCATTTTGTGTTTTGGGGGATAAATCCTGATCATAGATACGGAAGTTTTGGGCCCATTGCATTTCTCCCATGCCGCTTAAATAAATTTCTTTATGATTAACCCGTTTTATGGTTTCACCACTGCGTTTTTCGCCTGCTGTTACTGTTGCTTTGCCGTCTTCAATGACCACATTGCAAAGCCCGGGTTCAAATGCAGTACCCTCAAAGGGATAGCTTTTTTCCCCGGCACCCATGAGTATAATTTGATTCCCTTCCTTTTTGCAGTAAATATTTTCGATGGTGGGGATTACCTCATCAACGGAGAGCAGGGTGATAATTTCTCCATCCTTTTCCCAAAATGAAATCTTTTCATCAGTATAGGGGGATAATTGATACCCGTCGCTTCCATAAATGCCCCGGTCAAACAGGTTTTTTTCCCCGGGAGTAAAGAGGACTTGGGTTTCTTTTTTGATTCCGTAGGAATAAAGGCTGTCTTCCCCTCGTCTTGTCAGCAGGGCCTTTTCAAAAAGCTGCGCCCAAAGGCTGTATGCAACGGGCATATTTCTGTTGTCATCTGTTAAAACCATTCGTTTTTCATAGTCGGGAGCCACACGGTCCATCAAAATTTGTGCCTCCGCAAGCAATAAATCTTCCTCGGGATGGAACCCCTCCCCATCCCCGGAAAAAAAATCAAGGGTCACGGTGGCATTGATGTACGGATACACCCATGAGTCCTTTGCAACATCGGGAAAAGAGGCATCTTGGGGTAAATTTTCAATTTCCTCCGGCGTATAAAAGGCCAAGGCCAGCATTTTGGCCGCTTGTCCCCTTGTGATTGGAATATCATCTCCGATGGCACCCAGCGGTGCCGGCCCATTGTCGGTATTTTCAGATCCTCTACCGCATCCTCCCAATAAAAAAAATAGTGTAAAAGACAATATAAGTAACCGTTTCATTGGTATCACGCTCCTGTCAGACTTTGTACAAGTTTATGCTTTTCAAAGGAAAAAAGAACAGGCTGTTTTTGGGAAGCCTGTAAAAAGGGCATATAAAGCTTGAAAATTATTATTTTTCTCGATGATTATAAAAAAGTGTTGGAAAAAATCAATGTTTTGTTTTTTCTGAGAATGAAATAAGATGGCTTACTTCCTTGTTTATTCCGAAAAATGGCTATTTTTGAAAGAAGTTTGTATTTTGTTGCCATTTTATTAAATTCTATGAAGTTATTTTTGAATTTAATATCTTATATTGTATGGGAATTAGTGCACAAAGAATATTGTATGTATGAAAAAACATACAGCATATTTACAAAAAAAACTTTCGGTTTAAAAAAATCGAAATTTTGTATTGACAAAAATACATTTTCGCTTTAAACTTCCAATAACAAATAAAACGAAAGGGAGACAAAATCATGAATCATTTTAATCAGTCCGTTAATTACATTATTATTAGCCTCATTAACCTCGTCCTTGTCATTCTCGGTGAGGTTCTTTGTGCTGGTAAAAAGTGGTTAGCTGATGATAGAGTCAATTTGATTGAGATTGCATGATAATGTATCCTAAATCGAAGGCTGTACAGTGTATCCACTGTACAGCCTTTTTGTTTGAGCATATGCAAAGAAGGAGGAATACGAATGGAGCTAAGTGGCTGCCAGATACTAATAGAAACGCTCATTGAGCAGGGTGTTACTACTATTTTCGGCTATCCGGGAGGGCAAGTGCTGAATATTTACGATGAGCTTTATAAAAACAGAGATCGCATCCATCATGTACTGACAGCCCATGAACAGGGTGCATCCCATGCGGCAGACGGCTATAGCCGTGCCAGCGGCGAGGTAGGGGTTTGCATCGCAACCTCCGGGCCGGGTGCAACAAACCTGATTACAGGCCTTGCCACAGCGAAGGCTGATTCCATTCCCATGGTTGCTATTACGGGCAATGTTCCCATGGAGCTGATTGGCTCTGATAGCTTTCAAGAGGTGGATACCTTCGGCTTGTCTATCCCTGTAACAAAGCATAGTTTTCGCGTGGATCGCGTGGATATGCTTGCACAAACAGTGCGTGAGGCTTTTCGTATTGCAAAGAGCGGGCGCCCCGGCCCTGTGCTGGTGGATATCCCGAAAAATATACAAATAGATAAAACCGCATATACCCCCAGGGGTATTTCGGAAAAAACACCCGATGCAAAACCGGATACAGCATTGCTGGATCAGGCACTGGGTATGATCCATGAAAGTAAACGGCCGGTGATCTATTGCGGCGGCGGTGTGATCAATGCAAACTGCTCAGAAATCATTACAAAATTGACCGAGAAACTGGATGCATTTATGGTATGCAGCATGATGGGGTTGACGGCAATGGATAACGACCATCCCAAATATCTGGGCATGAGCGGAATGCATGGCAGGTTCGCCGCAACAAAGGCCATCAGCGAATGCGATTTGGTCATTGCCGCAGGAATTCGGTTTGCAGACAGAGCAACGGGAAACAGAACAAAGTTTGCCGCCGGGGCAAAAATCATACATCTTGATGTGGACGTGGCGGAGCATGGAAAAAACATTGATGCCAACCTGCAAATTCCCGGCGATCTGCACTTTGCTTTAAGCTACATAGCTTCTAAGCTGGAGCCCCAAAAGCATCCGGCATGGGAAGAAACCGTTCAAGCCTATCAAAAGAAACCAAAAGATGTTTGTGTTCCGGAAGGGTATTTACTGCCTTGGCAAGTAATTTTCGCCGTGAATCGGAAGGCACCCCCTGATACAAACATTGCCACCGATGTAGGGCAGCATCAAATGTGGGTGGCCCAGCATTATCATTTTAAAAAAGCAAGAACCCTGCAAACCAGCGGCGGCTTGGGTACAATGGGCTATGGTATGGGGGCAGCCATTGGTGCGGCCGTGGCAACGGGAAAGAGAACGGTCCTTTTTACGGGAGACGGCAGCTTTGGCATGAATCTAAACGAGCTGGCAACAGCGGTTTCTCAAAAACTTCCTCTGGTCATTGTGGTATTCAATAACGGTGTGCTGGGAATGATCAGGCAATGGCAAAATCTTTTCTTTGAAAATCACTTTATGTCCAGCAATTTGCAGAGAAAGACAGATTTTGTGAAGCTGGCGGAAGCCTTTGGTGCCACAGGCCTTCGGGCGGCAAACGGCCCTCAGCTGGAGGAAGCCTTAGAACAAGCCTTTGCCTTAGATACACCGGTGTTGATTGACTGCTTGATGCCCCCGGAGGAGAACGTATTTCCTATGGTTCCGCCAAACGGGTCCTTAGAAAACATTATTTTGGAATGAGGTGATTTGAATGGGGAATGATAATACTCAACAATTTGCGGTCTCCATCATTGTATCAAATCAATCTGGAACCCTTACAAGAATTTCCTCTCTCTTTAGTCAGAGAAATTTTAATATTGATAGCTTTACCTGTGGCGAAACTGTGGATCCCGAAATATCAAGGATGACCATAACCGCAACGGGTGATGCCAATAAACAGGATCAGCTGCTCAAGCAGATTTCCAAGCTTTACGATGTGAAGAAGGTTGAGCTGATGACCACAGATAACACAATTTTGCGAGAGCTTTTGATTGCAAAAATCAATGCAACGGGCGAAAGCCTGCAAACGGTGTTGGAAGCGGCAAATGTATTCCGCTCAAAGGTAGTGGATATGTCTCCCGATTCCGTATGCATCGAAATCACTGGTGAAAGTAGTAAGCTAAATGCTTTTCTTACTTATGTAGCCCCTTACGGCATTTTAGAATACTGTCGTACCGGACTCATTGCCGTGGAACGCGGCAAAAAATGTTTATATGGTGTGGAGTAATAAAAAAAATATAACTACAAAGGAGAATTTAAAATGGCTAAAATGTATTATGAAAAAGACGTAAAAAAAGAAATGTTGGCAGGAAAGAAGGTTGCAGTTGTTGGTTATGGTTCTCAGGGTCATGCCCATGCACTGAACCTCAGAGATAGCGGCGCAGATGTTGTTGTTGCTCTTTATGAAGGTTCCAAGAGCAAAGCCCGTGCAGAAGCAGACGGCTTGACTGTTTTGACAACACCCGAGGCTGTTAAGGTTGCGGATATCATCATGATCCTTGTAAATGATGAAACACAGGCAAAAATGTATCAGGCAGACATCAAGCCTTATTTGAAATCCGGTTCCACACTGGCTTTCGCCCACGGCTTCAACATCCACTATGGTCAGATCGTACCTCCCGAGGATGTAGACGTTATCATGATCGCACCAAAGGGCCCCGGCCATATTGTTAGAAGCACATATCAGGAAGGCTTCGGTGTTCCCGCATTAATTGCCGTATATCAGGATGCCAGCGGCAATGCAAAGGATGTTGCTTTGGCATATGCTGATGGTTTGGGCGCAACAAGAGCCGGCGTTTTGGAAACAACGTTCAGAGAAGAAACAGAAACAGACTTGTTCGGTGAGCAGGCAGTTCTTTGCGGTGGTGTAGTGGCATTAATGAAGGCAGGCTTTGACACCTTGGTGGAGGCAGGCTATCAGCCGGAAAATGCTTATTTTGAATGTATCCATGAAATGAAACTGATCATCGACTTGGTTGTAAAAGAAGGCGTTTCCTTCATGCGTTATTCTTGCAGCGATACTGCTGAATATGGTGATTATACAGCAGGGCCTAAGGTAATCACAGAGCAGACCAGAGAAGCAATGCGTGGTATCCTAAAGGATATCCAGGATGGTTCCTTCGCAAGAGAATGGATTCTGGAAAATCAGGCAAATCGTCCAAACTTCAATGCAATGAGAAGAATGCAGAAGGCACATTTGAGCGAATCTGTTGGCACAGAATTAAGAAGCCATATGAGAAAGCACTAATTCCTACCTATTATATACAGCAGCGTTTAAGGGTGTATTTCGGCGTGAAACGCTCTGCATCACAAAATGCGCCATACCTCTGAATAGAAGTATTTGAGATTTTATGAAACTCTTCTACAAGTGGGGGGCTTCCCTTTAGATCTTCTTTAGGGAGTTTACATGGGTGCCGAAAAATGAGGAATCGTTTTTCGGCACCTTTTTTTGTTAAAGAATCCGGCACAGGGGAAAGGGTTTAGGGTATGGCAGCTTGTTGGCAAAAAGAGCAAAATAATTCCCCCAAGCCTTTCTATGCTGTGAGGGATACTTCTGTTTCAAACGAGGGACACATATTTTTCTATAACATCCACAATACCGTTTAGCTCCATCCGTGAAGTGTTGAGAATCAAATCATAATTTTCTGATTTTCCCCACTTTAGGCCGGTAAAATAGTTGTAGTAGTTGGCACGGCGTTTGTCTGTTTTGATCACCGCAGACTCGGCATTTTTTTCCGGCAAGCTGTATTGTGTAACGGCTCTGGCGATGCGGTCTTTTAAATCTGCCTGTAAAAAGACGTTGATGCAATCTTCCATTTCTGAAAGGATGTAGTCCGCAGAGCGGCCAACAATCACACAGCTTCCTTTTTCTGCCACCTCTTTGATTACTTGAGATTGCACAAGAAATATTTTTTCGTTCATGGGCAGCCCGAAGGTATCAATACTGGGGGTTAGGGTGGTTAAAGAAAGCAAGAGATTTCCCGTGGAGGTCTCCTCTGCATTCACAAAGCACTCCTTGGAAAGCCCTGTTTTTTCCGCCGCTAAAGAAATCAGCTCGTTATCGTAAAAAGGAATTCCCAAGCGCTCTGCCAATAATTTACCTACAATGCGTCCGCCGCTGCCATATTGGCGGCTGATTGTTATCACTTTATGTTTTCCCATGTTTATCACTCCTATGTTGATATCCTGCTGAAAGTATAGAAAAGGGTCAGTCATTTCAAATTATTTGGATATATATTTTATTATATCATATTTAGATAAAAAAGGAAACAATGTACTATTAACCAAATTGAGGCATTGCATCTTTTCTGCCGCAGAAATCACGAAACTTTCCGGGAAATCTTTACTTTTTTTTGAAAAATGGTATGATAGAGAAAGAAAATTTTGTATTGAAGGAGAAATTAACATGGGTGAAGCATTAACAGGCTTAAAAAGAAGCTGTATGTGTTGTGATGTGAATGAAACAATGATTGGCAAAGAGGTTACGGTTATGGGATGGGTGCAGCGCCGCCGGGACCTTGGGCAGCTGCTCTTTATCGCTTTGAGAGATAAAACCGGCTTAGTGCAGATTGCCATTGATGGTAATGTGGCGGAAAAAACGCTGTTTGCTAAGGCGGAAGGGGTAAGAAGCGAATTTGTTTTGGCTGTGCGCGGACAAGTTGCCCCAAGAACGGAGGGGAATATCAATCCCAATATGAAAACAGGCAAAATAGAAATTATTGCGTCTGAAATTCGTATTCTTTCTGAATCGGAAACAACACCGTTTCAAATTGAAGATAATATTACGGTGAAGGATGACATGAGGTTAAAATATCGGTATTTGGATTTGCGCCGTCCCAGCCAGCTGCGCAACTTGGTTCTGCGCCATAAGGTGGTTCAGGCCATGCGGAATTTTTTAGACGGAGAAAATTTCTTAGAAATTGAAACACCCGTTTTGGGAAAAAGTACGCCGGAAGGCGCAAGAGATTATTTAGTGCCCAGCCGTGTGCACCCCGGTAATTTCTACGGCTTGCCCCAGTCTCCCCAGCTGTACAAGCAACTCTTGATGGTTTCCGGTATGGATCGTTACTATCAAGTTGCCAAGTGCTTCCGGGATGAAGATTTAAGGGCAGATCGTCAGCCTGAATTTACCCAGGTGGATATGGAGCTTTCTTTTGTTGATGTGGAGGACATTATGGATGTCAATGAAAGAATGATGCAAAAGGTATTTCATGATATTTTAGATGTGGATATTTCCCTGCCTTTAAAGAGAATGACTTACAAAGAGGCCATGGAACGCTTCGGTTCCGATAAACCCGACATTCGCTTTGGCATGGAATTGATAAATATTTCTGATGTTGTTGCTCATACAGAGTTTGTTATATTCAAAAATGCACTGGAGGCCGGCGGCAGCGTTCGTGCCATCAATGCAGAGGGCTGCGGCACCTTCCCCAGAAAGAAGATAGACAGCTTGGTAGAGTTTGTAAAAACCTATCGTGCCAAGGGCTTGGCGTGGATTGCCATCAATGAAGACGGAAGCCTGAAAACGCAAATCTCAAAGTTTTTCACAGCAGAAAAGCTGGCGGAAATTGTGGAAAAAATGGGCGGAAAGCCCGGGGATTTGCTTTTAATTTGCGCAGATCAGGATAAGGTTGTATTTGACTCCTTGGGGGCACTGCGTTTAGAACTTTCTAAAATGCTGGGGTTGACCAAGGCAGATGATTTTAGTTTCCTTTGGATTACAGAATTCCCCATGTTGGAATGGGATGAGGAAGAAGGCAGATTTGTAGCCGTACACCATCCGTTTACGGCACCCATGGAGGAAGACCTGCCATTGCTGGAAGCAGACCCCGGAAAGGTTCGTGCAAAGGCCTATGATATTGTATTAAACGGATATGAATTGGGCGGCGGCTCCATTAGAATTCATCGCAGAGATATTCAGCAGAAAATGTTCGAGCTTTTGGGCTTTACAAAAGAGGATGCACAGCAGCGCTTTGGCTTCCTGTTGGATGCCTTTAAATATGGTGTGCCTCCCCATGGCGGCCTTGCCTTTGGGTTAGATCGCATTATTATGCTGATGTGCGGTGCTACCAGCATTCGTGATGTTATTGCATTCCCTAAGGTGAAGGATGCCTCCTGCCCCATGACGGATGCGCCCAATGTTGTAGATGAGAAGCAGCTGGACGAGTTGTCAATTTGCATTCTTGAGGAAATTACTGGTGCAGAGGAGACTGCTGATTGATGCGCTTTTCGGCGGAAACCCAGGGCTATAATTTTCTGTTTTAGGTTTTTAAGCCATGAAAATACAGAATATTTTGGTTGCCTCATTGTTTTTTCAAAATAAGGGTAAAATGTTTTTTACCCTTATTTTGTATTTATATTTCTCTTGCAAAACGAAAGAATCATCTTGACAATTGAGAGAAAAAAGTGCAAAATAAGAGTACTGTTTCTTCCGATGCGTGGCTCAGTTTGGTAGAGCGCGGCGTTCGGGACGCCGAGGTCGCAGGTTCAAATCCTGTCGCATCGATTAAGGTCTTTTAGAATGATACATGGCATTGCCTGTGTATCATTTTTTATTTTGCAAAATGGTGCAATCGATTAGGGGTTAAAAATATAAAAAAATACCCCATTTCAAGGGCAAATTACTGCCAACAAATGGGGGTGTCTCGTATTTTAGGATTCAGATTCGATGAGATTGTAAATTTCTGCAGGCGTTTTTTGGTAAAAGCCTGTATTGTCTTCGGAAACGAGGGCGGCGATGTTTGATTTATAGTAGTAAGCGCAAGCCTCCGGGGAGGTGAATCCGTGCTTTTTTTCAAGCATTGCCACAACATCGCAAACCAGTGCGGTTCGCTCTTTATAATGCGTAAAATCATCTTCGTCCGCATCACGCTCCATGGCAATGATTCCATCAATCATTCCGGCGTAAAACGCCGTATCCATTTCGGGAAAACTTTGGTTGCTCTCTAAAATTATTTCCAGGATGGATGCCTGTTGGAATGAAAGAAATACCTTGTTTGCGGGGATGTTTTTCAAAAAACTGTAATATTCAATGCAAGATACAATCCGTGCTTTTTGCTCCATAGCTGTTCTCTCCTTTACCCTTTATCATGAATCATCATACCTTTTTTTAGAGAGGATTTCAAGGAGGACAGAAACAAATCTGTGAAGCCCCCGAAAGACAGGGGAAAGCTTTTTTGGATATAAACGCAAAGCGGTGGGAGTTATCATTATTGGCAGTTATTTTTTCATAACAAGAAAGGCAGACTGTATTTTAAGGCACGGGAAATAAAGGCTCTGTTTATCCCTAAAGAGGAGTCGAAAAAACTGTAAAAATGACTGATTCTACAGAAAAGAATGAAATTTTCTTGACAAGATATTTTTTTGTCGTAAGCTAAAAGAAGAAGGTTCTTGAAAAGGAGAAAAAAAGATGAGAAAAATTCAAATAGATGCCAGTATAAAGGAACGCTGTGCAGAGGCTGTTTTGGGTGTTTTACAATGCAGTGTGACCGTGAAAGAGGACGACCCGGCTTTTTTAGAACTGCTTAACGGAAAAATTGCAGAGTTAGCAGAGGTTGTGCTTTCCGAGGCAAATAAACGGGAGAAAATTCAATCTACAAGAAGGGCTTATAAGGCCTTGGGGAAGGATGCAAACCGCTATCGCTGCTCCGCAGAGGCAATGTGCCGCAGAATTTCTAAGGAACGAGGGTTGTATTATATTAATAATGTGGTGGATATAAATAATTATCTTTCCATAAAATCGGGGTATTCTATGGGGACTTACGATTTGGCCCAGGTGCAGGGAGATATTCTATGGGCACGGGCGCCGGAGGGAGCTGCATATCAGGGCATTGGCAAGAATGTGCTGAATATTGAATTTTTGCCGTCATTGTTTGATGCATTGGGGCCTTTTGGAAACCCAACCAGTGATAACACCAGAGCAATGATTACAGAGAACACCAAAGAAATGATTATGGTTTTTTATGCTTTTGACGGCGGGGCTGATCTTTTAGAGCTTCTGCAGGAAGCGGAAGGTTTACTCAAGGAATTTGCCCAAGGCCACAATTTTGAAAAAAACCTTCTTTGATAGGGGAATGTGTCACATCATGATGCCATCGCTTGTGGATTTTTTTCCGGCATTATGGTATGATTACACAAGATTCCATGGAAAGAAGGTGACGGATTGCAGTCCTTTGAGGTCCTTTACACAGAGTATTATGATAGGGTTTATTGTTTCTTATATCGGCTTTGTGCCGATGGGGATTTGGCAGAGGATATGACGCAGGAAACTTTTTTACAGGCATATACTTCCTTTCACAGGTTCCGCGGAGAGTGCGAGCTGTTCACATGGCTTGCCTCCATCGGGAAACACGTGTATTTTAAATATCTGAAAAAGCATAAATTAGATTTGGATTCGGCCAATTTGGATTTGGTTGTCAACACATATTGTGAGAGTAACAATGACCCGGAAGAACATATGAGAAGAAAAAGTACGAAGGAGGCTGCCCGGTCGATGATTGAGGGGATACCCAAAAAATATCGGGATGTCATATTGCTGCGCATTTACGCAGAGCTTCCTTTTTCTCAGATTGCCCTGATTTTAAAAATCAGTGAAAATTCAGCGAAAGTCATCTACTACAGAGCAAAAAAAATGCTGATGGAGGTGTTAAAAAATGAGTTTGAATTGTGATATTGTAAAAGACCTTGTGGCGTTATATCATGACGGCGTAGCCAGTGAGGCCAGCGAAGCGGAAATAAAGGCCCATCTGAAGGAATGCGAAAGCTGTCGAGAATATTATAAACAGTATGCCCTTACCACGCCGGCATCGTTAAACTTGAATCTTTCCGGCCCGGGAAATTACGGTGAATTGGCAAAGCATATGCGGATTCGTCGGCTATGGATGCTGGTTTCCGCATTGGCATATGTGAGTGCGTCTATTTGTGCATTGATCATGCTTTTAATGCGCATGAAGCGAAAATAATGGGCTTTATTTTATAAATTAGAAAAATTTAATAATTATGAAAATACTTGGAAAGATAGGTTTGTGTTCTATCTTTCAGAGTGTAGACAAAAAGGGGTTTATGAAGGAGAGACTTGGAAAACCATTGGTTTTCTCCTTTGTTTGCTTGCAAAAAGCCAGAAGGAACTGGACTTTTTGCAAAAGATAACGACTTCGCCAACACCTTGAAAGATAGGCATCGCGGCCTATCTTTTCTTATTTGTAAAAGAGGGTCGAAAATATTTTTATTTTTTTTGTAACCTTTTTCAAAATTTGGGGACTAAGATTGCATAACATAAGACAATGCAGTACGGAGGATTAAAAAATGAGTTTTCAGGTACTTGGATCGGGGATGTATGTACCCCCAAGGATTGTGACAAATGAAGATATTTCTAAATTTGTAGATACGAATGATGAATGGATCATGCAGAGAGTGGGTGTAAAGCAACGGCATATCAGCACAAATGAAACAGCCGCTGATATGGGCTGCAAGGCGGCTTTGGCGGCACTGGAAAACAGCGGTGTAAAGAAAGAGGAGATTGATCTGATTTTGGCTGCCAGTGTCAGCGGAGAGTCTATTTCGCCTTCTGTTTCCTGCATGATACAGAACCTTTTGGGTGTTTCTTGCATGACTATGGATGTGAATGCAGCTTGCTCGGCGTTTATTTTTATGCTGGAAACTGCCGCAGGTTTTTTTGCCAGAGGCAGAGCGAAAAAGGTCTTGGTTATCGGTGCGGAGCGTCTGAGCCGTATTGTTGACTGGGAGGACAGAGGAACCTGCGTTATTTTTGGTGACGGAGCAGGGGCACTGGTGCTGGAAGCAGGAGATTCCTATATTGATTCTATTTTTGATGTAAAGGGCGGCGCTGATGTGATTGACATTCCCCAGGCCATCGGCAAATCTCCTTTTTTTGAGGGGACACAGAAAAAACCCTATATTCACATGGCAGGGCAGGAAACATTTAAGTTTGCGGTAAATGCCATTTGTCATGATTCCACACAGCTTTTGGAGCGGCAGGGATTCACATGGGATGATGTGAAATATATCGTTCCCCATCAAGCGAATAAGCGCATTATTGATTTTGCTTGTGTAAAGCTAAAAATTCCGCATGAGAAATTTTATGTAAATATTGACCGTTATGGCAATACTTCTTCTGCAAGCATCCCCATTGCATTGGATGAAATGAACCGAAAAGGGATGCTGAAGAAGAATGATTTGCTTCTGCTGCCGGCATTTGGCGGCGGTTTGGCAAGTGCGGCCTGCCTCTTAAGATGGTAATGATGCCGAGTGGCTTCATATATAAAACTAACTATTTACGATGAAAAAGGAGATAGAGATTATGGTATTCGAAAAGGTAGCAGCAATGTTGGCAGAAAAATTGGAATGCGAAGTAAGCGAAATTAAACCGGACACAAAATTTGAAGCTTTGGGCATTGACTCTTTGGATGTTATGGAATTGCTTATGAATGTAGAAGAAGAGTTTGGTACAGAAATCGAATTGGGCGAAAACAAGGTGAACGAAGTAGGCGACCTGGTTAAGCTGATTGAAAGCAAATTGAAATAAGAGAGGAGGAGGGCAGAATGATCCTTTCACCCATCTGTTCTATGTTAGGAATTGAATATCCCATTTTTCAGGGCGGTATGGCATGGATTGCCGATGGCAAGCTGGCGGCGGCGGTTTCAAACGGCGGCGGTTTGGGCATCATTTCAGCAATGAATGCCGGCGGAGACTATCTGCGTGCGCAAATTAAAATTGCTAGAGAGTTGACGGATAAGCCCTTTGGCGTAAATATTATGCTGATGAGCCCCCATGTGGATGAGGTTGCAAACATTGTTGTGGAGGAGCAGGTTCCCGTGGTTACCACAGGCGCCGGCATCCCCACAAAGTTTATGCCCATGTGGAAAGCGGCGGGAATTCAAGTGATTCCTGTGGCGGCATCGGTGGCGGCGGCAAAAATGATGGAAAAAGCAGGGGCCTCGGCCGTGATTGCAGAAGGCGGTGAATCCGGCGGGCATATCGGCGATATGAGCACCATGCCCCTCATTCCGCAGGTTTGTGACGCTGTAAAAATTCCTGTATTGGCGGCAGGTGGCATTGGTGATGGCAGAGGAATTGCGGCGGTCTTTATGCTGGGTGCCGTTGGGGTACAAATGGGCACCCGCTTCCTTTTGGCCGAAGAGTGTTCCGTTCATTCCAATTATAAAGAAATGATATTAAAGGCAAGTGATATTTCCACCACCACTACAGGAAGAAGGTTCGGCGGAAATACCTGCCGCTGTTTAAAAAACAACTTTAGCCGTGCGTTTTTGAAAAAAGAATATGCACCGGAAACCACTGCGGACATGGTTGCGGAATTAGGCGTGGGTGCATTAAGAAAAGCCGCTGTTGAGGGCGATACAAAAGAAGGCTGCTTCTTGGCGGGGCAAATTTCCGGCTTAGTGAAGAAAGAACAGCCCGCCGCAGAAATTCTAAAGGAAATTGTGGCAGAGGCGGAGCTTTTGTTAAAAGGAGGAGCAAAATGGGTAAAATAGCATTTGTTTTCTCGGGCCAAGGTGCGCAAAAGGCGGGCATGGGCAAAAGCTTTTATGATGGAAGTAAAGAGATTCAAGCTTTATTTGAGGGGGCGGAGAAAATTCGCCCCAATACGTTACAGCAGTGTTTTTTTGGAACAGAGGAAGAATTAAAGAATACGGAAAATACGCAGCCTTGTTTGTATCTTGCAGATTTGGCTGCGGCTTTGGCGTTAAAAGCGGCGGGGATTTTTCCCCATGGCGTGGCAGGGTTTTCCTTGGGGGAAATTCCCGCACTGGCCTTTGCAGGCGCCTATGATTTGTTGGACGGTTTTCGTCTGGCCTCTTTCAGGGGGCAGGTAATGGCAAGGGAAGCCGAAAAAAATCCCGGCTCTATGCTTGCGGTGATGAAGCTGGAAAACCACAAGGTAGAGGAGATATGTAAAGGCTTTGAGCATATATATCCTGTGAATTACAATGGCCCCGGACAGTTGGTGGTTGCGGGGAAAGAGGAAGAAATGGAGGCCTTTTCAAAAGCTGTCAGAGAAGCCGGCGGCAGAGGCCTACCCATCAAGGTGGGCGGTGGTTTTCACTCCCCCTTTATGAAGGAAGCGGCAAAGGCGTTTGCTGAAGCCTTGCGAGAATATACCATACAAAAACCGAAAATCCCCGTTTATTCTAATTATACGGCAAAACCCTATGGTGAGGATGTGCGTGGATGGATGGCACCGCAGATTGACCATGCACTGCGTTGGCAGGAAAGCATGGAACAAATGGCGGCAGATGGCTTTGATACTTTTATCGAAGTAGGCATGGGGGACACCTTGAAAAAATTGATTTCCCGTATCTTGCCGGAAAGCAAGGTATACGCCGTTTCTTCCATGGAGGACATACAACAGCTGAAGGAGGATGTTATATGCTGAAAGGAAAAGTAGCGGTTGTGACCGGCGGCTCCAGAGGAATCGGCGCAGCAATCAGCAAATTATTCGCGAAAAATGGAGCAGATATTGCTTTTTTATATGCAGGAAATACCCAAAAGGCGGAGGAATGCCAAAAGGAACTGGAAGCCTTGGGGGTAAAAGCAAAAGGGTATCAGTGCAATGTGGCTGATGCGGCACAGGTGGCAGAGAAGGTAAAGGAAATCAAAGCGGAGTTTGGCGGAATTCAAATTTTGGTAAACAATGCGGGTATTACAAAAGATAAATTGATTCCCATGATGAAACCGGAAGAGTTTGACAGCGTGGTAGATACCAATTTAAAGGGCGCCTTTTATATGATTAAGCAGGTGTATCCTCTTTTCTTAAAGCAAAAGAGCGGAAAGATTATTAATATCAGCTCGGTATCCGGTTTGATTGGCAATGCGGGGCAGGCAAACTATTCTGCCTCAAAGGCAGGACTGGTTGGTTTAACAAAATCGGTGGCAAAGGAGCTGGCCTCCCGGGGTGTATGCTGTAATGCCATTGCACCCGGTTTTATTGCCACAGATATGACAGAGAGTTTTTTAAATAACGAGGAAATAAAGAACGCGATTCCCATGAAACGCTTCGGTCAGGCGGAGGATGTTGCGAAATTGGCATTATTCCTTGCTTCGGATGCGTCGGATTATATTACCGGCGAGGTAATCCGCATCGACGGCGGCATGGCTATGTAGGAGGTTTGTATGAGAAGAGTTGTTGTGACAGGTATGGGGGCAATAACCCCCATTGGAAATACCGTGAAAAGCTTCTGGGAAGGTTTGAAGGAAGGGAAAAACGGGATCGGAGAAATCACCCGTTTTGATACCTCGGGAAATAAATATCACTTGGCGGCGGAACTGAAAGATTTTGACCCGCTGCTTTATATGGAAAAACTGGCGGCCAAAAAAATGGACCGTTTTAGTGTGTATGCTTTGTCGGCTACGGCGCAAGCCATGGAGGACAGCGCGCTGGAGGGAACGGTTGACAAGGAAGACCTTGCTGTATATTATGGTTCTGGTGTGGGCGGTTTTGAAACTTTTTGTGAAAGTGCCACAACCTTAGCAGAAAAAGGGCCTAGAAAGATTTCTCCGTTGTTTATTCCGAAAATGATCAGCAATATTGCCGCAGGCAACATTGCCATTCGCTATGGTGCGGAGGGTGCTTGTGTTTCTGTAACCACAGCTTGTGCCACAGGAACCACTGCAATCGGTGAAGGATATCGTGCAATTCTGCATGGCTATGCCACCGCAGCGATTTGCGGCGGAAGCGAAGGTGCAATTGTGCCTTTAACCATTGCAGGCTTTGGCAGTTGTATGGCATTAAGCCCTTCAGAGGATCCCGATGCGGCTTCTTTGCCTTTTGACAGCAGACGGGGTGGATTTGTTATGGGGGAAGGCGCAGGTACATTGATTTTAGAAGAATATGAGCACGCCAAGGCAAGAGGTGCAAAAATTTATGCCGAGGTGGTTGGATATGGCTCCACTTGCGATGCCCACCATGTGACCGCACCTTCGCCGGAAGCAAAGGCAAGTGCAAAAGCGATTCGTGATGCGGCAGAAGGCCTTGCGGGAATTTCTTCCGAAAAGCTTTATTATAATGCCCATGGCACAGGAACGCCTATGAATGATACGGTGGAAACCCTTGCCATTCATAAGGCCTTTGGTGAAGAGGCCGGAAAGCTTCATATCAGCTCTACCAAGTCTATGACCGGGCATATGCTGGGTGCGGCAGGTGCAATTGAGGCAATTGCATCTATTTTGGCGATGGAAAACGGCATTGTGCCTCCTACCATTAACTTAAAAGAGCCGGACCCGCAGTGCGACTTGAATTATACACCCAATGTTGCGGTGGAAACAGAGTTGGAGGGGGCGCTTTCTACTTCCTTAGGCTTCGGCGGACACAATGCCTGCGTGGCATTTAGAAAAATAAAGGATTGATGGATATGGAGACGAAAAAAATAGCAGACTTGGCTAAAATATTAAAGCAAAATAAGCTGACAAAGCTGGATTTGACCGAGGGAGATGTCCGTCTGGTTTTAGAGGCGGCCGGGGGAAAGGCTGTTTTGCAGGAAACCACTGGCGATGCCGAGATTTTTATGGAAGAAACAACCCTTACTATGGAAGAAAATACAGTTGCCCAGGAAACGGTTTCAGCCTACGAGCAAAAATCTCCTTTGGTGGGTACAGTTTATTTGGCACCCCAGGCGGGTTCCG
Source organism: Tyzzerella sp. UBA1042 (assembly GCA_002316675.1). Classification (GTDB taxonomy): domain Bacteria; phylum Bacillota; class Clostridia; order Lachnospirales; family Anaerotignaceae; genus Chakrabartyella. The sequence continues at coordinate 21,817 of DCDZ01000004.1, forward strand.
CACCCTATATAAAGGTGGGAGATAAAGTGAAAAAAGGTGATCCCATCTGTATTGTGGAATCCATGAAAATGTTTAACACCATTGAGGCGGAAAAGGACGGAGAGGTTGTTTCTGTTCCTGTGGATAATGGGCAGATTGTAGAATACGGTCAAGTGTTAGTTTGTATTCGTGAGGAGGCTTGACATGAATCTGGAAGAAATAAAAAAGATTTTGCCCCATAGAGATGCCATGCTTTTGATTGATGAGGCGGAGTTGAAGGACGGTGTTGCCTATGGGGAAAAAACCATTACCGGTAAGGAATGGTTTTTGCAGGGGCATTTTCCTGATAACCCCGTGGTGCCCGGTGTCATCCTTTGTGAAATTTTAGGACAGTCCGCTTGCGTGTTGCTTTCGGAGGAGCAGGAAGGGGCAACACCGTTTTTTACGGGGCTGGATAAGGTTCGTTTTAAAAACAGCGTGCACCCCGGTGATACCTTGGAAACCCAGTGCAAGCTGCTGAAGCATAAGGGCGTTTTTTACTGGGCGGAAGGAAAAGGCTTCGTAAACGGAAAGCTATGTGTTAGTGCGGAATTTTCGTTTGCATTAATAAAGGAGACTTGATATGTTTACAAAAATTCTCGTGGCAAATCGCGGAGAAATCGCAGTGCGCATCATTCGTGCCTGCAAAGAAATGGGAATCGAAACCGTTGCCGTATATTCTGAGGCAGACCGCAATTCTCTGCCCGTGGCGATGGCGGATGAGAGAATCTGTATCGGCGGGAAAAGTGCGGCGGAGAGTTATCTGAATCAAAAAAATATCATCAGCGCCGCAATGGCCTGCAATGCCGGAGCGATTCACCCGGGATATGGGTTTCTTTCGGAGAATCACGAGTTTGCGGCCCTTTGTGAAGCAAACGATATTGTTTTCATCGGGCCGAAAAGCCAGGTTATGGAAAGCATGGGGAATAAAGACCATGCCCGCAGGCTGATGAAGGAAATTGGTGTGCCTGTGGTTCCCGGCACGGAAATTCTGAAGGATGTTGCTGAGGCGAAGGCCCTTGCCGAGGGGGTTGGCTTTCCTTTACTGGTAAAGGCGACAGCCGGCGGCGGCGGTAAAGGCATCCGTGTTGTGAATTCCAAAGAGGAGCTGGAGCAGGCCTTTTGCACCGCATCGGCGGAGGCAAAAAGTGCCTTTGGCAACGGAGATGTTTTTTTGGAAAAATATTTAACTCATGTGCGCCATGTGGAAATGCAGATTCTGGCTGATCACTTTGGAAATATGGTGTGCTTGGGGGAGAGAGACTGCTCTTTGCAGTTGAATAAGCAAAAGGTGTTGGAGGAAACGCCCTGCCCTGTGATGACGGAAGAAATCCGCAACAGAATGATGGAGGCGGCAATGAAGGCGGCAAAGGCCGCGAATTACACCAATGCCGGAACGGTAGAGTTTTTGTTGGCGCCCAATGGAGAATTTTATTTTATAGAGATGAATACCCGTTTGCAGGTGGAGCATCCCATTACAGAGGAAATCAGCGGGATTGATATTGTAAAATGGCAGATTCGTATCGCCTGTCAAATCCCTTTGGAATTTACTCAGGCAGATATTCAGCTAAAAGGCCATGCCATGGAGTGCCGCATTAATGCCAGATCAACGGGGAAGATTGATTTTTTGCATATTCCCGGCGGGGCAAGGGTACATTTTGATACGGCATTGGTGCAGGAGTGCGAGGTGGTTCCTTTTTACGACTCTATGCTGGGCAAGCTGATTGTTTTTGCTAACACAAGGGAAAATGCCATTCGTAAAATGGAAGCGGCATTGTGTGAAATGGTAATTGAAGGTGTTGCCACAAATATAGAGGATCAATTAAAACTGATACGGAGCAAGGCTTTCTGGCAGGGTTCCTATGATACACTGATTTTGCCTGAAATTTTAGCGGAAGGGAAGTGATTCGCTTGCAAAATATTGTGGGTTTATTTCGTAAGTCAAGAAATAATCTGGAAGAGGGGGGCATTACCCCTGTTGTAGAGGAAAGAATGCGGTGTCCCGTTTGCAAATCCTTTGAAACGAAGCGGAATATTGCAAAAAATAAAATGGTGTGTCCCTCTTGCGGGAATCATTTTCGTATTGGGGCAAGAACCAGAATCAAAGCCCTTTGTGACAAGGGCAGCTTTCAGGAAATCCTTACGGAGCTAGCAACAAATGATCCTCTGGATTTTCCCGGTTACGATGTAAAGCTGGAAAGCGGACGCATGGGCACGGGGGAAGCAGAGGCTGTACTATGCGGCCGGGCTGTCTTTAAAAGCCAGCCTTGTGCCGTTTTTGTGATGGAGCCCCAGTTTATGATGGGCAGTATGGGCTCCGTTGTAGGGGAAAAACTGGCAAGGCTGTTTGAATATGCCGCAACAGAAGGCTTGCCTGTTGTTGGTTTTACTTGCTCTGGCGGGGCAAGGATGCAGGAGGGTATTCTTTCTTTGATGCAAATGGCGAAGGTAAGCGGGGCGGTGGACTATCACAGCAAGGGGGGCGGCTTGTACATTACCGTTTTGACAGACCCCACAACGGGTGGTGTTACGGCAAGCTTTGCCATGCTTGGAGATATTATTCTCTCTGAGCCAAATGCAACCATAGGCTTTGCAGGGCGCAGGGTGATTGAACAAACCACCAAGAAGAAACTGCCGGAGGATTTTCAGCGGGCAGAATTTTTGTTGGAGCATGGATTTGTGGATGCCATTGTGCCGAGAACGGAACTTAGAAAAACCATAGCCACCCTCCTGCGTCAGCATGGACAAAGGGATCATAGCTATGCTTTGAAGAATGTCGCATTTCGTAAAGAGGTGGAGCAATTCACGGTAAATGCATTAACACCTTATGAAAGGGTTTTGGCGGCAAGAGCCCAAGACCGTCCTACGGCAAGGGCGTATATTGAAAACTTGTTTGAAGAAAGAATAGAGTTTCATGGGGACAGAAAGTTTGCCGATGATAAGGCGGTGCTTGGCGGAATTGGAATGCTTGGGGAAATGCCTGTGACGTTTATCGGCATTGAACGAGGCAGAAATCTGGAAGAACGCATCCTGTGTAATTTTGGCAGTCCTATGCCGGAAGGCTATCGTAAGGCATTGCGCTTGATGAAGCAGGCGGAGAAGTTTAAAAGACCCATTATTTGTTTTGTGGATACCGCGGGGGCTTTTTGCGGTGAAGAAGCAGAAGAACGGGGCCAAGGGCAGGCAATTGCCGACAACCTGATGGAAATGATGGCTTTGCAGGTGCCGGTCATTACCGTCGTAATCGGAGAAGGGGGCAGCGGCGGTGCCTTGGGCCTATCCGTCGCAAGCAGGGTGTATATGCTTGAAAACGCTGTGTTTTCGGTCATTTCCCCCGAGGGCTGCGCCAGCATTTTATGGGACGCTGCATCTCGTGAGGCTGCAGCAGAGGCAGCAAAATGCCTGTGTATTACTGCGGAGGACATGAAGCGTTTTGGCATTGCAGAGCGCATTATAAACGAAAACTTTTCTGAATTTGAAAAAATGTGTGAGGATTTAAAAGAAACCTTGCAGGGTGACTTGAAAGAAATCTATCAGGATGCACCGAAAATTAGTGAAAAACGCTATGAAAGATTTCGGAAGCTGGGTAGTTGGACGGAAAAAAAATAAAGAGGAATATGAGCCGCTTTTCAATTTTTGAAGAGCGGTTTTTTGTTTTCCCATCATATGGAAACCATTTCTAAATCAAAAAACATACTGATTTTTATGGAAGGCTTGTAATTGTTTCTTCATTTTTGACAGCAATAGTTTCTGTTTGAAAATTTCAGTATAGAAAGTATTCAAAAAGAATACATATTATAAAAAGAGACTGTTTTCCGTGGTGCTTATGGAAAAAAGGAGGGAAATTTTTGAAAATTAATTGGAAAGTACGATTGAAAAATCCTTATTTTTGGATTGGGCTGATTGGTGTGATTCTAGCAACATTAGGCATTAAGCCGGAGGATCTCAGCAGCTGGCCAATGCTATTGGAACAGATCAAGGCTGTGGCGGCAAATCCTTTTTTGCTGTTTAGTGTGATTTTTGCTGTCTTGGGTGTGATAACAGATCCTACAACCAAAGGCGTCAACGATAGCAGGCGGGCGTTAACCTATACCAAGCCGAGGGAGGATGGCGAAAATTATCACGACTCGGATTTTGGTCAATAAAGTTTATGTAGAGCAAGCCTTCCTATGAACATATAGGAGGGCTTGTGGTACCCTTAGCTGTATTTGCTGATGTCTTCCATGGTGATTCCCGGATGCAGTGCAATGTTGATGCCATTGGCAATAATATTGGAAAGGCGGTCAATCACCGCATCCACTTCCTTGGGGGTAACAAACATATTTTCTGTATAAGGGTCAAGAATTTCGGTAATCATGCTATACTTTTCTTCTTCCTCCAAATCCTGCAGCATTCTATAAAAATCCGTTCCCTTTTTTGTCTGGGTAATCATGCTTCCTAAAATGCGGTCCATCGTGTCATTTACTAACGTGGCGGCATCCACAACGGTGGGAACGCCAATGGCGATTACCGGAATTCCTAAGGTTTCTTGGCTCAACATCATCCGCTTATTTCCAACGCCGGCACCGGGTGCAACACCGGTATCAGACATTTGTATGGTTGCATTAATGCGGCTGGAGCGCCTTGCGGCAAGGGCATCTATGGCGATCAATAAAGAAGGCTTTATTTTTTCAACCAAGCCCTTAATAATTTCGCCTGTTTCTATCCCGGTAAGCCCCATAACGCCGGGGCTGATTGCCGCCACAGGGCGCAGAGAGCCTTCGATTTCTATAGGCACTGCGCCTTTCAAATGCCGTGTGACCAAAATGCGGGAAACCGACTTTGGACCCAAGGCATCGGGAGTGATATTCCAGTTGCCCAAGCCTGCAATGAGGATGCAGTCATCTTCTTTGATTTTTGCCAGCCCTCGCAGCTGTTCCGCCAAAAGGCTGATGATTTCTTCGTGACAGTCTACGGCATTTTCCTTTAATTTCTGTGATTCAATGGTAATATATTCGCCCTTTGGCTTACCCATAGCCTCACTGCCTTTGTCATTAAAAATGCTGACTTTGGTCAATGTATAGCAGGCGCCTTCTTTGGTTTCCACCTTGACGCCGTTGGGCTCGTCCTTCTTTGTTTTTTGCGACTCCTGAATCAATTCTCTTGCCTCTATGGCTAAGTCCGTTCTGATTTGAAATTTGCTTTTTTCATTTGCTTCCTTCATTTTTTTACCGTCCTTCATGGGTTTTGCCTTATTTTTTCCGGTCTTTTGAAATATATTCATTGACTTATTTTCCTTCATCGGGTAAAATATATTGTGTTGAATTAACCATTGGGATTGTAAAAATTGTCCCAAGCCGTGTCGTAGGAGAATTCCTAAAGGGTGGTTAATAATGTAGTAATAAAAAGCGATATTCCCCAATATCGGAAACCACAGAAAATGAATGATTTTACTAGGAGGAAAACAAAGTGGCAAATATTAAATCCGCTAAGAAAAGAATTAAAGTAATCAGCAAAAAAACTTTGAGAAATAAAATGATTAAGTCTCAGGTTAAAACAGCAATGAAGAAGGTTATTGTGGCTGTCAATGCAGGGGATAAGGAAGTAGCTTCCACAGCATTGAAAAATGCTACGTCTGTGATTGACAGAGCATATATCAAAGGTATTTTTCATAAAAATGCAGTTGCAAGAAAGAAATCTTCTTTGACAAAGCTGGTTAACAGCCTTTAATCTTTAAAAGCAGAAGGGTATCCTATTTTTATATAGGGTATCCTTTTTTATTTTTGTATTTTGCTAGGGGCATAGGCAAAGGAAATTCCCTATGGGAACAGACCCCGCTGGCTGCGCTGTGAGAGGTTCTTTGTTCGGAGAAACAAAAAAACAACAGATACCAGAAAGTATCTGTTGTTTTTTTCATGCGGATGGTGGGACTCGAACCCACACGATATCACTACCGCCAGATTTTGAGTCTGGTGCGTCTGCCAGTTCCGCCACATCCGCAAAGAAAACCGCCTGCTTATAGTATCATAAAACGTCATATAATGCAAGCAGTTTTTTCATTTTTATGTTACATTTTTTCGGGCTCGGGATAGTCCACGCCCAAGGTGTCAACGGCCACCTTCACCATAACTTGATCTTCCACAGGACGGTCGCCTCGGGCAGTACGAACGGTGGCAATGGTATCTACCACGTCCTGTCCCTCAATAATTTTGCCGAAAGCCGCATATTGTCCGTCCAAATGAGGGGAATTTTCATGCATAATGAAGAATTGGGAGCCGGCACTATTGGGGTTCATTGCCCGTGCCATGGAAAGCACACCTTTATCATGCTTGAGGTCATTTTTTACACCGTTGGCGGAAAACTCACCACGGATTTGATAGCCGGGGCCGCCCATACCTGTGCCGTCGGGGCAGCCGCCCTGAATCATGAAGCCGTTAATAACGCGGTGGAAAATCAAACCGTTATAGTAGCCTTGATTTACTAAGGAAATAAAATTGTTTACGGTGTTTGGAGCGATTTCTGGATAAAGTTCCGCTTTCATTATACTGCCGTTTTGCATCTCAAATGTTACAATGGGATTTTTCGCCATGTTTATCGTCCTTTCTTGTTTCATTTTCAATATGATTTTATTTCTAATTTACCCATACCAAACACTTCCATACAGAAATTTCCAAGGCTCGATATGATAACTCGGCTCATTATAGCATACTGGGGCAGGGGACGCAATTATTCCTCAAATTTTTTCATGCTTTAAAGTAACCATCACCAGCTCAGGACGGTTGAATATGCGAAAAGGAAACGTGCTGTTTCCCAAGCCCCGGCTAACCACCATGGAGGTGTTCTTTTTTTCATAAGCTCCAGCGGTATAGGCAGGGAAAAAGCCTTGGTTGGGCGCAAAAATTCCGCCGATAAAAGGCAGTCTGATTTGGCCGCCGTGGGCGTGTCCGGTAAAGGCAAGGTCTACATCATTTTGCACATAGGTTTCAAATAATTCAGGGCGATGGGAGAGGAGAATTTGAAAAGAAGTGTCCTCTCCGTCCTTTAAAAGCGTTGGAAGCACCTGGGCAAAATAAGGGTTTACCCGTTTGTCAGCAAGGCCTATGATTTCTAAAGAAGCCCCATTTTTTTGAATCATGGATTTTCCGTTTTCCAACACAGTGGCGCCGGCGGATACAAGCTGTGCCGAAAGCGCCTCAAAACACCCCGACTGATGCTCATGATTGCCGCTGACATAATACACAGGGGCGATGGCTGCCGCACCGTCTACAAAGGTCATGGCTTTTTCCAAATCGGTACGGTTTCGGTCAATAAGATCACCGGTAATGACAATAATATCCGGTGTGGCATTTCTGATTTTATCTAAAAGTATTTCTTGATTTTGCCCGAAGGTTTTGTTTTGTAAATCTGAAACCTGTAAAATTTTATAGCCATCAAGCCCTTGGGGGACATTTTTGGTATGGGTTATTTTCGTCAGCATAAGCCCGTTATTCTGCCAGTACAAAAAGCCTGCCAAGCAAAATAAGGCACAAAGGGCTTTGGTTTTCAAATGCTTCAAGGGAAACACCGCCATTTCTAAAGAATTTCTTTTTATTATAAAGACATTGCAGAAAGAAAACAAGAGTAGAAAAATGAGCTATTCTGAACGGCTGTACTTTTTCCCCTCTTTAGGCGAAAAATGTAGTTTAAAGTGTGGTGGAAAACCCAAAAAGGGAAGGTTTATTTTGGCTTGCCAAGCAGATTGAAGGCTTGGGCGATTCATGATATACTAGAAAAAAAGAAGGAATAGATTTTTTAGAGCTTGATGTCTGCAAGCTATGCGGCGTAGTTTGTTTCACCACAGTTGCATTATTAGAAGGAGAGGAGCGCAATGAGGACAATTTTTCATATTGATGTAAACAGTGCGTTCCTAAGCTGGAGTGCGGTAGAGCTGCTGAAAAACGGAGGTTCACTGGATTTGAGGACGGTGCCCTCGGCAGTAGCCGGGGATAGCGAAAGCCGGCGGGGGATTATTTTGGCAAAAAGCTTTCCTGCCAAAAAATATGGCATTGTAACGGGAGAGCCTACGGCCTTTGCTTTGCAAAAATGCCCGGAGTTGGTTTGTGTGGCCCCTGATTTTTCTTTATATACCAGAAATTCCGAGGAAATGTTTCGCATTCTTTCAACGTATTCTGACCGTGTTGAGCCCTTTAGCATTGACGAGGCTTTTTTGGATTACAGCGGAATGGAGCAGCTTTTTGGCCTGCCCTTGGAGGGTGCAAAAAAAATTCAGAATAACATAAAATCAGAGCTTGGCTTTACCGTCAATATTGGTATCAGCACCAACAAGCTTTTGGCAAAAATGGGCGGAGAGCTTGAAAAGCCGAATAAAATTATCACCCTTTATCCGGAGGAATTGAGCAAAAAGCTATGGCCCTTGCCTGTGGAGGAAATGTTTATGGTAGGCAGAAGGACTGCCCCTCGCTTGAAAAAAATGGGCATACGAACCATTGGAGCATTGGCAAAATATCCCGTTGCCCTTTTAGAAAAGGAATTTAAAAGCTATGGCAGACTGCTGTATGCCTATGCCAACGGAATAGACGATACACCTGTTGCCCATGTGGATACGGTGAAGACGGCAAAAAGCATTGGAAACAGCACAACCATTCCTTATGATGTGGAAACCCGGGAGGAGGCATATAAAATTCTGCTTTCTTTGGCGGAAACCGTTTCTATGCGTCTGCGGGAAGGGGGATATTGTGCGAGAGAAATCGGTGTGGTAATCAAAACTGCGGATTTTCAGGTGTATTCCCATCAAACAAAGCTGTTAAATGCCATTGACTGCACCAATGCGGTGTATGAAACAGCCAAAAAAATATTCGATGAAGCGTGGAAAAATGAGCCTGTTCGCCATTTGGGCATTCGGGCTGGACAGCTTTCCAGCGGAGCGTGGGTACAGCTCTCCATGTTAGAGGAGGACTGGAGCAAGCAAAAGCAGGCGGATGCCGCTATGGATTTGCTGCGGGGAAAATACGGAAGAGAAACGGTGGTCAGATCAACCTTTCTTGGCGGATCAGACCCTGCCTATGGGGGCGGAAGCTTAAAAATAAACCATTTGCGGAAGGGCTAGCAGTAGGAAGCATGAAGGGATTTACTGCAAGCCCTTAGACTTATTTTAAGGAAAGAAAAGTATCATATAAATAGGAGGAAACAGAATGACGGAGCTGGAAAAAAATTTCTCTGCGGAATGGATGCAAAGAGTGGAGAAGGCCCAAGGGATTGAAGACTATACTGCCGTAAGGCTATTGAAAAACATTCGAGAAAGAGGGGGTGTTTCTGTTGCCCGCAGAGCGTTGGAACGAGATGGCTGCTCTGAAAATTTTGAGCTGCTGAAAAAGCACAATCAGCTTGGATTATCTATGGAGGCGTTAATTGCGCAGGGAGAATATGGCACTTTGTTTGAAGATGATGAGGTAAATCAATGCTTGGCCCTCCTTTGTGAGTGCGGCTATTTTGGTTAAGAGGTGGAGAGAATGACAGAGGTAGTTGCGGCATTAATTTGTAAGGAAGAACGATTTTTGATTTGCAAACGTCCTGCCCATAAAAAAAGAGGTCTTTTGTGGGAATTTGTGGGCGGCAAGCAGGAGGCGGGAGAGACTAAGGCGGAGGCCCTTGTGCGGGAATGCCAAGAGGAATTGGCAATCCAGATAAAAACCGGTGCGGTTTATATGGAAGTAACCCATATCTATCCGGATATTACTATTCATCTTACCCTGTTTCGTGCGGAAATTCTTCAAGGGGAGCCGCAGCGGCTGGAGCATGAAGCGCTTCGGTGGATACGGCCTTCGGAAATCCCGCAGTATGAGTTTTGCCCTGCCGATGAGGACATATTGCGGCATTTGATGGAGAATGGGCTGTAAAACAGAGACTGTTAATAAAAAATTATAAAATAATTTTAGCCTTTTTAATCCCTGTCCTTGTATTTTATGGTATAATTTCTTATAATAAATGAAACTATTATACTACAAAGGAATGAGAACATGATTGTTTTAATCGCAAAAAACGTTGTGGCAGAAAAAAACGAAGCTAAATTTTTACAGCTTGCAAAAAAAATGGTAGAGGAAACACGGAAAGAGGCAGGGTGTATTTATTACGATTTTGTGCGGGACACCAACGAAAAGGGCGTTTTTTATTTCGTAGAGAAATATGTGGATCAGGCGGCGGTGGATGCCCATAATCAATCTGTCTATTTTCAAACCTATATTCCACGAATGCGGGAACTACGGGAAGATACTCAGTTGAATCATTGTGAAGTTTTGTCATTTGAATGAGCTTATTTATATAAGGACGGGTGAGTACTTGGAAGAAATAAAGCTCTATCGCAAGCGGTTTATGCCAAATGAAACAATTTTTTTAAAAGATGACAAGATTCTTCATCGGGATGATGATGTGATTATTACAAAATGGTATGCCTTTCGCCCCAAAAAGGAGTTTGACAGAGGCGTATCCTGTTATTATTTAAAGCACGGATTTAAAATCAGCAAATTTTTAAATGCAAAAAATGAATTGGTGTATTATTATTGTGACATTATTGATACGGAGTATCGTGCGGAAGAGAATGCGTATATCTTTAGTGATTTGCTGGCGGATGTCATTATTTATAAAAACGGATTTGTAAAGGTGGTAGATTTGGCAGAGCTGGCAGATTGCTTGGAGGAATGCATGATTTCCGAAAAAAATGTCAAGGATGCTTTAAGACGCTTAGATTCGCTTTTACAAATTATATATACCAACGGCTTTGAGAAATACAGCCGGTTATTGGAAATTGAGGAGTAGCTTATGGCGGGGGAAATTCACAGTGGGCACCGGGAACGAATGAGACAGCGGTTTTTGCAAGAGGGCGGTGAAGGCTTTCATGATCATGAGCTTTTGGAAATGCTTCTATATTATGCTGTGCCCCGTGGAGATACCAACCCCCTTGCACATAAAATGGTGAAAGAATTCGGATCTCTGCCAACGCTGATGGAGGCGGAGCCAATTGACATTTCTCGTCTTTGTGGCGTGGGCTTAAACACGGCAATATTAATTGCACTGCAAAGGGAAATCAGTAAGCGGTGTATACAGGCCCGCTGGCGGGACAGGCCAACACTGAATTCTTTAAGCCTTGCCATGGAGTATTGTAAATCTCTGATGGCATATAAAAACAGAGAATTTTTTTATGCCATTTGCCTTGACAATAAACGGCGGGTGATCAATGCGGTGCAGATTGCCGAGGGAACAGTAAATTCTGCTGCCATACACCCCAGAGTTGTGATGGAGGCGGCATTAAAATTTCAAGCCTCGGCTGTAATCTTTACCCATAATCATCCCGGCGGAAACTGCAAGCCTACTTTTGATGATATAGAGACGACGGCAAGGCTTGGGAAACTATTATTTGCAATAGAAGTTCAGCTAATTGACCATATTATTATAGCGGATGGTTTGGCATTTAGTTTTTTGGAAAATAAACTATTAAATAGAGAAGCTATGGAGGGACAAGCATGACAAAAAGATTATATCGTTCCAGTACGGATGTGAAAGTTTCAGGTGTCTGCGGCGGCATCGGTGAATATTTTGATGTAGACCCAACGCTGATTCGCTTGCTTTGGGTATTGGTAACTTTATTTACCGGTGTGTTTATCGGCATTCTGGGGTATGTGATTTGCGTATGCGTCATTCCTATAGATCCGGGCGTTATTGACGGTGACTATAAGGAAAAGCAATAAAAATGAGACAATAGAACGAAAAGGTGGCACTGGGAAGCTTCCACAGGCCATCTTTTTTCAATATAGGGCACGAGAGGAGTTTCAACATGGCAGAGGAAAAGAAAAAGATTTTTAGCGGAATGCAGCCCTCGGGGTTAATTACCTTGGGAAATTATTTGGGGGCGCTGAATAACTGGACAAAGCTTCAGGATGAGTATGATTGCCTGTATTGTATTGTGGATATGCATGCCATTACCGTGCGTCAAGACCCTGCGAAGCTGCGCAAGCAGGCAAGGGACCTTTTAACCCAATACTTAGCGGTCGGCTTAGATCCGGAGAAAAACATTATTTATTATCAGTCTCATGTTCCTCAGCACGCAGAATTAGGGTGGATTTTGAATTGCTACACCTATATGGGCGAGCTAAACAGAATGACTCAATTTAAGGATAAGTCTGCAAAGCACGCAGACAATATCAATGCGGGGCTGTATACTTATCCCGTTTTGATGGCGGCGGATATTCTGCTCTATCAGACGGACTTGGTGCCTGTGGGAGAGGATCAGCGTCAGCATTTGGAAATCACCAGGGACATTGCTGCACGTTTTAATGGGGTTTATAGCGGCACCTTTAAAATTCCCGAGGCTTATATCGGCAAGGTCGGTGCAAGAATTATGGCCTTGCAGGAGCCGACGAAGAAGATGTCAAAATCCGATGAAAATAAAAATAATACCATTGCGCTGATGGATGAGCCGGCAGTCATTATGAATAAATTCAAGCGTGCCATGACAGACTCTGACAATCAGGTAAGATTTGGTGAGGATAAACCAGGAATTTCCAATCTTTTGGGCATTTATTGTGCGGTAACAGGGGTTACACCGGAGGCCGCAGAGCGGGAATTTGTCAATGCCGGCTACGGAGCGTTCAAAACGGCAGTGGGTGAGGCCGTTGTTGCAAGGCTTGAGCCAATTCAAAAGCGTGTGAAAGAAATCGAAGCAAATAAAGATTATTTGGATAGCGTCATTAAAAACGGAGCGGGAAAAGCGGGAAGCATTGCCGAAAAAACCTTGGCTAAGGTACAGAAAAAGGTTGGTTTTCCCGCAAAAATCCGTTGACAGCAGGATGAACAATGAAAAAGCACAATTTACGTTAATTTTGTGAGGTTTTCATGTTTTTTTCTTAGAAAATGAATTTCAAAAGACCGTATAATTAACCAATTATTTAACTCGTGTTCACATTTTGTTCAAAAGCATACGGTATACTCATATCATAAAATAAATGAAGGAGGAATATGATATGTTTGATCCTGAAGATAGAAATAATGATAAAAATCTAAATGATAAAAATAAAGAAACAGAAATAAATGAAAGAAATGAAGCGCAATTTGTTGCAGAAGAAAATATAGAGCCCTTGGAAGGTGCGGTGATTGGAGAGGCTGCATTTACCGAAGAGGAACCGGCGGAGGATACCCCGCAGGCCAAGGAATGCTTTCGCGAAACGGCGGAAGAAGCGTGCCGGGAAGAAGCCCCCTCCCTTCGTGAATACCGCTATGAGGAGCAGGTGAAAAAAACACCCAAAAGAAAGCGTGGGTGGGGTAAGTTTATTGCAGCGTGTTTGATTGCCAGTGTGGCAGGGGGGGCCAGCATGGGTGCCGGATACGGCGCAGTGAAATATTACCTTGGAGCCGAGCCTGCTGTAACAAATACACCGGTTGTAGCGCAGAAAGTTTCGTCTACCACGGGGATGTCTGCCGTGGATATTATTAAAAGTGTGAAGCCCTCTGTAGTCAGCATTTCTACAAAGGTTACAGGTACATCGGAATATTTTGGCTCTTTTAGTGTGCCTTATGAATCCAACGGCGTGGGCAGTGGTGTCATTTTCTTTTCAGACGATGAAAAGGTTGCCATTGCAACAAACAACCATGTGGTTGACGGCGCCAGCTCTATTTTTGTTACACTGGATGGCGATGTTAGTGTGCCAGCTAAGGTTGTGGGTACAAAAAGCGAATCTGATTTGGCTGTGCTTACGGTTTCTTGGGCCGACCTCAAAAGTGCCGGCGTGAAACAGGTTAGCGTTGCAACCTTTGGCGATTCCGATAGCCTGCAGGTTGGAGATAGCGTGATCGCCATTGGAAACGCCATGGGTATGGGCCTTTCTGCAACAGACGGTATGGTTAGTATGACAGAGCAGAACATTAATGTAGAAGGCAACCAATTAACGGTTTTACAGACAAGTGCCGCGATCAACGGCGGGAATAGCGGCGGCCCCTTGGTAAACAGTGTGGGCGAGGTCGTAGGAATCAATACCGCAAAATATAATTCCTCTATGGCTGAGGGTATGGGCTATGCCATTCCAAGCAATGTCATTTCACCCATTGTGGAGGATTTGTTGGAAAATGGAACAAAACCCAAGCCCTATATCGGCATTAAGGGTACCAGCATCACTTCTGAAAATGCCGACCTATATAAGCTTCCTGTGGGGGCTCTGATTATGGAGGTTGCGGAAGGCGGCCCTGCGGAGCAGGCAGGCATTAAGGTGGGGGATATTATTACCGCCTTTAACGGCAACACGATAATGGATATGGACTCTTTGGTACAGGTAGTTGGGGAAACAAAGGTAGGAGATACCGTTGATGTGCATATTGTAAGAGACGGTAAAACCGGGCATGATTTAAAACTGACCATTGCAGATAAAAATAGCTAAGAAAATATATGAAATTGCAAAGGGTGTCGCCGCAGGCGGCACTCTTTTTTATATTGCCTGAAAGCAGAATATAAAATATGAAAAATTGTTTTTATAAAAAACGTCAGTGTTATTGACAAAAAGTCCTATGACAAGTACAATCAATAAAGTTAGCCGTATCTAACTGCTTGTAAATACAAGAAAAACGAGGGGGCACTATGGAACTAAAACAATTAGAATATTTTCTGGTAGCCTGTGAGCGGGGAAGCTTAAACAAAGCGGCCGAGGCGTTGTTTATTTCTCAACCCAATGTGAGCAAGGTCATTTCGGCCATGGAAAAGGAACTGGGCTATCTGGTATTTGACCGAACCAGCAAAGGGCTCCGGCTGACAGAAAAAGGGAAGATCATGTATACATATGCGCAAAATATTATGAAAAACGTATCAATCATCAAAGAACTCGAGCAAAGCGGCCCCCATGTGACCCTTGCACTGTCCTCCTATCCTAGCAATATGATCGCCCATATATTAGTAGATTTGTGCAGGGAGAATTTTGATCTGGAGGTGCGCCATCAGCAGGGCTCTGTGGAAGAAATTACGACGATGGTTGGCTGCGGAGAGGCGGAAATCGGCGTTTTATATGTGGCGAAAAAGCAGCTGCAGGCCTTTCGGCATATTATTTCTCATAAAAAACTGGAATATCAGGAATTAGACGTGAAGGAAGCCTGTATTTATGTGGGCCCCCATCATCCTATGTATGGAAGGAAGGACATCGATTTTTCCGAATTGGGAAGCCTGCGCTTTGTGCGAGCAATGCAGGAATATTTTTCCATGGAGCATCACCTAGAGCAGGTAAGCTTGGGGGCCATTAGTACGGAGCAGCTCCACTATACTGCCTTTACCAACAGTGATCATTTGACCATTGATTTACTCCTGCATACCGATGTATGCAGTCTTGGCATTAACTTTATGTGTGCAAAATATGAGCAGTATGACATTAAAATGCTTCCCATTCGGAACTGCGAGCCGTTTTTGTCCATTGGCTATGTGTATGAGCAAGGGCATACCCTATCTCCGGTTGCGCGGGATTTTATACAAAGATTCCATGAGGCGTTATAACAAAACGGAATAGCTGCTCATTCCTTTTTGGTTGCTTGTTAGCTGATGCTAACCAGTGTTATAATTGCTTTTGTCAAAACGAATTTATATGTAAAGAGGAGATTGGTATGAAAAAAAATCGTTTAGGAGTCATTCTGATGGCGGGTGCCTTGGTGCTGTCTATGTTGGCCGGATGCGGAAATACGGACACACCTGAGGTTTCTTCCGATGCTGACACAAGTACAAAAGATGAGCTCGTTTTTGTAAATTATCGTGATATTCGTGACTTGAATCCACACCTTTACGGCGGGGAGATGTATGCACAGGAAATGCTTTTTGAAAGCTTGGTAAATATCACAGAAGACGGCTATGAAGGCTGTTTGGCCGAAGATTGGGAAATCAGTGAGGATGGAAAGGTATATACCTTTAAAATCCGTGAGGGCGTAACCTTCTCTGACGGTACGGTTTGCGATGCAAATGCCATTCTTGCCAATTTTAATGCAATTATTGAGAACAAAGACCGCCATACTTGGCTGGAAATGATGAACCTTTTGGTGGGTGTATCCGCACCGGATGAAAACACCTTTGTGATTGAATTGTCCAAGCCATATTATCCCATGCTGACAGAATTGGGCGTTACCCGTCCTTTCGCCATGGTTTCCCCTGCGGCTATGAAGGATGGAAGCACAAAGGACGGTGTAAACGAATACATAGGAACCGGCCCTTATGTGCTGAAGGAATTTGTAACAGACCAGTATGCAGTTTTTGAAGCAAACGAGAACTATTGGGGGGAACAGCCTGCCATTAAGAAGATTACCGTAAAGGTAATCCCCGATAACCAGACCCGTATTATGGCACTGGAAAAGGGCGAAATCGACTTAATTTACGGCAAAAATATGATTGATGCGGATGCTGTGAATAAATATTTGGACAGCGATGAAATTAAGGTTGCATTGTCCACACCGACCTCGACCCGTCAGATTGTTTTGAATACCACAAACAGCATTTTATCTGACACAGCGGTAAGACAAGCATTGCAGTATGCCACCAACCGTCAGGCAATTTCAGATGGTATTTTCTACGGCTTGGAAGAGCCTGCAGATACATTGTTTGCAACCACCATTCCTTACTGCAACGTAGAGCTTGAGGCATATGCATATGACGAAAATTTAGCAGACGAAATGCTGACCCAGGCAGGCTGGGTGCTTGGTGCAGACGGTGTAAGAGAGAAGGATGGCCAGAAAATGGCCCTAGATTTGTTATATAACAGCGATAGTGTGACAGAAAAGGCCATTGCGGAATACTTGCAATCAGAATATGCCAAGCTTGGCATTGAGCTGAATATTATCGGTCAGGAGGAACAGTCTTATCGTGATAATATGAAGGGCGGCAATTTCGATATGGTGTTTAACATTTGTTGGGGTACCCCTTATGATCCCCAGTCCTCCTTGGCGGCAATGCGCGCCCCGGTGTATGGAGATTATGCAGCACAGCAAGGTCTGCATGATAAGGCTGAAATTGATGATGCAATTACAAAAATTTTAACTTCTACAGATGAGGAAGAACGACAGGAACTTTATCGTTTTGTATTAACACGTCTTCATGAGGATGCCGTATACATCCCATTGACATTTGAATGCAACAAGTCAATTTACCGTGCTGATTTGCAGGGAGTGGGCTTTACACAGACCCAATATGAGGTTCCCTTCGCAGATATGTACTTTGAGTAAATGAGGATAAGGGGTCATCTCTTCATGAGGTGGCTCCTTTCTTATTTAAAAAGGAGAATGGTATGAAGAATTATGTAATCAAACGAATTTTAGCGGCGATTCCGCTTTTGCTTTGCATTTCTTTTGTATGCTTTGTTTTTATCAATTTAATCCCCTCTGACCCTGCGGAGGTGGCTTTGCGTGTGCGCCAGGTTCCCGTGATTACGGAGGCGGCCATTGCCGAGGTGCGGGCAGAGCTAGGCTTGGATAAGCCTTATTTGGTGCGCTATGTAAATTGGCTGATAGATTGCCTGCAATTGGATTTTGGCGTCAGCTATACGAACCCTTCCCGTACTGTGGCAGGGGAATTGGTGCGTTGCTTGCCGGCTACGCTGATGCTGGCAGGAACCTCCTTGGTAATGGTGATTCTGCTGAGCCTTCCCATCGGTTTTTTCTGCGCAGTTTATAAGGACAGCTGGTTTGACCGACTGACCAGAGGGATTATTTTCATGACCACAGCCATGCCTGCTTATTGGGTGGGGCTGCTGCTCATGTGGTTTGTATCCATTCAGCTGGATTTACTGCCAACCAGCGGCAATGGCACTTGGAAGCATTTGATTTTGCCGGCGTTTACAGTATCGCTTACTTATATTTCTACATACATTCGTCTTATCCGCAACAATATGCTGGAAAATATGAAGGAGGACTATGTGCTTTATGCCAATGTGCGGGGATTGCCCCAAAAAACCATTTTGACCAAGCATATTCTGAAAAACTCCATGCATACCTGTATTGTTGCCATCGGTATGAGTATACCCCAGTTGATTTCAGGCACCATTGTTGTTGAAAATGTGTTTGCATGGCCGGGGCTTGGCACATTGTGCATCACTTCTATTTTCAACCGGGATTACCCTGTGATTCAGGCCTATGTGCTTTTGATTGGTGTGCTATTTGTTGTCTTTAATCTTCTTTTTGATATTTTGCAGACACTGGCGGATCCTCGTCTTAGAAATGAGGTGGTTTGATTGCTGAAAAAATTTCTAAAGAATAAGGTGGCAATGCTAACCACAATTTTAATTGTTTTTGTGGCTTTTGTGGGAATTTTTGCACCTATTCTTGCACCCAATGATCCCTATAAAACTGATATTTTAAACAAATTTTCAACCTTTAGCCTAAGCTATCCCTTGGGGACGGATCATTTGGGACGCTGCGTGTTTTCCAGAATGCTCTATGGCATCCGCCCCACACTGGGGCTTGCGGCCTTGACTATGCTGGGCACCATTGGTCTTGGTGCGCTGATGGGCCTGCTTGCGGGATATTTCCGTGGGTGGATTGATGAAATTATTATGCGTGTGGTTGATGTGATGCTGTCCTTTCCAAGCCAGATTATGGTGTTTGCCGTTGTGGCCCTTTTGGGCATTAATGTGCAAAATGTCATTCTGGCGAATGTGTTTGTAAAGTGGGCATGGTATGCTCGTATGATTAGGACGGGTGTTTTGAAATATAGAGACCGTAACTTTGTATTATTTTCACGCTGTATCGGCAACCGGGAAAGCTTCATTTTGGGCAGGCATCTGCTGCCCAGTATTGCATCGGAAATGGCGGTTTTGGCCTCCTTGGATATTGGCTGGGCAATCATTAATATTTCCACATTATCCTTCCTAGGTTTGGGTGTGCAGGCCCCCATTCCAGAATGGGGGGCAATGCTGAATGAAGCAAAAAATGTGCTTACCACCAATCCGGTGCAGATGCTGGCTCCGGGCATTGCCATTGTGGTTGTGGTTTCGGCCTTTCATTTGCTTGGGGATGCATTGCGGGATATTCTTGACCCGAAGGAGGCGAACCTATGAGTACTGTTTTGGAGGTATCAAAGCTTTCTGTTACCCTGGAAAAAGGAAAGTATGAAAAAAATATATTGGATAACATTGATTTTTCTGTTCACCAAGGGAAATGCTTGGGCATTTTGGGAGAGAGCGGAAGCGGAAAGAGCATGACTGCAAAAGCCATTCTTGGGCTATTGCCCCGGGAATTTGTGGTTTCCGGTAAGGCCATGTATCAAGGAAAAGATTTACTGGGGCAGAGCAAGGAGACATTGCGACAGATGCGTGGAAAAGAAATCACCATGGTTTTGCAAAATCCCATGACCTGTTTTGATCCCCTGTATCGGGTGGGGTATCAGTTGGCAGAAACAATGCGTGTGCATACGGATTGGAGCAAGGAAGAAATCCGTAGCCGTTTGGTACAAATTTTGCAAGATATGAAAATTCGAGACGGCGGAGAGGTTTTGGAAAAATACCCCCATCAGCTTTCCGGCGGTATGCTGCAGCGCATTATGATTGGGCTGGCCATGGCCTTAAAGCCCACCTTGCTCATTGCCGATGAACCCACAACGGCCATTGATGCTATTATCCAATACAGTGTGATACAGGAGTTTCAAAGGATTAAAGAGGAACATGGTACTGCCATGATTTTTATTTCCCATATCCGCCACCTTGCCT
>DCDZ01000004.1:41715-44933 GCA_002316675.1 Tyzzerella sp. UBA1042
AGGCAAGGTGGCGGATATGGGAAGCTTTCATGAAATTCTGCATCATGCCAAGGATCCTTATACAAAGCTTTTGATAGAAAAGCGGGCCGCTGTAATGCAGAAATACCGTACCGCATTAAAAAAAGGAGGAACAGCGTATGCTTGAATTGCGTAACATAGATGTCAGCTTTCGCAGTGAAAAGCAGGAATCCATATTTCGGGCAAAGCGCATCCAGGTGCTCCACGGCATTTCTTTGGAGGTCCCCGAGGGCCTTTGCTTAGGTATGCTTGGAGAAAGCGGCAGTGGAAAATCAACCACAGGGAGGGTGCTCTGCGGCTTATTGAAGCCGGATAAAGGGCAGGTGCTGCTCAATGGGAAGGATGTATACCATACAAAAGAAGGACGAAAGGCCTTGCGAGAGTATATCAGCATTGTTTTTCAAGATTATACGACTTCGGCCAACCCACGGTTTCAAGTAAAAGATATTATTGCCGAGGGGTTGCAGATGTATCGGAGGAGAACGGGAAAGCGGTTCGATATTTCCCCGGAGGTGAACTCCTTGCTAGAGCAGGTAGGCCTTGACAAAAGCTTCCTAACCCGCTATCCCCATGAGCTTTCCGGGGGACAGCTGCAAAGGGTGTGCATTGCCCGGGCAATTGGCTGCCATACGCCAATGATCGTATTGGATGAGGCAATTAGCTCGTTGGATGCCCATACCCAGGTGCAAATTATGGACTTATTAAAGGAACTCAAGGTGCGTTATGGGCTGACGTATATTTTTATCACCCATGACCTTACGGCAATTACGTATTTGTGTGATCGGGTATTATTTTTATACCAAGGACAGGTGGTAGAAGAGTGCTGCGTTTCGGAGATTGCGGAAGTAAAAAACGAGTATGCACAAAAGCTTTTGTCCGCCATTATTGATTTTGAGGAGGGGACATAATGGACGTTTGCGGAATTCCCGTTTTACGGGGAGAGAAGAAAAAAACATCCTTGCACATTCAGCCCGGCTTTTTCCTTCCGGTATGGATTGTGTGCGGAAAAGCGGAAGGGCCCACGTTGGTGGTAACAGCGGGGGTGCATGGCTGTGAGTTTGTGGGCATTCAAACTGTGAGGCAATTTTATGAAAAAATTGATATAGAGTCCTTTTGCGGGCAGCTGGTTCTGGTGCCTATGGTAAACCCATCGGGGTTTTATCATGGAGCGAAGCAGATTGTGCCGGAGGACGGAAAAAATCTGAATCGGGTTTTCCCCGGGGATGAAAATGGTTCTCTAAGCCAGCAGATTGCTTATGCCATTGAAAAAAAGCTGTATCCCTGGGCAGATTTTCTTTTGGATTTACATGGCGGCGATATCAATGAAGAACTGGTTCCTTTGGTATTTTTTCCTGTGGCAGCATCCCAAAAGGTGCAGGAAATAGCCAAGGCTGCGGCAATGCATCTGCCTGTGCCATACCGTGTTCGCTCCACGGCCCGCAACGGACTGTATAGCCATGGCGTACAATGCGGCGTTCCCGCACTGCTTTTGGAAATTGGCAGCGGCGGCAGATGGAATGCAGAGGAGGTTTCTCTTTGTGAAAAAAGCCTGCTTCGATTGATGGGATACCTGGGCATGGGAGGAGCGATATGTATCAACGAGAAGCAAAAGGAAGGGGTGGAAGGCTTTTATCAGGACGCCCCCGAGAAAGGCTTTTGGTATCCTTTGGTAAAGGCGGGGCAAACGGTTGCCAAAGGCACAAAATTGGGAGAGCTTCGCAGCTTAGACCACTGTCTCCTTGCGGAATATAGTGCAGAAGTCGATGGGATTGTTTGGTACTACACCACCACGCTGGGGGTGCGGAAGGGAGACTCTTTATTTGCGTACGGACGGTGTGAATAAGGGTATTTTCTCCTTATATTGGCATATTTGCTGGCCTGCGGCCCTTGAGGGTCTGCTGATTGTTATGCTGACCTCTGTAGATTTGGTGATGGTTAGCTCTCTGGGAACGGCGGCAGTGGCGGCGGGGGGGATTTTTAGTCAGCCTAAAATGGTCATTCTTTGTGTCAGCCGCTCCCTTTCGGTTACAGTAACCGCCGTGGTGGCCAAACGCTTTGGCAAAGGAGAAACACAAGGGCTTTCGGCGTTTTTAAAGCAAACAACCCTCCTTACGTTTCTGGCAGCATTTGTTTTGTTTATACTTACGGAGGGCAGCTTGAAGTCTATTTTGCTTTTGGCAGGGGCAGAGGCGGAATATCTTCCTTTGGCGCTGTCTTACGGATGGCTGGCCAATATCAACTTACTTTTTTATGCACCGGCTTTGGTCATCAATGGGGGGCTGACCGGTTTGGGGCAAACAAAATCCATGTTGATTTCCAATGTGGCGGGCAATCTTGTAAATGTGGGGCTTAATGCAGTTTTTATTTATGTTTTTGCCTTGGGCGTAGCAGGGGCAGGGCTTGCCACAGCCATAGGCGGTGGAGTTACACTGCTTTGTTCTGTACTCTTTGCCGTTAGAGAGAACTGTCTGGTGTCGTTGTGGGGAAGAAACCATTGGAAGCTGACTGCGGAAAATTTCAAAGAGGTTCGTCGTTATTTTTCAGGGATTTTTCTGGAACAGGGATTTGAACGGATTGGGATGTTTTTATATTCGGTGATGACTGCTATGCTTGGCATGACTGATTTTGCAATCCATAATATTTGTATGACGCTTTGTGATGTTTTTTATAGCTTCGGGCAAGGGTTCAGCAAATCCAGCTTGGCGTTGTCCGGCAGATTTTCCGGTGAAAGGAATGGGGAACACCAAAGAGGCCTGTTGCTGGCGGCAAAAATATTGCCCGGTGCTTGTGCCTTGGCTGCCGCGGCAGGCTATGTGGCGTTTGCGCCTCAATTGATGGGCTTTTACAGCAAAGACACCCTTGTAATTGAACGGGGTGTGGTGATATTGCTGTTTGTGGCGGCCACTTGTATTCCTTCCTCCCAATCTCTGTCCCTTTCGGGCATATTAAGAGGGATAGGAGATACCAATTATGTGGCCAGATATTCCTTTTGGAGTATTGCTGTGATTCGTCCTATTTTGACTTGGGTGCTGTGTTTTGGATTTCACCTTGGGCTATCGGGTGCTTGGATGGCTTTGCTTTTTGATCAGACAATGCGGTGGGCCTTCGCCGCATACCGTACAAGGAGTAAGGTTGGACAGTCGGGTTGAGTTGCTGTGGTTTTCAGCCGCCCATTCATTTTTTTAGCCTGCAAATAAAAA
>DCDZ01000069.1 GCA_002316675.1 Tyzzerella sp. UBA1042
ATTAGCCATAAGGAACCCTTTCTATTTTTGTTTCGTGAGATTTTTGTTTCATAGCTTAATTTTACAACAAAAAGGATTAGGATTCCTTATATTTTAGACATTTCTTCAAAATTTTTTATAATCATACTGATAGAATTAGGGTTCTGTAGATAAATCTGCGAAAAGTCAAGCAAGTAGAGATTGGGTAGAATTTATTGGCTTCATCTGATATAATGGTAGCTAAAAAAATTGCTTTCTCATAAAGCTTGCATGGGTCGATTTAATAGTAAAATGACGTGTACACAGCCGAACTTATGAAATATGAGAGAGGATTACTTTGAAATAAATAAATTATTGGTAAAACCTTGATTTATGGCATTAAGACTGATATAATGAATTGGTTTCCGGATTGAAATAAAATTCAGCTAAGGGGAGCAACGGTCTATTATTAATTAAGGCTGTAATTTAGTTGTTTTGGGATGCAAGCTTTTTTGTAGTGGAAAGGTATCCACTTTCATGGGCTCAAGCTGAGGTATTTCTTTCATCACTTGTGAATGGATATGGGTTGGAAGGCAGATTCGGATGGCTGTAATGAGTTTGATTTGAATTCTACTCGGGTCAGTTGCTTTGAAAACCCGGGAAGCCCTTGGTTTCTAAAAAAGGCTTTGTGTGTTAAAATATGGAGACGTAACGAAGCGGTCATAGCGAGAACGACTCGAAATCAACTCGGTCAGTTGCTTTGGAAATGCGGGAAACCCTTGAGTTTCTGCGGGATTGCGGGATTTTAATAAATTAGGTTTTTACCGATTTCTACGGTTTTTCTACACTTTGCCTTGACTTCTACGCGGGGCTTGGTGTATTAAAATAAATATGGAGGCGTATCGAAGTGGTCATAACGAGCCTGACTCGAAATCAGGTTGTCCTCACGGGCACGTGAGTTCGAATCTCACCGCCTCCGCCAGGGGCCTGTTTGCGGTCAATGTCCGCAACAGGCCCTCCATTTTTTTGTCTTTTCTACGCTCTCTTTTGAGGGCGTTTTTTCTGTTTCTGTAGAAAACGGATGTGCCTGAGTCCTCACTCTATAAGGCTTTTCCGTATTTCCATTAAGCAGTCCGTAGAAAATCAGTTGGTCGCTACAAGTCCAGTAGGTTCCACCACTCGGTTTCTTTCAAACATCCCATCCATAACCAAGCCGGATTCGATCTGTGCGTGGAAGTCCAGATGAGAGTAAATATCCGCTGTGGTCGAAAAGGTGCTGTGTCCCAGCCATATCTGGATTTGCTTCATTGATATCCCATTTGCAAGCAGTAAGCTGGCGCAGGAATGTCTTAAATCGTGGAATCGAATTTTTTTGAGGTCTGCTTTTTCAAGCACCCAGCTAAAGTGATCCGTCACATAATTAGGGCGCATGAGCTTCCCTGTTTGGTCGAGGCAGATGTAGTCGAGATAATCTCGGCAGTAAGAGCGCTTGAATAGCTTTCGGTACATTTCCTGCTTTTCCTTTTCTGCAAGTAGTAGTTTTTCCACCGAGGGCAATAACGGAAGCGTGCGAAAACTGGACTTGGTTTTCAGTACATCTTCTCCAACCGCCACCGATTTGCCATCCACCGTGTCCTCAATTACCTTGTGCTTGATGGAGATGGTCTTTTGCTCAAGGTTAATTGCATCCCACTTTAATCCAAGGACTTCACTCCGGCGTAAGCCATAGTAAGCTGCCAGCTTCACGCAAATCTCTAAGGGATCATCTGATATCGCATCAAACAGTGCCATCATTTCCTCAGCGGAATAAAACTGAGCCTGGTATAAATTTTTCTTTGGTCTGTCTACTCGGTCAGCAGGGTTGCTGCCGATAATCTCTTTTTTCACCGCATTCTGTAATGCTCTGCGTAGGACTGCGTGATAATGGATAACCGTATTCGGTGTGTGGCCTTCATCAAAAATTGATTGATGGAAATCCTGAATATGCTGTGGTGTAACCTCTGCCAAGGTGATGTTCAGCTCAGTAAAGTACCGGCTGATTCGCCCATCCAGCATGGTTTGATAGCCTTTGAATGTTGTTTTGGCTATCGTGGGCTTTGCTTGTATCAGCCATTTTTGAAGGTAGTCAGTAAACAGTACATCCGCTTGAGGATTCCGTTTGCCCTCGATCAGCTCTCTGGCACGTTCCTCGGCCTCCCGACGCTCCTTTTCTTCCTGCTCCTGCTCGTATTCCAGCCGGATTTGGTCAAAGGCTTTCTTCGCTTTTCTGTCGCTGGTTCCGGCTACTGGCAATCCAGTGGGAACCCATTTTGTTTTTCTTTTGCCGTCCACTTTTAAATATAATACGGCATAATAAGTATTGTTTTTTTGTTGTAGGCAGCCTGTTATCATTGTTATCCTCCTTTGAAATAACAGCGTATTTGCCTACCATTGACAACATCACAATACCACAGAAGGCATGGGATAGCTACTGTTTTACGCGGAAGCAACCCAACGGATTTTTCTACGGTTTTGGGGTCAATAATAAGCAAAAAACTATATCAACCAATCTTGATATGGCACATTTCTTCACTCAGTAAATATTCAATGACACATGCTTTGGGAATCTTATAGGTCCGCCCAATGCGAACACTATGTATCTCTTTTTCCGAAAGCAGTTTATAAGCCAGCTTCCGGCTGATGCCTCCGAGCATTTCCCGTAATTGGTTTACCTCGATTACGTCGGGGTATTTTTCAAACATGATTGTTTTATTGCTCATAAAAAATCCTCCTTCATAAAAAAAGCGCTGTACTAAGTCCGACGCTGATAGAAAGTGCCTGATTGATTTTTTCCATTTTCTGCTCATCCAGCCTGCCTATCCAGCCCCGAAGTCGGGTTCGGTCAATGGTGCGTATCTGCTCCAGAAGTGCGAAAGACTCCATGGACAGTCTGCCCGCTCCAGCAACGGCTGCATGGGTGGGCAGGGGCTTTTTGGGCTTGCCGGTGATAGCGCAGACGATGGTGGTGGGACTATGGCGGTTGCCTATGTCGTTTTGCAGGATAAGTACGGGACGGACACCTCCTTGCTCACAGCCCACAACGGGGCTTAAGTCGGCATAGAAAATATCACCGCGGCTAATACCTTGTTTTATCATGTTCAAATTTTGCACCTCCTTGGTTTGAAGTTCTTTGGTTTTCTTAATGACACAAATATAGGGACCGCCCTGCTGTGATTACTTCCACGGGCAGAGCGATCCCCATCGCTTCTGACATTAAGTCTTTTTCTGTAATAACGGTGCTTAATTCGACACTACTCCCCAAGCACTCTGTGCAGAGCATAGTGCTTTGCACAACAAAGGCGACGGCCTGAACTGCGGCTGACTTCACCGCATCATGGGAATTTCACCCCCGCCAGGATCTCTGCCGGCTGCCCTCATTGCGTGATCCCCAGGTCTTGTGGGGGCTGTGACTGGACAGAAGTATCAATATAGGCTGACAGGATCATTGCGAGACAGGCTGCCACAGCCTGTTTTTCGGTCGGATGGGTACCGCTCTGCACCTTATTTGGCCGTCTTTGATAGGAGCAGAATGAAACGAGCGAATAAAAAATAGTGGTTTCGCTTTTCTTACTGCCTGCCTACAGGTGGTCTTGGCGCATCCTCCGCAGTCGCTTTTCCCTTTCGGGGTCCGTCAGCTAATGTATTCAGGTCATCGGATATGAAATTTTCAAAGTACGGTTGGGGGAACAAGAAAAACCCCCTCACTACTAATCCGGTTTCGTGAGGGGGTTGGACGGAAATTTTTTTACTTTTCCATAAGTTTTTTTAAAGTACGTAGAATTTTAACCTTTCGGTCATGGAGTGTCATGCGTGGAATTCCAGTTTCCGCCGCCAGCTGATGCTCACTTTTATTCTGAAAAAACAGAGTAAAAATCAGCTCCTGTTCCTCTTTGGTAATTTGTGAGAGGCATTGATGGAGTTTTTCCGCTATTAGCTTGTCCGTAACGACATCCTCCACATGAGGGGAAATGAGGTCTGGAATCGCATCCTCGCCATTCGTTTCATCCGTATCCAAGGCAT
>DCDZ01000011.1 GCA_002316675.1 Tyzzerella sp. UBA1042
AAAATCACCCTATACTTCAATTCCGTTTTCACCTCCTTCCGGTGAGTTGAAGAAAATCCCGCAACAATTCATTCTCCATTTTCAACCGTTTGATTTCAAATTTATATTCTTTTTCGCTTGCCGGCTGGCTTTCCCGTGATTTGCCACGCCGTTTTGGCACCAGTCCGGCTGCCAGCCTTGCTTGTGATTTGTTATGGCGGTTTATCCAGTTTTTAATCTGCTGTTTCGTAAGCCCTAATTCATCGGCGATTTCCTGCCGTGTTTTACCTAATTGCCGCAGCTCAATCATTTGATCTTCTATTACTTTAATGTGCGTATATGTTCGTTTCATAGCAAAGCCCCCTAGTGTAGTTTATTATCCTACATCAGGGGGCCTTTTGCCTATTGTCTTTTTTTACTGGTTCAGTTCAGTATGCAACGGGGGCCTTTTGTTTTCAAAAAAGTATCTGTCTTTTTATGCTTGTGCCGCTAGTGCTTCTGATGCATTATAGGAGCTGCGAACAAAAGGGGCAGAGGCAACAAAGGAGAAGCCCATTTCCCTTGCAACTTCGCCATAATGGTCAAAGGCTTCGGGGGTGATATATTCCTGCACAGGATAGTGTTCAGAACTTGGTGCTAAATATTGCCCAATGGTTAAGATTTCACAGCCTACGGCTCTTAAATCATGCATCAGTTCAAAAACCTGTGTATCCTTTTCACCCAGTCCCAGCATAATGCCTGTTTTGGAATGAATTTGGGGTGCCACTTCTTTGATATTTTTCAAAACTGCCAGAGACCTTTCATAAATTGCCTGGGGGCGCACTTGGTCATACAATGCCTTTACGGTTTCCATGTTGTGGCTGATCACCTCGGGCTTCGCATCGGCAACCACCTGCAATGCATCCTTATTTCCCAGGAAATCCGGAATTAAAACCTCAACAGCAGTGTTGGGATTTAATTTATGAATTTCACGCACCGTTGCGGCAAAGTGGGCGGCACCGCCATCGGGCAGGTCGTCTCTGGTGACGGAAGTAATAACAACATATTTTAAGCCCAGCTTTGCCACTGCCAGCCCGATTCTGGCGGGCTCTTTTGGGTCTACCTGCTGAGGCTCCTGATGGACAACATTGCAAAATCTGCAATTTCTGGTGCAGTTGACGCCTAATATCATAAAAGTAGCGGTTTTTTTAGAAAAGCATTCCACATAATTTGGACACATAGCCGCATCACAAATGGTGTTTAAATGAAGCTCGTCCAACATTTCACGTACATAGTTTAAATTTGAGTTATCCCGATAGGTTCTTTTTAACCATTCTGGTTTTTTATCCATAAGTATATCCCTCCAATGAAGTACATTCAAAATCAATAAAATTTTTGTGCCGCCCCTGCCAAATTATGAAAATATAACGGATATAAATTCTTCGGCAGTAATTCCGCCAAGGTATGGAACCAAATCCATTGTACTTAGCCGGGCGCATAATGTATCCCTCTCAAAGGCTGTATTGACTAGATGCAGCTCTAATTCTTCTATCGGTTTGATCGAGAGAAAATCGCCCCGGATGGAGCAGGAAGCAATGCTGCCTTCGGTGATTTCTAAATAGATTTCCACCTTACCCAAAGGCAAGCGTTTCTCGCAATGATGGGTGAAGGTGCTGTTGGTGCGGTATGTCCAGAGAGGATTTCCGTATTTCCCCACTCTTATTTTTTCAATGCAAGCCAATTCTTCTTCGGAAAAAGTATATTCCTCAAGGGGAACAACTTCAGATAACGCTTGCGCCAAGCGAGTCTTAAATGTTGTTGTGTCATATTCTTCCGGCAAATGCTCTCGAATATTGGTAACACGGCTGCGAACAGAAGCAATCCCTTTGCTTTTGATCTTTGCTTCATCTACAATCAATATTTTTTCTAAAACGGAAAGGTCGGTATCAAACAAAAGGGAGCAATGGCTGCAAAGGGAATTTTTCCCCAAACGCTGTGCCAAGCCGGAAATTTTTTTGCCGTCCAGAAGAACGTCATTCCGGCCTTTTAATTCTGCATGGATGCCCATTTTTTGTAAGGCTGCAATGATTGGCTGTGCCAAACGGGTGCGCCCCATTTCCTTTGCGTCGTCCCCTGGAGAAAAAGGTGTGATTATGGTGCAGAGCAGGGAACCTTTATCTGTATAAATGGTTCCGCCGCCGCTGGAACGGCGAACAACCTGCACACCGTGTTTTTCGGCAAGATGAAGATCAATTTCATCCTGTGCAATTTGATTGCTGCCAAGCATGGCACAACAATCTGTTTGCCATAGCATAAAAATATCCTGCGTTTGTCCTAGGGAATTCATACAGTATTCTTCGGCGGCAAAATGCACGGAGGCATCTGTGGCTTTTGGCTGAATAAAAATCATAATAGCCCTCCTTATCATTTGTAAAAGTATAGTATTAGTATACTAGATCTGCACCTGTCATTCAAGTGCAGAAACCAGAGAAGTGATTATAAACCAGAGATTGATGTAAAAAACGGTGTGTTGTATACAGTTTTCTGCAAAAAAAATATTGTGATCAGAGAAGGCATTTTTATTGTTTCTTGTTTTTCTTTCCAGTATACTAAAGAAAGCGGAGGTGAGAGATGTGACACCCTTAATGAAGATACAAAGATTTTTGCAAGCTTATGTGCAGGCCATTTCGTCTATATTGGAGTGCGATGTTACAGTGGTTGATCAAGGGGCTGATTCGTGTGGCGGGCACAGGGAAGTATGCCTATGAAATTGGGAATACCATTTCCCATGCAAATTTTTTTCATGAAATTTTGAAAATGGGAAAATCAGGAATTATTGCAAATGCGGCGGAGGATCCAAACTGCATGGGCTGTGAAAAGCGGGCCTATTGTAAGGAACTGGCGGATTTGACATATCCCATTTTCCAAAACGGTGCCGTGGTAGGTGTCATCTCCATTGTTGCTTTTGAAGAGCGGCAAAGGGAAAGCCTGTTAAAGAACCGCGGAAAGCTGGAAGAATTTTTAAAATATATGACAATGCTTTTAGAAAGCAAGCTATATACCGCAGAGGCCAAGGACCGCTTAGAGCAGCAGATGCAATTACTGCAAACGGATGCAGAGGGCTGGTCCTTTGTGGGCAAAAGCCCAAAAATGCAGGAAGCAATTGCCCTTGTAGGTAAGGTGGCAAATTCCGACTCTACCGTTTTTTTGTGTGGGGAAAGCGGTACCGGCAAAGAAATTATGGCAAAAAAGATTCATGGGCTTAGCCACAGGCGGGATAAACTGATGGTTTCGATTAATTGTGCGGCAATTCCTGAAAATTTGGTGGAAAGTGAGCTTTTTGGCTATGAGGAGGGTGCCTTTACCGGGGCAAAAAAGAAGGGGTCCATCGGCAAATTTGAACTGGCGGATCAAAGCACTATTTTTTTGGATGAAATCGGAGATATGCCTTTGCAGGTGCAAACTAAGCTGCTGCGGGTTTTGCAGGAAAAGAAGCTGGAGCGTATTGGGGGGCAAAAGCCCATTTCCATTGATATTCGGGTGATTTGTGCCACAAATAAAAATATAGAGCAGATGGTGAGCGCAGGCGCCTTTCGGGAGGATTTATATTATCGACTCAATATCATTCCCATAGAGTTGCCGCCCTTGCGTGCAAGAAAAGAGGATACTCCCTTTTTGGTGGATATTGCCTATTATAACCAAAAGCTTGGAAAACAAATGCAAGGGGTTACGGAAGAGGTAATGCAGACACTGATAAATTATAATTGGCCGGGAAACGTCAGAGAATTGAAAAACATTATTGAATATTTGGCAAATATCGTTGAGGAGGAAAAGGCGCAGCTTACGGATTTGCCCAACCATATTGTGCTGCGTTCTGCGAAGAGGTACGATGCATGGTCTTTGGAAAAAATTATGGAGGAGTATGAAAAGCACGTACTGAGCAATATGATCAAGGAAGAAAGCTCGGCGAAGGAAAAAGAAACCCTTGCCTGCACACTGCAGATTAGTCGTGCAACACTGTATCGAAAACTGAAAAAGTATGGCTTGCTTTCATCTCATTTATGAGAATACGTTTCAAGAATGAGAAAACTGTTCTTGTGTTTTGCTGAAATAATGGCTCTTTGGTGCCTGCTTTATTGTATTGCGCCAAGAGCCTTATTTTTTGCAATAATATATATTTTCCACAAAAAAATAAAGCACTGTATAAGAAGATGAAGCGAAATAGAGCGGTTATTTTTCAATAAGGAAGAAATCGGAGTATATCATTCTCGATTTTGAGAAAAAAGGCTGTGATTTTTGTATGAAATGACGGAGTTTTCTTTTGGCATAAAAATTGCTTTGTATTATGGGAGAGAAGAAGGGTGCTGTCCATAAAGTTAGGAGGGGATTTTATGCATATGAAACCTGTATTAGAGGTCATAAAAAGTGAAATGCAACCCAGTATGGGCTGTACAGAGCCTGTGGCCATTGGATTGGCTGTTTCCAGAACCTGTGAATACTTGCAGACACCGGCGACCCATTTGGATATGGTGATTAGTTCTAATATTTTTAAAAATGCCTATAGTGTACAAATTCCGAATACGGGAACCAATGGAATTGAGCTTTCCTGTGCCTTGGGTTTTTTGTTGAGCAAGCCCGGCAATATCATGGAGATTTTTGCGGAAATTATACCGGAACAGGTGGAAGCGGTGAAGAAGCTGGTGGAGGAAGGCTTTGTTTCTGTGAAGGTTCTGCCCGGCAGTACATTTTATATTGAATGCTATGGAAGAAACGACAAGGAAGTGGTTCATACAATTACGGAAAATGCCCACGATCATTTGGTTTTGTTGGAAAAGGCGGGAGAGGTTCTTTTTGATGGGCGGGAATTTGACACAAATTTCCGGGGCTGTTCAAAATATGATGGGCCGTGTTGCCGGTATGTTTTGTGATGGCGCCAAAGGCGGCTGCGCCCTCAAGCTTTCTATCTGTGCAGGTGAGGCTGTATATGCTGCCTTGCTTGCCATGGAGGGCAGTATCATACAAGCCACTGAGGGCATTATTAGTAAAAATGTTGAGGAGACGGCAAAAAACCTGGCAAAGCTTTCCCGTGAGGGCTTGGCGGATATGGACATGAAGGTAATTGAAATTATGATGGCGAAATAGCGACGGCCTTTTTTTCATCCCATCCCGTGGTCTTGCTTTTGCCAAGAGGAAAGAATCGCCCTGCATAGAAATTTTTGGAGAAACAGGAATGCCTATGCAGGGTGCTTTTTTATGGGGTGGACCACCCTTGGTGCCGAGTATGACAGGGAAGTTGAAAAAGCGAAAGCTACCTTTAAACATACATGGAAATTTCCACATTGAAGTAATTTTCTTCTGCACGGATGGTGAATTCACCGTTATATTTCTCAACCATTAATTTCACATTGTTTAAACCGATTCCATGGGGTTCATCGGTTTCCGTTTTTGTTGTGAGAAAGGTGCTGCCCCGCTGTTTTATTTTTCCCACATAGGAATTTCTAATACGTAAAAAAATTGCGCCCCTGTTGTACAGAAAGTCCATTTGAAAAACACCATGCTCCTCCTCCTGTAGTGCACGAATGGCGTTGTCTAATAAATTTCCCAAGATGACCACCATGTCGGAGGACGGGATATTTAAGTCTTCGGGAATATGGATGTTTAAGTCCGCTTTTACACCTAAATCATACATCATTTGTAATTTATAATTGATTAAACCGTCAATAGATTCATTCCCGGTCATGGAAAATTGAGAGGACAGCTCTATTTTTTCTTCTAAATTCCGGACGTATTCCTTGAGAGTTGAGGCTTTATGATCCCCGGTCATTTCTCTTAATGCAATCAAATGATTTTTGTAATCGTGCTGCAACCGTTTGATATTATCCTCTGCAGTCCGGATCACAAGCACCTGCTGCTGATAAGCCTTATTCTGATAAGCCAAGGATTGGTTTTGCATCTCAATTTCATATTTTTCCACAACCTGTGCGTATAAATAAAAAAATGCAATGTTGATTATAAATAAACAGGAGATGACCGTGACATTTACCCATTGCTCATATCCGCCTAAAATCAACGCAATATCAGCAATAGACGATATTCCAGGGATGATTGTGATGCAGAGCCAATGGATCTTTGGAAGGAAAATACGCTCCTGCTCTCTGACAAAACGCCGCATAATCAGGACAATAAAATATAATAAAAAGTTGCTGAGAACATATGTAATAATTTCAATGGCGGGGGTGGGCCCAAGAATTAAAATTGCCGTTCTTGCCACGAATCCTTCGCAGATGACGCCAATCATAAAAATGGAGCAAGTGGCAAATAGCCTGCGCCATAATGAACTCTTGAAGGGAAGGGTTAGTATGACAAACAAGATTGCATTTGTAATAATGGTAATAATAGGGTTTCTGGCGGTTAGATAGACACTGCTGTTGATAATGAAATATAAATAAAGCACACCCCATTCGGTCCACTTAGGCCATCTTAAGTTTTTCTTAGAGAAAAAAAGCTCCAGAAAAAGCTTAATTGCAAAGATACGAAACGTATTTGAAATTAAGTAAATTAATTCACTGTAAACAAGCTCTCCCATAGTCTATAGACCCTCTCTTTGCCATAAATTCAATTGTTTTCTAACTTCCTTACGGTAAAAACGGCTAATTGGCAACTCTTCTGTGTTACTCAATAATACTCTATCAAATTTAAACTGGGTGATATAATTTTGATTGACGATATAAGATTTATGAATACAAATAAAGTCTGTTTTTGGCAGAACTAAGTCACATAATTTTCCATAAAAATGGGTTTTTTCTTCTTTTGTATGTATATAAATCTTTTTTCCCTCACTGCTGAAGTAAAGTATATCTTTCAAGGGAATGCGTTTGTCGATTCTTTCATTCTTATAACAAAAGAATTTTGTTTGTCTTCCTTGCAATTCTAAGGTTTTCTCCAATATTTTAGAAATTTGCGCTCTGGTTATCGGCTTTACTAAAAAATGAATGGGACGAATTTGAAAAAGCTCTAACGCATAAGAGGTTTTTGCAGAAATAAAGGCGATTTGGGTGATGTCATCACCCAGCATTTCTCTAATAAAGCGGCCCACTGCAACCCCGTTTAACTGATCTAATTCAATGTCAAGAAAAACCAAATCATATTTTTCTTTCTCCATCAAGCTGGCAATGAGATCTTCCCCGGTGAAAAATATTTCGGTTTCATAATTGATTGTTTCCGTAGAAAAGAATTCGTCAATCTCTTTTTCGATTTGGCTACATAGCATTTTATTGTCATCACAAATTGCAACCTTAAACATTTTTCTTCTCCCATAAAAGATTTTTTGATATTTCCTATCATATTCTATCATAATTTCGCAAATATGAATATGGAGAATAAAAAAAACTGGCAAAATGTTAAATATCTAGCAGGATTTTAAGGGAGAATGGGGTAAAAGTAAAGTTATTTTGAAAAGTATAAGAAAACGTATCTCTTAGCAAATATGTGATATAGTTCACGATTCGTTAGATAATTTTATAGAATACCTGTAATCATAATATTGTGAATAATGAAAGAGGCTTGCAGCCTTTTTTAGGAAGCTTTGCCCCCTTCTACCTTCCATGTGTATTCTCCGTATGCGATTCCTTGACTTTCCGCAAACTGTAACAGAAAAATAAAGGCAGTTACTCAAAGTACCAATCAGTCGCTTTTTGAAGAAATTAGAAATACAGTCTTTGGCTAACCGGTAATAGCAG
>DCDZ01000036.1 GCA_002316675.1 Tyzzerella sp. UBA1042
CCTTTCTATGGAGTATTGGTTGTAACTTTAGCGCTATTCTATTTTGAGAGTTTACAGGCTTTAAGCAGTCCTGTTAGTGCAGATTTTTCATTTGGGTGGATTCCCGAGCGGCCAAAGGGGGCAGACTGTAAATCTGTTGCGATAGCTTCGAAGGTTCGAATCCTTCTCCGCCCATAGATAACAAACCATATTGGTTTGTTTTTTTTATGTTTGCATAAAATTTAGCAGGCATTTCAATATGGCCATTGTGATTCGTAAAGCAGGGATTTTGCGGAATCCTTTTTTGAAATAAAAGCGGCGATTTTGTCGATTCCTTAGGCGAACCCGAAAGGGCTCGCTTTTTTTTGTTTAAAAATGATGAGGTGAGAATAGAAAATGAAAGGAAAATTTTTATACTTATGTGTTGAATTCAAAATTTAAGTAAAAGTGTTCAAAAATAGGTGGCGTTTTTTATTTCATACTTACAAAGTTTCGACATAAAAAAAATAGCGAAATGACGAAAGTGAAAAATACTCAAAAATTACATTGACATCCATAAAATTTAGTGATAATTTTAACTCAACAAGAAAATGAATTCAAAATGTTATAAATTTGTGCACAAAAAAATTTATTGGATATGCAAAAATGATATTGGAGGTAGGGCAATGGATTTTGAAGGGAAGAAGATCATCATAACCGGAGGCGCCAGCGGTATTGGAAAGGCCATTACCGAGGGTGTTGTAGAAGGAAAGGGTCATGCCATTATTGTTGACATGAATATGGACACAGCAGAGACTGTTCGCCAACATCTGGGAAAGGAGAATGTATCCTGCTATAAGGCAAATTTAGCCGATAAGCAGGCAACCCGAGAGGTTTTTTCAAAAATTTTGGAAGACTTTGGACAGATACATGGGCTTGTGAATAATGCAGGGGTAGTAAGCACAGTTCCCTTTGAGCAAGTAACACAAGAAGAGTGGGATAAGGTAATCGCAATTAACCTGACCAGTGTATACACAGCAATCAATGTGTTATTTCCCTCTATGAAGGCAAACGGGTATGGCAGAATAGTAAATGTTGCATCGGTAGCCGCAAAAAGAGGCGGTGGCCTATTAGGTACCAGTGCATATGCCGCATCGAAAGCCGGAGTCATTGGTTTGACAAAAGCGGTGGCAAGAGAAGGTGCATCCTTTGGTGTAGCTTGTAACGGTGTGTGTCCCAGTTTGACATTAACACCCATGACAGCAGGGATGCCGGAGGAAAAAAGAGAAAAAATTCTGGCAACCATCCCATTGGGCAGAGGGGCAAATCCCAAAGAAATTGCAAATGTTGTTTTGTTCTACATTTCTGATCTGGCAAGCTTTGTAACCGGTGAAATCAGCGATGTAGACGGCGGCGTAACGATGGATGGCTGATAAAATCAGCTTATCATAGTTTTAAAAAACCAAAGGAGGAGAGTACATGAAGAAGCGTTTTTTTGCAAGTTTAGTGGCTGCAGCAGTTGCAGCATCCAGTTTGGCAGGTTGTGGCGGTACCAGTAGCAGTGCAGAGGGGAACGGGGATGCGGCAGCAGAGGAAGGTGCATCTTATACATGGAAGATGGCTTTAAATTCAACAGCAGGTGACAACGCATATGATACAGCAGTAATTTTTTCCGATAAAGTGAAGGAATTAACCGATGGAAGAGTTACCGTTGAGCTTTATGGCGGAGCAAGCCTTGGTTCTACTTCAGAAGTTCTGGAGGGCTTAAGCTATGGTGTTGCTGATATTATTTGTGAATCTGTAGGGACATTGGCAACTTTTACACCATTGGCAAACATTGATGCAATGCCCTATATTTACAGCGATTATGACCATTTTATGAATGTTTGGAGCAGTGATTTGGGCCAGGAAATGAAAGACAAAATCGGGGAAGCTTCCGGCTATAAGCTGATGGGCGCAACCTTTAGAGGCCCGAGAATTGTAACATCCACAAAGGAAATGTATACTGTAGACGATTTCAAGGGCTATAAGCTGAGAGCACCTAACCTGGAAATGTACTTAAAAACTTGGCAGTGGATGGGTGCCGCACCTACACCTATGGCAATGAATGAAACTTATACAGCATTGCAGCAGGGAACAGTTTCCGGACAGGAAAACCCTATGGCCGACTCTATGAACTATGCTTTTGACGAAGTATGTAAATATTGGATCAAGACCAACCACGTATATAGCTGCAACCTTTTTATCATGGATGCCAATTATTTTAGCAGCTTGCCAGAGGACATTCAAGCTGCGGTGACAGAAGCTGCTGATTATGCCGGACAAGAGATGAGTGTGAAGCAGTTGGAGAAAGAAGCAACAGCGGAAGCAACATTGGTTGAAAAAGGATGCACCATTATTGATGTAGATACAGAAGCTTTTAAAGCGTACTTTGATGGATTTGCAGATCAGAACTTCCCCGAATTAAAAGATTGGGCAGACAGAATTCAGGCGATGAGCGAGGCGCAATAAGGTTTATAAAGAAAAATGAGGTGATTTAATTGATTAAGGCTTACTCAAAATTTCTGGATAAGCTGGAAACAGTGGAAAAAATCTTTTTAGGCATCACGGTTGCTATTATGGTAATTGTGATGATCTACCAAGTAATCTTAAGATATTGTTTTTCGGCGGCAAATTCATGGAGTGAGGAATTGGCAAGATATCTGTTTATCTATGATGTAATGGTTGCGGCAGCCATTGCAACAAGAAAAAATAGTCATTTGCAGGTTGACTTTTTAATTAACTTGCTAAAACCAAGATTGAAAAACATATTTACCATTGCGGCCACAGCGGTTGGTATCATATTTTTGGTATTTTTGTTTAACTATTCTTTAACATTATGCCAAACAGCCGCAAGCAATATATCCGCAGGGTTGAAAATTTCCATGTCGATCCCCTATGCGTGTATGCCCATTGGCGCAGTACTTATGATTTTGACTTCATTAGAGGTTATTTTGAAAAATATTTCTGAAATGCGTGAGCCGAATAAGGAGGAGGTGAGTGCTCAATGAATGCCGGTTTAATTGTTATTCTTGCACTGCTTGGGTTGTCCTTTTTAGGCATACCGATTTATTTGGCATTGGGTATCGGTACCCTTGTGGCACTCAATGTGGCAGATATGCCTCTGATTGTTCTGCCGCAAAAGCTTTTTGCGGGTATGAATTCCAGCTCACTATTGGCAATTCCGTTCTTTATGCTGGCGGGAAACATTATGTCCCGCAGTATTACAGGAAAGCTGATTGATGTTTCAAATGCCCTTATTGGTTGGATTAAAGGCTCGTTGGCTGTGGTCACGGTATTGGCTTCTGCACTCTTTGGTGCCATTTCCGGCTCCGGTGTTGCAACGGCCTCTGCGGTGGGCGGAACGACCATTCCGGCTATGAAAGAAGAAGGATACCCTTCCCATTTTGCTGCTGCGGTTTCCGGTATTGCCTCTATTTTGGGGCCGATTATACCGCCGTCCATTACGCTGATTGTTTATGCAAGTATTACGGATCTGTCCGTATCAAAGCTGTTTGTGGGGTCAGTAATTCCGGGTATTTTGTTGTCTGGCGGTTTGATTATTTATGCGCTGTTCTACGGGAGGAAGCACGATTTGCCCGCCCATGCAAGGAAAAAACCCAAGGAAATACTGTGGACATTTAAAGACGGAATTTGGGCATTATTGATGCCTGTGATTATTCTAGGCGGTATCTTCGGCGGTATTTTTACACCAACAGAATCTGCCGCAGTTGCAGTAGTTTATTCATTAATCGTAAGTTTATTCATCTACAAAGATATGAAATTTAAAGAAATTTTTTCCGTTTTTGTAGAGGGTGCCATTGGCACGGCAACCATTTTGATGCTTGTTGGGCTTTCCAAGGCTTCCAGCTATATTGTAACCACATCAGGCTTACCACAACAGGTTTTGGAGGGCTTTAGCGCACTGACTTCAAGCAAGGTAGTCATTTTACTCCTTCTGAATTTGCTGTTCTTCATCATTGGTATGCTGATGGAGGCCAATGCGGCAATTATTATGATGACACCAATTTTGATGCCGCTGTTGTCTGCTTTTGGGATTGACCTATTGCAGTTTGGTATTCTTATGAGCTTTAACTTATGTATTGGTTTGGTCACACCGCCTGTCGGTATTTGTATTTTGATGACGAACCAAATTGCCAAAGCAAGCTTTGTCCAAACATTAAAATCAATTTTACCGATGCTTCTTATTTCGATTTTGGTGTTGATGCTTGTGACTTTTATTCCTCAGTTTACACTTTGGTTACCAAGCTTGCTTCAACAATAAATAAAATTAGATATCCTCATTTTTCGTAATAGAAATATCCCTTCCCAAAATCCCTCTTCGTTTGAAGAGGGATTTTGTATTTTTTTAAGAGGGAAAGCACAGAATTATTTTGTAAAGGAGAGGTTGCTTTAAAACACCTTTTTTATGCTCTGTGAAATTGCCTAGAGAAAAAGAAGAGATTTATGCTTTTACTTTTGAAGTGCATCCTTGTAAGAGAAGTTCCTTAAATATTTCTTTAAAAAATGCAGAAATAGTGTTATAATATTAGCAACTATGCAATCAAGCAAAAAATCCTTGTAACCAAGGGTTAAGATAGGAGGCTGGTGAATATGGCAGCAAAATTGGAAAATGAATACGGCGTAATCAGCATTGATCATGAAGTGATTGCCAGAATTGCAGGCTATGCGGCAATTGAATGCTATGGCATTGTGGGTATGGCAGCAAAAAATATGAAGGATGGGTTGGTACAGCTTTTAAAGCTGGAAAGCTTAACAAAAGGCATAAAGATGAGTGTGGATCAAAATAAGGTAAGCTTGGATCTGCATATTATTGTAGAATACGGCACCAATATTTCAGCGATCGCAGACAATATCATCAGCACAGTGAAATACTCTGTTGAGGAGTATGCAGGGCTTGAGGTAGAAGATGTGAATATCTTTGTTGACGGTGTCAGAGTCGACAACTGAGTATGAGGAGGAACGATCGGTGAGTATTTTGAAGTTGAATGGTCTGCGCTTAAGCAGATTAATTATTGCCGGGGCAAATGAACTAACCGCAAATAAGCAGCTTGTGGATGCAATGAATGTTTTCCCTGTGCCGGATGGGGATACCGGTACCAATATGTCCCTTACAGTTTTGGCCGCGGCAAGAGAGTCTGAAAAGGGCGATTCCCTGCGGGTGGATGAGGTTTCAAAATTAGCGGCGGGCGGCGCATTAAGAGGGGCCAGAGGTAATTCCGGCGTGATTACATCTCAATTATTCCGGGGGTTCTCTAAGGGGTTGGAAGGCCTTGCAGAGGCAACCGTTTCAGATTTGGCCATTGCCTTGGAAAAAGGGGTGCAAACTGCATATAAGGCCGTTATGAAGCCGAAAGAGGGTACCATTTTAACGGTTGCAAGAGCCTGTGCGGAAGCGGGAGCAAGATTGGTTACGGAAACAGACGATATTGAAGTTTTTCTGAAGGGAATCATTGCGCATGGGCATGAGGTATTGGCAAAAACGCCGGATATGCTCCCTGTTTTAAAGCAGGCCGGTGTTGTGGATGCCGGCGGCCGGGGCTTGCTTTATATTTTAGAGGGTGCATTGAAAAATATTCACCATGAGGGGCCCATTTCCATTGCGGAACCGGTAAAGGCGGAACCGACAGATTTCGGCGCATTGGCTTCTGCGGAAAATGTGGATATTACCTTTGGCTATTGCACGGAATTCTTTATCAATGTGCACCAAGCGGATGAGGCAAAGGTGCAGATGCTGAAGTCCTATTTGGGCACCATTGGAGATTCTATTGTTTGTGTGAATGATGAAGAGGTTATTAAAATTCATGTGCATACAAACCATCCGGGCTTGGCGCTGGAAAAAGCGTTGACCATCGGCAGCTTAAGCGGCTTAAAAATTGACAATATGCGTGAGCAGCATACAAACCATATTGATTTTAGCACAAACCCGGTACAGTCTGCGGAGCGCAAGCCTCAGGCAAAGAAACCGACGGAGCTTCCCAAAAAAGAAATTGGGTTTGTTGCCATTTCCGCAGGCACGGGACTCTCCGACATTTTTAGAAATTTAGGCGTGGATGTCATTATTGAAGGGGGACAGACAATGAACCCCAGCACAGAGGATATTTTGAATGCTGTTGCGCAAATTAATGCAGATCATATTATTATTCTGCCCAACAACAAAAATATCATTTTGGCTTCGGAGCAGGCGGTTGACCTTTGCGAAAACAAAAAACTTTTTGTTGTGCCTACCAGATCCGTTCCGGAAGGCATTAGCGCCATGTTCTGTAATGCAGAAGGCCTTGGTGCGGAAGAGATGGCAGAGGCAATGAAAGAGGCCATTCAGAGTGTAACCACGATTTCTGTTACTTATGCCGTACGGGATACAACCTTTGGGGATAAAGAAATCACGGAGGGTGATATTCTTGGTATGCGCAACGATGAAATTATTGTGGTTGCAAAAGAGGTGACAGAGGGCACAAAGCAGGTACTGCAGCAGGCCATTACCGAGGATAATGAAATGGTGAGCATTTATTATGGTGCGGATGTAACAGAGAAGGATGCCCAGGAAATTGCAGACTTCATTACAGAAACTTATCCTGATTGTGAAGTGGAAATTCAGAACGGAAATCAGCCACTGTATTTTTATATTATATCACTGGAATAAAAATAAAAACGACCGTAAGGCCTGAAAATATAGGGTTTTGCGGTCTTATTTTTTATCTCTTAAAACCGGTAAGGCTGTTTGTGAAGGAATGCCATCCTATGCGAATAAAAATAAAAATCCTTTTTCTATGCACGTAAGACGAGGGATCAACTGCAATGTTTCTTTGAAAATGAAAGCAATCGAAATTCCGCAGGCAGCTAATGTATATAGGCATGAATACAAAAAAAGTGCTTTTCTATAGTAGTTTTTATTTTCTTAGGGCATACTATAGAAAATTAGAATAGAAAGGCGGTGTTGCCCTATGACAAATAATGCAAAAGTACCCAATAGACTGATTTCTGAAAGATCCCCATATCTTCTACAGCACGCATACAATCCTGTGCAGTGGTATCCTTGGGGGCAGGAAGCCTTTGATAAGGCGAGGCAGGAGGATAAGCCTGTTTTTCTTTCTATTGGGTACAGCTGACTTATGGGTAATATAGAACTTGTCATTGGTGCCATGTTATGGCACATGAGAGCTTTGAAGATGAAGAAATTGCGGAGATTCTGAATAAAAATTTTATTTCAATCAAGGTAGATAAGGAACAGCGCCCGGATGTTGACACCATCTATATGGCGGTGTGTCAAGCTTACACCGGAAACGGCGGCTGGCCTACAAGTATTTTTATGACGGCGGAGCAAAAGCCATTCTTTGCCGGAACTTATTTCCCCAAGACCTCCCGTTATGGTATGATTGGTTTTCGGGAATTGCTTTTCACGATACAGAAAAAATGGCAAACTGACCGGGAAAGGCTCCTGCATTCTGCAAATGAGATTACCGAAATATTGAAGCAACGGCAGTTGCCCTCCTCCCAAGCAAATAGAACGATTCTGGAGCAGGCCATGGCCCTTTATCAACAGAGCTTTGACCAAGAATTGGGTGGGTTTGGGGAGGCGCCAAAATTTCCCGCGCCCCATAATCTGCTGTTTTTGATGAAGCACTACCAAAAAACCGGGGATGGGCAAGCCCTTCAAATGGCGGAGAAAACCCTTTTACAGATGTATAAGGGCGGGATGTTTGATCATATTGGTTACGGCTTTTGCCGTTATTCAACAGACCGCTATTATTGCGTTCCCCACTTTGAAAAAATGCTCTATGATAATGCCCTTTTGATGTTAGCCTATTGCAAGGCGTTTGAAATTACAAAAAATGCTTTTTACAAAAAAGTTGCCGAACAAATTGGGTTTTATATTCTGACGGAAATGACCTCGGAAGAGGGCAGCTTTTTCAGTGCCCAGGATGCCGACAGTGATGGTGTTGAGGGGAAATATTATGTATTTGTACCCCAAGAAATTAGTGAACTTCTGGGGGAAAATGACAGCAAGGCCTTCAATTCCTACTATAATATTACGGAGGAAGGCAATTTTGAGGGGAAGAGCATTCCCAATCTGTTGTATACGAAGGTGTTTTCTGATGAGTTTGAAGGATTTTTACCCAAAATACGAGAGTATCGCCGTCAGCGGTGCAGCTTGTATACCGATGATAAAATCCTAACCACATGGAATGCATTGATGATTGGGGGATTTTGTGCCTTATATCGGATTAGTAAAAATGAAAAGTATTTGGAGGCGGCAAAAAAATCTTACCGCTTTATAGAACAGGAGCTGTGCGAAAAGGATACCTTATATGTCAGCTTTAGACATGGTATGCGTGGGGAAAAGGGCTTTCTTGACGATTATGCCTTTTATGCCTATGCCCTGCTTGGTTTATATGACGTAACGCTAGACAGGAAATATCTCGACCGTGCAAATACCATGGCCGGCAAAGCCATAGATGCTTTTTTTGATACTGCAAACGGCGGATTTTATCTGTATGGTAAGGAAAACGAGAGTCTTATTTTCCGTCCGAAGGAAAGCTATGACGGAGCCATTCCCAGTGGGAATTCTATGATGGCCTATATTCTTGTACGGCTGAATGCCCTCAATCCAAGAAAGGAAATAGAGGGAATTTTGAAAAAACAGCTTGATTTTGTCAGTGGTGAAGCAGAAAAATATCCTGC
Source organism: Tyzzerella sp. UBA1042 (assembly GCA_002316675.1). Classification (GTDB taxonomy): domain Bacteria; phylum Bacillota; class Clostridia; order Lachnospirales; family Anaerotignaceae; genus Chakrabartyella. The sequence goes on from DCDZ01000036.1 coordinate 8,701, forward strand.
GGGGTATGCCATGTTTTTAATGGCCCTTTCTGATTATTTTGAGCCGCCTATGTCCATTACGGTGGTGATGAAGGACAAGGACATTCCTTTGCCTATACTCCCGGAAGGGAATGTAACGGTGCTTACAAAGCCCACAGAAGAATATAAATTGATCGATGAAAAAACCACATACTATGTATGTAAAAACCACAGCTGTTTGCCGCCGGTAAATCAATTAGAGGTTTAAAAACAGCGTAAGTTTTTCAGAAGAAAGAAAGCCCAAAGGGCTTTTGGAGGAATCAGAGATATCAAAAATGGTGGCTGAAAATAAAATCAGCCATTATTTTTTTGCTTGAAGGTATAATATTGCTGCGAATTACAGGGGCAAGGGGCGGAAGCAAAAAAATGGGAGAGACTTTCAACGGACGATTTCTCATTTTTCTTTCAAACCTAGCGATAAAATGAAATGATTTTCTTTTATCAGGCTTTGCTGTATAATAAAAGAAAACCATAAGAGCGGATCGCTTTTCTGATTGATCAAAAAGGAGAGATAGGGATGTCGGCAGTATTTAGTTTAGGCAGTTTGCTATTGGGCATTGCGGCTTGGGCAATTCCCATGATTGCAGTTAAGCTGCACCGGAAAGGACGGCCGTTTGCAAGCTTTTCTATTTACAGCTTTACCCTTTGTACCATCGCATTGATGCTGCAATTATTTGAAATCAGGCATCGTGCCGCCATAGAGGATTTTTCGGCTATTATGGACACCATCGGTACGGTTTCTGTCGCAGCCCTCCTTCTTGTGATCGGAACGGTTGCTCTGAATGCCGTTGGTTTTGCATTCTACAGGATGGAGCAGGAGAATGGGTTGGAAAGTTGTACAAAATAGATTACATCGGGTTGGCTTATGAATTCTATGAAAAACAATGTTTGCGAAAGGGTTTTGCAGAGGGAAGGCTAAGAATAAAATCAAGGGAAAAAGAGAGAGCGGCGCAGAAAAGGCCAACCTCTCTTTTTTGGTTACAGAAACCTACGGTCGTAAAGCAAGGCTGCATTGCAGACTACAAGGACAGAGCCGGCGTTATGCACCAAAGCCCCCGTGATGGGGTTCAGCACCCCCAGTATGGAAAGAATAATGGCAATGAAGTTGATTGCCATAGAAAGGGCAATATTAAATTTAATGGTATTTCGTGTGGCATTGGAAAGTCTTTTTAAATAGGGTATTTTGGAAATATCGTCCGTAACCAAGGCAATATCCGCCGCATCCACTGCGATGTCGCTTCCCATAGCACCCATGGCGATGCCCACATGGGCAACTTTCAATGCAGGGGCATCGTTTACACCGTCCCCGATCATACATACCTTTTGGCCTTCTTCCTCCAATTGGGAAATACAGAGTACCTTATCCTCGGGGAGGAGCTCGGCCTTCACTGCGGCAATGCCCGCTTGCTTGGCAAAAAACAGGGCAGCTTGCACGTGGTCCCCGGTGAGAAGAACAACCTTCGTATGCATAGTATGTAACTCCTTCACAATGGCGGAAGCCGTATCCCGCAGGGAATCGGAAAATGAAAGGATACCGACGAGGGAGGCTTCTACTGCAATAAGAATGGTTGCTTTCCCTTGCCTGCGAAAGGTATCCAGCACAATATGGGCCTTTTCCTCCACCTCAATGTTTCTTTCTTCTAAAAAGCTGAGGGTACCGCAGGTTAGGGCTTTATGCTGCAGCACCGCTGTAATGCCTTTCCCCGGGAACATTTGAAAGTCTGTGACAGGCTGTATTATAATTTGCTTTTCTTTGGCAAAGGCAACCATGGCTTTTGCAAGGGGATGTTCAGAGAAAGCCTCTGCGGAAGCCGCCAGTGTTAAAAGCGCCTCTTCGCTGATTTCTTGCCTTAGGGGGTAACAATCTGTTACCACAAGATTTCCGTTGGTCAAGGTTCCTGTTTTATCAAAAGCGATGCAGTCCACTTGCCCCATTTTTTCCAATGCTTCGCCGGACTTGATGATGATGCCGTGCTTTGTAGCCTGCCCGATGGCCGCCATAATAGAGGTGGGTGTGGCCAAGGCAAGGGCGCAGGGGCAAAAAACCACTAGAATGGTGACTCCCCGCGTGAAGTCGCCGGTGGCGGCAAATGTGATGATGGAAATCAGTAAAGCCACAGGAACAAGCCACGTTGCCCACTGATCGGCCACTCGCTGCATGGGGGCTTTTTTTTCTTCCGCCTCTTTCACCAAGCGTATCAGTTTTTGCAAAGAGGAATCTTCTCCCACATAGGTTGCGGTGACGTCAATTGTGCCGAAGCGGTTGATGGTTCCGCAGTATACTCCGTCTCCCGGGCCTTTATCCTGGGGCAGAGATTCTCCTGTGAGTATAGATTGATCCACGGAAGTATGCCCTGCGGTTATTTCCCCGTCCACGGGGATTGCTTCCCCCGGCAAAACACGGAGCAGATCTCCTTTTTGAATCTGATCCACAGGCACCATTTCCTCACGAGGTTTTTCGGCATCCAAAAGCAGGCGCCTTCCCCGGGCAGGGGTCAGGCTGATTAAGTCCTTCAGGCCCTTTTTTGCACGTTCTACGGTTTTTTCTTCTAAAATAGCGCCGATTGCCATAATAAAAGCCACCTCTCCTGCGGCGAACATTTCGCCGATTGCTATGGAGGCAATCATTGCAATGGAAATCAGTAGGGCGGAAGAAATCCATTTTTCATAGAGCAATCGGGAAATTGCAAGGTAGAGCAGGGGGTATCCGGAGAGGACAACTGTAATCCATGCCGGGTTGAAGGGTGGCTTTTTTCCCATCAACAGGAGTGCGAGACTAAAAGCTAAAAACACACCGGAAACAATCGTCCATTTTGTTCCGGAAAGAGCAGTACTCATTTTTTGAAACATTATATCCCTCCCATGGTGCCTTGAAAAATTTTTTATTTTACAGTATAATAAATTCAATATAGAATAGTATATTCTGAAATTTAGTATAGCAAGGCCGAAGGGAGACCACAAGGAACGGTTTGAGAAGAATGTACAATACCGAATAAAATTTAAAAATTGTTCTGAAAGGATAGTTTTATGGACAGAAGACAACGAAAGACCCGAGAGGCAATTTTTGATGCATTCAGCGAATTGCTGATGTACCACAGCTACTCACAAATTACAGTGCAGGAAATTATAGACAGCGCCGATGTTGGGCGGACGACCTTCTATGCTCATTTTCCCACAAAGGATGACCTTCTGCGGGAAATGTGCGCAGAGATGTTTGCCCATGTTTTTTCGGAAGCCCCTGAAGCGGAGCCAACCCATGATTTTTCTGACACCCATGACGACCCGAAGGCTATGGTTACCCATGTTCTTTACCATTTGCGTGAGCATGGGAAGAAGATGATGGTTCTTTTAACTTGCGAAAGCGGTGAGCTGTTTCGACGGTATTTTGATGAGTATTTTTGCGCACTTGTGATGGAGCATATTTTGAAGGGGGAAAAGCAAAAAGAGAAGGGGTTGCCGAAAGAGCTTCTTGTGAATCACATTTCCAGCAGTTTTGTGAGTCTGGTTCGATGGTGGCTGGAGCAGCAGATGAAGCAGTCCCCGGAGGAAATAGCAGACTATTTTATGGCGGTCATTTTGCCCTTAGTATAAATTTTTATGAGAGAAATTGCCATGGAGCATGGCAAAGGCCTAAAAAAGCCTGTTGGATAGATACATCCGACAGGCCTTTTTCTCTGGCTTCTATGGGGTTATGGGTTATATTTTTTCTCAAGGGTATTCAATAAATCCAAGTAAGTAGCTTGCACTTGATTGCGATTTGCTTCCTCCTCAAAATCCATGATACGTTGATCCACCGATTGCAAACTATCCGGTGCAAAGTTTTTTTCCGCATAGGTGTAAACAATCTCATTTTCCTTATCAATATGCCGCCGCAGAAGCGTTACATAGCCCATGGCTTCTGTCAGAATCTTTAACTGAAACAAGGTTTGGGGGTCCTTCTCATGTTGTTCAAGGGCCTTTGCCAATTCCCCAATATGCAGCCGTCCCAAATCATGCTCCACCAGCATACCATGCTGAATGAGCTTGACAGCCAAGGCACCTAAATGGTCGGTCATTTCTTGAAAGAAAATCTGCTCCTCTTTGCCATGGTGATGCTTGTCGGCATAATTGCGGGCAAAGGCAATCATGCTGTGAAAATCCTCATGGACGAGTTCTTTTCCATCCAAAATGCCGCAGCAGGCATTTTCGATTATGGTAAGAAGCTTTAAAATATTTTCGTGTTCCTGCACCATCAATGCAACGCTATACATGATTACCGCCCCTTTCTGCTGATTTCATATTCATTATTCCCAAGTATGGAAAGTTCTAAACTGCAATGGGCAAGCATCCCGGCAATGAGCTCTGCTCTCAATGTATCATAGACTGTCACATCGCCATTTACCCGTTCCCAATATTCCGTGCGCACACATTGTGTTTTTCTCCAAATAACTTTATCCGGGCTGCGTTGCGCTATGTGGTTCACATGATCGCAGGGCATACCATCCAGCAGGGTATCTTCCAAAATTTTGAATGCCTCATCAGCGCCGATTTCCTCCCGGACAGTATGCTTTTTCCCGAATTGGTATGCAGTCTGTTTCAAATTGGCCAATCGGGAAGTATCTTCGTTCAGCAATGTGGTAAGCAGAAAGGCCAGCCGGATTTCTGTAAGTCCGATTCTCTCATGAAGCCAACCATGGATATTGCTCCCGTCAATTACCTCTTCCAATGGGGGTAATTCTAGCTTGCCCCACGCGGCATCTAATTTCTCAGGGGATACGGAATGCCAGCCTTTCGCAGAGGCAGCTTCTAAAATACTGTGAATCCACGCTTCCTGTATTTGAATTTTATGATATAGCCAGTAATGGATCGGCCCTAAAAAAGCACTCATACTTGTAGTCTCTCCTTTTCATGGGGCTATGATTATTCACCATAGCCCCGAAATATTTTCTGATTATGCAAGCTTCTGCTGCAGTTCCTCCAAAACGCCGTTTACATCGATGCCGTGAACCTCACAGGCATCTGCCAGAGATTCCATCTGGGCGGAGGGGCAGCCTAAGCAGTGCATACCCTTTGCCATGAGTATGGAAGCGGCATCGGGATACCTGCGCAGGAGTTCACCGATTGTCAAATCCTGTGTGATTTCGGATTGGGTTTTTTCTTCCTCACCGAAGAACAGGTCAATATCCTCCTCCACGGTGCGAATGCCTGCGATGCCGAAATTCTCCACCAGCACCTTTGCCACATTGGGGGAAAGAAATGCCGGAAGTGTGGGGCCGAGATGGATATTTTTCACACCCAAATGCAGCAGTGCCAAGAGGACGATGACAGCTTTTTGCTCATACCACGCAATGTTGTAAACAATGGGCAGATCGTTGATGTCGTCCAATCCGAAAACTTCCTTGAGTTTCATGGCAATGACCGCCAGAGAATAGGAATCGTTGCACTGTCCTGCGTCTAACACCCGGGGGATACCGCCAATATCGCCAAGGCCAAGCTTGTTATATTTGTATTTTGCACAGCCGGCAGTCAGAATAACCGCATCCTTCGGCAGTGATTTTGCAAAATCTGTGTAATAGCTTCTGGACTTCGCCCGGCCATCACAGCCGGCCATCACCACAAATTTTTTGATTGCACCGGATTTTACCGCATCCACCACGGCATCCGCCAATGCAAGAACCTGGTTGTGGGCAAAGCCGCCGATGATTTCGCCCTGTTCAATTTCTGTGGGTGGCGTACACTTCTTTGCGTGTTCAATGATTGCCGAGAAATCCTTCTCCTCGCCGATGCCGCCGGGGATATGCTTACAGCCGGGAAAGCCGGCTGCACCAGTGGTATACAGGCGGTCCTTATAGCTGTCCTTCGGCGGAACGATACAGTTGGTGGTCATAAGGATGGGGCCGTTGAAGCTTTCAAATTCCTCTTTTTGTTTCCACCATGCGTTGCCGTAATTGCCCACAAAGTGTGTATATTTTTTGAAAGCCGGATAGTAATGGGCCGGCAGCATTTCGGAATGGGTGTATACATCTACACCGGTACCCTCGGTCTGCTGCAACAGCAATTCCATATCCCGCAGGTCATGACCGGAAATCAGAATGCCGGGGCGGGTGTCCACACCGATATTGACTTTTGTCATTTCCGGATTGCCATAGGCAGTGGTGTTGGCCTTGTCCAGCAGTGCCATGCCTTTCAGACCGTATTCCCCGGTTTCCAGTGCCAGGGCGACCAGGTCGTCTGCGTTCCGGGAATCGTCCAGTGTCGCAGCCAGTGTGCGCTGAAGGAAGGCATCCACTTTTTCGTCATCCTGCAGCAGAACATTTGCATGGCTCGTATAGGCGGAAAGGCCCTTCAGGCCATATATGATCAATTCCCGCAGGCTGCGGATGTCTTCGTCTTTGGTGGAGAGCACACCAACTTCAACCGCTTTCACCTGAAACTCTGCCGGATCATCGGATGACCAGAGTGCGGCATCGGGCAGTGCTTTTTTATTCTGCACTTGCGCCTGCAGCTCCTGCTTTTTGTCCAGTGTTTCCTGGATACGGGCAGTAATGGCATCCTTGTCAAAATTCACGTTTGTTATGGTGGTAAAAAGATTCCGGGTGATCATATGGTTGACTTCGGTAGGAATTTCCTTTGCTTCTGCACGCAGCTGTGTGGTCACGGCGGAAAGGCCTTTGGTCACATACATCAGCAGATCCTGCATGGCGGCAACTTCCGGTTTCTTTCCGCAAACTCCGGCCTGTGTGCATCCGGTACAACCGGCAGTTTCCTGACATTGAAAGCAAAACATTTTATTTTGCATGAAATATCTCCTTTCTGGATTCATGATTGTCTTTTTCTTTCTTCTGTTTGTTCCTTATTGGAACAACTTAAGACTATCATGCGCAGCAAAAAGGTTCCGTAACATATGTTACGGGATGAATGCTCTTATAACAACTCTGCGGCCTCCGGAAGGACTTTTTGTGATCATTGCTATAAAATATGCTGCAGCTTTCCCATATCCGGAATGAAGATATCGTTTCGATGGATGGCAATGAGTCCGTCTGCCTGCATTTTCATAAGCTCCCGGGATACGGATGGGCGGGCGGCGTTCAGGAAATCCGCTAGTTCTTCCCGGTTCATGGGCAGAGTCACGTTGCCGTCGGAAGAAGAATACAGAAGCAGGGTTTTTGCAATTTTCCGGCGCAGGGTGGTGCAGGACAGTATCTGCAGTCTTTGATTCAGGTAGTAGGCCTTTTGTGCCAGTATGGAAAGCATATTGGAAATCAGCTTGCTGTGATAACGGCAGTTTTCCCCGCAGGTATGATACAAAAAGTCTCCGGGCAGATGCAGAACGGTTGCGGCCGTGGCTGCCCGGGCATAATGATCGTATCCCGTCTGCTTTGGGCCCTGTTGGTGCCGAAACAGATAGACTTCCCCAAAAAGCTCCCCCGGCTGATCAAATGTTGCCACAACACTGCGCTGCCCGTCGCTGGAGTCATTGCCTACCAGAACAGTTCCCTCCAGAAGGACAAACAGCTTTTCTGGAATTTCTCCCTGCCGGAAGATGAATTCTCCTTTTTCATAGGCAGTACAGATGGATTTGCTGCACTTCATGCACCCCTGTATTTCTGCACCGGACATGCCGGCAAACAGGGCACCTTTTTTCAGCCGGGAAACCATACTTTTTCTCCTTTCTGCAGGCTCATGTTTACCATGTGGACTCCCTGCGTCACTCTTTCCGTATGAGGTCAATATATATCATAACCAGGTCGGCCCTTGGCTCTGTACTGGATCATTCAATGCCGGGCTGTTCGGCTGGCTCTCCTGTACCAGGGTGTGTCAGGTTTTTCATCCAGTTG
>DCDZ01000012.1 GCA_002316675.1 Tyzzerella sp. UBA1042
CGCCATATTTCTTCGTTTTATCTCCGAAATGGAAAGCTTTGAAGATAAAACGAAGAAATATGGCGGAGCGCATAGGAGAGGACGTGCTGCCTCCCGCTGAAATTAAGCTTCCCAAAGAAATTGCAAAAAAACGCCCGCTGACGGCGGCGGAAATTGGTACGGCCATGCATAGTGTTATGGAGTATGCGGATTTCCGTTTGGACTATGATGGGGAAGCCCTAGATGCCTTGCTGGCGGATATGCTGCAAAAAGGCAGACTTTCCGCAGAGGAGCTTGCGGCCCTCAAAAGGGACGAGCTTTTGGGATTCTTTGCTTCTCCCTTGGCGAAACGTATGCGCTGTGCCGACGCGGTGGAAAAGGAGCAGCCCTTTGCCATGCTTGTTGCCGCAAAGGAGCTTTTTGCAGGGGAAGCCTATCAGGAAGTGGAGGATACGGTGCTGGTGAATGGTATTGTGGATTGCTATTTTACAGAGGGGAATGATGTAATCCTGTTGGATTATAAAAGCGATCGCCTTTATCATGAGGAAGCCTTTCGCAGCCGGTATCAAACCCAGCTGAGGCTCTATCAGCGGGCTTTGCAAAGAGCCTTGGGAAAGCCTGTCAAGGAGATTTATATGTATTCCTTTGCCATGGGGCGGGAGATTTTATTCTGAGAAGGGGTTTTTGAAAACAAAGTATTTGTTTTGCAGGGTGTAAGGCGCATAGAAAAGGATGGTCTTAAGGCCATCCTTTTCTATTTATTCAAAATCCCTTGGGTCTTGCATAACCCCGTTTAAAATAACTTCATAATGGCAATGAATGCCTGTGGATTGACCTGTTGCACCGGTGGTTGCAATCTTGTCGCCTTTTTTCACCACATCCCCCGGGGATACAAGGTTTTCGGTGTTGTGGGCATAGCGTGTAACAAAGCCGTTTCCGTGGTCAATTAATACATAATAGCCATATTCATTGTGGAATTCTGCCTCAATGACCGTTCCCGCCGCCGTTGCCGTAATGGGAAGAATGCGGCTGCTGGTGGAAATATCCAGACCATAATGCACTCTGCCGTCACTGATGAAGGGAAGCCCTTGGGGATTAAACTCCGAAGAAACGGTTCCTTTCACAGGCAAACCACTGGGGATGCCGCTGAAGGCGGACAGGGTTTCCGTCACATTGGTTGCCACCCGGTTAAAAGAGATGTCTGTTTCATTTAACCTTGAATGAATACGCTCCAGCTGTACGGACAAGGAGGTAACTTTATTGAAGGAAGTGGTTACAATGGGCGTGAAGTCCGGTGTTGTAACGGTTTTTTCCTCCACAAAGCAGCTTGCCACTGCGTTATATACCTCTGCGGAGGAACTGTCCGTTGTACTGATACTATTCAGTTGATCGTTCAAATTGTCTTTCACAGCCTCCAGCTCGTTGATTTTTTCCTCCAACTGGGCAGCCTTATTTTGCAGATCATCAATGCTTTGGGTATATTCTTGGTTTTCATTCTCTAAGGCCTTTGCGTTTTGAGAAAGCTTCCTGTTTGCACGTTCCGCTTGCAGCAATTCCTGTTCATAGCTTAACAGCTCATGCTTGGTAGTAAAGTAGGAATTTAGGGTAACGGCGGAACCGCCGATCAGCACACAAGCCCCAATAAAAAGGAGCAGAGCGTGAATTTTTTTCATATGAAATAATTTTTGTGTGCCTTTGTGGGCAATATGAAGAGATAAAAAATGTTTCGCAGGTTGATTTTTTACAGATAAATTTTCACTGGGTTCCATCTAATTATCCTTTCTTTTCAAGTAATCCATTATATTATAGTGTAAAAATGTGTAACTGTAAATAATTATTTCATGGAAACTTTAAATTAGTTAATAATTAGTTAATAATTCTACATTTCCTTTATCTGTGTAGCAAAATATGGTATGATGTCAAAGGTATACCCATTGTGTATATCGGTGACTTTTTTGGCTGTTTTCCCAGTAAAATAAAATGGGAGCAGAGTGGCATTTTGCCTTCATGAAATGGAATCATGCAATGGAAGGGGCGTATTTTATGAATTTAGAACAAAAAAAGTTACTGAAAGCCGGCAAGTTGGGTTTCATGCTGTTCAAGGCAGGAAAAGGTGTGCTTTGGTTGGGCAGAAAACGAAATTTTGGAAAGCATAAAATGAAAAATCCAGGTGCGGCAAACAAAAGAGTGCAGAAAGAAGCTGAGAAAGACCGGGGAAATTTTGCTTTTGTAAAAAAAGGCATCTGCCAGAGGGCAAAATTTGGGTTTCGGGCGTATAAAATATTAAAAGAACGGTATTTTTAACAAGAAAATTGAAGGAGGCATATAACTTGGAGGATCAAAAAAAGGAAGAGCAGGGTCTTACGAACACCCCTGTGGATAATGGGGCAAATGGTGGGGAAAACCTTGTGGAGGAACAGGAGAATGCTGTAGAAAACATGGGGACAAAAGAAGATTTAAAAGCAGGAAATACTGAAAATGTGGAAGAAACTGTGGAAATAGCGGAAGAAGCTGTGGATAACCCTGTGGAAGAGGCAGAAAAAGCTGTGCAGTCTCTGGGTAAATTCCGGGAAGAAAGCCTTCCTACTGTGGAAGAACCTGTGGAAAACGGGGATAACTCTGAAAAAATGTGGACAAAGGAAGAAGCTCCGTCACACAAAGACGGCAGTGTTTGGTGGAAGGTAGCTTTGGGTCTGGTAGTTTTTGCAGGCCTGATGGGCTTTGTTTGGTTTGCCACAGGGGGCGGCCTTTGGAAAACTCCGGATATTGCCATTACCTATTTAAAGGACAACGGCTTATATGCGTATGATTTAGAGGGTGCCCCTTATTTGGTGAATGACGGCGTTGCCGACGGCGGTGCAAGCAATTATTATTATTCCGCTTGGGGCGCTGCTGTTTCCCAGGATAATGAGGACTTATATTATATGGCCGGTGTTACCGCAGACAGCATCGGGAATTTGTATTATAAAAATTTAGAAAACAAAGAGGCAGAATCTGTTTTGATTGGGGAGAATGTATATCATTTCCTTAGCAGCGCCGATGGTAAGGCGTGTGCATATTTAGTGGAAAACGGAGAAAAAATGGATTTATACGTTTTTAAAGACGGACAGAGCCAAAAAATCGACGAGGATATTTTACTGCAAAGCAGTGCTTATGAATTCAGCCAAGACGGTTCCTATGTGGTATACAAAAAAGGCAGTGAGGAGCAGGCGGCATTGTATATGCGTACCCTTTCCGAGAAAGAATCCGTAAAGCTGGCGGATACCGCAGTGCTGAATTTTATTGCCGAAGAGACCGATATTTTCTACTACCTGGAGGAAAAGGACGGCTCCTATCAGCTGTATCAGCTGCCGCCGGGAGAAGAGACAAAATTAATTGCGGAGCAGGTTACCTATGCGGAATTGATGCCCAATAATAAGGATGTACTGTATAGCGCCATGAGAACGGAGGATACCTCCTTCCAACAGCTTATTGAGGACGACATTACCGATCTTTCTTCCTATGATGAGACAAGGAAAGCAGAAATTGAAGCAATGAGAGAGAAGCTGAATGGGGAAGAGGGCATGGAGCCCATTTTCCAGGATTGCTATATTTTAACGCCCTCAGGCAGCAAAATAAAAGTGGGGGAAACGGTCATTTCCAACGTATCCCTGCAGGATCAAAGCGGATTTGTGGGCGGTTTTTCCATGGTTGCACCGGAGCCTGTGAAGCTGTCTGAAATCACTTCCTTTGATGAGGCAATGTATACCTATTATTCGGCACTCATGTATGGACAGAGAAATGTATTTATTGCCGATAAGACAGGAAAAGAGTATGTATTGCAAAACCAAAATGCAGTGCCTACCTCAATCCAGATTTCTCCCAACGGTAAGCTTGCCGCATATTTTGTGCAGGATCAGGCCACAGGAGGCAACACTTTAATGGTAGAAGCCCTTGGCAGCAAGCGTGCGCCAGTGGAGGTGCAGCAGGATGTGGAAAAAATGGCCTTTTTGGGTGACAGCGAAACCTTAGTGTATTATTATAATTATGATGGCGGTATGGGCACCTTGGGAATGTATGAAAATGGTACGGCAGAAGAGGTGCAGCAAAATGCCGTTGGTGTTTATTTCCCCGAGGATAAGGACGAAGTCTATTATATGGCAGGGACGGATACCGCCACAGGCAGCAGCACATTGCTGAAATTTGACGGAAAAGGAACAACAGAAATTGATCGAGAGGTTTTTGTGTTCCAATATAAAGAAAATGGCAAGTTTGCTTATTTGAAAAATTACGATGTGGTATCGGGCATTGGCAATTTATATTATTACGACGGAAAAGCAGGCCGCGAGGTGGATACCGACGTGACGGCCATTTATATTTACTAAAAACGAGGTTGAGCGCTATGAAAAATGTATGGGAAACTTTTTCCCCCGCAGAAACGGAGGCCATAGGTGAAAAAATGGGGCAGGCAGCAAAGCCTGCCCAGATCTATTCCTTGGATGGGGACTTGGGTGTCGGAAAAACCGTTTTCACTAAGGGCTTTGCGAGAGGCTTGGGCATTACGGAGTATGTGACCAGCCCCACCTTTACCATCATAAACGAGTATATGGGACGGATGCCCCTCTATCATTTTGATGTATACCGTATTTCTTCAGAGGAAGAAATGGAGGATACGGGCTATGAGGAATATTTTTACGGCGAAGGGGTCACTTTGGTGGAATGGGCCTCTCTCATTCCCAATTTGATGCCCATGGAGGCTATTGGCATTACCATAGAAAAGGACTTTGCAAAGGGTGACGAGTATCGTCGGATCACTGTTTGCCGGCGGGAGGAAGCATGAAAATTTTAGCCATTGATACGACGGGGCAAACGGCCAGTGCCGCCATTGCCCAAGAGGACAAGCTGATTGGGGAATTTACCCTGAACTATAAATTGACCCATAGCCAGACCATATTGCCTATGATTGCAGAGCTTTGCGAAAAATCGGAAACAAAGCCCCGGGAGGTAGAGTATATTGCCTGTGCCAGCGGCCCTGGATCTTTTACGGGGCTTCGCATTGGTGCCGCCACCGCAAAAGGCTTGGCCTTGGCTTTAAATAAGGAAATTGTTCCCGTTCCCACATTAGATGCTCTGGCATATAATGTGTTTGAAACAGATAAAATAATTTGTCCCATGATGGATGCAAGACGAAGTCAGGTATATACGGCTTTTTACCGCTGGGACAACGGGAAATTATGCCGTTTGACCCCGATGCTGGCCATCAGTATTGAGGAGGTTATACAAATGGCAAACAATTATGCTGAAAAAGTTATTTTTTTAGGAGACGGTGTGCCGGTGCACAAAAAAAAGCTGTCTCTTTACCCTGATTTTATGTTTGCGCCTGCCCATTGCTCCCTGCAAAGGGCTGCATCGGTGGCAGCTTTGGCCATGGAGCTTGTAAAAGAGGGCGGTGCAGTGAAGGGCGATGCTTTTGCGCTGATTTATTTAAGAAAATCACAGGCGGAACGAGAGCGGGAAGAACGCCTGCGGGGAGAGGGGAAACAGGATGATTCGAGTAATCCCAATGGAAGAGGCGCACATTGACGGAGTTCTGGCAGTAGAGGAGGCTACGTTTTCCATCCCTTGGACCAGAGCGGACTTTGTGCGGGAGGTAAAGGAAAACAAGATGGCTGTTTATTTTGTGGCCATGGACGGAGAGAAAATAGTCGGCTACGCAGGTATGTGGCACGTTATTACGGAAGGGCATATTACCAATGTTGCCGTTTTACACGAATACCGCAGACAGGGCATTGGGGATCTTTTGATGCAAAGCTTGGAAGAGGTTGCCCTTGCGCGGGAAATGATCGGCATTACCTTAGAGGTTCGTATCAATAATACGGCGGCGCAAAGGTTATATCATAAATACGGCTTTCGACCCGAGGGCATCCGGAAAAACTATTATTCCGATACCCATGAGGATGCGGTCATTATGTGGAAATATTATCCTATTTATGAGGACTACGAAAAAACATTGCAATAAAAAAAGTGCCGACAGGGCGAGCGGAACAAATGCGATATGTCGGCATTTTTGGAAGGAGGAGAGGAAGCATGGCGCAGGAATTAGACTATACGCAGCTAAAAAACGGCTGTTTTCCTAAAGACTTTTCATTTCATACAACGGGTGAAATCAAACCGTTAGAAGGGATCATCGGCCAAGAGCGTGCCGTGCGTGCCGTGGATTTTGGCTTGATGGTGAAAATGAAGGGGTATAATATTTATATGGCAGGCCCTTCGGGCACGGGGAAAACAACCTATGCAAGAGCCAGCACGCAAAAGCTGGCGGAAACAGAGACTGTCCCCAGAGATTGGTGTTATGTATATAATTTCCAAAACCCCAGAAATCCCTTGGCTTTGCGGTTTGAAAGGGGCCGGGGAAAGCAGTTTAAAGAGGATATGAGTGAGCTGGTGCAGCTCTTAAAATCAGAGATTCAGAAGGTATTTCGGGCCGAGGAGTATGAAAAGCAAAAAAGCGATTTAATGCGTTCCTATGATGAAAAAAGAAGCACTTTAATGGAAGAAATGAGTAAAATGGCGGGGGATTTGGGCTTTCAAGTAAAGACAACCAATTCGGGCATCTATTTTATGCCCATTGTGGAAGGCAGCGCCATTGGGGAAGAGGATTATGATGCTTTGGCGGAAGACGTTAAAAATGAGATTGAAAAAAATTCGCAGGTGGTTCAAGAAAAGGCCGGAACCATTATGCGTGATATAAGAGAGCTGGATAAGGCCTCTAAGAAAGAGCTTGAGCAATTGGAGTATCAGGTTGGTATGTTTGCCATCGGGCACCACATCAGCGGGGTGCAGGAAAAGTATCAGGATTGCAAACGCGTTATTGAATATATCAACGATGTGCGGGAGGATGTTCTGGAAAACCTAAGCCAGTTTTATGAGGATGAAGAAGAGAACGATGACGGACTCTCGTCTTTGTTGCCCATGCTTGGGAAGAAGCCGGCAGAGGATGTTACGTTAAAGTATAAGGTAAACCTCATTGTAGATCATTCTAAAAGTGAGGGGGCACCTGTGGTTGTGACCTTTAACCCTACCTACTCAAACCTCATAGGCGAGGTGGAGTATGACAGCGAGTTTGGTAATTTAACCACGGATTTTATGAAGATCAAGGGCGGCTTGCTGCATCAAGCAAACGGCGGTTATTTCATTGTGCAGGCCCAGGATATTCTTTCTATGCCGCTGGCTTGGGAGGCGCTGCGCCGGGTGATAAAGACCAAGGAAATCAATATGGACAGCAACAGAGATCAGCTGGGTACAACGGTTGCGCCCACACTAAAGCCGGAGCCCATTCCGGCAGATATTAAGGTGATCATGATTGGCAGTAATTATTATTATGAACTGCTCAGTGAATATGACGAGGAGTTTGATAAATTTTTCAAAATCAAGGCGGATTTTGATTATGAAATGCCCCGCAATCATGAAAATATGTGGAAGCTTGTGGGCTTCATTAAGAGTTTTGTGGAGCAGGAAAAAACCATGGAGTTTGACGCCAGCGCTGTCTGCGCCATTTTAGAATATTCCTCCAGACTGGTGGAGCGACAGAATAAGCTTTCCACCCGGTTTAATCAGCTGGCGGAAATTCTTTGTGAGGCAGTAACTTGGGCAAAAATGGAGGAGGCGCCGGTGGTTAAGGCGACCCATGTGAAGAAAACAATTTTTGAAAAAGAACAAAGAATGAAGCTTTATGAAGAGAAGCTTGGGGAAATGCTGGATGAACACGTCATTATGATTGCTACAGACGGAAAGCAGGTTGGGCAGATCAACGGCCTTGCGGTTTTGGATATGGGCAGCTATGCCTTCGGAAACCCCAGCCGGATTACCGCCACAACCTATGTAGGGAAATCGGGCATTATTAATATTGAAAAGGAAGCCCGCTTAAGCGGCCAAACCCATGATAAAGGAGTGCAGATCATTAACGGGTTTTTGGGGCAGACCTATGCCCAGAAATTTCCACTGTCCCTTTCTTGCAGAATCTGTTTTGAACAAAATTATAATGGCATAGACGGAGACAGTGCCTCCAGTACGGAGCTTTACTGTATCCTTTCTTCCTTATCGGAGGTGCCCATACGGCAGGATTTGGCCGTCACCGGGTCGGTAAACCAAAAGGGGGAAATTCAGGCCATTGGCGGTGTGACCCATAAAATCGAAGGCTTTCATGACCTTTGCAAAAAACGCGGCCTTACAGGAACCCAAGGGGTCATCATTCCCATGTCCAACACGAAGGATTTGGTGCTCAAGGATGAGGTTGTGGAATCGGTCAAAAACGGAGAATTTCATATTTATCCCATCAGCCATATAGAAGAGGGCATTGCCCTTTTGATGGGAATGCCTGCGGGGGAAAAGGATGCCGCAGGGGTATATCCTGAAAACAGCATTCATGGCTTGGTGATGAAAAAACTGAAAACCTTTGATTGTTTAGCACGGAGCAAAAATAGCGATTGAGTTTATAAAAACTTTTTTGATGGATGAAAAAAATTCTTTGAAAAGCCTCAAACTATAAAAAATATGGTGTAAAAAACGGTCGGCGGAAAAATATAATTTCTGTCGGCCTTTTTTCTTCAGGCAGTAAAATTTCTATTTTTGTGTATATTGTATATGGACAGAATGTCCTTGAGAAAACCAAAATAAAGGAACTGTTTTTTTCGTTTTTGTGAAAATATGAGGAAATTCAGTTTTTTACAGAGATATTGTAGCTTTTTGCGAAAAAAAATGATATACTACACAAAAATTTTTGAAAGGTGTTGCTGCAATGGATTTTTTACATCAAACCTTACTTGTGCTTACAGAAGCAGCCATATTAATGTTTGAGTTTGTGGGTGTGATCGTGCTGGTGGTAGCCGGCGTTCGAGGGATTTATGATTATGTGCGGGGCAATACCCGTACCCGCTTGAATCTTTCTAAGGGAATGGCAATGGCCCTTGAGTTTAAATTGGGCGGAGAGATTTTGCGGACGGTGATTGTACATGATTTTCAAGAAATCCTCATTATTGGAGGAATTATTGTATTGCGAGCCTCCCTTGCTTTTATGATTTACTGGTCCATTAAAAATGAGGCGGATTAATTCGAGTTCCTTGGCATTTTCTGTGTCATTTCTCACATCAAAATAAACCTGTTTTTCTAATCATTACTTTTTTAACTGCTTTTCCATTGATAAAAATGCTTGTGCGTTCCTTTCTTGTTGTGCGCATCCATGAGTATTCTGAATTTACAGACAAAAAAGTGTCTGCTGCCATACAGACGCTTTTTTGTTGCGCTTTTTTCCACAAAGAGCCTTCAGGAATTTTTTCGGGCCTTTAGGATTTTGCTGGATTTTATGGTATAATTACCAAAGAGAGGCGGGAGACTATGCAATCCATAAAAGAAATCAAAGAATTTTTGCACAACTGCCCCATGGAAGGGTTAGAGGAAGCCCTTGGAATGTATGCCGTGGATGAAAGAAAGGGTGTGCAGGCTGCCGTGG
Source organism: Tyzzerella sp. UBA1042 (assembly GCA_002316675.1). Lineage (GTDB taxonomy): Bacteria > Bacillota > Clostridia > Lachnospirales > Anaerotignaceae > Chakrabartyella. The sequence continues at coordinate 9,467 of DCDZ01000012.1, forward strand.
CTTCTGCAATTAAGCGAAAGGCCGCTTATGAACAAGAGCTTTTGCGCTTGGAAGGCCTTTTGCGGTATGAAAAAGAATGCTACGAGCAAGGCTATACGCTGGTTGCCGGCGTGGATGAAGTGGGGCGGGGACCCTTGGCAGGACCCGTTGTTGCGGCGGCAGTCATTTTTCCCCAAGGCTGTACCATTGCAGGGATCGATGACTCCAAAAAGCTGTCTGCAAAAAAAAGAGAGGCGCTCTATGATGAAATTTTAGAAAAGGCAGTTTCTTATGGCATTGGTGTTATTTCTTGGGAGAGAATCGATGAAATCAATATTTTGCAGGCCACCTATGAAGCCATGCGGGAAGCCATTGCACAGCTGAACCCGACCCCCGGATTTATTTTGGCGGATGCGGTGACCATTCCCGATATTCCCATTAGGCAAAGGGGGATTGTCAAAGGAGATGCCAAGAGCCTGTCCATTGGCGCTGCTAGCATTGTGGCAAAGGTATACCGTGACAGATTGATGGAAGCCTATGAGGAGATATATCCCGGGTACGGTTTTTATTCCAATAAAGGCTATGGCTCGGCGGAGCATATTGCGGCCATTCGCACCCAAGGGCTTTGCCCCATTCACCGCAGAAGTTTTGTGAAAAACTTCATGCCCCCGGAGGATAACCACATAAAGGGCGTTGTGGGGGAAGCCTTGGCAGTCAAAGAAATGCGGCGTATGGGCTATGAGATTTTAGATAAAAATTACCGTGCCCAAGGCGGCGAGATTGATATTATTGCAAAAAAAGATACATACATTATTTTTACCGAAGTAAAATATAGGGCAGGACGAAAAACAGGCGAACCTGCCGAAGCGGTAGACCGACGGAAGCAGGCGCATATTATCCGTACAGCCAAGGCGTATATTGCGGAAAATGCCTTGGAGGAAGACTTTCGCTTTGACGTGGCGGAGGTTTTGGCGGAGGATGGCAAAACCTATTTTCGTTATACGGAGAATGCATTTTGGTTAACATAAGGAGTACGGCATGAAGATAGAAAAAGTGAATGGTGTGGAAGTCGTTATTTTTGATAATTTGACCCAGGCAAAAATGGTGAAGCACTGCTTTACCACCCGCCACGGCGGCGTAAGCCAAGGTGATTATGGGGCTATGAATATGGGCTTCACCCGAGGTGAGGAAAAGGAGATCGTTCTGCAAAATTATACAATTCTTGGGGAAGCCATGGGCTTTTCAAAGGAAAACTATGTGACCTCCCAACAGACCCATACCACCAATGTGCGGCGGATTACAACGGCGGATAAAGGCAAGGGTGTTTTTCGGGAACGAGGCTATCTGGATGTGGATGGACTGATTACCAATGCGCCCCATATTCCCTTGGTTATTTTTGGCGCAGATTGCGTGCCTGTTTTTTTGCTGGATACAAAGAAAAAGGCCATTGGTATGGCCCATTGTGGTTGGATGGGCACGGGAAACCGTATGGCGGAGCGTACCCTGCAGGCCATGGTGGATGCCTTCGGCACGAACCCCAAGGACATTGTGGCGGCCATTGGGCCTTCGATCGGCAAGTGCTGTTTTCAGGTGGACGAACCGGTGGTTTCGTTGTTTCAAGAAAAGATAGCCTTTGCGGAGGAAATTATATTCGATGACCCGGAGACGACGGGAAAATATCGCATTGACCTTTGGGAAACAAATCGCCGCCTTCTTGCGGATATGGGCGTGGAAAACATTGAGGTTGCGGGGCTTTGCACCATGTGTGATACAGAGCGCTTTTATTCCCACAGAAAGATGGGAGAGAAGCGGGGTGTTATGGCAGGAGTTATGGAGCTTGTGGGCTGAAATCCCCGGGTACTATTGTATTTGTAAAGAATACTGTGGTATAATTCTAAAATGGCTTTTGGGTCGGGGCATTCCAAAATTGCAAGCCCTTTGCAGGCTTGGCGGAATTTTCGTAGGCTTTCGGAAATGTCCTACATGATATAAAAAATCAGTTTATTTGCAATAGAGAAATATGGAGGAAAAAACATGAGCAGACCAATCGTAGCAGTGGTTGGCCGTCCCAATGTAGGGAAATCTACATTATTTAACCGCTTGGCGGGAGAGAGAATCTCCATCGTTCAGGATACACCGGGGGTCACCCGGGACCGTATTTATGCGGATGTGGAATGGCTGAATTATAAATTTACGTTGATTGATACCGGCGGAATGGAAATCGATTCCGAGGAAATTATTCAAAAACAGATTTTACAGCAGGCGGAGATTGCCATTGAAACCGCCGATGTTGTGATTTTTGTGACCGACGTAAAAACAGGAATTACCGATGATGATATGCAGGTGGCCAATATGCTGCGCCGCACAAAGAAGCCCGTGGTGCTGGCAGTAAATAAGGTAGACAGCACAAGGCGGGATACTCTGGATATTTATGAATTTTATGAGCTGGGCATCGGCGATCCCTTGCCTGTTTCCGCTGGACAGGCCTTGGGCCTTGGGGATTTGCTGGATCAGGTTGTAACCCACTTCCCCGATGATTCCCATGGGGGGGAAGAGGACGATGCCATTCGTGTTGCCATTATTGGAAAGCCAAATGTAGGAAAATCCTCCTTGATCAATAAAATTTTAGGGGAAGACCGCTTGATTGTCAGCAATATTCCCGGAACAACCAGAGATGCCATTGATACCCCCATTACCGTAGACGGGAAAAAATATGTTTTTATTGATACGGCGGGAATGCGCCGGAAAAGCAAAATCAAAGAAGAAATTGAACGATTTAGCATCATTCGTGCCGTTGCCGCAGTGGAGCGGTGCGATGTGGCCATTTTGGTCATTGACGCCAATGAAGGCATTACGGATCAGGATACAAAAATTGCGGGGATTGCCCATGAAAGGGGCAAAGCTGCCATTGTTGCCGTAAATAAATGGGATGCCATCGAAAAGAATGATAAAACCATGAACACCTATTTGAAGGATATCGGCAATGAGCTGGCGTATATGGCCTATGCCCCCAGGGTATTCATCTCCGCCTTTACCGGGCAGAGAATCAACCGTATGCTGGAATTGATCCAGACCGTAAATGAGAACCATGCCTTAAGAATCAGCACAGGCGTTTTGAATGAGGTATTAATTGAAGCAATGGCCATGCAACAGCCCCCTGCGGATAAAGGCCGTCAGCTGAAGCTTTATTATATGACGCAGGTTTCCGTAAAACCCCCCACGTTTGTAATTTTTGTGAATGAGAGGGAATTATTCCATTTCTCTTATCGTAGATATATAGAAAATCAATTGAGAGAAGCCTTTGGCTTTGTGGGTACGCCAGTTCATTTTATTGTAAGGGAAAAAGGGGAAAAGGATTGATATGTTTAAGCTCATTAGTTTGCTAATCGGGTACTTTATTGGTTGTATTTCCATGGCATTCATTGTCGGCAAGATTACAAAAACGGATTTGCGAAAAAAAGGCAGCGGAAACCTAGGCACAACCAATGCTCTGCGGGTATTGGGCTTTCGTGCCGGGGCTTCCACATTTCTTGGAGATATTTTAAAATGTATTGCGGCATTCTTTCTTTGCAGAATGCTGTTTCCCGAGGAAAGCCTTTTGGCGGGCATTTATGCAGGGGCAGGGGCAATTTTAGGCCATGACTTTCCCTTTTATTTAAAATTCAAAGGGGGAAAAGGCATTGCCGCCACCATCGGTATGGTACTCTCTTTAACGTTTGTTTTTTCGCCTTATCTGGGAATGATCTCCATTGGCATAGGGTTTTTGGCCGTTGTTTGTTTTCGTTTTATTTCTGTGGGGTCAATCTTGTTTTCTATTTCCATCCCTATCAGTGCCTTTTTCTTAGGGATGCCGGTGGAGGGCGTTGTGTTACTTGCCCTGTTGGCACTTTTGGCCCTTTGGCTTCATCGGGCAAATGTAAAACGGTTACGCACCGGTACGGAAAATAAATTTACACTGCATAAGAGTGTGCAGTAGGAGTATATTGGAGGTGGCAACAGTGAAAAAGGTTGCGGTAATAGGATCGGGCAGTTGGGGAACGGCCTTGGCTATCATGCTGCAAAAGCATGGACACGCTGTGACGATGTGGTCCAGACGGCAGGATGCCGTGGATGAACTGGAAAAAGACAGAGAAAATAAAAAGTATTTGCCCGGTGTGACATTGCCCCAGGGGCTTCTTTTTACGGCAGAGCGTAAAAAAGCCGTGGAGGATGCGGAAATCATTATTTTTTCCGTGCCTTCCAGAGCGGTGCGGCAAACAGCCATAGAGTTTGCTCCTTATATTACCAAGGAACAGGTGATTGTAAATGTTGCTAAGGGTCTGGAGGAAGGGACCCTCAAGCGTCTTTCCCAAGTGATTCAGGAATGTATTCCCCTGTGTGAGGTCTGCATTCTTTCCGGCCCAAGCCATGCGGAGGAGGTTGCCAGAGATGTTCCTACTGCCTGTCTCATTGCTTCTGAAAATGAGGAAACGGCAAAAATGGTGCAGGCAGAGTTTATGAACCGGAGATTTCGCCTTTATACCAATACAGATGTGATTGGTGTGGAAATGGGGGCGGCACTGAAAAATGTTATGGCCCTTGCGGCTGGTATGTCGGATGGGTTGGGCTTTGGGGATAATACCAAAGCGGCGATTATGACCCGGGGGATTACGGAGATGAAACGCCTCGGTGTGGAGATGGGCGGAAAGGCGGAAACCTTTGCCGGCCTTTCCGGCATTGGCGATTTGATTGTAACCTGTACAAGTATGCATTCCAGAAACCGCCGGGCGGGCATTCTGCTGGGTCAGGGAAAAAGCCTGAAGGAAACCTTGGCGGAGGTCAAAATGGTTGTGGAAGGTGTGAATACGGTGCAGGCTGCGGATGCACTGGCAAAGGCCCACCATGTGGATATGCCCATTACCAATGCAATCTACGAGGTTTTGTTTCAAGGGAAAAATGTGGAGCAGGCTGTGTTGGATTTGATGAGCAGAGACGGCAAAGCAGAATAAACTATAACATATCTTGGTATTTTTTGGGTGTCGGCTTTGTCGGCACCCTTTTCAAAACCCTGCCGTTTTCTTTGAAAGGTAAGTTGTATTTACTATGAACTTTTTTAAAAAAGCATTTTTTATACTCCCAAATCATTTCATAAACTTCATTTCCAAACGGTATACATAATTCTAAAAAAGCAATTTTTGGAAAGGAAAAGAGTACTGACTTTTTTGCAGTTAAAAAGGAATTTTTTTATTTCTATTCTAAAAAAGGATTAGGTATAATTTCGATTCTTTTACAAATAATACAAGCACAAGAGAAATCAAAGCAATAACCTTATTTGTAAACGGAGGTATTTCAATGAAAGCGACGGGAATCGTAAGAAGAATAGATGATTTAGGCAGGGTGGTTATCCCAAAGGAAATTCGCCGCACATTGCGTATTAGAGAAGGCGATCCGCTGGAGATATTCACAGACAGAGAGGGTGAAATTATTTTAAAGAAATATTCACCTATTGGTGAATTAGGCACCTTCGCAAAAGAGTATGCGGATAGCTTGGCGCAAACGGCAGGGCACGTGACCTGCATTGTGGATAAAGATCAGATCATTGCCGTTTCCGGCGGCTCGAAAAAAGAGCTGTATGAAAAACATATCAGCCCAGAAATGGAAAAGTGTATTAACAAAAGAACCACCTTAATTGCCGATAAAAATGACAGCAACTTTGTGCCTATATTGGATGATGACAGCATGGAGGGCTATAACCATCAGCTGATTACACCAATTATTGCCGAGGGTGATGCCATGGGTGCCATTATCTTCCTTTCTAAGGATAAAAAGATGGGAGAGGTGGAGGGCAAGCTTGCCCAGACAGCGGCCGGATTTTTAGGAAGACAGATGGAGCAGTAAGTGCATTGCCATAGATATTTTAATAAAAAGCGGTATTCGCCAAGAGATGCGGATACCGTTTTTTTATGTTTTATAAGGTTGACAGAAGTAGGAAAGGCTCCTTGGTATTTTTCCTTAGAAAAAAAGGGCTTTTGTTGTAAGAAGGCCGGAAATATGATAGGCTTGAAAATAAGCTATGATTAAAGGAGATACCAAGGATGAGATATATGAACCCTATGGCCTTTGGGTGCGGCCTCTGCATATGTTTTTGGAAACAGTGGAGATTGACGGGGAAACGATTCCTCGCTTTCGCCTCATACAAGAATAAAAAACAGCGCACCTTCCTGAGGAAAATGTGCTGCTTTGGATTGATGAAAATTTTCGCCAAGGGCCGTCTTGGCGCGTTTTGATATACCGCCATTAAAACAAATACTGGATGTAGGGAAGGATGCCAAAAATAAGAAACAGGCCGAATACGCAAAAAATTGGAATGGATAAAAACCGTTCTGCCGTCCCGTTTTTCCTTGCATATGGATTAGAAACAGGATTGTTTTTCAAAAACGCAAACAGGATGAGCCCTAAAAAGGGCAGGGAAAGAAAGGCACCTACGCCGGTGTAGAGCAAAATCACTGTGTTTGCCGGCAGTTCCATCTCCGTAACCTCCTCCGTAATGGGGAGAAACATGGCAATCACGTTGGTTGCATTGATAATAAAATGGGGAATGATGGAGGCCCAGATGGAGCCTGTTCTTTCCACAAGAAAACAGAAAAACAAGCCGGCAAAAAAGGCATAGGGAAACTGCTGGGGGTTCATATGCAGCAGCCCGAATAACAAGGCGGTGCAGAAAACCGCTTTCCATGTGCCCAAACGACGGTAGCCGGATAAAAACACGCCTCGCAGGGAAAGCTCCTCCAAAAAAGCAGGTAAGACCGCCATGGAGATCAATGTCCCAATAAAGCCTGTGCCCTCCAAAGAATCGGCAATTTCCTGAGCCACGTTGGGAAAAAACATAGAGGTGAAGAAGGAAAGAAAGCGCATCAGCGGCTGTATGGTAAAGCCGAAAGCAATAATCAGCAGAAGATTTTTCCATCCCAGAGGATAGAGCCGAAAGACTTCCTTGGGATTTTTTTTTGTCCAAATAAAATAACCGATCATGGGAATGATACAGTATACAATTTGTACAATGCCCGTGAACCATACATAGGGGATTTCCCGCATGATGGGAATGAGATACAAAAGCTGCCCGCTTACTATGAAAAATACAAAAAAGATTAAAGCAAAAAGGTTCGTTTGTTTGGTTTGATTCATTTTGTCCTCCAAAAAAATGGAAAGAACAGCATATAAAAAAAGACTGTTCCTTCGTTTATACTTATGCCTTTGGGGGAGCTTCCGGGCCTTGGCTTTCTAAGGCTAGGGGGTCCGTAGCGGCATATTTTTTTTCATATTTACGATTGATATATTCCATAAGGAACATTTTGAGGGTTGCCAAAACCGGTACGCCGATAAACATACCCACAGGCCCCAAGAGAGCGCCGCCCAAAATTACAGCAAGGATAATCCAAATGGGGCTGATATCCAGAGAATTCCCCAAGATTTTAGGCCCCAGGAAGTTTCCGTCAAACTGCTGCAACGCCAGAATGAATAAAAGAACCCATACGGCGGTTGTGGGGCTGACTAAAAACGTCATGATGGCTGCGGGGATTGCGCCGATAAAAGGCCCGAAGTAGGGAATCATATTGGTTACACCTACAATTAAGCTTAAAATCAACGGATAGGGTGCATTGAGCAGGCGAAAGCCGATAAAGGCCAGAATCCCGATGATAAGAGAGTCGATTGCCTTGCCCACAATAAAGTTTTGAAAAATACGGTTAATTCTTTGGGCATTATAAAAGAGCTTCTCTGCCGTTTTGCGGCTGGAAAGGGCATAAACCATTTTATGGGTTTGTTTTCTGAAATTCTCTTTATCATACAGCATATAAAAAGCAATAAAGATTGCCATGATAATATCCACCGTTATTTTCCCCACGGAATAAAGGTTCGTCAGAATATTGGTGATCAGCGCCGGAACATTTTCAAATGCGCTCATAATGGGTGCAAGGAGTTTATTGATAATATTTGTTACATCGGCGGAATTAATAAAGTGAATCCGATCAAAAAATTCTGTTGTGGATGTATTCAACTGCGTAGAATAGGTAGAAAGCTGGGATACAAAAGAAACCACAGAGGTTTTCAGCTCGGGGATCAGGTAAATAGAAATCCAGGAGATGCTTCCAATTATAAAGATGTAGTTGATTAAAATACAAAAAATTCTCGTTAGCTTGTGATGTGCCCTTGCCTTTGCACTGTGCTTCATAAAGAAATCCTCAAAAAACTTCATAAAAGGATTCATAATATAAGCAATGGCAAAGCCAATAAAAAACGGTGCACCTAAGCGCAAAATGGTATTGACTGCCCGGTGAAATACATTGCCTAAATTCGGAAGATGCCCAATGATCTTTTCAAATAAAATAACGGCTGTGGCAAGTACGAAGATATATAGACAAATTTTCAAATAAGATTTATCTAAGTTTTTTATATCGAATTTTTTCATAGGTATGCCCCTTTGATATCGTCCCAGAACCCTGCTTATAATCTCGCTTTTAATATCATACAATGAAATCCATAATATTTCCATACTAATTGCGTTAAATTTCCAATATGCCCGCGAAGGCGAAAAAACAAACCATTGATTTCGCCGGAAAGGGGGCACCCCATAAAAACGCAGCGTTGTATGATAGTATACATTCCCTTTTTTAAGAAAAACCAAACAATTTCATGATATTTCTTTACGATTTCCCTCTTTCATTGACGGAGTAAGGGAAAACCACGTATACTATAGCCATGAAGAAGAGGGAGGATTGCGTGATGAATGAAGAAAAAATTCGCCGTTTTAAAACGGAGCTGGAACAGATAGAAGAGGAAATCGGCAAGGTCATGATTGGTCAGAGGGAGGTAATCAGAGGGGTATTAACGGCAATGATTGCCGGAGGAAATGTATTGCTGGAGGGTTTGCCCGGCTTGGGGAAGACCCAGCTTGTAAAAACCATTGGAAAAGTCCTTGATTTGGAGTTTTCCCGCATTCAGTTTACACCGGACCTAATGCCTGCCGATGTTACGGGGACTATGGTGATGACAAAAAATGCCCATGGGGAAATGACCATGGAATTTCGCAAAGGGCCTATTTTTTCAAATATTGTTTTGGCCGATGAAATTAACAGAGCTACGCCAAAAACCCAGAGCGCTTTGTTGGAAGCCATGCAGGAGCATACCATAACCAGCGGAAACGAAACGTATACCTTGGAGGAACCTTTTTTTGTATTGGCAACCCAAAACCCCTTGGAATCTGAGGGAACATACCCTTTGCCGGAGGCCCAGATGGACCGTTTTTTGTTTAAGCTTACGGTGCCCTTTCCCACGAAAGCGGAGCTTTTGGAAATCGTTACCTCAACCACAATGGGCACACCCCGGGAAGCAAAAAAACGCTGCAGCAAAGAAAGCTTGCTGGAGCTGCGGGAGATTGCCAAAACTGTCCCCGTGGCAGAGCCTGTGGCGGACTATAGCATGGAGGTGGTTTTGAAAAGCCATCCGGAGTATGACCAAGCGCCGGATATGGTAAAAAAATATGTACGCTTTGGCGCAAGCCCCAGAGGCGCTCAGGCAATCATGGCTGCGGCAAGGGTATACGCCTTAATGGCCGGACGGTATAACGTGGCCTATGAGGATGTGAAGGCCGTTGCCAAGGGCGCCTTGCGTCATCGTATTTTTTTGAATTTTGAGGGTATGGCAGACGGCATTACCGTAGACCAAGTGATTGAGGCGTTATTGCTATGAGAACAGTACACGATGTGTTTACAAAGGAATATTTGATGCAGCTGGAACGGCTTTCCCTTGGCTTGCGCCAAAGGCTGAGCGTGGACGGATACAGCGGCGCAAGAAAATCTCAGGCAAAGGGTAGCTCTCTGGAATTTTCCGATTTTCGGGAATATATCTCGGGGGATGATCTTAGGCGGGTGGATTGGAACAGCTTCGGCCGTTTTGGCAAGCTGTATGTAAAGCTTTTTATGGAAGAAAAGCAGGCAGAGGTGAATGTGTTTTTAGATTGCAGCAGCTCCATGGAAAAGGGAGAAAAATTCCTGCAGGCCAAGGCTGTGGCCGCCTCCCTGGCATATATTGCCCTCTGCGGCGGCGACCGGGTCAATCTGTTTCTTTGGAACGATGCTATCGTTTTGGAAAAAAGAGGCGCCGTTCAAAAAAATAGTTTTTTCGAGCTTTTAACGCTGTTGGACAAAGCGGAATGCAGCGGCGGCTCCAATTTATTGCGTGCCGGGCTATACAGCGGAAATTTGGCCCGGGGAATGGCCTTTGTGATATCTGATTTTTTTGCGGAGATCCCAATGGAGGAGGCACTGCGGGTATTACAGGGAAAGAAACAGCAGGTATGCTTGGTTCAGGTTTTATCCGCTGAGGAGGAAAGCCCCAAGGAGGGACAGGCGGCCCGTCTGGTTGATTCGGAAACGGGCGAAACCTGCGACTTGGAGCTGACCCCCGCTGTTCTTGCGGCATATGACAGGGCATTAAAAGGGCATAGGGCCGCCTTGGGTGAGATGTGCCTGCGCTCCGGGGCGGTATTTTATGCAATGCATGAAAAAACACCCCTTTTTCGCAGTATTTATGATATGATGGGTTAAGGTTTGTCCATGGAAGCATGAAAATGACCCCTTTCGGTATGCATTTGGCGCAACTTTTTCTGGGAAAGTTACAGATTTTTTTGTAAATTTTTTGTAAAGGGTGTTGACGGCAAAATTTTTCAAGGATATACTAAAGAAGTATTAAAATTTTTTATGGAAGCTGAGGTGGATTTGAATGGACGGCAAGAACGATAGTATTCCGTTAGAACCTGAGAGTTATCGAACGTGTCAACTGAATATGGCCGTGTGTTTGGGTTTGCCGTATGCTTTGGGCTAGACCCTTGGGTTTGTGTGCCTTTTTTCGGATAATACACGGCTGAGTTGAAATAATAAGTCGTGTTTTTTTATTGGAATGAGGTGAACGCAATGGAGGAAATGTTGGAAGTGTTTGACTTTTTGAATAAGCTAATGGCTTCGGGAGACTATGTACGGTTAAAAGAGGAATTAAACTCGGAGCAGCCTGCCAACGTGGCGGAATATTTTGAGGAATTAACGGCGGAAAAACAGCTTTTTGCCTTTCGCTTGCTTACCAAGGATATGGCGGCAGATGTTTTTTCTTATATGGATAGTGATACCCAGGAGCATATTGTACACTCTATTACGGATAGAGAGGTTCGCAGTATTGTAGACGAAATGTTTTTAGATGATACCGTAGACTTTTTGGAGGAGGCTCCGGCGAATCTGGTAAAAAAGGTTTTGCGCAATACGGATGCGGAAAAAAGAACGCTGATTAACCAGTTTTTGAATTATCCGGAAAATTCGGCAGGAAGCTTGATGACTATTGAGTTTGTGAAATTGCGCAGCACCATGACGGTGGCCAATGCAATGAAGCAAATCAAATATACAGGTACGGATAAGGAAACCATTTATACCTGTTATGTGATCGATGATCAAAGAAAGCTCATTGGCGTGGTGCCCCTGCGAACACTGATTTTTGCAGCGGATGATAATATTATAGAAGAGCTCATGCAGGATGATGTTGTGTCTGTTTTGACTACGGATGACCAGGAGGAGGTTGCAAACAGCTTTAAAAAATATAGCTGGATGGCCTTGCCTGTTACGGATACGGAAGGGCGCTTGGTGGGCATTATCACCGTTGACGATATCGTCGATGTTATTGATCAGGAAACAACGGAAGATATGGAAAAGATGGCGGCCTTGCTTCCCTCTGATGACGAATATTTAAAAACGCCGGTTATCGTGCTTGCCAGAAATAGAATTGTATGGTTGTCTGTCTTAATGATTTCCGGAACATTAAGCAGCTTTGTTATTTTGCAGTATAATAGCCTTTTGGAAGCCGCTGTGGTGCTTTCCGGGTTCATACCTATTATTACAGGAACCGGCGGTAATGCAGGCTCCCAGGCCTCTACGATGATCATTCGCGGTATGGCCCTGGGTGAAATCGGCACAAAGGATTCGCTGAAGGTTGTTTGGAAGGAAATCCGGGTTGGTGTTTTATGCGGTGCTGCCTTAGGAATCATTAATATGGTTAAAATGACATTTATCAATACGGATACGGGATTTTGGATTGACCTTTCCGTTTCCTTGAGTATGGCGGCAGTTGTTGTTTTATCCAAAACCATCGGCTGTCTTCTGCCTATTTTGGCGAAGACCATGAAGCTTGATCCAGCGATGATGGCGGGCCCCTTAATTTCTACCGTTGTGGATGCAGTGGCTCTTGTAATTTATTTTAGTATTGCAATGACCTTTGTTCTGTAGCCTATGAAAAATTTTCGTGGCAGAGAAGGTAAAAAGATATTTTTAGAATGACAAAAACCTGCGGAGCAATTTATTTTTGCCCCACAGGTTTTTTTATATTGCAGACTTCTCTTTGTGCCGTTTTTTCTTGGCCTTCCATAGAAATTGAAAGGAGAGGCCTGCCTGCCCCTCCTTGGGGATCATGATCGATCATTTTTAAAAATGATCTGG
>DCDZ01000047.1:0-3481 GCA_002316675.1 Tyzzerella sp. UBA1042
TACGGCTATGTAAAACGAATGGACAAGCAGGACCGGGATGAGCCTTTGGCAAGACAAATTATCGAATATTAGGAATAAATACGAAAATCTTTTCAATCGTAACCACGCTGAACGGCCAAACCCAAAATGGGTAACAGATATTTCGTACATTCATAGTGGATAAGGTGTTCTTTATTTATCGGTTATCAGAGATTTATACGATTGCAGCATTATTTCTTACAAAACAGGTACGGAGCAAACCGTCAGCCTCGTTTGAAACACCATTCGCGCTGCCAAAGAAAAAGAAGTGGTCACCGCAGAACTGCAGCTTCACAGTGACCAAGGGTTTCAATATACCTCACACGGCTATTGCAACCTAGCCAAAGAATACGGTATAACACCGTCAATGTCAAGGCGTGCAAACTGTTATGGTCATGCTATGGCTAAATCTCTGATTGATGAGTATATCTACTTTTACAATCATGAACGTATCCAACTTAAAGCAAAACTGACACCAATGGAAGTTCAGTGCCAGCCTGCTTCATTCCTTTTCCTTGCATTCGGGGGCGCTTTTTGTACAGTCCGTATATTCTGGGGCAGTTCAGCTTTTTCTTTTTGAAATTTTAACCTGCAACCTGTTCCTTATAACTGTCATAAATATCCAAAGAGGTGCCGTTTATCAAAAGGCGATATTCCTCCCAAGCCAAATCATAATCATAGGCCGCCTGCATCAGCGCAAGCTCATTTTGCGCATATTGAAGCTCTAAGGCTTGCAGTTCAACGCCAGATACCAGCCCCAATTTCGCAGATTGCTGCTGCTGCTCCCACTGTATTGCAGCTTTTTCCTTGGTATCCTTTTGTAGTTGATAGGCCTTTGCCGCCTGATTAATGCTATCCAGTTTTTTCTTCAAATCGTTGGCAATGGCAACCTCCTGGCTTTCCATAGAAACCGTTGCAATATCCATATCCGACTCATGGGCTTTTATTTGCCCAGAATATAAGCTGCTGTCATTGGATTTTTTTTCTGCCTGCTGATACGCTCTGCGCAGGGTTTTCAGCTGATAATTCTTCTCTGTGGCCTCTTTTAAAAGCTCTTCCGTGTATTCCGGCGCATATTCAATCACTCTGGTCAGTTTGGGCGCTTCCACCTCCAAAGCTTCATCAACAGCTCTTCCCATCAAATCATTGATCTGGCGTTTTACAAGAATCAAGCCATTTTTCGCCGCTTCAATCTCCTTGGCATTTGCCTCCACAGAAAGCTTTGCCTCCTTTAAATCCACCGCAATACTGAAACCCAAGGCCGCTTTCTTTTCTTCTATGCTATACAGACGCTCCATTAAGGCTTGTTTTTCTTCCAGCAGACCAATGCCTTTTTCAATCTGTACGGTTTTTACAACCAAAAGTTGAGATACGAGCAACGCTTGATTTTTCCAATCTTCTTGGGTCTTATTCAAATCCTGTTTTGTATTTTTTAAATCCTGCTGCTGCTCCTCCAAGGTATCCCGCTGTGTCTTGGCAATGCTATCCGTCATATCCTCTATTCCGCTGGCAATTTTTGCACTGCCGGAAAGGAGTGCTCCGCTGATTCCTGCTAAAGTTTGTTCTGTGTAACCCAGCGGATTCTCGGATTGGGCATCCGCTGCGACTGCTCTATTGATTTCATTTTCCCCTTGAGCCGCTGCCGCACTGGCATCTCTGCGGGCATGGGCAGCACTATCCTGAGCATCTCTCAAGTCACTTAATCCATCATCAATGGCATCTAATCCTGCCAAAACCTTTTTGTAATTCAGTTCCAAGGTAGATTGCAGTCTGTTGTTTTTTAATGCCTCCTTCTGAATTTCCTCTAGGGTCATGGGTGCAGCCTCCTCCACTGCTTCCGTGCTTTCTTCCGTATTTTTCTCAGCCACTTCTGCTTCCACACTCTCTTCCGCATTTTTCTCAGCTTTCCCTGCAATCTGTGTTTTTGCAAAAGCCGGCGTTGCGGCGGAAAATACCAACGTGCCTGCTAACAGCACGGCACTGCCCTTTCGATACTTATATTTCAGCATATTTATGCCTCCTCTCTCAAATTACTGTACAGCCTGCTCTGCCTCCTGCACCAACGGAGTGGGTGCCTGCTTTTCCTTTTTGGCAATATGACGTACTCGTATTGTCCAAAAAATACAGCTTAACACAAAGCAGCTCCCGCTGATCCATCCCAAAATATGCATTTCTTGCCCCACAGCTCCTGTACCCATCAGCGCCATATCTCGATAGCCTGCGGCGAAATGGGTCAACGGGAATACATTGGCAAGTTTTTGATAAAAGGGCACTAATGCCATCGTCGGCCATGTATACCCGCTCAGCACCAAGGAAGGCGAGGTGAGGACAAGGGAGGACGAGGTAGCAAATACCGGGTTTGGCATTACCGATGAAAACAACTGCCCCATGGTAATGACCGATAAAATAAACAAAGAGCTATAGGCAAACCAAACCTCCCAATCCGCCTTCATGGGGATACCGAATTGATCCATCATCACCCATGTACATACCGTCCATGTACCCATAGCGATTAAATAATAGACAACAGCCTTTAATATGACTTGAAAGACAGGATGTACTTTCTTGATTTCTTTCAGCTTCCCGCTTTCTTTTTCACGAATCAGAGAAATGGAAGCAAAATAAACCAAAACCTGCTGCAGCGTTGCAATAATAAAGCCAAAGGATAAAAAATAGCTAAAATTGTTGGTGGGATTATACCATTGGCGGGTATAAAAACCAACAGGATTCATTTTTGCCAAAGCCTCCTCCACATTGGACCCCTTTGCCACCAAGCTTTTGACTGCCATTTGGGTGGAAACAGTACCCAAAACCTCGGAGCCTCTTGCGTTTATGGTACTGCCATAGCTCATATTCACAGCATTGGAACCAAGGAGTACCTCTGCCTGCCTGCCCTGCTGCAGGTTTTTTGTAAAATCACTGGGGAAAAGTAAGCATCCAACGATTTCCCCCTGTTTCATTGCTTCCTCTAGCTGTTCCTCATTTTCGTAATACCCCACAATATCAAAATAGGGGGATTGACGGAATGCTTCAACCACTTCTCTTGTCTGGGCAGAATAGCTATAATCAACCACACCCATCTTTAAATCCGAAAAGTACCCCTTTTCATAGGCGCTTCCGCAAAGCCATGTTACAAACAACGGAATGCACACCATAATTAGGAAGGTACGCGGCCGCTTGAGCAAATAAATCCACTCTCTGAAAAAGAAACGAATTCCGGCTATCATAGCTGCACAGCCTCCTTTCCGGATACTTTCAATTTTTGCCTTCTCTTTGCAATATAAACCTGAAGGGCAAAAACAAGGACGCTCATGCTAAAAAACACCGCCCCAAGGTACAAAACCATTTTCCCGCTATGGGCAATGGTTTTTGTTTCAAACCCAATGCCCGTAAGCACAATATCCCTAATAGGGGTAAGAAAATGGGTTGTGGGCAAAAACTGTGCCGCTTTTACCAAACTTGT
>DCDZ01000047.1:3668-15774 GCA_002316675.1 Tyzzerella sp. UBA1042
GCCGCTTTTACCAAACTTGTCGGCATCTCACTCAAAGGCCAGGAAAAGCCGGACAAAATGAAAAAGGGATATGTCAAAGCCATCAGCCACTGAATGGCGTGTATTGTGTTTTTGCAAAGGATGCCCAAAAGGGCCCCCATTCCCAGCAAGCAAAGGATAAAATAGCCGCAAAGCAACGCCAAATCCTCTTTGCTGCCCCGCATGGGAAATCCAAAAATTGTAATGATTCCATAGTAATTCCACAAAATATTTCCATATCCTAAGAAACCATAAAACAAAATCTTATTTACAAAATAGATGGCGCTTTCTTTTCCTGTCATTTTTCCGGAGAGAATGCCCTCCTTTTTTTCCTCGGCAAAAGCCGATGCCACTGTCATTAAAAACAGCTGATGAAAAATCAACCCCGTAAGCCCCAGCCCCAAATACGTCAGATAGCTGAATTGGGGATTAAACCAAGGGCGCAAAACCGAGGAAATGGGTGCAGCCTTGGCCATCCCTTCTGCCACAGTGCTACCCTCCGCCACAAAGCTTTTAACGGCAATTTGTGTGGAAACTGTTTTCACAACCTGCATCACCGAGATGACTGCACTGTTCCCGATAATATTATTCGCACTGTTGATACCAACCAATACCTCCGCCTGCTGTCCCAGCTGCAGGGCACGGGTATATGCCCCGGGAATCACAATCACGCCGTAAACCTCTCCCGCCTCCATTAGGGCAAGGGCCTCCTCCTGATTTGTCACTGCATAAGGAACCTCAAACCGATCCGACTGGTCAAAGGCTTCGATGAGCGCTCTGGTCTGCTGGGAGGAATTCTCCTCCACTGCCGCCAAGGGGATATGCGTTACAATGCCCTTTTGAAATGCACCGCAAACAACGATGCTTAAAGCAAGGGGGGCAATTAAAAACAGGAACAGCATACGCTTATCCTGCCAAAGCATTTTGATTTCTCTGACAAATCCCCATAGAAAGGTCTTTATCATTCCGCCTCACCCACCTCATCCAAGTTGACGCTTACCAGCATACCAGGGTAAAGCATGATATCGTCTTCCCCAGAAAGGGTAATTTTCACTTGATATGTAACCACATCTTGATCGTTCAATTCATTGGTTGATTTTTTCACGGCAAAATCGGGATTTTTGCTTACATTTACAATGTTGCCATGAAAATTAGTATCGGGATAGGCTTTACTGGTCAAGGGAACCGTTTGGCCAACGACCAGCTTCCCTACCTCATATTCGTCAACATTGGCATTGATCCATCTATCCTCATAATCAGTCAAGCTTATGATGGTTGTGCCACTGCCCACCAATTCCCCTACAGAGGACGACACTAAGGTGACTGTGCCGCTGCAGGGTGCATATTGGGCTGTCTGGCTTAAATTCAAATTTACTTCAGCCAAAACCCCTTGTGCCGCCTCATACTGGGAGGTAGCCGCCTGCACATCCAACTTTGCCGCTTCCAACTGTGTGGTCAGCTTATCCATGGCATCTTGGGCAACGGCTTCCAGTTCATACAGCTCTTGATATTTTGTATACTCCCCTTCCAAAAGGGCAACATTGGCCTGGGCCTTCTCCATAACGGCTTTTGCGGCGTTTAATGTGCCTGAGGCCTGGGTTTGCTTCACCAAAATATCCCGTTGGTCAGAGGTAAAAAGCAAATCGCCCTTGGCAACCTCCTGCCCCTCGGCAACGGGAATATCCGTCAAATAGCCGGGGATTTTTGCACGCACATATACCTCCTTGCATTCTACCGTACCCGTCACTATATTACTTTCCACAGCGGCCTCTGTTGCCTTGGCCTCCCTGGGGGCACAACCGCTTGCCCCAAAGCAGGCTGCCAGCAAGAGGGCAAATACCATTTTTTTCTTCCCCATAAATGCTCACTCCTTCTCTTATTTCGCTCTCTGTATAAATTTAAGGTAATAAAATATTAAAAATAGGACGGATGATCTGCATTGCAAACTCTGTCATTTTCTCCTTAGACATAGGCATTCCTTCTAAAAGCCACTGCTTTACCATGCCCATTGCGCCGCAAGCAATAAACTGATGAATGTATTCTTCCTTCATGGGATCAATCTCCAATCCCATTTCTTGCTTGACCTGCATCCCCTTTCTCTTCATAATTTCCGTTAGTTTTTTTGCAAAACGATCACTACGGGGATTTAACAACAGGCAACGGCACAGCCTCTGGTTGTCCGTAATAAAACTGCATATTTGCCCTACAACAGGGTATTCCCACGCCGCTCCCCGTTTAATTTCAATTTTTTCAAGCATTTGGGAAAAGCTTCCCGCAACTTCATTTTCCAATTCGTCCAACAGCTCAAAAACATTGTTATAGTGCAGATAAAAGGTAGCCCTGTTTAAATCTGCGCGGCTGGTAATATCCTTGGCAGTAATGCTGCCAAAGGGCATTTCATCCATTAAATCCATCAATGCCTCCCACATCATTGTCTTTGTCCGTTTAATCCTTCGATCCACCTTTTCCATGGTGTTTATCCTTTCCCAATCCTTTTTACGGCCAGCCTCTTTTTCCATGTAATTCCTGCTTGGTATTATAGCACTATGAAAATTTATAATCAACAATTTTTGTTTAATTAAAAATTTTTAATTTTTTATGATAAAGTTCAATCAAAATAAACCGAAATTCACAACTCCTTCTGTGGACAGCTTATAGTGATGCATACGTCAGGTTCTTCCCCCTTGCCATTTGAATCTCCACAGTAAATGTGATAAACTTTTTATAGCATTGCTACAAGGCCTCCTTAATTTGCCGATGGTAGAAAACCATTTTCTTCCTATTTTAAGACCAGCTATAAAAAGTCAATACGTAGCAGAGAAAAAATTACAGAATAGAGGATAAATTCAGGAAAGCACGGCAAAAAAGCCGTCTTGCGGCGGCTTGAATTGTGGTCAAATAACGATTTAGCAGTTAGGAACGTAAGGTTTGTTGTCGCGCAGAACAGCGTAAATAATCAGTGTCAGCTTTCGAGCGACGGCGCCGATAGCAGTGGAGTGATGTTTCCCCGCAGAGCGTTTTTTCTGATAGAAGGCAGATAAAACCGGGTCGTGAAACGCTACCACATTGGCAGCCAGCGAAATCGCACGGCGAAGATGTGGTGAACCGCGTTTGGACATTTTGTTTTGCGTCCCGTTAAATTCACCGGATTGATATACTGATGTGTCGATACCCACAAAGGCAACCAGTTTTTTCGGCTCGGGGAAACGAGAAATATCTCCGATCTCACCGAGAATGACACCTCCCGGCACTTTGCCTACACCGGAGCAGGTGGGTGATACAGGTATTCAGCTTGTTCATGCGCTGCTCAATCTCAAAGTCCAGTTCGTCCAGCTGCCGTTCCAGCAGATCGATCATTTCCAAAAGCTGTCGCAGCTGCATGACAAAGGCAGAGGGGGCAATGGTAATGTCAAACGAGTTCTGTGCTGCTGTGCGGATTTCCTCCGCTTTTGCTTCTCCGAAGCGGCCACGACTGGCTTTCTTAAGAATAGCACACAGCTCGTCGGTGGGGATAGCAAGCAGTTCCTCTGGCGTAACGGCGGTATCTAGCTTATTCGTAGACTTCTGCAAAGGTAGAGGGGGCACCCTTTGCAACGAGCATAAAAGCTCAAGGAGGTGTATCCCTATCCACTGCTTGCATTGTACCAAATTCGCTCCGGCAGGAGCAATATTCAATACGACTTTATTATTCAAGGGAGGTTTATTCCTGCCGATTTTTCAAAATCCATGAACTGGAATGCTAGCGTATAGTATTTCTTCCGCTTTTGTTTCTTGTCAAAGAAACAGGCGCATGACAAAAAATATGGAATAGCAAAAAGCCGCGGTTTATTGTAAACAGCGGCCTTCTTTTTTCTACATAATTTTCACTTTTTTCATTATATTCGACTTTAAACAAATAGTCAATAGAGTTATATGGTAAATTCTACCGTTTTCAAGGCCCATTTTTTATGATAAATAAAAATACTGCCTTTCGTATTACATGATATATCTGGGTATTTATCTGTTTTATATTTTAGCATACTTATTCGCCGTCAAAAAAATAGTCATTATACTTGAGAGGAGCATTCGTTTATGTCGAGACGTGGAGAAAATATTTACAAACGTAAAGATGGCCGTTGGGAGGCAAGGGTACTGCAGCCCAACGGAAAATACAAATATGTTTATGCAAAAGCATACAAAGATGTAAAAGAAAAAAAGAAAGTGCTACAGGAAAGCAGGAAAAGCATATCTCCCTATAAGGCTCAAACAGATCACAATTCATCCCATATATTTATTGAATGGTTAAACGGAGGACTAAGAACGCGTGTAAAAGCAACCACCTTCGAGAGCTATTACAGATGTATCACAGGATATGTGCTTCCGTTTTATGAAAAAGAGGGACAGCCGCAAATCTCTGCAAAAACAACTGCGGATTTTTCAAATTATATTAACAATTACATTAATATTTCTATCTCCTACAAACGGAAAATACTAACCATCTACAAGACTGCCTTGCGTGAAATTTTAAAAGAAAGCCATGAATATGCCAACATTCTTGGTGCTGTTTCTGTGCCACGGGTTACCGGAGGGGATGTACAGGCCTTTACCGTAAGGGAACAACGGTTGATTGAAAGAGCTGTTATTGATTCTCATGATAAAAGATTGCTGGGTATTCTTCTTTGCTTTTATACAGGCATACGCCTTGGAGAGGTTTGCGGTCTAAAATGGGGGGATTTGGATTTCGAAGCGAAGGCAATGGTGATTTCACGCACAGTATCCCGGGTGAAAAACTTCGCTGAAACAGGGAAAAAAACGACACTCACTGTCGGAACGCCAAAAAGTATCCACGCGATTCGAAAAATTCCTCTTCCCAGCTTTCTTATTGATTTGGTGCTGCAGTCTCAGATAGAATGTTCAGATGAAAATCATTTTATTCTTTCTAATGCGGAGCTGCCTCTTGATCCGAGAAGATACCAAAAACTGTTTCAAGCCGTTTTAAAGCATTCCGGTGTAAGAAGCCACAAGTTTCACGCCATACGCCATACCTTTGCAACCAGGTCTCTAGAGCTTGGTGTGGATATCAAAACCCTCAGTGAAATTCTGGGGCATTCAAATGTTTCTATCACATTAAACATTTATGCCCATTCTATGTTTGATCAAAAGAAAAAGGCAATTGATAAATTAAACGCCATGTATATACTCCATAGTGAAACTGCTCCATTCGCCGTCAAAAGCTCCGTCGTGAACGCATGAAATAACCCGGAAATGCAGCTTCTTTGCATGAACATACACAGTTTACAATAAACCGCGTTATGGAGCTTCACATTTCTTTATTCTATCTTGCCCTTTTTATTTTCTCTTATTCCCACTGACTGCTGCAAAAGTATGCAAAGTTTACTTTTAACCTTTATTTGAATTTGGAGGAAAATCATGAAAAACTTATCTATCGGGAAGAAGCTCTCCTTGACATTTGGCCTCATTATGCTTTTATATGCAGGAGCCCTTTTTATTGCCTTATTCATTGGTATGCAAACAGTAGGAACTTCTTTTTCCGGCTTTTACAATGGGCCCCATGCAGTGATTGGCACCGCTACCGATCTACGTCACTCCGTAGAAATGATCGAAAAAGACCTTCTCAAAATGGCTACGGCAAGCACTCCGGCAGAAATACCGGAATATCAGGAAGATATGGAAGCTGCCTCTGCAGATGCCGGCACATATATTGAATTTTTAAAAAACAACCTAACTGCACAAGAAAACACAGAGAAAATAGAACAGATACTTTTGAAGCAAGAAGCATTAAAAACTGCAAGACAGGCAATTCAAGGGGTAATCAGTGACGGAGATACGGAAAAAGCCCTGACGCTCTACAAAACCGAATATGCACCCTTGGCCAACGAAATACGCAATCTGGCTGTGTCTATCAGCGACAGCGCAAAAACTATGGGGGAAGACTACTATTCCGACGCACAATCGTCGGAAAAAGGGGTAACCCTTGGTATTCTTCTTTATTTTTTAATCTCAATGGGAATCTTAATCCTTCTTTGTGCCTATATAATCCGAAGTATTACGCGCCCTGTACGTGAAATGGAAGCCGTTGCCAAACTGCTGACAGAAGGAAATTTAGGGGTAGAGGTGCAGTATGAATCAAAGGATGAAATCGGCTCTCTTGCCGCCAGCATAAGCTTATTTATTAGCAAACTACGTCGCTATATCATGGAAATAGAAAGCATTTTGGGTCGAATGGCAGAAGGTGATCTTACTGCTACAACAGCACTGGAATATCAGAACGATTTTGCCCCCATCAAGCTTTCAATAGAAAAAATCGTTACATCTTTAAATGATACCTTGTCTCAAATCAGCGCCTCCTCTCAGCAGGTTGCAGCAGGTTCCGAGCAGATATCCTCCGGTGCTCAGGATCTTGCCCAAGGTGCAACCGAACAGGCAACCTCCTCGGAAGAATTGGCGGCTTCTATCACAGAAATATCAAAAAAGGTTCAGGAAAATGCGCTGCACTCGAAGCAAGTGAGTATTACTATGGGGGAAACCATTCAAACCATACAGCAAGGCGATGCCCAGATGCGGCGGCTCGTAACAGCCATGAATGAAATGGCCGACACCTCTGGAGAAATTGGAAAAATCATTAAAACCATTGAAGATATTGCCTTCCAGACAAATGTTCTGTCCCTCAATGCAGCTGTGGAAGCCGCACGTGCCGGAACAGCCGGCAAAGGCTTCGCAGTTGTTGCCGATGAGGTTCGCAATCTTGCAGGCAAAAGTGCAATCGCCGCCAAAAACACCACGGCTTTGATTCAATCTACAATTACTGCAATTAAATCAGGCAGTAATATGGTCAGTGAAACAGAAAAAACTCTGGCCCAGATCTTTGAAAAAGCAGAAAACGTTGCGGCCTTAGTAGAAGAAATTGCAGAGGCCTCTACATATCAGGCAAGTGCCATAAGTGAGATCAACATCGGCATGAATCAAATTTCCGGCGTTATCCAAACAAATTCCGCCACCGCAGAAGAAAGTGCCGCCGCCAGTGAAGAATTATCTGCTCAGGCAGTGACACTGCAAGCCTTGGTATCTCACTTTAAAATACAAATTGACGCACCTGACTATGATAACAATCAAACGGCAGAGGGAAAATACCTCTAAATACAGAGTACGCATACAGTCTTTTAGGAGGGATATCATGGCAATGGCTTTAAATACAACCAATTCCATTTCGGAAATTCTGAAACTGCTTTCATTTGAAGAAACACAGCATATGATGCGTGTAGGTGCCTTAGTAGATCGCTTTGCGGCAAAGCTTAAATCTTATGCCTTGTTAAAAACCCAGGGCAATGAACAGAAATATTGGGGAAAAGCCGCTTTTTATCATGATATCGGGAAAGGATGGATACCTAAAAATATCTTGGCAAAGCCAGACCGATTAACAGAACAGGAAATGGAAATCATTCGTAGCCATCCCTTGCTTGCCAAAAAAATTTTTGAAAAAATAAAATGCGGACAGATTTCCGGAATACCAGACTATTTAATCCCCCTGGCGGCTGATTCCGCAATATATCATCACGAGTGGTGGAATGGAATCGGATATCCTTATGGCATAAAGCAGGATGAAATCCCTCTCATCGCCAGAATCACTTCCATTTGTGATGCCTATGATGCCATGACCAGCAAAAGAATCTATCATCGAAAGAGCCATACCCATGAATATGCATGCTATGAACTCCGGCGCTGTGCAGGCACACAGTTTGATCCGAAGCTTGTGAGAATATTTCTTTCAGCAGAAACCCCTTCTGAGGTTTCTCAAAAAGAATCATTTTCGCAATTATAAACCATTATAGAATTGTTTTTATTCATCTGAAAAGAGGTCCAAAAACGGCTCTTTATTTACAATAATTTTTAGAAGCAGGAAAGGAAAGCCTATGGAACAGAGAACCGCTCTTCAAGAAAAGGATACTATTTTTTATCATCTGTTCGAGGGGAGCAGGATCGGCCAGGTTATTCTGGATGATCAATTGCAGCTCATCTCCGTCAACAAAAGAATGTTTGAGTACTTCGGCTTGAAGTCTCATTATCATAAAAATATGCTTTGGGGTCAAGTTTTTCGTTGCGGCAATCTGAATAGAAGCTGCTCCCAGTGCGGAAAAAAAGAAAATAATCGATGCGATCTCATGCACGGAATAAAAATAATTCAAGCCAACGGACATATTGAAAACGACACCATACAGTTTCCCTTTATCCACAACGGAAATGAGGAAATAAAATGGTTTCAGTTAAATGGTTCCTCCGTTTATCATCAGTCCCAGCACTATATTTTTCTTACCTTTTCAGATATTACAGAGCTGAAGCAAAGAGAAACACGGCTGAAGGAACTCCTCTCTCTTGACCTGGCTACAGGAACAATGAATAAATATGGGCTGTTAAAAACAATTAAAGAGCGTATTCAGAAAAACAAGAATGTACAATACAGTTTATGTATGATTGACTTTGATAATTTTAAGCAATTTAACGACCATTACGGGCACCTAATCGGAGACAAAGCATTAGAAAAGTTTTCTGACATTGCCCATCAGAAAATACGCAAAAGTGACATTTTGGGTCGTTATGGCGGAGAAGAATTTGTGTTCCTCTTCGATGGTATAAATGAAAGCCAATCTTTTCAGATTCTAAACCGCATTCATACAGAACTGGCAAATTACTTTTTTAAGACAATCAATCATCCGGTAACCTTTAGCGCAGGCGTTGTAACTGTAAGGGATCAAGCTCCGGCTCCGGATGATAAAGCGCTCATAGGAGAAGCAGATCATTTGCTATATAAAGCAAAGGGCCTGGGGCGCTCCAGAGCTATGACACACCAAGGGGAAAGAATATTCACCACATAAAAACCCCTGCTCTAGCTTTTTACCTACAGCTAAAAAATTCATTTGAAAAACCGGCTTTAGAATGCTGTCATTTCAGCAAAATATCGCCGGTTTTTATTGCGTATCCGAACTTTTTTCCCTTGGCTTTTTATCTCTCCGGTATAGCTACATAGGCTGCAATACTATTCGCCGTATCCCTTGGCTGTATCAATGCCAATGGCGGAGGTCTTCTCGTCCCAAGTGACGCCAATATCCAAAAGCTTCGCAATATCCCGCAGCTTATAATAAGTATAGTCATTGATGGTAAATGCGCTGACAGACTCCTGCTTGCCATCCACATACAGCTTTGCCGTAGAGGTGATTGCCGTAGTATCCTTAGCAAGGCTGTCCGTCCCGGCTTCGCCGGAATAGCCGACGCCTGTCAGAAGGGTGATTGCGGCCTCTTCCTGGCTCCACAAGGTATCAAACTGCTTTGCGGTACCGCTGATGGAATGGGCAATGTTTCTTAATTTAAAATAGGTATAATCATTGATGGTATAAGCCTCAAAGGAAACAGGAACACCATTGACGGTAATTGCAGAGGTTGTGGCATAGGCCTTTTTCCGCTCAATGATAATGGGCGTTTGCGGATTATCCGGAACAGTACCATTCCCTGTGGCATAATATTTCTTCAAAGCCGTTGCCGCACCTTGACGATCCTCAAACAGGTCTCTGGCACTGAAGAACAAACTGCCGCTGACGGAAGTGCCTTCATTGATCTTTAATTGCTCTGTAATTTCCTTTGCCACAACATCCTTATAAATGCCCTGTCCAATATAGAGGGTAACACCGGTGCCTTTGACCAAATCACTCCACCATTTTACAAGGGTCTCATAGGGTGCATAGGTATGGCTTCTTTCCCAGTAAAGCTGGGGAACAATGTAATCCACCCATCCATTCTCAACCCAAGCCTTTGCATCACCATAAACAGAGTAATACCCTTCTCCGCCCTTTGTTGCGGAGCCCGAGGGATCGGAGGTGTTATTTTTCCATATGCCCAAAGGACTGATACCAAAGGCAACCTTCTGGTTGACTTCCTTTATTTTTTCGCTCACCATACGAATCATCTCATTTACGTGCTCCCGGCGGGCATCGGCTTCTGCGCCGTCTCTGCTTTCCCCCTCCGCCAAGGGATAGTTCGTAGGATAAAAATAATCGTCAAAATGAATTGCATCTACGTTATAGTTTTTCACAACCTCTGCAACGGTGTCCCTTATGTACTCTTTGACCTCTTTTTTGGCAGGGTTATAATACATTGCACCATTGTGGGTGATAATCCAATCGGGATGCATTCTTGCCATATTATCGGCAGAAAGCGCCGCAAGATCTGTGCCTGAGGTGGTAATGCGGTAAGGATTCATCCATGCATGAAACTCCATGTCTCTTTTGTGGGCCTCCGCAATCATAAATTCCATAGGGTCATACCCCGGGTCTTTTCCCTGCACCCCCGTCAATACTGCACTCCAAGGGTTTAAGTCGGATTCATAAAAAGCATCTCCCTTGGGCCTAATCTGCACAACAACCGCATTAATCCCTAAAGCCTTGAGCTTGTCCAACTTTTGTGTAAATTCCGTTTTCTGCGCTTCTATATCATTCTGCACAGAAGGGTAATCCGCACTATATACTGTTGAAATCCATACACCGCTAAAATCCGTAGAGTCGGCGGCAAAAGCCGTTTCTTTCCTTATATCACCCATAAAGCCTGTAATTAAGGATGTCATTACAATGACAGCGCCTACTTTTTTCAACCACTTTTTCATCGTTTTCTCCTATTCCTTTACCATTATTTCCGTTTTTACCTATTCTATCATATTTTTCCCTCTATTTCCATTAAGATTGTATTTCAAATGCTAGCATTTTTTGGAAGTTTAGAGGCTTACGATATCATCCTTCCGTGCCGACTTCTCTGCATAGAATAGGACATTTTTTATGGCGAAAATAGTATGGACTTTTTAGAAAAGAATGCTTTTTTATGGTTGCCTTTTCACAGGAATATCTTCCCTAAAGATCTATGACATTAAAATTATTCTTACTGCCAGAATAGTTGCCCTAGCTTTGCTTACATTTATAGGCAATAATCGTTACGGTTCCCTTACCCCGATATCTTTTGATCTCATACCTTTCAGGAAAATCAGCCAGCAATTCTGGCAATTTTAAATACCCAAAAGTACGCAAATCAAAATCCGGTTTTGTACGCTTGATATAGGTGCCTGCGGAGCTGACATTTACAAATCCGTCGTCATCCTGATAGGTATCATAAGCAATCTCCAAAAGCTTATGGATGGCCTCCATATCTCTGTTTCTGCTGTTTTCTTCCTTTGCAAGGGCCACTTTCTTTTTGTTGACCTCTTCCCGGGCAGGCTTTCCCAAGTTTTCCAGCAAAATAAACTCATCGCAGGCATTCCGAAAGGCCTCTGCCGTTTTCTTCTCCCCAACGCCCATAACATATACACCGGATTCATGAAGCTTAATGGCCAAGGGCGTATAATCGCTATCGCTGGCAACAATCACAAATGCGTCATAAATACCGCTATGGAGCAAATCTATGGTATCAATCACCAATGCCATATCTGTGGCATTTTTTCCGGAAACATAATCAAATTGCTGTTCCGCCTTAATGGCCAAGCGTTTTAATTCATACTCCCAGTTTTTCAGGGTATCCTTTTGCCAATTGCCATAGGCTCTCTTTACCACAATACGTCCTCTCGTTGATATTTCACGAATCACAAATTCTATCTTTCCAATTTGTGTATTATCGGCATCAATCAATACCGCAATTCTCTGTAAATTATCCATAAACAAACACCTCTCTAAAAATACTGATGGGATCTCTATACCAAACAATACAGTCTTCTTTCCAAAAAAATACCTTTCGGTGGTTTCAGCAAGCGAAAAAGCAACATAGCTTCATACGCACAACAGAATCTTTCTTCGTTTTATTTTTATTATATAACATTTTTGTAAGTATTACCATATCCGCAAAAAGATAACACCCTTTCCCTCGAGAAAACCACGCTGCACTTCAGGCATTCTGTCATTCCCGCAGTTTTTTCTCTTCCAAATAGAAAGGCCCTCCGCGCATATTGAACTGCCCCAGAATGTACGGACTGTATAAAAAACGCCCCCGAATGCAAGGAAAAGGAATGAAGCAGGCTGGCACCGAACTTCCATCGGTGCCAGTTTTGTTTTGAGTTGGATGC
>DCDZ01000033.1:0-4033 GCA_002316675.1 Tyzzerella sp. UBA1042
GAGGGACTCAAAATGCGGCGGATAACTTCCATGCCGGTTCGACTCCGGCCATCGGCACCAGAAATAATCGCTCTTAAAGCCGCGATACAAGCGGATTTAAGGGCTTTTTTATTTTCTGGCGGCACCTTCCTGTTTGCCGCCCCTCCCAGCATTTCACACATTTGCACCACGTTGACCACATCCGGGTAATCCCGAAAGTCAGCTTATATGCTTCATTGCTTTTCAGCAAGGTATCAGCCCCTTTCTTTCAAAAATAGAGCTGCAGGCAACGGGGCGCGCCCATGATTGGATACGCGTACACGCTCGCCCAAAACGGGCACACCCCTGACCTGCGTTTCTGTTGACGGTTCCATCGTTATACGGGCTTATCGGATGGACGGCGGCTGGACGGAAGTATCATTGTACCGGCCTATGCGTCTTCGCCTCACAAGCTGCCACGCTCATTTTGCGGCCTGGGTGGTGATCGCTCGTTCCCTTGGGTAAGTCGTGGCGCACCCGCCGTCCGGCTCGGCATGGACCGAAAGTATCCGATTTGCCCTATGCGGCGCGGTGTTTTGCCGCGCTTTCTTTGTCAAAGAGCGCAAGGCGTTTGTCAGCCTGTAAAAGCTCATTGGCAACAATAGGCTTTTATAAACCGGCAACAACACGAAAAGCCCGTATCGGGAAAATGGAAAGGGTACACACTCCCGCACGGGCAAAGCTTAGGCTACCTTGAAAGCAAGAGTTTTTTTAATGAGCTTGATTTCTAATCTGCGGCCAATTCTTCATCCACATACCGGAGGGGGATACCGTTCTGGTCATAACCTCTCCTGATGGACAGCACGGCTATATATCCTTCGTAGTGTTTCAGTACGGCATTGATTGCGTCTATGTTGCCTGCCGACGCCGCCACAATAGTGGGAAAAGGCAGCAGATTTTTATGGTTCGGACTTGTTTTCATCATCGGCTTTTCCCTCCATATACTTTTTGATTTGTTGCAGTGAGCTTGTCCTATGTCGGTAGATTGTGGTGCGCACAAGGTTCATCAGTTCCCCGATTTCCGCATCCGACATATCCAGAAAATAAGACAGCAGGATAATGCTGCGCTTTTTCTCGGGCAGAGCTTCCAACGCTTCACCTATCAACGCATCCTTGACCTCGACATCGTAGCCCATTACTTGGAACAAGTAATAATCAATCGCATATTCATCCATAGTATAAAGCTGGTTCAACTCCTTCTCCGACAGTTCAGAAAAGGTCACTTCGTACTGTAAGCGCCGGGCAAGTGCCTTGCGGTAATTGCTTGCTTCACCTTTCAGGACTTTCCTGCAAAAGCTGTCAAACTGATGCTGGACAGTTTTTCCCTTGTTACCCTTGTTATTGGAAGAAGATCGCTCCATAGAGTTCACCTCCTTCCTGTTCCGAATAGAGGGAGTTAAACTTGTCCCTATTTCCCTTTCACTCTTTATCCCAACCGGCAATGGCCGTTTGTTGCGTTTTTCAGATGACGCTTGACAAAAAGACGCAAAAAAGCCCGACTGAAAAATATCCAATCGGGCCGAAAGGCTTAGACTTCTTATTATGTAATGTGTGTATATACCTTGTTGGTCGAAAAAGGGCAATCTGCCAATAGTTTTTTTTTGAGCAGTCAAATGGCGTCAGATAATGTCGATACAAATTTAGCACGGCGGCATCCTCCTAACACCGCCGTGTCCTTAAAAAAGGGTAAACTTAACACACCCTCCGCTATGCTATTTTAAAAAAAGGGAAACGGCGGCCTTGATTTTTTATTTCAAAACCACCGTTTGGCATTGAGAATTATTATACGTATGATTATTACCGCCGAAACAACGGTTTTTTGTAGCTTTTAAGATGTAAGCCCGTGTGGTGCCACAAGAGAAAAATCACTCCTACCCATTGTAAAATTCAGTTTCTTTATTCAATTCTTTTCACTGAATTTCAAACATCGTCTTTTACGTACTCGCCATTACATTTACGTTAGGACTGATATTGGGAGTCTGCAGGTATTTTGGGGCGTTTTTACATAGCCTGATATTTCCCCTTGTCATCTGCCCTGATTATTCTTAGATTATTTAACGACGCATAGATAACCGGTATCACGATCATGGCGAGCAATGTCGAAACCAAAAGACCACTCATTAAAGCCACTGCCATTGGACTGAACAATTCACTGCCGGAAACAGCCAGAGGAGAAAGTCCCAGCAGGGCGGTTGCGGTAGTTAGAATGATCGGTCTGAATCGCATGCCTACCGCCTTTAGACAGGCGTCCTCCGTCGCACAGCTCTGCTCCCTGGCCTGGTTTATATAATCAAGCAGTATTATGGCATTTTTCACCACGATCCCCATTAAACTGACTACTCCCAACAAAGCCGTAAAAGACAGCGGCTTCCCAAATATCAGTAAGCCCAGCATGGAACCGATTAATGCCAGGGGAACGGTAAACAGAATAATCACGGGGTCAATAAATGATTTAAATTCAACCAGCAGGATAATATAAAGAAAAAACAGGATAAATATTCCCATAATACCCATATTGGTAAAATTTTTACCTATTTCTTCCCTTTCTCCCTCAGAAACAAGCTTGATACCTTCCAGGTCAACATCCTTTAATTTCTCATTTTCCATCGTGTTCTCAACATCCACCGCGCTGTAACCGGGCTTGACATCACAGGAAACCAGTACACTTCTTTCTTTTTTATATCGATTCACGCTATCAATCTGCGGTTTTAGTTTAATATCGGCTATCTGCTTCAAAAGCGCTTTTTTACCTGTAAGGCTTGATTTTATGGCCAAGTTTTCCAGTTCATGCACATTGTCGATACCGCTTTTTATTTCAATGTCATATTCCTGGCCCGCCTTTCTGTATACGGAAGCCTTGCTGCCCAACAAAGCCGTCTGTATCTCACTTTGGATATCAGCATTGGATATCCCCAGCAGGGATGCTTTTTCCGTATCAGCTTTCACCACATATTCATAGCTGCTGGCACTGGCGTCGCTTTTTATGTTGGTGGTCCCCTGGATATTCTTTAAAGCCATTTCCAACTGGCTGGATACCACGTTCAAGCGGTTCAAGTCTTCCCCGTACAGTCTTATCCCCACCGGCCCGCTCCCGGGGTCTGTCAACGCCATCAATGTAACGGTAGAAAGAGTTGAAAAATGCATCTTTTCCTATACTTTCTTTAGAAAATTTCTGTTTGGTATATTTCATAGTAAAAACGCCCCCATGATGCACAAGTAAATTACGTTGACTTAGCAATTCATTATATTGTTCTATATCCTCTTTTGAAAATGGAGTAATTAATAGTAGGTCTCTAAACAGATTGTTAATTATTTTTGCTGTTCCGAAATCAAATTGCTCCGCTATTAAGAATCCAATTTTGCCTGAAATATCAAAGTCTAATAAAAATAAATCCTTTAACCCAATAGCAAGTTCAGGTCGTGTATTCATCAAATTGTTAACTGTGCTTGGACATAGATTTATTATGGATGCAAACTGATTTTTAAAATATGCTTCAAAATAACACGCCAACGCAATGAATCCTATTTCTGCTTCCTTTTAAAAGTGCCATCATCTATAGAATTTTCTACAATTTTTTTCAAATCATTCATATCGCCTTCAAAAATGATTCCTGCGGGTAATCCACCAACAAATACTTCCAATTTCGCCACACTATTTCCTCCCAATACTATAAAAGCTCAGTAATTTTTTTAAAGCCATTTACGTCGAAACAAATCTACCGCACCAACCACCCGTAGTTCTGCCTGCAATCCACGATGTAGTCAACATACACCGTCTGATCCTTGATTTGATACAGAATGAGATACCATTTCTCAACGAACATCTTGTGGTATTTGTTTGGCGGAATAAACTCGGCCTCCAGAAAAGGGAAACGCTCCGGCATTTGGTGCAGGGAACGGATGGCATCCATCAGATCGTTTTTGGTTTTGCGGGCGGCGGTGGGATTTTTCTGTGCCAGGAAACGGACATGGCCCGCCAGCATCTGACGGGCGCGGTCGGAAACAATCACCTTAT
>DCDZ01000033.1:4215-4483 GCA_002316675.1 Tyzzerella sp. UBA1042
TCCACCTCGTCAATGATGCTGTCTAGATAGCTGTCCAATTCATCCGGCGTTGTTCCGGCGCGTCCGGTCAGACGGTCTTCCTCGACTGCCAGCAGTTCTTCCCGCAGTTTCAGCATTTTTTCACGGCGGGTAAACGCCTTTATATCCATCACCACGAGATCGCCCTCACCGTTTTTGGTAAGATACACCGGCTCACCTGTAGACCTGCACAAATCCGCTATCTCATTGTAGTTCTGCCGGATGCTTGCGGACGGTTTAATCTGCATGG
>DCDZ01000055.1 GCA_002316675.1 Tyzzerella sp. UBA1042
GCCTTGCCAAGGCGAGGGTCGCGAGTTCAAATCTCGTCTCGCGCTGATTATTTTCAATGAGGAGTGAATTCCGAAAAGGATTCATTCCTTTTTTCATTGAAACCATAAGCCGAGGATGCTTTCCAAAGCGTGCTGATGCAGAACAGATCTTTGCACTATAAAAAAATGTCCGGTGAGGGTGACACAAAGGCGAAATTTTTTAAGAGCTTGGGAAGCTGTTCTTACCTAATAAAATAGTGCAGTTTTTCCGCTGCTCAAATGGGGTACGTTTTGATGCTTTCACACAAAATAGTTTGCGGAAGCCATGGCAGAAAATTGTGTTTACATTATAATAATAAAACTGCTATCCATGGATTGGCGTGCATTGTGAGGGCCGCTGAAAAATGAATGTGTTTTACTGTGCAATCAAAGTGTTTTTTAAGAAAGCAATAGACAAAAGGTATCTCTAAGCCGGAAAAGTACAAAAATTGTATACTATTTAAAGTATTCCCTTTGTAATTGTTTATAATTTGTTAAGAATTTAAAATTTTTTTGCCGGTTCATACATAAAACCTAAAAATTTTTATTTTATGTACAATAAGAAAGAAAAGCTGCTATTAAAAATTACAATGAAATCATGTTATTTTATACATAAATTTGGATATAGAACTTGACGTAATGAGTTAGGCATGATAAACTTTAACTAAGTTAGTTTTGACTATTATGCGCTAGAAGGGGGGAGTAACTATGCCACTTACATTAGCAACAGCAGGCGTACCGCAGATTATTAAACGTATTGGCGGAAAGGATGAAACACAAAGATTTTTAGCTTCCCTTGGATTTGTCACAGGAAGTGAAGTAACAATTATTTCTGAATATGACGGAAATGTAATTGTGAATGTGAAGGAATCCAGAGTAGCAATTAGTAAGTCGATGGCTAGTAGAATTTTGGTATAAGGAAGGGATAACATGAGAACATTAAAAGATGCGAAAGTTGGAGAACGGATTTCTGTGCTCAAAGTTACAGGAGAAGGCCCTGTGAAACGCAGAATTATGGACATGGGGATTACCAAGGGCGTTGAGGTTTTTGTGCGTAAGGTTGCACCATTGGGCGATCCGGTTGAGGTTACGGTAAGAGGGTATGAGCTTTCTTTAAGAAAAACGGATGCTCAGATGGTTGTTATTGAATAAATAAATTTTTAAAGTAAAGTTAGCAAAAGCTAATTTTGTAGTTGCGTTAGCTTACACTAACGATAAGGAGGATTATTATGTCAATAAAAATTGCTCTTGCCGGAAATCCAAACAGTGGTAAGACAACATTATTTAATGCCTTAACCGGTTCCAATCAGTTTGTTGGTAACTGGCCCGGTGTTACGGTTGAGAAAAAAGAGGGGAAATTAAAGGGCCAAAAGGATGTAATCATTACTGACTTGCCCGGTATCTACTCCTTGTCTCCATATACTCTGGAGGAGGTTGTAGCAAGAAATTATTTAACACAACAAAAACCGGACGCAATTTTGAACATTGTTGACGGTACAAACCTTGAGAGAAACTTGTATTTAACAACACAGCTGCTGGAGCTTGGCATTCCTGTGGTGATTGCCGTAAACATGATGGACGTTGTGCAGAAAAACGGAGACACAATACATATCAAGCACCTTTCGGAAAAACTGGGGTGTGCGGTCATGGAAATTTCTGCTTTGAAGGGCACAGGAATTAAGGAAGCGGCACAAGCTGCAGTTCAGGCTGCTGCCAAGGGAACACCTTCAAAATTTCATAGCTTTTCTGTGCAGATAGAAGAGGCTTTGTCTGCCATTTCTGCACGCTTGCCCCAAGACATTGAAGAAAAGCAAAAGCGCTTTTTTGCAATTAAGCTTTTTGAGAGAGATCCAAAGATTGCAGAAGGTAAAATGAACACTGCTGCTTTAGAGGAGATCATTACTAAAGTTGAGAATGATTTGGATGATGACAGCGAAAGTATTATAACAAATGAAAGATATATTTATATCGGAGAAATTATAAAGAGTTCTTATAAAAAACAGAATAAAGGAAATTTGTCCTTATCGGATAAAATTGATAAAGTTGTAACAAATCGTTGGCTGGCATTGCCCATTTTTGCCGTGGTAATGTTCATCGTTTATTATGTTTCTGTGACCACAATCGGTACTTATGCAACGGATTGGGCAAACGAGGGTGTATTCGGTGAGGGTTGGGAGTTATTTGGCCTTTGGATTCCGGGTATCCCTGTTATTGTAGAAGATTTCTTGGTGAGCATTAACTGTGCAGAGTGGATGCAAGGCTTGATCTTAGATGGTATTGTGGGTGGTGTCGGTGCCGTATTGGGCTTTGTGCCTCAGATGCTGGTATTATTCATTTTCTTAGCATTTTTAGAGTCCTGCGGTTATATGGCACGTATTGCATTTATTATGGATCGTATTTTCCGCCGCTTTGGGCTGTCTGGTAAGTCCTTCATCCCTATGCTGATTGGTTCAGGTTGCGGTGTTCCCGGTATTATGGCCTCCAGAACCATTGAAAGCGATAGAGACCGTAAAATGACAATTATTACCACAACTTTTATTCCTTGTGGTGCAAAGCTTCCTGTCATTGCTTTGATTGCGGGTGCGCTTTTTGGGGGAGCAGCTTGGGTTGCACCAAGTGCATACTTCATAGGAATTGCAGCAATTATCATCTCTGGTATCATTTTAAAGAAAACAAAGCTGTTTGCAGGGGATGCCGTGCCGTTTGTAATGGAGCTGCCTGCATATCATATGCCAACAGTTTCTAATGTATTGCGCAGTATGTGGGAAAGAGGCTGGTCCTTTATTAAAAAAGCCGGAACAATTATCTTGCTTTCCGCAATCTGTGTGTGGTTCCTTTCCAACTATGGTTTTGTTGATGGTTCTTTCGGTATGGTCGAAGATTTAGGAGACGGTTTCTTGGCAGCAATCGGTAATTCCGTTGCTTGGATTTTCGCACCTTTGGGCTGGGGAAATTGGAAGGCAACTGTAGCAGCACTTCTTGGTTTGGTTGCAAAAGAAAACGTAGTAAATACGTTCGGTATCCTTTACGGCTTTGCAGAAGTTGCAGAAGATGGTGCAGAAATTTGGGGTACTTTAGCGGCAAGTTTTACACAGGTATCCGCATATAGTTTCTTGGTATTCAACTTATTGTGTGCTCCTTGTTTCGCAGCGATTGGTGCAATCAAGAGAGAAATGAACAATGCAAAATGGACATGGTTTGCCATTGGATACCAGACGATATTTGCTTATGCTGTTTCCTTCTGTGTATATCAAATTGGCTCGGTAATTACCGGAGACTTGGCATTCGGCATTGGTACAGTTTTAGCAATTATTGTTGTCATTGGATTCTTATATCTGATGATTCGTTCAAATACAAAGGCGAAAGACAGCAAAGTATCCGTTAGCCTTGCGGGTTAAAAAAAGGAGGTACCATTATGACACCAGGAACAATTATTGTTGGGTTAATTCTTATTGTAGTTGTAGCTGCAGTTATTCGGCATCTTAAGAAGAAGAAAGGCGGT
Source organism: Tyzzerella sp. UBA1042 (assembly GCA_002316675.1). Lineage (GTDB taxonomy): Bacteria > Bacillota > Clostridia > Lachnospirales > Anaerotignaceae > Chakrabartyella. The sequence goes on from DCDZ01000055.1 coordinate 3,521, forward strand.
TGCAGCTGCGGTGATGGTTGTTCTTCCTGTGATCATTGTGACCACTGAAGTTTCGGCTGAAGTATGAAGCCGTTTAAAATTTGAAATTTAGGGATAAAAAAGGTTCTATAGTAAATTTACTATAGAACCTTTTTGCAATGGGGATGAAGGAGATAAAAAGTACAGCAAGATTGACGGAGTTGCACTGAAAGCTTATGGACAGGCTTTGGGTATTGTTTCAATCTATCTCTTAGGATTATGATAAAGGATAAGAGAAAACGCAATATTTTGTATAGTTTAAATTGGAAAACAGGGTTGCATGACATTAATTGCAGTTCTACATTTCTGAAAAGTTTCTTCCTATACTGATTTATGGCCCCGGAATAGATTGCATATACCCTCTTGTTTGTGAGAATTTTGCAGAGACAGAGTTTCAAAGTAAATCTTATAAAAAAAAGAGAGTGAAAAGCAATTTTTTTGTACAATTTTAGGAACATTACGGGTTTTAACTTTACGAACCTGCTCATTTTATGCTAAAATACAGTTGATGAAAAGTATTTTGTATTCAAATTTCTAAAGTTCAATTCTTTTTTATTGTGCAAATTGCCAATGAAATAAAAAGGATATATGGAAAGGTGATAGTGTATGAGTAGGTTTCATGAAATGTATCAGTCAAAAAAAATGATGCCGGAAGAAGTAGCCAATTTTGTAAAATCCAGGGATGTTTGCGCTTCTCCTACGGGCTTGGAGGCGCCCACTGCCATTTGTGAGGCAATCGGTGAGCGGGCAAAAAGAGGAGAACTGACAGGTGTTACCCACCACCAGATTTTGTGTATGGAAGCAGGGCCGTATTTAAATTATGATGAATTAAAAGGAAAATACGATTATGTTTCTTGGTTTACGGGGGGAGCCGGAAGAAAAGCAATTCAGGATGGACACTATACATATGTACCTAATAATTATAGCACTGTTCCAAGCTACTGGAGAGACGTAAGACCCACGCTGGATGTTTTTTACGCAGAGGTTTCTCCCATGGATGCTCATGGCTATTTCAGTTGCGGCATGGCAGGGGCAGAGGTTGTTGCCATGAGGGAGAAGGCAAAAATGATTCTTTTGGATGTAAATGACAAAATGCCCCGTGTGCTTGGGAATAACCAAATTCATATTTCTCAGGTTACAGCACTCTGTGAATCCTCAAGACCCCTTTCTGTCTTAGCCAATGCACCCTTGACGGATATGGATAAAAAAATTGGTCAAATGATTGCGGATGAAGTGGTAAACGGTGCTACATTGCAATTGGGCATTGGCGGAATTCCCAATGCTGTGGGTGTTCTTCTGAAGGATAAAAAAGATTTAGGCATTCATACGGAAATGTTTACAGATAGCATGGTGGATCTGATTGAATGCGGAGCGGTAACAAATATGAAAAAGCCCGTTAATGTGGGTAAGACCATTGCAACCTTGGCATGGGGCTCACAAAAAATGTACGAATTTATGGATAATAATCCGGCTTTTGAGATGCACCCTGTGGATTATACAAATAACCCCAATATTATTGGCCAGCATGACAACTTTGTTTCCGTGAACGCCTGTGTAGAAATTGATCTATTTGGCCAGGTTTGTGCGGAAAGCCTTGGGACGAGGCATTATAGCGGCTCCGGCGGTCAGGTGGATTTTGTCCGCGGGGCAAATCTCTCCAAGGGCGGCAAGGGCTTTATTGCCATGACATCTACCGCCAAGGGCGGCACCATTAGCAAAATAAAACCTACCTTAACGCCGGGGTCCATCGTAACTACCACAAAGAATGAAGTTGATTTTTTGGTAACGGAAAATAACATTGTGCGTTTGAAAGGGCAAACCGCAAGTGATCGCGCAAAGATGATCATCTCTCTTGCGGCGCCCCAATTTAGAGAAGAGCTGGAATTTGAAGCAAAAAAAATGAATTTGATTATTTAAGGTATTTTAGATTTTTTGTGAAAGCGAAGCCTTTTTCCTCAGAAACGATGACAGCATCGGCAAGTTTTGGGGAAGAAGGCTTTTTTCTTGTTTTCGCAACAAAAGTACGCTTATTTTGACAAACATGAAAAATTGTGCTATTTTTAAAAAAAGATTTGGAGGTTGAAACTGGTGAGAGCGAGTTGGGACGAGTATTTTATGCAGATCGCAGAAATTGTGAAAACGAGGTCTACTTGCTTGCGCAGGCAGGTTGGTGCAGTGATTGTGAAGGACAACCGTATTATTACAACGGGGTATAACGGTGCGCCCTCGGGTTTAAAGCATTGTACCGAGATGGGCGGCTGTGAAAGAGAACGTTTGGGCGTTCCCTCCGGAGAACGGCATGAGCTATGCCGTGCCCTCCATGCGGAGCAGAATGCCATTATTCAAGCGGCAATGCTAGGAATTTCAACGGATGGGAGTACTATATATATTACACTGCAACCTTGTGTTATATGTGCCAAAATGCTGATTAATGCGGGGATTAAGCGCATTGTACATAAGGGGGTTTATCCCGATGCGCTTGCTATGAGGATGTTAGAAGAGGCGGAAATAGAAATTACCGTTATGCCGGAGTAAACTGCTCCATTGTTCACTCAATCAAAGACTTTGTATCATAGGAAAATGAATAGAAAAGGGCCGGTTTCTGTTAAGAAGCCGACCCTTTTCTATGTCATGAGGATATGAGGAAATTGTTTTGTAGCCACCAAAATTTTTATTTTTACGGCATTGTCTTTTCGCTACAGAACCTATCCGCAGTACGCTCTTAACCATATAACGCCTATAGGTCGAATCCGTTTCTGATTACAGCTTTTCCACTTCCTCCATCCAAACTCTATTTGAGGCATCCGTAGGCATACGCCAATCACTTCTTGGTGAAAGGCACAGCGTGCCAACCTTAGGCCCGTCGGGAAGACAGGAGCGCTTAAACTGCTGCATAAAAAAGCGGCGATAGAAGTTCTTTAGCCATTTTAGAAGAATCTCCCGGGAGTAGGCATTGCCAAACACTTGCTCTGCCAAAAATAAAACCTTTGCGGGAGAGAAGCCAAAGCGAATAATTTGATATAAAAAGAAATCATGAAGCTCGTAAGGTCCCACCAAATCCTCTGTTTTTTGATTAATGTTTCCGTTTTCATCGGGTGGAAGGAGCTCCGGACTCACTGGGGTATCCAAAACATCAAGCAGGATAGAGGAGGCCTTTTGCGGTAGTTTGCCGCTAGTAGCCACCCAGTTTACCAAAACACGCACCAGGGTTTTGGGGATGCCGGCATTTACACCATACATGGACATATGATCCCCATTGTAGGTTGCCCAGCCCAAAGCAAGCTCGGAAAGATCCCCGGTGCCCACAACGATGCCTCCGGTCTGATTTGAAATATCCATCAGAATTTGGGTGCGCTCCCGGGCTTGTGTATTTTCATAGGTAATATCATGCAGGGAGGGATCGTGGCCAATGTCCTTAAAATGTTGGAGTGCGGCGTCCCGGATGGGTATTTCCCTTGTGGATATTCCCAAAGATTTCATTAATTGTATTGCATTTTGATAGGTGCGGTCCGTCGTACCGAAACCGGGCATGGTGATTCCTAAAACATGATCTCTGGGAACACCAAGAAAATCACAGGCTTTCACACAAACCAAAAGGGCCAATGTAGAATCTAGGCCGCCAGAAATACCGATGACCAAGGTTTTGGCATGGGTGTGCTCCATGCGGCGGGCTAAGCCCACGGTCTGGATCATAAAAATATCATGACAGCGCTTGTTTAAGGAAGCGTCATCGGCAGGGGTAAAGGGCTTTGCCGTAATCGGGCGGCAAAATTCGCCCAGCTCTGCCTCTGCCATAGGGAATTTAATTTCTCGATAGAACCTTTGGGCACTTGTTTTGGTCAGCTCTGACATATAGGTTGTATGCTTGCGGCGTTCAGAGGTCAGTAATTCTAAATCAACGTCGGCATAAATCAACTGATTTTCACGGGAGAAGGACTGACTCTCGCCAAGGAGAACGCCGTTTTCATAAATCAAGCTGTGTCCGCTAAATACAGTGTCCTGGGTAGATTCTCCAATGCCGGCAGAGGAATATGCATAGGCACAAAGGCAGCGAGAGGATTGCTGCGCCACAAGCTGATGCCGATATCCCGGCTTTGCAGCCAATTCGTTACTGGCAGAGGGATTTAAAATAACAGTAGCGCCATAAAGACTTAAGTAAGAGCTTGGCGGAATAGACCCCCACAAATCCTCACAGATTTCTACGCCCACCTTCAGGAGGGGAATGCCTTCCGCTGAAAAAATCAAGTCTGAGCCAATAGGTACCACTTGTCCTGTAAAAGTAACTTCTTCTCTGATTAAATCATCGGCAGAAGCAAACCAACGTTCCTCGTAAAATTCACTATAATTTGGAAGAAGGGTTTTCGGTACCAAGCCCAAAATCTTCCCCTTGTACAAAAGTGCCGCACAGTTAAAGGTCTGATTATCTGCCGACACTGGTACGCCAATGGAAATGAGCATATCCAGCGCCTTTGTTTCTTCTGCAATTTCCGCCAAGGCCTTCTCGGCAGCAGCCAGCAAAGGGCTCTGGAAAAATAAATCAGCGCAAGTGTAAGCGGTAATGCAAAGCTCAGGGAAGGTTAAAATCTTCACTTTTTTTTCTGCTGCTTCTAAAATAATCGATACAATTTCCTGCTTATTATAAATACAATCCGCTACCTTTAAGCGGGGAACGGCAACAGCAACTTTAATGTAACCAAACATACTACAACACTCCTTAGAATTTTCGGAACAAGCCGATTACTTTTCCCAATATTGTGACGTCGCGAACGATAATGGGTGACATGGAGGCATTTTCCGGCTGCAACCGAATGAAATCCTTCTCGCGATAAAAGGTTTTTACCGTTGCAAAGTCTTCAATTAAAGCCACCACAATATCGCCGTTGTTGGCGGAATTTTGCTGACGCACAAGAATTAAATCTTTATCAAAAATACCGGCTTCAATCATACTTTCCCCCTTTACACGCAGCATAAACACCGTATCATTATGAATATACTCAATGGGGATGGGGAAGGTGTCCTCGACATTTTCCACCGCTAAAATAGGGGTGCCAGCAGTAATGGTTCCAATGATAGGCACATGAACCAATTCTTTTTGTGGAGAATCATAAAAATCAGGGGCCAAAATTTCAATCGCCCGAGGCTTTGTGGGATCCCGCCGTATTAAGCCCTTTTTTTCCAGTCTGGCCAGATGGCCGTGTACAGTAGAAGTTGACTTTAGGCCTACGGCTTCGCAAATTTCACGCACGGAAGGCGGATACCCCTTTTCCCTTACCTCCGACTTCATATATTCTAAAATTTGTCTCTGTTTTGGTGACAAATCGCTCATCAGACACACTCCTTTGTAGTTAGATTTTACAAACAAATCGTTTTTATACAGAACTAAGGTACTGCTTTCTTTTTCCTTTTTATGAAGTATAACACAGAGTGAGAATAAAATCAAACCTACGTTCGGAAAATGTTGAAAAAAATATTGACAAAGAATATAAGTTCGTTTACTATAAGGATATAAAAAAGAAAATTTGTTCGTATCGGGGGCGATTTTATGAAAAAATATCCATTGAGAAAACATATGAGAAAAACAACAAAAATACAAGGGAGATGGTTTCTTGTGTTAACCTTTGTGCTGATCCTTTGCCTGGGTACCATAGTTTCCGGGGCCCAAAAGCGAAAGACAGGAGCTATTCACTACGAAAGTGTGGCAATTCATGCGGGAGACACTCTTTGGAGCATTGCAAGGCATTACAAGGCGGAGAAGGATGATATAGAACGTATGATTGTTGAAATTATGGAGATCAATGGAATGTGTTCTGAGAACATAAGGTCTGGTGAAAGGCTGATTGTTCCGGTTAAAAATGCGAAATGAGAGGCCTTTGAAGAGTACAAATGAGATATATTGATAAAAAAATTAGGGCCTTCATAGGCTGGTTGAAGATTTTACGGGAATAACCGCTTTTAGCAAAGCAGTTTTAAATGAGATGGGGCAACAAGGAAAATACGTTTTGTTCATAAAGAATTTCTTAAGCATTCTTTACGTTTGAAAAATTTTCGTTGTTATCCACATATGAATATGTTAAGATGAGAAAAATAAGATGATCTCTGTGATATAAAAACATCGTCATAAAAAAGAGGTTATGGAAGGGAGGATGATTTATGTTGCCTTGGATTAGTGTCTTGGCAGTTTTAGGTGTAATTTTAGTTTTTGCGGAAATGTTAATACCGGGTTTTGGAATATTTGGCGTTTTGGGCATTATTTCTTTATTATCGGCAACCATTATGGCGGCAAAAATTTATGGCACTTTGGTTTTTTTAATTATGTTGGCTGCACTCATACTGTTATTTTTTATATTGCTTATGATTTCAAAAAAAAGCGGCTTATATAATAAGGTAGTGCTTCATGACCGTCAAGAGTATACGGATTTCGACGAAGCAAAATTTGTGGGTTTGATTGGGAAAATTGGTACGGCCCAGTCCACATTGCGGCCTTACGGTGTGGTAGAGATCGACGGAGAAAATTTTGATGTTTCTTCGTTGGGAGACTTTATTGATAAGGGGAAAAAAGTAAAGGTGGTTCAGGTTTCCGGGAAAACAGTCACGGTAAAAGAATGGATAGAAGCTATTAAATAGGACAGATTATTTGAAAGTAGTTTATTAAGGAGGGAAATCAGAATGTTTGAATTAATACCTGTGGTGTTGCCAATCATCGTCATTATTGTAGTTATCATGATTTTTTTGAGTTTTGTTCCTTTGGGTTTATGGATTTCTGCAATTTCGGCGGGGGTTCGTGTAAGTATTTTCTCTTTGATCGGAATGCGTTTGCGTCGTGTTCGTGCGGATAAAATTATTCGCCCCTTGATCAAGGCCCAAAAGGCGGGCATGAATGTGCATGCCAATCAATTAGAGTCACACCTGCTTTCGGGTGGACGGGTGGATAACGTGGTAGATGCTTTAATCGCCGCCCATAGAGCAAATTTGGATCTTTCTTTTGAAAGAGCAGCAGCCATTGACTTGGCAGGACGTAATGTATTTGAGGCAGTTCGTCTGAGTGTAACCCCTAAAATTATTGAAACGCCATGGATTTCCGCTATGGCAATCAACGGAATTGAAGTAAAAGTTGTTGCAAAGGTAACGGTGCGTACCAATCTTGCCAGACTGGTCGGCGGTGCCGGCGAGGAAACAATCATTGCCAGAATCGGCGAGGGCATTGTAACCACTGTGGGTTCTTCAGAAAGTCATAAGACGGTTTTGGAAAACCCGGACTCTATTTCCAGAACTGTATTGGCAAAGGGTCTCGACAATGGAACGGCTTTTGAAATTCTGTCCATAGATATTGCAGATGTAGATATCGGCAGAAATATTGGTGCCCATCTTCAGATTCAGCAGGCTGAGGCAGATAAGCAAATTGCCCAGGCAAAGGCGGAAGAGCGTCGTGCAGCTGCAATTGCGAGAGAACAGGAAATGAAGGCAGAAGTTGAATTTATGAAATCTAAGGTTGTTGAAGCGGAAGCACAGGTGCCTATGGCTCTGGCGGAAGCATTGCGTGAAGGCAATTTGGGTGTCATGGATTATTATAATATGAAAAATATACAATCTGACACAAGTATGAAAAATAACATTGGCTCCTTGGATATCACAAAGATGTTTAAACCACAGAATGACTCCCCCGAAAAATAATCCATAAATAAAGCTGTATGTAAAAAGACTGTCATGCGTGGCGGTCTTTTTTATCCATATAGAATGTGCCTTTTCTTACTCCCTATAAATAAGAAGAAACTTTATTCTGAATAAGCATTGTTCATATATTTCCTAATATTGAAAGAATAAATCAGCGCGGTGGGGCAAAGTACCAAGGAAACTGTATTGGTGTAATTTTTTTATTCTAAGAAAAAAAGCATTTTCTTGCACAGGCAGACTGGAATATGATGGGATGGAGGGAGAAACTATGTCGAGAAGCCTTGATCAGGAATGGGAAGCAATTGTTTCAAAAGAGGAAAAATCCTTCGATAAAATTGAAAAAAAAATGAAGTTCCAAAAACCAACAAAAATAGATAATATTAAGAAGGAAATCATGGCAAAAATTCCGGATAAAATGATAGCAACCCTGGATGCGGGATTTTACAAAGCGTTTCAGCTGATTTTTGCAAAGGGCATTGGTATCATCGGAAAGACATTTAATGAAACAGAATTGTCTCTTGACTTTGCCGTAAATGATTTTCGTGTCAACGGAAGGCCGAATAGTAAGTCTCTGCGGCAAATGGAAAAGGCAATTAAAAAGGGAAACCACATGAATACATGGGCGTCCGTGGCCGAAGGGATTGGACTGGGAATTGTGGGTGTGGGTTTGCCGGATATTCCCATTTTTCTTGGTGTTCTCTTAAAGGGAATTTATGAGGCATCCCTGGGGTATGGTTTTAACTATAAGAAGGAAAAAGAGCAAGTTTTAATTTTAAAAATGATTACTGCCGCTTTAAGTGAGCCGAATTGCAGAAAAGAGAATGACGCAGAGGTTGAAGCATGGATCAGCAAAATAGATGAGCCGGGGCTTGCTTTTGATATGGATGAAGAAATGAAAAAAGCTTCTAATGCTTTGTCGAAAGCAATGCTTTTATCTAAATTTATACAAGGATTTTTTATTGTGGGAATCATCGGAGGAATTTCAAATCCTGTCATATACCAAAAGACAATGCATTATGTATTGCTAAAGTATAAAAAAAGATATATAAATCAAAAAAGAATAGGTATAAAAACGGCAAGGTAATCCATACTATGACTGCGAGGAAATTCCTCGACTCAAAAGGCTTATATGAAATGGGAGGTCATAAACTATGGACAAGAAAACGAACAAATCAAATGAGAAAACACAGAAAAACTTAAACAGAACCGAATTTGCACAGGAATATAGCATTGATACCGGTTCTCAAAACAACAGCAAGTGCGACAAGACAAATAAAACCAACAAAACCAAATAACACGAAATAGGAAATAGTACTAAGGCTTATATGGAAAATCCCTTCAGAATAACTTTGGAAGGGATTTTCTATTAAAGCAATATAGGTTTGAGTTGCCTCAAAATGCTAATAAAATGGCCATTGTCCGAGAGTTTATCAATAATTAAAAAAATGTCGAAAAAACTGTTGACAAGATTGAAAAACAGTGTATAATAAATAACTGTCACTGTTGATTCCAAAACAGCAACACAAAGAAAGAAGCAGTGATTATAAGAACAAAATGTCAAATTTAAATAAAAAAATTGGTAAAAAGTTCTTGACAAACGAAAAGCAATCTGATAAACTAATCTTCGCTGACAACTTAAAAAAACAGCGACGAAACAAAACAATTGATCCTTGAAAACTGAACAGTAGAGATACAAACACACAACCCATAGTCAATTC
>DCDZ01000026.1:0-352 GCA_002316675.1 Tyzzerella sp. UBA1042
AAAAACGGACAATAGACAAAGACCCCCTAATGTAGGATAATAAACTACACTAGGGGGCTTTGCTATGAAACGAACATACACGCACATTAAAGTAATAGAAGATCAAATGATTGAGCTGCGGCAATTAGGTAAAACACGGCAGGAAATCGCCGATGAATTAGGGTTTACGAAACAGCAGATTAAAAACTGGGTAAACCGCCATAACAAATCACAAGCAAGGCTGGCAGCCGGACTGGGGCCAAAACGGCGTAGCAGATCACGGGAAAGCGAGCCGACAAGCGAAAAAGAATATAAATTTGAAATCAAACGGTTGAAAATGGAGAATGAATTGTTGCGGGATTTTCTTCAACTC
>DCDZ01000026.1:511-23797 GCA_002316675.1 Tyzzerella sp. UBA1042
GAGAACTATCCGATTACAACCATATGCCTGTTTTTTGAAGTATCCCGAAGCGGTTATTACGGCTATGTAAAACGAATGGACAATCAGGATCGGGATGAGCCTTTGGCAAGACAAATCATCGAATATCAGGAATAAATACGAAAATCTTTTCAATCGTGATTTCCACGCTGAACGGCCAAACCGAAAATGGGTAACAGAGATTTCGTACATTCATACTGGACAAGGTGTTCTTTATTTATCGATTATCAGAGATTTATAGATTGCAGCATTATTTTTTACAAAACAGGTACGGAGCAAACCGTCAGCCTCGTTTGAAACACCATTCGCGCTGCCAAAGAAAAGAAGTGGTCACCGCTGACCAAGGGTTTCAATATACCTCACACGGCTATTGCAACCTAGCCAAAGAATGCGGCATAATCAAGGCGCGCAAACTGTTATGATCATGCTATGGCTGAAAACTTCTTTGGCATTTTGAAATCAGAGTGCATTAACCGCCAGAAAATCCATGATTTTGACATGGCTAAATCTTTGATTGATGAGTATATCTACTTTTACAATCATGAACGCATCCAACTGAAAACAAAACTGACACCAATGGAAGTTCGATGCCAGCCTACTTCATTCCTTTTCCTTGCATTAGGGGGGCGTTTTTTATACAGTCCGTACATTCTGGGGCAGTTCAGTTCAGTTCAGTTCATATTTCGCGGGAGGCTTTTTGTGTTTTATAAAAAAATTTTGCACCATTGATACCGAATAATTCATTGGTTAGCAGTCAATGTTACTGTGGGGGTTTGATTTTACGGGGAAGGTGTCGGGGTGTATTACCGGTAGTGCTCCTTTAACTGGTGGAGACGGGAAAGCTGTTGTACCGCATCGGTGCCCATTTTTTCGGAGATTGAGACTACAAGTGCGTCCACAATAGCCGCAGGGGCCGCCATGGAATGATATTCTCTGGGTTCTCCACGGTAAACAAAAAGATTGATATCCGCCAACTCTTCTTGAGGGGCATACAGCCTGCTGGTGAAAGCCAGCGTTTGGAAACCAACCTGCTTTTGATAATCAAGAATCATCTCTCCCTCTTTGGGTACCTTGGAAAAGGCAAAAAAGATTACCAAATCTTCTTTCCCGGCTTGTGCCAACCCCTCCAACACCTCGGAGCCCCCCGAAGGCAGCAGAGAAACCGCAAAACCGAGGCGCCGGAGGCGGAACAGCAGAAGCTGCCCTAGGCTGACCGAGGCGCTTTTTGCGTGGATGAATATCCGGCGGGCATTCAGCATAGATTGTAAGGCTTGTTCAAAAGCGTAGGAATCTATCTGCTCCAGTGTTTTTTGCAGGCAAAGCTGTTGATGAAGCAGCCAGTTTTCCACCGTAAAGCCGGATTCCCGCAACAGCGTACCCGCCATTTTTACCGCCGGGCCTTCATCGGCGATTTGCCGGACAATAAAGCTTTTCAACTCCTTGAAGTCTTTACAGCCAATATGCCTTGCAAAGCGAGAGATGGTGGCATCCGAGACCTTCAGTTGGGCCGCAAGCTGCCCGATAGTTATAAATAAGAAGGAATCCGTATGGTTTCCGATATATTCCATAATTTTCTGCTCTGATTTTGTCAGATCACCGGGCATCACCGGAAATTTTAGTTGCATGGGAAAACCTCCTTGAGAATGAAAAGGAATTGCTGATCAGCAAGCAAACAATTGCCGCTGCCTTTCACGCAGTCCTTTAAAAATATTTTCTAAGCAGTACTTAGTTTACTTCTGTAAAATAGGGGGAGGGCACAACTCCGGATATTCAAAGGGATACAACTCCGTATCCTCAAGAAGCAGCGCAACATAATCCCCGCCCAAGGCATGGACTGTTTTCAGTGCCCGCTTGACCAATCCCGCTGTTTTAACGCGGAAGGCGGCATCAGGATGCATCTCGATTTGGTAATGCTCTCCTTGAATCTGTTCCCGCAGGGCAGCAACAGTGGTGCATTCTTTTTCAAAGCAGGTACGGATGCAGCCATATTGGGTGGCCTGATGTGTGTCACTGCCTGACAACACAGGCTTGCCTAGTGTTTTCCCCAGTGCGTAGGTCATCTGCCGGGTTCTCTCCGGATGCTCTGCCATATCCTTTCCGTTAAGATCCAAAAAATCCAGACGGCAAAGCTGGTCGTAAGGCAATTCCGGAATATGCCCTCCCTCACGAAAAGGGTGCGCCGCCCCCACCAGGATGGGATATTCTTCTAATAAATCTATCAGTTTGACAAAGGGAGGGAAGCTGTCCTTCCCTTTGTAAGGTTCCAACCGCATATTTAAATCAAGCATATCCTCCAGTATGCCGATTGCAAGCATATGTCCGCCCTCGGCAATATCTATTTCCATGCCGGGGAAAATCCGAAGGCCGTTAAAAACCAAAGTATCTCCTTCTCTGACTGAGGATAAGGCCACATAACGGTACAACTCGCTGAATTGCCATGTATTGAAATGCTCGGTTAGGCAAAGGGCATCCAGCCCGGCATTTTTGGCTGTCGATAACAGCCAGTCGGTGTATTGGGTGGAAAAAGGCAGCATTTTTGCCAGCTTGGCATGGGTGTGAAAATCTATATACAAAATATCTCTTCCTTTCAAAGTAGACTGGAAATTAACAGAGTAACCGCAACCCACATAAAAGAGAGTGCGGGAAAAAGCAAATCATTATTCGTCAACCGCAGAGCAGACAGCCGTATCTTCTTTACCTCCTTGTTCACCGCCGCATAGCGGTAGCCTTTTAGCTCCAGTGCTTCCACGGTGGTGCGGGAGCGCTTTGCGGTATTGAGCATCAGCGGATAAAAGGCGTGCATAATCACCTTCACTTGGTAAATCAGGTATTTCAGGTTTCCTGCGAAGGTTTTTCGGGACGGAGGATTTCCACGCATCCGATAGGAAAGCAGGATATTTTGAAATTCCTGCAGAAGCACAGGCAAAATACGGTAAGCGTAGGAAATAGAGAAGGACAAGCGTTCCGGAAACCCGAACCACATCAGCCCGTTCGCCAGTTGATCCGGATCCAACCCGGAAAAAACAGTGATGGAAGCAAGAGACACCGTTGAAATTTTCAGACTCAGCGTAAGTAGCGGCAGAAAGGCGGATGCGTCTCCGCCAAAAAGCAGGATAACGATCAGTAAATAACCAGTCTGAGAGAAAACACCCAAAACGAAAAGTAATAGAACCAGACCGGCCACCCTAGCAAGCATGGTTGTAATCGTCACCAGAATGAAACAGCCCAGTAAAAAAATTATATCATGTGAGAACCAGGGAATCAAACCAAAAAACAGATACCAGACCAACAGAATGCGAGGGTCGAGGCCCGCAATGACGGTGTCCTTGTTTCCATATGCGTTTTTCAGCACCTGCGTGCGCAAAAAATCAATCGACATCTTATCCATAATGTTCTCCGAGAGTTTTTCGGAGAACTTCTTTTTTATATCACTGCTCATTTTGGACCTCCGCGAAGTTTTCAAGAAATTCATCCACTGTATAGCAAAGAGCACGCTGATGCAAGGCACGTCCCATAGAGAATATTTCTGGCGGACGGATCCCTGCCTGGGCAATCACAGCCGCATTCCCAAAAATCTCGTCTCGGGTTCCGTCGGCAATGACCTTGCCCCGGCACAGTACCACAATGCGCTGCGCCCATTCGCAGACCAACTGCATATCATGGGTGGCGATGATGACTGTCTTTGTGATATGCTTGATATCATTTAGCGTGCGCATGATTTCCTTGCGTGTTGCAATGTCAAGGTTGGCCGTCGGTTCATCAAGCAGCAGGATTTCCGGGTGAAGGGCAATTCCTATGGCAAGACTGGCCCGACGCATTTGACCGCCGGATAGCAGACGCCCATCCCTTTCTTTTAACTCAGTGAGGCGAAAACGCTCCAAAAGTTCCGCCGTACGGTTTTCGTAGTCGGCCACACCCCGCATTTTCATGGCATAGGCAATGTCCGCCTGAATGGAATCTTGAATGAACATCTCCTCGGGGTTCTGATAAACCAACGAGATCATTCGTGATAACTCCTCCGGGCTCCAATAGGGCACGGCCACTTTATCGGGAAATATCGTTTGGCTAGAGTCTTCGGAGAAAGCTTCTTGCTTTGCACCGTTTGTGCCTTTTTGCCGCCTGATATTCCCTCCGAATATTGTAATATTCCCCCAGCTTGGCTTCATCAGGCCGATCATCAGCTTCATCAAGGTGGTTTTTCCTGCGCCGTTGGAGCCGATAACGGCAATTTTATCCCCGCGCTTGATTTCCAGATCCAGACCTTCGAAGATATGACCGTCCTTGCCGTGGATGGTCTTGTAGGAGGCGAATACACTGTGAAATCGGGCGATGATATCCTCTTCATCGGAGCTCTCAGCCTGAGGGCGGGTTTGTGTACCGGCATAAGCAAGCTTATCAAATATTTTTTTCCCCGTTTCAATGGTTGTGGGCAGCGGAGCATGGGGAGACAACAGCCCGGCCTGCTTCATCCGATAGGCGGCAAGGGTAATTTGCGGCGGAAAGATATTGCAGGCCTGCAATTCCTCAACCCGCTGTAAAGCTTCCTGCGTCGGCAACTGCCATGCAAAGCTGCCGTCCTTTAACAGCAGGACATTCTTACAGTAATTGGCAATGTAGTCTGTGTGGTGCTCAATAACAATAATGGTTTTTCCATGCTTCTCATTCAGCTCCCGAAGAATTTCATAAATATGGTCGGCATGGCGGGGGTCAAGCTGGGCTATGGGTTCGTCCAGAATCAGAATATCCGGCCGCAGCGCTACGGCACCCGCCAATGCCAGCAAATGGGTCTGTCCGCCGGAAAGCTGCCAGATATAGTCGCTTTTTTTTTCTTGAAGTCCGCACAGAGAAAGTGCCTCAAGGCCCCGGGCTGCATAATCGGGTATTGCGTAATTCAGACAAGCGTAGGATGCATCATCCAATACGGTGGGGCGTACAATTTGGTTTTCAAAATCTTGATAAACGTATCCCACCTTGCGGGCCAAGGTGCCCACATCGGTGTGTACGGTGTCCAAGCCCCCTACCTTTACGCTGCCGCTGAAACTTCCCGTGATGAAATGAGGGATCAGTCCGTTGAGCACTTTGCACAGAGTAGACTTTCCACAGCCGTTGTTTCCAACGACTGCCAGAAAGTCACCCTGGGGAATTTGCAGGGATATATTTTTCAGTGTAGGCTCTGATGCTGCCGGATAGGAATATGTCAGGTTTTCTATTTCGACAATATTCATGCCATTTACCCCGCTTTCTTGCTAGTATTTGTCCGTAAAATCAGTATAATTACGAGGATGACTGCCGCCGCTACGATCATACCTATTGCAAAGGCCGTGCCGCTTTCTGCCCATCCGGCCTCCCAATCGATTAACTCGAAGCCGCTCTCAGCTAACATTTCTGCCGCAATCGCTGCCGCAAAGCCAACCAGAGAACCCAGAATGACCTTTACATTTACCGCATCAAGCCAGGTATCTTTTGTTCTGGGCTGCATACCCAAAAGGGGCTCAATTTTGCCGTAAAGCTTGGGCACCAGATACAAAGCGGGTAACAGACAGAAGAGAATGCCGGAGAAGAGCACATCGTTTAGGAAGGCAAAGCCCTCGGTGGCGAACACGCTTTGCGGAAGCCCGGCCACGGCCTCAAAATCTTCAACGGCAAACTGTACCTTGAGAATATCTACAATGGTGCCCATAAGGAGCTGGAGCACCGTGCCGGCCATGGCTGCAAACCCTACCAGCTTGCGGTTACTGGGGTTGCTTACCAACCGGCCTGCAATGTATACGCCGATGGTGACGGTGATGAATTTTTCCAACTCACCCAACCCGCCAAACTGGCCGAGCATGATCTCACTGAATACCAGCTCACCCGTTGCTGCGCCTAACGCTACAGATATAGGATCAAAGAGCATGGCCAGAGTTAGGGGAATAAACAGGAAATATTCCACGGAAAATTCCACAATACCAACCTGAAAAGATGGAATCAGCTCTGAAAAGAGTGTTGCCAGCCCATACATGGACATGGTCAGCACAAAGATCATAAGCTTTTGAGGCTGAGCGGCGGTGTAATTGTTTATCTGCTGCATTGATACATCCTCCTAATTTTTTGTTGTGGGTTATCAGTTATGCTATATAGCGGCGAGCCCGAAAATGCAGATCATTTTGAGATTCGCTAGGTATAGTATAGTGGCTCTTACGTAAATTCTACAACAGTAGAAAGGTAAAATGTAAGTAAATTTACATTAGATTGTAATATGAAAATAATTTTTAAATCAACAAAAAAGCGCAAATCGGATACAGCCGAAATGCGCTTTTTTATTCGATTATTTTTTTCATTTTTCTGTGGTATGCCCACGAAAGAAATACATATTTCTTTTTGAATGCTTCTTTGAATCTGCTTAACGAAATAAAGCTGTGTCTTCTAAAATATACAAATAGTTCCTTTGATTTTTGCAATCGTTTTTATATCTTATAGCGGTGGGTTATATTCTGAAGCATTCTCTGAAAATTTTTTGAGCTATGTTGGGCTGATTTTGCAGAATGCATTCAATGTAATAGGGGATACGGCTTCTGTGGGTTTTCATCCATGCGTTCTTTCCCACCGGTGATTTTTTCTAAATGTTTTTTATTTTTTGAGTATTCTTTTTAAGTAGGCGGCATCTAATAAATTCACTGTCTCAAAATTCCCTTTATAAAATACACCCCAGTTATTGAACACGCAAGGCAATGATTTTGCTTTTTCCAGGGTATCCACCTGCATTAGAGATACGGAAACATCATGCATTGCACAATACTGTTTTACCATATCAACGGTTTGAAAGACAAAGGGGCATTGCATATCGTAATAAATGGTGAGCTCTTTGCTTTCCACTTTCAGCGCTTTGGCATTTTGTGCGAACCTTGGCGTTGTGCCATCAAAAGAAAAGGCAAGCAATTCATAGCCATTATCGGTGGTATCCACAGTCTGAAAGCCGAATTTTTTTGCAAAGGCTTGGTCTGAAAGCCAAGATTTTTGCTTTTTTGCCCCAAGCATACAAATGCCGGATTTCCCCTTTTCTTTCGCATCCGCCAAACAATACTCCATCAGCAATTTGCCATACCCTTTTTTCTTGTAGCTGCCCAAAACCCATAAGCAATACACATAATAATAGTTATCACCAATGATGGGAACCCAAGCGGTTTCGAGGGGCGCATATTCGATAAAAACCGTCGCCTTTGCATTGAGCTTCCGGAAGACATGGCCTTCCTTTAGTCGGTCGGAGAGCCATTGCCGTTTTGCTTCAATACCCGGATGGGCCTTTTTACTGCGGATTATGCAGCACAAGTGCTCATCCCCGAGGTTTTCTGCTGTTAGATTTACAAAATCAGTACACATTTTTATTTCCTCTCTCAGAAGCTCCTATTGATTGAGGGACTTCTCGTGATATAAAAACTAAACAATTCATTTTTTTAATCATGTGGAATGCTTTCATATAAAGGGCTGTTGTTTCGGGAGCTTCAAAATGTCCATATGCCACAGGCATACCCATGGTTTTTTATTTTTTCCAGTGCCAGGGCAACACCATTACGATATTCCTTGTCAATATCCTTGCCCTCACTGTCTACAACTTTTCCGTTTATGATTTCCGCAAGGTTGCGTGGTGCACCCAAGCCGGCCAGTATTTCCGGACAAACCGTAATAATTTCTTTGTCAGCCAAGAATGCCCATACTCTGGGATTATCATTGTTTTTGCCGTTATATTTACAATTTTCTCCTATGATGCACGCACTAACCAGTACCTTCAAAATAGGTTCCTCCCCGCAAGCTTGCTGTTTTCTACTTTACCTATAGACACAACATGAACGGTAGCTTTTTCCCTTTGCTCATAGTACGGTCTTGGTAATAAAATCATTTAAGGATGCTTTTTCATTTTCCAGGGTTTGCTCGGCAGTGCTTAGCATAGCTTTCAAACTGCTGATGACATACTCAATTTGCCCTTTGGTATTCTGCACCTGGGTTTGGGATTCGTTGATTTGATCCAATACAGCCCAATCTGCAAATAATCCGTCAAAAAAGTAATCCGCAAAGCATAAAAACCCATCAATGTTTACCTTGAAATTCGCTTGTATGGTCACATCGGTCAACTCTGTTTTAAAGCGGCGCAGCTGTACCTGCAGCTCCTCAACCTGCTGTTGGGCTTTATCCAAATGGCTGTGTTTCGCCATATCAGTAAGAAAGCCTCCCCCCAGTAAATCCCATGTGCTCCAGCCCTCCGCACTATCCAAGCTTGATAAAATACGCTTGGCAGTCTCAAGGGCAACCTGTCCGGCCTGCAGAGCCTCTTGTATTTCTTTCCTCTGCCCCTCCTGATAGGAGATGCGTTCCTCTCTTCGGAGAATTTCCGCCGCACCTTGCTTGCCGAGAGATTTAATGGCTTTCAGCTTATCCTGCAGGGCTTGCTTGTATTTCAGCTCGCATTCCCTCAGCCCACTGATTTCTGCCCCATAGCGCTTGATATCTTTCTCCACCGCAGAAAGCTCCCGTGCGGCCATATCATACTTAACGCTGGCGGCATAGGCTTCTTCCCGTTCCTGATCCAGCTTTTCATCCCTCTTGCCGATGACACCATAAAAGAAGGCGGATAAGCTACGGCCCTCCAAGCGGTCAACATCCGTTTCCTCGTCCAGCTTTTTCATCCTGAGGGCATCCGCTTTCACGCTCAGAGCCTCACGCTGGGTGTATAAATCCTTTAGCATGGCTTCTTTGCGTTTTTTCTGTTCCACCTGCTGTTGCAGTAGCTGTAGGTTGTTATCATAATATGCCATAGGAAAACTCCTTCCGTCTGTAAGAGTAAGTTTGACTGAAACGATCGTTGGGCGGTACAGTGAGCCTTTGGAATTTTTCTTCTCAATTCCAATCACACAAGCCCATTGCGTCATAGGTTTCGGTGTCCATACAGGGAAATGCATCGCTTGGTTTGTAAATAGCTGTTCCAACCTGCGCCGCAACGCGAACGAGCTTTATTCTTTTCATTGTACCATTACCCCTTTAGAAAATCCAGAAGAAATAAGTCTTAACTTAGGGTTAAGACCGTCCATGGGTCTTAGGCGGATGTGCGTTCAAACGATTCAAAAAAAGGATCAATAGGATTGTAATAATGGCAAATGCGCCGCCGCCAATACCAACATAAGGTAAACCAAAGGTACCTACAATCATACTTCCTAAAAATGATCCCATGGAAATTCCAAAGTTAAAGGAGATGGAATTAAAGGAGGAGGCAAAGATAATGGATTCGGGGTAGTCTTGCTCCGCCACTGTGAGAAAATGCATTTGAATGGGGGAGTTCAATAGATACATGGAAATACCCAGCAGCAGAATCACAACCGTTCCTCCGATTTTTACCTGCAACAATGCAGGCAGGGAAAAGAATAGCATGGCTTGTAAAATATAAATAAAGTGCATCCTTCTCATGCCGCTTTTGCCGGCAATGACACCGGAAAGCAAATTGCTTATAATAGAAGCGATTCCAAATATAAAAAGAAAAATGCTTATGGAGGATTCTGAATAATTTAATATATTGATCAGAATAGGGTTCAAATATGTATAAAAAACATAAACCCCTGCCGCACTGCAAAGGGGCAGCAAAATCCCGATTTGAATCCTTGCATCCTTCAAGATACGCAGGCTGTTCACCACACGGACAGGCTTTTCAGAATGTATTTTAGGCAGAGTCAGCACAAGCAGGGCAAAAACCCCAAGGCTTAGCAGTGAGATTGCCAAAAACGCAAAGGGCCAGTCGCTTTTTGCACTGATCAAAGTCCCCAGGGGCACCCCGAAAACCGAGGCAATGCTGAAACCAGAAAAAACAAAGGATATCATTTCCGCTTTTCTGGGGGGTGGGACGATTTTATTTGTAAAGGTCAACCCAAGGGATATCATAGGGCCAGATACAGTGGCTGTGATGATGCGTGAAATCAGAAAAAACGAATAGCTGCCACCGCTAAAAAAACTGAGAACATTAGCGAAAATGAATATGGCCGTAAGTACAAGCAATGACCGATACGGGCTGTATTTCCCTAATATTGTGGTTATAACCGGCGTTGTAACGGCATAAATCAAAGCAAATATTGTAACGAAATATCCCGCCTGTACGACAGAAATTTTCAGACTGGCGGCAACATCGGACAAAATGCCTACGATGATAAATTCACTGCAGCCCAAGATAAAACTCATAAGAACTAATGTGAAAATTTGAAGCTTATATGTTTTCATTTTGTTAAATTTCCTTTTTGATAGAGTACTTATTAGTCGATGGGATATATGCTTTTACAGCATTGATCCTAAGGCTTCTATAAGCTTGTATGTTTGAGTATTGTTTGTTTTGTATTGGGGCCAAAGGGTCTCCTTATCCCTCTGGCATAGGGGGGAACTATGGCTCTGCTTTTTCATGCATATGAGTCTTCGGTGCTCCTTTCAGTAGGATTTTTAAGTGGGTTTAAAAACTGGCAGAAGTAATTATAATACAAAAAGCAATCAAATGATAGTACGATATTGGGCGAAAAATGTAAAAAATAAACCACAAACAGCGTTATATTTTTACACCTGTGGGGTTTTATAAAGCAGGGTAGCATTTGCAGTAAATTTCGGAAATAACACATAAGCTTTGGATTCCCAGGCAGGGGTAATTTATTATTGACAGATGTACTACATTCGGTTATTATTAAAAAAGAGTGTGAAGCCACACGAAGGGGTACACCACCTTGGGTGTATTTTTTCGTGTGGCTTTTTTGTTTGCTTAAAAACCCACAATCTAGCAAACAAAAGCAAGATACAGAAAAATTCTGTATCCGCACACAGTGCATAAAAGGGATATCAGATCCCTTTATCCATCTGAATTTATATATTAAGGAGGAATGAATATGGTCATGGTAAATGGGCAGGCTACGCCCCAAGCAGTGGGACAAACAATCGCACACTTTTTAGCAAGCAATGGCTTTGATTTGTCCCGTGTGGCAGTGGAGTACAACGGAGAAATAGTATCCAAAGACAGCTATGCGCAACAGTATTTGGCAAACGGCGATGTTTTAGAGGTGGTAACCTTTGTAGGAGGTGGTTGAGTTGAACATCAAAATAAATGGGGAAAAAGTGCAGACAAACTTAAGCACTATTTTGGCAATCCAGGCGGCGTTTTATCCTGAAATAAAGACTCCTGTACGGATTTTGAACGGCTTTCAAACTTCTGAAAATTTGGAAATCACAGAAGGCGATGAGCTTTTCTTCATTGAAAAAGGAAAGTTCCCCAAGCAGGAGGAATTTGAAGCTATGCTTAGCGCACGCCATACACCCCATGTATATGAAAAAGTAAAACAAGGGCGGGTGGCCATTGCCGGACTTGGCGGCTTGGGCTCCAACATTGCCATTTTGCTTGCAAGAACGGGGATAGGGCATTTGCATCTGGTTGATTTTGATGTGGTGGAGCCAAGTAACCTCAACCGTCAGCAATACAAAATTCGCCATTTAGGGATGCATAAAACAGAAGCCATGAAAGCGGAATTGCAGGAAATCAACCCGTTTGTCACGGTGGAGATTGATACCGTTCGTGTGACACAGGAAAATGCGCGGGAGCTGTTTGCCGATGATGATATTATCTGCGAAGCCTTTGATACCCCGGAAGCAAAAGCCCTTCTGATCAACGAGATTGCCGGGCATTTTCCGCAAAAAAAGATTGTTTCCGGCTCCGGTATGGCGGGATATGAAAGCAGTAATTTGATTCAAACAAAAAAATCTATCGGCAACCTTTATCTGTGCGGAGACGGCGTTACCAATGCAAAGGTTGGACGGGGGCTGATGGCGCCGAGGGTGGCCATTTGTGCTGGACATGAAGCAAATATGATATTACGGCTGCTCTTAGGGCAGGAAACAGTTTGAAAGGGGTTTTTGAAACCATGAATAGCAATGGGAACAAACAAGATACCTGGAGTCTTGGCGGCCACACCTTTACCTCCCGCTTTATTTTAGGCTCCGGAAAATATAGCGTGAATTTAATTAAAGCGGCAGTGGAATTTGCAGAGGCGCAGATCATCACACTGGCCGTACGGCGTGCCAATACCCAAGGGGAGGATAATATTCTGGATTACATACCGGAAGGGGTTACCTTGCTTCCCAATACCTCGGGGGCAAGAAATGCCGAGGAGGCAGTGCGTATTGCCCGCCTTGCCCGGGCTATGGGCTGTGGGGAGTTTGTGAAGATCGAAATTATTAAGGACTCCAAATATCTGCTGCCGGATAACTATGAAACCATAAAAGCAACGGAAATACTTGCCAAGGAAGGCTTTATTGTTATGCCCTATATGTATCCTGATTTAAACGTGGCGCGTTCCTTGGTAGATGCCGGTGCTGCCTGTGTTATGCCCTTGGGTGCGCCCATTGGTTCCAACAAGGGGCTGGCCACCAAAGCATTTATTCAAATTTTGGTGGATGAAATCAGCCTGCCCATTATTGTAGATGCGGGAATCGGACGTCCTTCCCAGGCCTGTGAAGCAATGGAGATGGGCGTAACAGCCATTATGGCAAATACGGCAATTGCAACCGCCGGAAATATTCCCCAAATGGCTGGCGCCTTCCGCAATGCCATTGCAGCAGGCCGTGGCGCATACCTTTCCGGCCTTGGACGTGTTTTGGAAGGCGGAGCCAGCCCGTCCTCTCCGCTGACTGGATTTTTAAAGGATGAGGGGGAAAACTAAAAATGGAAAAAGAACGGATCAATCATATGGAATATTTACCGGGCATGGAGGTTTTAAACTCTACTGTGATGGACGAGGTTATTTCCGCCATGGAGCAATATGACGACAGCAACTATACAGCACAGGATGTGCAGAATGCCCTTGCGGCAGATACACGTTCTCCCCAGCATTTTGCAGCCCTCCTTTCGCCTGCGGCACTGCCGTTTTTAGAGCAAATGGCACAGAAGGCCCAGTGGGAAACCCGCCGTCATTTCGGAAATTCCGTTTATCTTTTTACGCCTCTTTACATTGCAAACTATTGTGAAAATTATTGTATTTATTGCGGCTTCAATTCCCACAATAAAATCCGGCGTGCACGTTTGACGGCAGAGGAGATGAAGCGGGAGATGCAGGCTATTGCCAAGACAGGCTTGCAAGAAATACTGATTTTAACGGGTGAGAGCCGTAGTATGTCTAATGTGGAATACATTGGAGAGGCTTGTAAAATTGCACGGCGCTACTTTAAAAATGTAGGCTTAGAGGTGTACCCCATGAATACAGAGGAGTATGCATATCTGCGCAAATGCGGGGCGGATTTTGTAACGGTTTTTCAGGAAACCTATAATGCAGATAAATATGAGACCCTCCATTTAGAGGGGCATAAGCGCATTTTCCCATACCGTATCAATGCCCAGGAGCGGGCCCTTTTGGGCGGAATGCGGGGTGTTGGGTTTGCCGCCCTTTTGGGTTTGGCAGATTTCCGCAAGGATGCCTTTGCCACCGGAATGCACGCTTATTTACTCCAACGTAAATATCCCCATGCTGAAATTTCGTTTTCTTGTCCCCGTCTGCGTCCGATTATTAATAATGATAAAATTAACCCCAAGGATGTGCACGAAGCCCAGCTTTTGCAGATTATAACGGCCTACCGCCTTTTTATGCCCTTTGCGAATATCACAATCTCTACCAGAGAGCGTGCCGAATTCCGTAACAACGTCATCGGGATGGCAGCAACGAAAATATCTGCCGGGGTAAGCACCGGGGTGGGAAGCCATGAGGAAGAAATTGTGGATAAAGGAGATGCCCAGTTTGAAATTGCCGATAGCCGCTCTGTACAGGAGGTTTACCAAGCAGTGAAGGAACGGGGTTTACAGCCTGTTATGAATGACTATGTCTATGTTTAATATGATTGCCATAACAAACCGTGGGCTTTGCCCCGGAGATTTCTTAACGCAAATCCGAAGGATAGCGAAGGCGAACCCTTACCGCATTATTTTAAGGGAAAAGGATTTATCGGAATTGAACTACTTAACCCTTGCGGGAGAGGTTCTTTCCATTTGTGCCGAGGAGGGTGCTGTTTGTACCCTTCATACCTCTTTTTTTGCGGCAAAAACATTGCAATGCCCACGCATTCACCTTCCGTTGCATCAGCTGGAGCAAAATAGACATCAATTAGAAGGTTTTGTTGAAATCGGCGCTTCTGTCCATTCTGTTGCGGAAGCAAAATTGGCACAAAGGGCTGGAGCGACCTATGTGACAGCGGGCCATGTTTTTACTACGGATTGCAAAGCGGGGGTTCCGCCCCGGGGACTGGACTTTTTGCAGGCAGTATGTGAAGCGGTGGAAATCCCGGTTTATGGAATTGGCGGCATTGGACCGCAAAACATAAAGCAAATCGCAGAAAGTGGTGCTGCGGGCGCCTGCATTATGTCTGGATTTATGAAGGAAACAGCTGTAAGCCAATATTTAGCGTACTGCAAAAGAAATCTAAAGGCATAATTTATGGAATTTGCTCTTCCTCAGATTTTTTAAATTGTTTGTTTGAAGGATATAAGCCGTCAATCTTTAAAGGTTGGCGGCTATTGTTATTTTTGGCGGCTTGCCGCCCCGAAGCTTTGAACAAGCTATATTGTCCAGCCTTTGTTCTGTATTCTTTTGAATATAAAACACCCCAGTTGTTAGTCGGTATGACCAACAATTGGGGTGTACTGTATGCCCTAAAGGCATTGATTTTTGTATTTGTTTGGCTCAGTGATGATGCTTGCCGCAGCCATGCTCCCCGCATACACCGTTGTGATGCTCGCCATGGTGGTCACAGGTGGCTTCCGAATAAAAAGCCAGCTTTTCCGCAAGCAAGGCTTCCACAGATGCATCCGCATTTCCCGATACTCCGCCATAAAGCTTTATATTCGCTTCGGATAAAGCCTTTTTCGCTCCGCCGCCAATACCGCCGCAAACCAAGGTATCCACGCCAAGCTTTTTCAAAATATCCGCCAGAGCACCATGGCCGCTGCCGTTGGTATTGACGGTTGTGGCTAGAGTTATTTTGCCGTCTGCAATGTCATAAACCTTGAACCTTTCTGTGTGCCCAAAATGCTGAAATACCTCGCCATTTTCATAGGTTACTGCAATTCTCATGTTGCTTTTCCTTCCTTTCCGTTGTTTTGACCATGTTTTAAGTTAGTTTTAATCAAAGGGTTTCGTCCTATTGACGCTCCGATTTCGATTTTGGAAGTCTTTTTTGTTCTTCGCAATCCGGAGCGTTCCTACAGCGATGGCGGTAGCAACCGCCCTGCCCGTAGGTCGCCTCCAAGCCTTCACATAGGATGTAATTTCCGCCCTCAATCAGCAGCATTTTGCCGTTCACCAGAAAATCGGCCAGCTTTTTTCTTGCACTGTCATAAATACCTTGCACCGTGGTGCGTGCCACATCCATTTGCTTGGCACATTCCTCCTGTGTAAAGCCCTGCTGATCAATCAGGCGTATGGTTTCGTATTCCTCCACCGTCATGGTCACGCTATGGTCCGTATCGCACACACGGTCTAGAGGCCCAAACCGGGCGTTTCCCGGCAGACAGCACACCTTTCTCCATTTTCTTGGCCTTGGCATTTCTTCACCTCACTTTGTAGGCAAGAGCAATCGGTTGTTTTTGTCATATGTCATTTACTCTCTTCAGTATACGCCATTTTTGTCATATGTCAATAACTTATGGAAAATAATCCGTGAAGGATATTTTGCCAAAGTATCCTCCATACTCCGGCTTTAATACTTTTTGTTGAGATACTGAAATATGAGCAGCCCGGCAACATACTGAAAAACTACATATCCGCCTAAATACAAAATCAAAATTTTGGTATGTTGTATGATCCCAAAGGATTCCAATACGGAAAAAATCGTTATTGAGAGACAGACAGTGATCAGGCCCAACAAATAAGCATACCTTCCCGATTGGTTCCTAAACTTTTCTTTTCGTTCATCATGCAGCTCGATGGCTTCATGCTCTAAATGTTCTTGAAATCTGGCTTTATTGTTTGGCTGGGACCAATAAAAATATTTCCACAATATGGAACCGCCACCGCCAAATCCGCCGCCTGCAAACCCCCAAAGCAAGCTTTCCAGCTTTGTGTCGGTAAAACCTGCAATGATGGCGAATAAAAGTCCAAGGAACAGATAGGCAAATCCCATCCATAGCTTACGTTTTTTCATTTTTTTTACTCCTTTCATAGATAAAAATAGCTTCTATCGGCTTTCCAAAAAACTCTGATATCATAAAGGCCAATTCCAAAGACGGATTATATTTTCCATTCTCAATTGAACTGACAGTTTGCCTAGAAACGCGAATTGCTTTTGCAAAATCTTCTTGATTCAGCATCCGCTCCTTTCTTAACTGTTCGACCCTATTTTCCAAGAACTCACCTCCAATATTTTGACAAGTTAACTTTACATTTATAGCATAACGAATAAATTTATTTTTGTCAAGCTTCCCTTACATTTTTTGTTTTCAGGGGGTGGAAAGGCCGATGGGCTTATGTTTATGAAACAAATCAAAGCTTTTAGGATTATGGAAATAGCGAAAAAAACGACTGCGTGGTGAGGAACTGGTCTGCAAGGGTGCTTTATATACAAATGGAATGAAAAATATTCAGCAATGAGAAGCAGTTCTATGAATCCCCCGTTGTTTCTAAATAGAGTAAGCCCTGTGTTTCCACTTGAAACTATAAAAACCCCAAAACACGTTTTTGTGCTTGGGGTTTTTATATGGAAAGAGGGGATTAGTCCGGCACGGATACCACGGCGGTATCATGAACGGATATTTCTTTTGCTTGAATTGTATGCTGTTTTTCCTGGGTATCCTGAACCGCAATCGTCAGAGACATAAAGGTCAGGAAGGAAAGGGAAAAAGCTAAAATAGAAGCACCGGCAAGCTTTAGTAGTTGTTGTTTCATAAATGTCTCTCCTTTCAACATCAGATATTCGCTTTTCTTTATTCTACCATACAGCCCGGAGAAATGGGTTACAGCGGGCTTACGTTCGGGTTACAGCCCGGTTACGCTATTGTTACCGGAATATAACAAAGGTTTTTTTCTAATTAGAGTATAGCAGAGGAAAAGAAAAATAAATTTAAGGAGATATTAGGATATACTGATGAAATGCAAAAGAATTTCTTAAGAAACAAAATGGCATGAACGGAGCTTTTGTGTAAGCATATTTTTGTTTCCCCATCCTATTCCAATTGGGTACGGTTGAAAAAAGGAGGGGGGATATGCTATGATAGCTTTATATAGAAGAAACGCAGCCTTGCTGTTTCTTTAATCTTGGCCGGCTGTACCATTTCACTAAGGCACGGCCTATTTTCAGAACGTCAACAATATTTATTACCAATGAGAAAGGAGGCAGAGCCTATGACTTCTGCCGAACGCCGGGAGCACATCCTCCAACTTTTGCGGCAAAGCAGCCAGCCTGTCAGTGCCACTACAATCGCACAAAAATTCCATGTCAGCCGACAGATTATCGTGGGGGACATTGCGTTGCTACGGGCCGCCAATGAGAAAATCGCCGCCACCCCCCGGGGCTATATATTGGAATCTGATGTGCCCCCCGGGGAATATCGTGTTATTATCGCCGTACACCATAATGACAGCCAAATTGAAGATGAGCTGACCACCATTGTGGACAACGGCGGCAAGGTTTTGGATGTGACCGTAGAGCATGGGGTTTACGGGCAAATCAGCGGACTGCTGCGGGTGGGCTCCCGTTATGACATTCAGGATTTCCTGGCTCGCTTGAAAAGCAGCAATTCCACGCCTCTTTCGGAGTTGACTGGGGGAATTCATCTGCATACCGTGTCCTTTACCAGTTCGGAGGATCGTGACCGTACCCTTGCTGCCCTTACAGAAAAGGGGTATATGCTGAAACAGCTTGAAACCAATGAAATGAATTTATAAAAAGCCTTCTGGCTATACGATGGAGGCTTTGGGGGAGGTAGTGTGCGGTGTTTTTCACCGCACTGTGTATATTGGGGCAGAAACAATTTTACGAGGAATAGATTTTTTTGATTAAATTTTATCAAAAGTCTTTGACATTTCTTTTTTTTTGCTCTACAATGGTGTCATGACATATATATGGACAGATACCCGAATGCAATTATTATAAAAAATTATGAGGTGAAATTATGAAACAAACAAATCAGAAAATTATGAGTTTAGTCATTGCAGCCATGCTTTGCGCCGTTGGTATTATCATTCCAATGTTTATGCCTATTAAGGTCATCATCGAGCCCATGTCCTTTACTTTGGCCAGCCATGTTGCAATCTTTCTTGCCCTGTTTATTTCTCCCGCAGTGGCGGTGGCGGTGACCTTGGGTACCACAATCGGTTTCTTTATCGCAGGCTTTCCTCTGGTCATTGTTCTGCGTGCGTTAAGCCACTTGGGCTTTGTTATCGTGGGCTTTCTTATTTTGAAAAAATTCCCCAATGTTCTCCAGCGGCCTGCCTCTAACATCGCCTTTTGTTCCGTGCTTGCTGTGGTTCATGGGATTTGTGAGGTCATCGTGGTTATGCTGTTCTATTTTGGCGGTATGCTGAATGAGAGCTTTTATAACAACGGCTTTGCCTTTTCTGTGCTTCTGTTGGTGGGTGTGGGCACAATTGCCCATAGCTGCGTGGACTATGCCGTTGCTCTGGTGGTTTGGAAACCTGTCAACCGTATGCTGCATATTCCCATCAGTGCGCCCATGTCTCCATTGCAGAAGAATGCGCCGTTGCAAAGCTAGAAGGATAGAGAGAATTTTAGAAAATCCCGTTTGTACAACGGCCTGTTTTTCTTGACTTTTTTATGGAAAAAACGTATCCTATTCATAGCTGTGAGCAGTATTTGTCATAGACTCAAAAGGGTGCAAATCCTTAGGGAAAAGGTGAAGTTATGAAAATGGTGAAGGCCGAAGGTCTGACATATGAATATATTAAGATGCTTGAAACAGACCATGGCACTGAGGAGGAAAAGGTTGCTGCTTTAAAGGCGGTTGATTTAGAAATTGAGAAAGGCGAGTTTGTGGTGGTTTTGGGGCATAATGGCTCCGGAAAGTCTACCTTTGCAAAGCATATCAATGCTTTGCTTTTGCCCACACAGGGAACCATATGGGTGGAGGGCATGGATACCAAGGACGGCGAATTGATATGGGAAATCCGTCAGACTGCCGGCATGGTTTTTCAAAATCCCGACAACCAGCTGGTGGCTACTGTTGTGGAGGAGGACATTGCTTTCGGCCCGGAAAATATGGGCGTTGCCCCGGAGGAGATCCGACGCCGTGTGGATGAGGCGCTGGCGACGGTGCATATGGAAGAATATGCAAAGCATACACCGTCAAAGCTTTCCGGCGGACAAAAGCAACGTATCGCCATTGCAGGGGTGTTGGCAATGAAGCCCGATTGCATTGTGCTGGACGAGCCTACGGCCATGCTGGATCCTGTGGGTAGAAAAGAAGTTATGGAAACCATTGAACGCTTAAATAAAGACGAAGGTATTACCATTATACTGATTACCCATTATATGGACGAGGCGGTTCGTGGGGATCGGGTTTATGTTATTGATGACGGCCAAGTTGTGATGCAAGGCAGGCCGAAGGAGATTTTCTCTCAGGTGGAACGCTTGCAGCAGTATGGCTTGGACGTGCCTCAGGTGACAGAGGTTGCCCATCTTTTGCGTAAAGAGGGGCTTAACATACCCGCAGATATTTTAACAGTTGAGGAAATGGTAGGTACATTATGTCAATTCAAATTAACCACTTAACATATATATATAATCCCGATACCGCCTTTGAGAAAAAAGCCTTGGATCATGTATCCCTTGAAATTAAAAAAGGCGAATTTATCGGATTAATCGGGCACACAGGTTCAGGAAAATCCACATTGATTCAGCATTTAAACGGTATTATCACCCCAACCAAAGGAGAAATTTTGTTGGATGGGGAAAATATTCATAAGGATAAAGCAAAGCTTAGGGAAGTGCGCCGCCGTATTGGCTTGGCCTTTCAATACCCCGAATATCAGCTGTTCGAGATGACGGTGTATAAGGATGTTGCCTTTGGCCCCACCAATATGAAGCTGTCACCGGAAGAAATTCACAAAAACGTGGTTGCCGCATTGGAAACCGTTGGAATTGCCAAAGAATTGTATGAAAAATCTCCCTTTGATCTTTCGGGAGGACAAAAAAGACGTGTTGCCATTGCAGGCGTTTTAGCCATGAACCCGGAGGTTCTGATATTAGATGAACCGACGGCGGGATTGGACCCCAAGGGTCGCGATGAAATATTACAGGCAATCAAACACCTTCATGAGGAAAGAGGCATTACCGTTATCCTCGTGAGCCATAGCATGGAGGATGTTGCTAAGCTGGTAGACCGCATTATTGTAATGCACGAGGGGAAAGCGGCCATGGAAGGAACACCGAAGGAGGTTTTCCGCCATGTGAAGGAGTTGGAAGCCATGGGCTTGGCGGCACCGCAGGTGAGCTATGTTTTTGCGGCGTTGAAAGAAAAGGGCTTTGATGTGCCTTTGGATGTGTTTACCGTAGAGGAAGCAAAAAGTGTACTGTTGGATTTGGTAAGGCAGGTGAAGGCATGATTCGAGATATTACCATTGGTCAGTTTTACCCTGTGGAGTCTCCCATTCATCGGCTGGATGCCAGAGTAAAGCTTACACTTACGTTTGTATATATTGTTACGTTGTTTTTAATTAATAGCTTTGTGGGCTATCTTTTTGTCATTGCTGTTTTGGGTGCGTCGATAAAAGCATCTAAGGTTCCTTTGAAATTTATGCTGAAGGGGATTAAAGGCATTATGGTAATCATCATCTTTACAGCCTTTATCAACCTTTTTATGACAAGGGGAGAGCAGCTGCTTTGGCAATGGGGCTTTTTAAGCTTGACGGTGGAAGGCATTGTGCTGGCGCTGAAAATGTGTATGCGCTTGATCCTTTTAATTGTGGGCTCTTCCCTGCTGACCTTGACTACCACACCCATTCAATTGACAGATGGCATTGAGTATATGCTGCGTCCGTTTAAAAGATTTGGTATGCCTGCCCATGAAATAGCAATGATGATGACCATTGCCCTGCGTTTTATTCCAACATTGTTGGATGAAACGGATAAAATTATGAAGGCACAGCAGGCAAGAGGCGCTGATTTTGATACAGGAAGCTTAATGCAAAAGGCAAAAAGCTTAATCCCTATCCTTGTGCCCTTGTTCATTTCTGCGTTTCGCCGGGCTGAGGAATTGGCCATGGCCATGGAGGCCCGATGTTATCATGGGGATGAAAATAGAACCCGTATGAACCGTATGCAGATGCACCGGAGAGATTATGGAGCTTTTGTGGTAGGAGCGATCTATCTTGTGGTAATTATAGGGCTGCGGTATGCGGGAAATACCTTTTCTTCTCTGATATGATAGTTTGAAAAAATATATTTGAATGCAGCAGAACTTTTAAATTTGTATTGCAAAGGGAGAACATGGCGTCTCCCTTTTTCACTATATGTAGGAGGGTTTCATGAAGCGTATATTACTAACCATTGCTTATGATGGCACGAAATTCAGCGGCTGGCAGAAGCAATTGCTGCCGGAGGTGCGCACGGTGGAGGGAGAGCTGGAAAAAGCCTTAAGGATTCTGTTTCGTTGCCCTGATTTAACTTGCATCGGGGCAAGCAGAACGGATCGGGGAGTTCATGCCTTGGGACAGCGGGCAACCATAGACGTAGAAACTACCATACCCGTTGAAAGAATCTCCTTGGCCAGCCAAGCTCTGCTTCCGGAGGATATTGTGGTGGTGAGGGCGGAGGAAGTGCCGGCAACATTTCATCCAAGATACGATTGTGTGAAAAAAACCTATGAATACCGTATCTGGAACGGACAAACGAAAAATCCAAAGGAGCGTCTGTATTCCACCTTTGTATATAGCGCCCTTGATTTGGAAAAGATGAATATGGCTGCAAAAAATTTTGTTGGTACTCACGATTTTGCGGCTTTTTGTGCCGCGGGAAGCAGTGTTACCTCTACGGTGCGTACTATTTTTGATTGTTTTGTCAAGCAGGAGAGCCGTGTAATAAAAATCATGGTGACCGGAGACGGCTTTTTATATAACATGGTGCGCATCCTGGCGGGGACGTTGATTGCTGTGGGGCAGGGGAAGATACCGCCGGAAGAAATACTGCAAATCATAGAAAGCAAAAAAAGAGAAAATGCAGGCGTCACGGCGGAGCCTCAAGGGTTGACTTTGCAGGAAATTTATTATGATTTTGTAGGAAAAGCTATTGACAGCGCAGGTTGAATGCACTATAATTAAAAAGCTGTATTTCGATTTTAAGGCCAATTGGCTTTAATATATATGTTTCTCAAGGTGGGATCCAATAAGTTATGTGAAGCGCATAATGGAGATTGACCGCTTTGTTCCCGCAGAGCGGCAAAGTCAACGGATCAAACAAAAAAATGAATAGGGAGGTAGAAACCATGAGAACAACTTACATTGCGAAGGAATCTGATGTAGAAAAGAAGTGGTATGTAATTGATGCTACTGATGTGACTTTAGGTCGTATGTCTACAGAGATCGCAAACATTTTAAGAGGAAAGAATAAGCCTCAGTATGCACCTAACGTAGACATGGGCGACTATGTTATTGTTGTAAATGCAGAAAAGGTGGCTGTAACAGGCAAGAAGCTGGAGCAGAAGGTGTATCATCATCATTCCGGCTACACAGGCGGTTTGAAAACAACCAGATTAGACAAAATGTTGGAAACACATCCTGAAAGAGTCATTGAACATGCTGTAAAAGGTATGCTTCCTAAAAATGCTCTGGGAAGAAAGATGTTTGCGAAACTGCATATATATGCAGGTGCTGAACATCCCCACGCAGCACAGAAACCCGAAA
Source organism: Tyzzerella sp. UBA1042 (assembly GCA_002316675.1). GTDB lineage: Bacteria > Bacillota > Clostridia > Lachnospirales > Anaerotignaceae > Chakrabartyella. The sequence goes on from DCDZ01000026.1 coordinate 23,413, forward strand.
AATTGGAAATTAAATTTTAATAGGAGGAGGAAAGCATAATGGCAGCAGCTAGATATTATGGTACAGGCAGAAGAAAATCTTCCGTAGCTAGAGTATATTTGATACCCGGCAATGGTAAAATAACAGTAAATAAAAGAAATATTGATGAATATTTTGGTCTTGAAACACTGAAACTGATCGTTCGTCAGCCTTTGGAATTAACCGAAACCACAGCAAAATTTGATATTTTGGTTAATGTAAAGGGGGGGGGCTTTACAGGTCAGGCAGGTGCAATCAGACACGGTATTTCCAGAGCTTTGCTTCAGGCGGACGGTGACTACAGACCTTCTTTGAAGAAAGCTGGTTTCTTGACGCGTGACCCTAGAATGAAAGAAAGAAAGAAATA
>DCDZ01000026.1:23926-25879 GCA_002316675.1 Tyzzerella sp. UBA1042
AAAGAAAGAAAGAAATACGGCCTGAAAGCAGCTAGACGTGCACCACAGTTTAGTAAGAGATAGTTGTTATAGAAAAAAGAGTAAAAGAGCTACAGAAATGTGGCTCTTTTTATTGTAGAAAAGAAAACCACGCGTTAGACGCGTGGTTCAAAAAAGCCTACGGCGATGAGGCGGAAAAAGGAACTCCCTTCGTTATAATAAAATTTGTAGTCAGCCAACTGCAAAGAATAAAATAACGAAGGGAGTTTTAATATGGGTCTTAACGATATAAATAGTTTATCTCATACAGCGTGGAATTGCAAATACCACATAGTATTTGCGCCTAAGTATAGGAGAAAGATATTTTATTATGAAAAAAGAGAAGCGATAGGGAAAATTTTGAGGACGCTATGTGATTGGAAAGGGGTAAAGATAATAAAAGCAGAAGTATGCCCAGATCATATACATATGCCATTAGAAACACCGCCGAAGATTGCAATATCAAGTTTTATGGGGTATCAAAAGGAAAAAGCAGTACTGGATTGTCAACAGTTTTCTAGACAACTTTTTTAAGGGTAATCATTCTATATTTCACCGGTGTCAAATATCCTAGTGAAGAATGAATCCTGTGGTTGTTAAACCAATTTACATAATCAGCCAATTCAATCTGAAGATGGTATAAGCTACTAAAGGTCTGGTTCCTGACAAACTCTGTTTTGATTATTTTAAATGTTGCTTCTGCCACTGCATTATCATAAGGACAGCCTTTATGACTGAGGGAACGTTGAATTTCAAATGCTTTCAGAGTTTCATCAATAGTTTGATTCTTGAATTCGTTACCACGATCCGTATGAAATATCTGGATATCTTTCAGATTTCCCTTTACGGACTGAAATGCCTGTTTCACAAGGCCTGCTGTTTTGTTGCGTCCGGCACTGTATCCAATTATTTCTCTATTAAAGAGGTCAACAAGAACGCATATGTAGTTCCAGCTCATGCCCACCCTGACATATGTTAGATCACTTACAACAATATTTCTATATGGTTGTTTATTGAATTGGCAGTCAACGACGTTTTCAATTTTTGACTCATTGCAGGTATCTTTCTGCGGACGGAACTGGGCAGTCGTATAGCTTGAAACAAGTCCTTCCTGCTTCATGATTCTTCCAATGCGGCGGCGGGAAGCGATTAGATTTCTATCCTTTAGATCGGATTTTATTTTTCGCGTTCCGTAATTATTGCGGCTCGCCTTAAATAGATCAATTATGTTTACTGTCAGTTCAGATTCGTCTTGCTTTGCTTTTGCTTCGTAATAATAGGTGCTTCTTGGAATTTGTAGGACTCTACACATTGCTGACACAGAGTACTTGTGGGCATTTGCCTTGATCACATTTACTTTCGTCCTAAGATCAGCGCTGCTTGTTTTAAAATATCGTTCTCCATCTTAAGCTGCTGATTTTCTTTGCGAAGCCTGATTAGCTCTGCATCTTCTGTAGAACGGTTATCTTTTTCCTTAAAGGAACCACTGTTATTTGCCTGGGCAATCCATTTATCAAGGAGTGAATTTGCAATATCATATTCCCTGATAATATCGCATTTTCTTTTTCCGCCTCGGTAGAGATCAACAATTTGTTGCTTTAATTCAGGTGTAAATGTACGACGTGGTCTTGGTTCTTTGTTTTTAGACATAGGGGCATCATCCTTTCCTTATTAAGACTATCATATATGCCCTTAAAATTTCTGTCTAGTTAATTGTAGCCGATCCAATAACTGTAAACTAGAACAATGAGACGATACGAATTAACCAATGAAGAACGGAACAGAATAAGAGACCTGCTACCACCTGAAAACACAGGTAAAAGAGGTAGACCCAGAAAAGATAATCGTACCATATTGAACGGTATGTTATGGATAGTCCGCAGCGGCTGCCAATGGAGAGAATTGCCTGAGTATTATGGTAAATGGCAAGGAGTA
>DCDZ01000041.1 GCA_002316675.1 Tyzzerella sp. UBA1042
TTTGGCATAAAAACCCTCGGCGGCGACACAGAGAAATAAAGAGTACGAAAAGAGAACGAGGGACCCCAAACTTGCCCCGGCTTTTTCTTCCTGTACGTGACAGGGCTTCGCTGGAACGTTAATACCCATTACAAGCCCGCCACGCCGCTTAAAAACGGCGATTTCTATTGACTTTTCCGCCGTTTTATGATATACTCACGTTAGTTGATAAGTGATGTATTTTCATCGGCGGAACCCGCTCCGTGCTTGCTCTCTCAAAGCAAGCGCGGGGCGGATTTCTTTATGCCTTTTTCAAGTTGCGTCCGGCAGTTATTCCTGTTCGCGGCGGGCCTGTTCCTCCAGCTTGATTTCCTCCGCGTCGCGTTTCATATTCAGCACAGAAGCAACAGCCGCGCCCAGCGCGTCGCCCCAAACGTCCGACGGGTAATCTTCCAGCGTGTTCAAGATCGCGGCGTGTGCGTCCTCTAACGCTTCTGCATGGGCCGCTTTAGTGTCCGGGGCATTGTCCTCTTCTCCGGGAATAGATACCAAAATATCAGATGACAAATTGCAAAGCGGGCGAACACCCCCGCTGCCGCTGCACGCGCTGTTGTAGCCCAGCGCGCCGGAGGAATTGACAAAGCGCACGTAGTACGAGTATTCAGGGTCGCACGTCCACGGGGTCAGGGTCCACCACCATTCGCCGATCTGTGGGAAAAGTCCCCGGTATTCCCGGTACTGATTGCAGGAAAGCAAGGCGATTTTGTTTGTGGATTCGCCGTAGTCGGTCATTCCGTCGTCGGCGGTCAAGTCGCTGCCGAACTCCAAAAACGCCGCCGGGTCCGCTCCCTCTCGAATCAGTGCGTCAAGGAAAGGCCCGTTCAGTTCGCGGCGCAAGGACGATTTATTGAAATCGTTGCAGTTTTCTTCGTCGAAAGCCCGATCAAATACCGATTCCGCGGCAAGGGAAAGAACCCCACCGCAAGACATGGACAGCTTGACCCATTCCACGCCGCCATAAAGGAAGCGCGCGCCCGCCTTGATTTCACAAAGATGTTTCATTTTTGAATTCCTCCTTAAAATTTTTTATGTCCCGGCGCATATCGCGCGCCAAAGCTGAAAATAAGTAGTAGAAGAGGGGAAGCAAGATGAAAACCGCTTCGCCGCCGATTGCTGTATAACCCCGCTCCGCAAATGCAAAGTCGGAAGCAACCCGGTAAAAGAAAATCCCGCTAACCGACAAAACAATGTATTTCGCAATGGTTCGCCCGCTTATTCTTCGGGCCGCTGTGCTTGTCCCGCTTTCGGTCTGAATGGGTCTTGATGTAATCTGCGCCATTCCTCTTCCAATCCTTTCTTTCTTAATAGATAGGCAAGGCCCGCCGCCCTTTCAACTTCCTGTACGCTGATCGCCTTGTCGTCAATGTAAAGGTCTGCATAAACCTTGCGTCCGTCGCTGTGTGAAAGCCCGTACCGCTCCGGGTAGCGGTTCCCCGGATTTTCGTTGACCGCGAAAAGCGGTATTTCCTGTTCCTTGCAGAAGTCTAAAGCTTCATCGAGAAGCGGGCGCGTCCCGTTCTCCCGGCATGTGTGCAAAATGATCTTTGACCCTTGCGCCGCTAACCACTTCACATAAGTAATCACAAGTATTTTCGGCTCCCCGATTTCCGGGAAAGCGTCTGTGCATAAGGTCCCGTCGAAATCGACGGCGACGAACTCATATTGCTGGCCCGGCATGGCTTGTCCCCCTTTCTATTCGCTCCGGGGCGGCAATCGAAACCGAATTGCCGTTGCGGTCCAGCAGTTCCGCCCGGACGATCAACCCGGCCCCCGTCGGGTTCTTGCGGTAAATGATGGCGGAAATGCACTGATAGGTTATGCCGTTATGAATAACGGGGCATTCCTCCATGAACGCCGCTTTCAGTTCGTCACGTGTCACCGCCCGCACCGCCTTTCCGGGAAATCTCATATTCAGCCCCATAGCGGCGGCGTTTGCACCGCCAGCACGTGATTTTCATATTGACCCCGCCGCGGACGCGTGTAATGTCGTGTTTCCCGGCTTTTTTCAGTTCGAGGAAGCAGGGCAAGCAGAATTGGCGTTTCACGCAATCACCCCCGTTCCCAAACGCTGTTGACCCGCTTGTTGCAGAATTCCGGGCCATTGGTAAGGACCCAATCTTTGAATTCTTCTGCGCGCTCCCGCTTGATGTACCGTTCTTGTGCGTCAAAGTTTTCTTGCAGGGTTTCCGGGTCCAGCAACGTCATGGTTTGTCCGCGCCCATAGTTCATTTCAGCAGAAACCATAATGCAACCCGTTTCGTTGTACGCGTCCGGGTGAATGCGAATGTGCATGTTCCCCATCCGCATGATGAAATAACCGAACGGGGCAGGTTCTTCCTTTTCAAGCCCCTTTGCCGTGCCGAACTGCTGAACTGCTATTTCGCGGGCTTTCTTCGCCGTCAGCTTAATGCCGCCGGGATATTGATTTTTCTTCGTCATGCTTCTTCCGCCTTTCTAACCGTCGTAGCACCCGCAAGGCGCACCGCACAGGCAACCACCCTTTGATTCCTGGAAAAGGTCGTCAAATGTTATTTGCGCGTCCTCGAAAGCCTTGTTCCTCAAGAATTCTGCGTAATAGCTTTCCCATGACCACGAACGCCCCAGCCCCTTTATGGTTATAAGGCTCTCCGCCGCGTTGTGTTCCATTTCTACCGCCCGTTGGAATAGTTCCGGGTTTTCTTCCCACAATTGCTGAATTTCCTTCTTCTTCATTGATGGGCAGAAATAGCATGAACTTTTCCCCGGTTTCGGAAGCCCGGCCCGCTCAATCACCCGGACGCATTCGGCGCGGTCCCATCCCCAAACATACAGCGGATAGTGCTTCTGATATTTTTTGTCTGCTTCGTCAATCGGTGTGGCGTGTTGGATACGGCGTGTTTCTCCCGCGTCGTACCCGATGTATTTATGTACCTTGCGTCCTGCCGCCCATTCAGCTTTACACCGTGCTTCATTGTTGCAGAACTTTTCTTGCGGGCCGATTTTGTGCTTTAACGAGCATTTTTTATATCCGTAGGCGATAGATGGCAAGGAATTTGATCGAAAGCATTCATCTTCGAGTGTCAGGCGCTTTCCGTTCTTGTCCGTGTAAAAAACGGGCTTAATTTCTGGTATCCCGTGCTTGCTCAACCATTCATTGAAAGCCCTGATAAATTCATAGGTGTGTGGCTGTTCTCCGCCTGTGTCAGCGAAAAGAATTAAATCAATCGGTATTTCGTGAAGATACATACCGATAATCATTGCGGTGCTATTGGTCCCACCGCCGAAAGAAACAACATTCATTTGCTTTCCCTCGCTTTCGGCATTTCCGCCGTCGGCAATGTTTCAAGAAAACCAAGAACCGTCCTGAAAACCTGTTCCGCCGCCGCCCCCTCTGGCTGAATGTCCCAGCCGCGGTCATAGTTCACAATACAGGCCGCGAAATAGTTCCTTTCGCGCTTCCGCTGTTCGTCGTCGTAAATTCCCAGCTTGCTAACACGCCCGCCATCAATTCCAAACTGTGACGGAAGATCAAAGACTTTTGCTGAAAATGTGTATCTCCCGATCTTACCTTTTATCCATCCGCGTTCGTCGCGTTCTGCTGTAATGCAAACCCGCTCGGCATTGTGATTTTCCAATTAAAACCCTCCTTTTTGAACTTCAAGCGTCAGCCACCATCCGGGGTTGTTTCTTTGCGCTTCATGCGGGCAATTTTCGCAATCCTCCGCCGCGCACCCCGCGCAATATCGTTCCTGAAAAGCCTTATCCCACGGACCCTCTAAAATCGGCAAGGACCGTAAAAACTTGCCCAGCGTGTCCGGGCTTTCTGTCACCCGCTCAAACTCTGTCACTGTTAATCCCTCCCGTTTCAGATTCGCCCGCTTCGGCGGCGGAGCGGCCACGCCGCTTGAAACTGGCTTGTACCGCCTGTTGTGCAAGAACGGGGTTGTACTCCGCCCGCTGGTTCCGGTCAAGTTCCCCGGTTGCGCCGCGCTTCAATTCCCGGTATACTGTTGCCGGGGTTACTCCCAGCCGTTCGGCAATGTCCGCCGGGCGGTCGCCGGACAAATACCATGTTGCAATTTGCTTTCTGTCCTTGAAATCAAGGTATTTATACTTTCCCGCCACGCTTTCACCCCGTTTCTGTGCAAAAAAATAAATGCGTCCGGTACGATTTCACCTTTGAATTGGTGAAATGTACCTTTCGCATTTAATGTTACAATCTTCAAAGGCCTGTAGTTTGCTAAATAGGTATTGACAGAAAATCTTGAAAGTGTTAGCATAGGTGCTAAATTGAATAACTGCGATGAAAAAGAGGAGTATCCGTTGTATGCTTTCAGAGAGTCTTCGGTGGGTGAAAAGAAGACAGCAGAATGCGGGGAAGGGCACTTTGGAGCAGGACTTCATAAGAGTGGATTTGCGCTTTGTGCAAATCAATAAGGGTGGAACCGCGGAAGCTTAACTTTCGTCCCTTGCTTTCTATAGCGAGGGAGGGAAGTTTTTTTATTGCCCGAGCCTCGGAGAAAACTTATATAAGAAAGCACTGCGTTTGCCCATGGGATTGCATGGAATGGTACAGCGGTGTTTGTCTTAACTTTTTTGAAGGAGGAATTTATGATGACAGAGAAAACCATGGAAAAAATTGTTGCGTTGGGGAAAAATAGAGGCTTCGTTTATCCCGGCTCCGAAATTTACGGCGGCTTGGCAAACACTTGGGATTACGGCCCTATTGGTGTGGAGCTGAAGAACAATATAAAAAAGGCGTGGTGGAAAAAGTTTATTCAGGAAAGCCCTTATAACGTGGGCGTTGATTGCGCCATTTTGATGAACCCCCAAACTTGGGTTGCTTCTGGCCACGTTGGCGGCTTTAGCGATCCCTTGATGGACTGTAAGGAATGTAAGGAGCGCTTCCGTGCGGATAAACTGATTGAAGCCTATATCGCAGAGCATAATATGCCCGAGGCTGCCGTGGATGGCTGGAGCAATGAGGAGATGAAGCACTTCATTGACGAGCATCAGCTGGCTTGCCCTACCTGCGGCGCCCATAATTTTACAGATATCCGTCAGTTTAACTTAATGTTTAAAACCTTCCAGGGCGTTACCGAGGATGCAAAAAATGTGGTTTATCTGCGTCCCGAAACAGCGCAGGGTATTTTCGTGAACTTTAAAAATGTACAGCGTACCACCAGAAAAAAGCTGCCCTTTGGTATCGGTCAGGTGGGTAAGTCCTTCCGTAACGAAATTACCCCCGGTAACTTTACCTTCCGTACCAGAGAATTTGAACAGATGGAGTTGGAATTTTTCTGCGAGCCCGGTTCGGATTTGGAATGGTTCTCTTATTGGAGAAATTTCTGCAAGGACTGGCTGTTAAAGCTCCATATGAAGGAAGAAAGCATCCGCCTGCGTGACCATGAGCAGGAGGAATTGAGCCATTACAGCAATGCCACAACAGATATTGAATTTAAATTCCCCTTTGGCTGGGGCGAGCTTTGGGGTGTTGCAGATAGAACAAATTTTGACTTAAGATGCCACCAAGAGGTCAGCGGTCAGGATATGACCTATTATGATCAGGAAAAGAATGAAAAATATATCCCTTATTGCATTGAGCCTTCCTTGGGAGCGGACCGTGTGACCTTGGCCTTTTTGTGCGAGGCCTATGACGAAGAAGAGGTTGGCGAGGGCGATGTAAGAACGGTATTGCATTTCCACCCCGCTTTGGCACCGGTGAAGGCCGCTGTTTTCCCTTTGTCTAAAAAACTGCGGGAACAGGCAACGGAGGTTTATACCATGCTTTCCAAGGAGTTCTACTGTGAATTTGATGAATCCGGCTCCATCGGTAAGCGCTACCGCAGACAGGATGAAATCGGTACGCCGTTCTGCATTACCTATGATTTTGAGTCCGAGGAAGATCAGAGCGTAACCGTGCGTGACAGAGACAGCATGGAGCAGTTGCGTATGCCCATTGCCCAGTTGATTCCTTATTTGAAAGAAAAAATGGAATTTTAAGCTTACGAGGCTATTTTTTCGGCAGTAGAAGAAGGCCCTCCCTCCGATGAAATTTTCCGCAATGCGTGGTTGTTATTCCGGCAAGCTTGTGTTAGGTGCAAATGATTTTTATCGGAGGCGTTTGCTTTACGGCGATTTTACGAAACAGTTAAAAAAATTGCACAAACTGAAAGGAAAAAACCGGAGAAATTGATTTTCCCCTTGCAGAAGGCATTTTTATACTGTATACTTAACATTCATAGGCTTTCCATTTTACAGAAAAAGCGAAAAGCAGAAATTTATGTGGGACATAATGCGTCCCATAATGCAATATGCTGACCTGGTGACAGGGTCAGCATATTTTTTTTAGCAGAATGAATCAAAAAGTAAAATCAAAGGACATAATTTCAAGCACAATGCCAGCGGAATGCTTTTTAGAGAGTACAATTTTCCAGAATCTATCCACCCGTTTTAGGAATAACGTTGTGATTTTTTAACGGAAATGGTATAATATATTTAAAAGAAATGAGTTTTACCAAATATTCCAGGAGCATAATTTCACGTCTGATATCCAGGCGGAAAACAGGAGGTAATGTGGTATGAGCAAGAAGTATGTTTATATGTTCAGCGAAGGCAATGCATCCATGAAAAACCTTTTAGGTGGTAAAGGGGCAAACCTTGCGGAAATGACAAGGTTGGGCCTGCCGATTCCCCAAGGCTTTACCATCTCAACGGAAGCCTGCACAGAATACAACGAGGGCGGCAAAAAACTGACCGAAGAAATGATTGCACAGATTGATGTGGCACTGGGTAAGCTTGAGGAAATTGCCGGCAAAAAGCTTGGTGATCCTGAAAATCCCCTTCTGGTTTCTGTTCGTTCTGGTGCAAGGGCGTCTATGCCCGGCATGATGGATACGGTGTTAAACCTTGGCTTAAACGATATTTCTGTGGAGGGCCTTGCGAAAAAAACCGGAAATCCCAGATTTGCCTACGATTCTTACAGAAGATTTATCATGATGTTTGCTGATGTTGTTATCGGCGTTTCCAAGTCTAAGTTTGAAAGAAGACTGGATGAATACAAAGAAAAAACCGGTGTGCGCTATGATACGGAGCTGACAGCGGAAGATTTGAAGCAGGTGACGGCTTTATTTAAGCAGATTTATTTGGATGATCAGAAGAAGGAGTTCCCCCAGGATCCCAAGGAACAGCTCTTTGAGGCGGCTATGGCTGTATTCCGCAGCTGGGACAATCCTCGTGCGTTTGTGTATAGAAGAATGAACGATATTCCTTATAGCTGGGGCACTGCTGTTAATGTGCAGATGATGGTGTTCGGCAATATGGGAGACACCTCCGGTACCGGTGTTGCGTTTACAAGAAATGCTGCCACCGGCGAAAAAGCAATGCTTGGAGAATACTTGGTAAATGCCCAGGGTGAGGATGTTGTGGCTGGTGTGCGTACACCCAACCCCATTGCTAAATTGGCGGAGGATATGCCGAAGGTTTACGAAGAGTTTATGGCAATTGCCCATAAATTAGAGAATCATTATAAAGATATGCAGGATATGGAGTTTACCGTGGAAGAAGGAAAGCTGTATTTCTTGCAGACAAGAAACGGTAAGAGAACTGCCAATGCGGCATTGCGTATTGCCGTGGATATGGTAGAAGAAGGGTTGATCACCAAAGAGGAAGCCTTAATGAAGGTTGACCCCAAGCAGCTGGATCAGATTTTACACCCTGCCTTTGACCCTAAGACATTAAAGGCTGCTCAGCCCCTTGGCAAAGGCTTGCCCGCATCCCCCGGTGCAGCGGCAGGTAAGGTTTGCTTTACGGCGGAGGATGCAAAGCTTCAAGCGGAGGGCGGCGACAGAGTTATTTTGGTTCGTCTGGAAACCTCTCCCGAGGACATTGAGGGCATGGCGGCAGCCCAAGGTATTTTGACGGTACGCGGCGGTATGACCTCCCATGCAGCGGTGGTTGCCCGGGGTATGGGCACGTGCTGTGTATCTGGCTGTGAAGAAATTAAAATGAATGAAGAGGCAAAAACCTTTACATTAGGCGGAAGAACCATCAAGGAAGGGGAATATATCTCTCTGGATGGTGCCACCGGCAATATTTACGGCGAGGATATTCCAACGGTTGCTCCGGAAATCAGCGGCAATTTCTCTACATTTATGGCCTGGGCTGATGAAAAAAGAACCCTAAGGGTGAGAACCAATGCAGACACACCCCATGACGCACAAACCGCCATTGGCTTTGGCGCAGAGGGCATTGGTTTGACCAGAACAGAGCATATGTTCTTTGAGGGCGATCGTATTATGAAGTTCAGAAAGATGATCCTTTCTGACACAGTTGAGGAAAGAGTAGCGGCCTTACAGGGGATCGAGCCTTTCCAAAAAGAGGACTTTAAGGGGATTTACAAAGCAATGGGAGAAAGACCGGTAACCATCCGTCTGCTGGATCCTCCTCTGCATGAGTTTATGCCAAATACCGACGAGGAATTTGGAATTTTAGCCAAGGAAACAGGTAAAACTGTGGAAGAATTGAAGGCAAAGGCAAGAGGACTTCATGAATTAAATCCTATGATGGGCCATAGAGGCTGCCGCTTAGCGGTAACCTACCCTGAAATTGCCCAGATGCAAACAAGGGCGATTATTGAAGCTGCCATTGAGGTTTCAGAGGAGCTTGGCATTCAAATCAAACCGGAAATTATGATTCCTTTGATTGGAGAAATTAAAGAATTGAAATTTGTAAAAAATACCGTGACGGAAACGGCGGAAGAAGTGATGGGGGCAAAGGGCAAGAAGCTGGAATACCTTGTAGGTACCATGATTGAGATTCCAAGGGCGGCATTAACGGCAGACGAAATTGCGACAGAAGCGGAATTCTTCTCCTTCGGCACCAACGATCTGACTCAGATGACCTATGGCTTATCCCGGGATGATGCTGGCAGAATTTTGTCGGACTACATAGATAAAAATATTTATGAGTGTGACCCTACTGCAAGGTTGGATAGAACCGGTGTGGGTATGCTGATGCAATGGGCTGTGGAAAAAGCATTGCCTGTTCGCCCTGATATTCATTTGGGTATCTGCGGTGAACATGGCGGAGACCCCTCTTCCATTGAATTTTGTCATTTGATTGGTTTGCATTATGTATCTTGTTCCCCGTTCCGCGTTCCCATCGCAAGATTGGCAGCGGCGCAGGCGGCGATTCTTTACCCGCGCAAATCGGAATAAGTACGGGAAGCAAATAGATGGGGCTCCCAATCCCCAATTGAGTTGAAGGATTTTGTATAAAAGAAAGCAAGGGTATTGTCTCTGAGCCATTTTAAGAGACAATACCCTGTTTTTTATTGGTTGTATAGAGGTCCGTACCTTTACTTATAGTATACCATGTAGATAGCTAAATGAATAGACTACTTTTTTTATCATTTCTAAATTATAATGGTATCCATACTGAAAAAAAGAGGAGGAGCAAATGACTATGAACCATAAACAGGATGTTTTAGAGCATGGCCCGTTCTTTCATGGCACGAAAACGGCACTAAAAATCGGGGAGTTCTTAGAACCACAACATTTTTCAAATTACCAAGAGAAAAAATCAAACTATATATACTTTACTGCAACATTAGAGGCCGCAAAATGGGGTGCCGAATTAGCAGTATCTAAAGCAAAGGAAAGAATTTATATTGTGGAACCTCTGGGGGAATTTGAAGATGATCCGAACTTAACCGACAAAAGATTTCCTGGCAACCCTACACGTTCTTATCGGTCTAAAGCTCCATTGAAAATCATAGCTGAATTGGGTTCATGGGAAAGACATTCCGAGGAAGAAATCGATCATATGCTTATATCTTTAAAAAAGTTACGGGAAGAGGGAATAGATGTAATATATGATTCATTCCAAGAGGATGATTTAATCGGTTAGGATTTTATTTTGGTAGTGGCGGCACAGACTCACTTTTCTAGGGAAGGAAGAAAACTCTAAAATAGAAAAAGCCGAAGCGCAGTTGCTTCGGCTTTTTCTATTTTCTGAAGGAAGAGCATCTATTCTTGTGAAATGAAAAATAGGGTATTAAAGTGGCAAAAGAGTGAAAATAACGCAATAATTGATTAAAAAAAACTATAGATGGTTTTTAATATAAAATCTATTTTGTAACTATGTAAAAAATAAGAATTAATTAGATTTAATTGTTGGAAAAAAGATTAAATTTTGTCATTTAATATAAAAAATAGGGGTTTCATGTTGATTTTTATGAAGGACTTCTCTATAATAATAAAGGGTATCTAAAAAATAAAATAAGATAAAAAAAGTACGAATCGTATATCTTATAAAGCAGAAATTTTTGTGCAAAGATATAAATTTGTACTTTTATACTATTTTTACAAAACTTTAAATTTATGTAAAATTTGAAAAGGTTTTATGATAAAAGCTTTTATGCGGTGGTTTGAATCGGGAGGCGGCGGGAATATTGTATGGTTTTTATGATGCAGACAAATTCCTTTCGACAGACTTTCGTTCATGATACGAAGTGACAACAGAAAGCGGGGTGTTCGTTTTGTTTAACAATTCAGTTTTAATGTCTCAAAAAATGGCGGATTATTTGTGGCAGAAACAGCAGGTAACCTTAAATAATATTTCCAATGTTTCTACCCCAGGATATAAATCCCAGTATGTTATATTTGAGGATGAGTTAAAAACCAAATTGGATTTTTATGCCCAAAAAGATGGAAGCAGGATGAAAGAGGCCATTATGGATAGCTCTGTTCGCGTAAAGACGAAGGAGGATGAATCCAGCAGGTTAGATGAAAATAACGTGAATATGGATGTTGAGCAGATAGAGCTGGCCAGTGCCTATATTCAATATCAAATGGCCATCAATGATATCAATGGTGAGTTCAATAGAATACGCAGTGCAATCAAATAATTGGAGGTGTACCTGTGGCTTTTTTAAATGCAATGAATATTAGTGCGTCGGGCTTAACTGCCCAGAGACAAAGATTGGATGTTATTTCAGAAAATATTTCCAATGCAAATACAACAAGAACAGAAGGCGGAGAGCCTTACAGAAGGCGTATGGTTGTCTTTGAGCCAAGAAACGAAGGCAGCTTTCAGGAGGTTTTCAGCAGAACTGCCCTTGGCGGAACGGCCAAACAGCAGGGTGTTATTGTGAGTGAAATTATTGAGGATGAAACGGATTTTAAATCGGTTTATGATCCCACCCATCCCGATGCCGATGAAAACGGGTATGTGATGATGCCAAATGTGGACCTTTTAAAGGAAACCATTGACGGTATGGAGGCTTCCAGAGCCTATGAAGCAAATGTTACGGCGTTTAACGCAATCAAATCAATGGCGTCCAAGGGGCTTGAGGTTGGCAAATAAATAACGGAGGATCAATTATGTTTATAACACCTTTCAATAGAATAGATTCCATACAGCAGTTGGAGCAATTAAACCAAGGCAACCAAAATAAAATAGAGCAGAATTCCTCGGATTTTAGAAGTATTTTTTCCGAGGCTGTTTCCAATGTGGTTGAAACGGAAAACGATTTGGCAAAGGAGCAATATTTGTTTGCTACAGGTCAATCGGAGGATACCCATTCCTTGGGGATTGCATCTACCAAAGCGCAAATTTCCGTGGATTTATTGGTAACGCTGCGTAATAAGGCGTTGGATTCTTATAACGAGCTGATGAGAATTAGTCTTTAATGGCTGACAAGCAAGGAAGGAACCAGAAAATCCGGAGGATAGAACTATATGGAGTAAGAGGGGTACCAATTTGGATACGAAAGTAAAAGAATTCCTCGAAAG
>DCDZ01000064.1:0-14019 GCA_002316675.1 Tyzzerella sp. UBA1042
TTCCACAAAAAAGCGAAGGTCATCTCTTATGAATGGGATTGTTTATTGGGGAAATACAGTACCGTTGAATTAGGGGATTTTGTGGCAGATATTACAGGAAGTATTACCAGCGGGGAGAAAAGCCTCTCTACTGCTTTAGGTGCAAGCACTGAGGTAAAACAGGTATTAAACCTTATCAGTGGAAATATTACCATAGCAAACGATACCCTTTATATCAGTATGGATAATGTGAATTACACGCTGGCAACAAAGTTGTTTCGTTGGGGAACTGGTGGCTTACAATTTAGTAGCTCAGGGGTAAACGGTACTTGGAAGACAATTATAGATACAAATGGTAATTTGGTAACATAAGGAGTTGATTTGATGAATACTGACGAAATGGCAGTAAAGATTTCAGAGATAGATTCTCGTGAAAAGAGTAATACAAAAAGAATTGATAAAATTGAAGAAAGACAAGATAACCTTGAACAGCTAACAAATTCTTTTTCTGTGATGCAGAATGAGCAGGAACATATCAAAGAAGATTTGGGTGAGATTAAAGGTGATGTAAAAACTTTGGTGGACAAACCAGCCAAGAGATGGGAAAGTGTAGTTGAAAAAGCATTGACTGTTGTGGTTGGTTTAGTGGTTGGTTATTTAATGAGTGGGGGAACGATGTAGGAAAATTTTAGGGTATATAGTGTAGGTGCTATATACCCTTTTTTTTACTTCATTTTCATTTTAGATAAAGGACTAAAATTTTGATATCCCTGTCTTATATCATCGTCAGTTAAATCAAGGTAGGCTTTTTCTGTAATTAAAACACTTGAATGTCCTAAAATTTGAGAGAGGGTATAGATATTACCTCCATTCATAAGAAAACGCTTAGCAAAATTATTCCTTAAGGTATGAGGGGAGACATTCTCTAAATTAATCCTCGAGCAATATTTTCTGAAATTTGATTCAAAAACGCTGTTTATTATTGGATTTCCTCGTTGATTTGTAAATATAAATTTTGAATTAGTGTAAACATCTTTATACTTAAGCCATCGTTTAAGGATAATGTTCATTTGCTGAGAAAAATAAACAAACCTTCCTTTTTTGCTTTTAGTATTTTCAAATGGCAAAAAAATACTTTGCTTTTTTAAATCAATATCTTCTAATTTAATTAAAAGACATTCAGAGATTCTCATACCAGTATCCATTAAAAGATTAGTAATTGTAAAATCCCTATATTCTGAAAAAGAAGAAAGATTAAAGCTTTGTATCAATATTCTAAATTGAGCGTCGGTTATAAACTCTTTTTGCTTTCGTGTATGAGGGAGTTGCTTTATTTTTGACATTGGATTATTTTTAGTGAGTTCAAATTCTTGAGAATAAGAATAAAAAGCTTTTAAGTTTCTGATATAACTGTTTATTGTCAATGGCGAAATTCTTTTCCCATAATCTTCTCTATTTTCTGGATTGTTTGACGATAAAGTTATATCATTTGAAACTGCGGTATATTTTCCCCGTTCTTTCGTGTAATCAATATACTCAGTTACGGTTTTTGAGGTAACTTTATTGAAAGATTTGATATTTTTATCAACACAATATCTTTCAAAAAGTTTTAAAGTTTGCTCATAACTTTTAATGGTTTTTTTAGATAATCCTTTCGTATTGCAATAGACTAGGTAATCTTCAATTTGTAAAAACATTTCAGAGAACATAAAAATAACCTCCTGATTAAAGATAGATTTCACTACCCAACTAATCAAAAGGTTAATAGGCTTAATACAAAAATATTAGTAGGTTTCAATAGGGAATATTGCACAAAATCATGCGTTTTCCCGAATGTTAGTAGGCTTACTGATTTCTATGAAACCCACTGAAATCAATGATTTAACCGGCTTTTTGCTCTAATCGCAATCTGTCGGCAATCAACGCAATAAACTCGCTGTTGGTGGGCTTTCCTTTATGGTTATTCACGGTATAGCCAAAAAGGGCATCAATGGCATCCACCTTGCCTCTGTTCCAAGCAACCTCGATGGCGTGGCGGATTGCACGTTCCACACGAGAGGGCGTTGTGTTGCATTTTTTTGCAATGGAGGGATACAGCTCTTTTGTAATATAATTTAAAACATCCATATCATTCACACTCATAATAATGGCTTCTCTCATGTAGTGATAGCCGCGAATATGGGCCGGAACGCCGATTTCATGAAGAATATTTGTAACCTTTGTTTCCAAATCATACGCCGTATTGGGCTGAGATTGACTAAAGGAAGGGATTCCGCTTTTTACCATCGGTCTTTCCTGCAGCAGCTGACGGATGCGCTGGGTCAATGCATCCATATCGAAAGGCTTCACCATATAATAAGAAACCCCCAGATCCATGGCTTTTTGTACAACCTTGTCCTGAGACAGGGCAGAGAGAATGATGGTAACAGGCTGATGAATGTCGGTATTTTTTTGTAATCTTTCTAAAACGCCGATACCGTCTAAACGGGGCATAATGCCATCGATAATGGCTACATCCGGTGCGGTGTCTCTAATTTTGTTCATGGCGTCAATGCCATCAACAGCAACTGCCACAACAGTCATGTCGTCCTGTTTGCCCAGATGATTTGCGATTAAATCACAAAAATCTTTATTATCATCGGCTAATAGCACTTTTATTTTATTTTGATTCAAAATGATCCCTCCGATTGTTGTTTGATGAATGAATATGCAAATTATACTTGCTTTTGGAATGATTATAGTACAGGAATTTTCTGGTGACAAGGTGTTTTAGTCAGACAAATTCTGACTGAAACTTTAACAAATCTGTAAAATTTTGCATCCTTTTCATCGGGGAATATTACCCGTGCTGATTCCTAAGGATTCTTGGCGTGGGGAAATGAGGGAAATGAGAGAAAAAGGCTTCTTTTGCGGTGGAAAATGAAAAGTTTTTCTTGTCGACTTTTTCGTTTTTCTCAGAAAAAGACGGATTTGACATTGTAAAGCACAGGGAATCCATAGAAAAACAGTCGTATTTGTATTATATTTTACATTTAAATTGGTAATTTTTTAACTATATCATGCTATTCTTTTCCAAAAATGGTTAAAAAAAATACAGCTTCAATTCAGAAAAGAAGGAAATATCGTGTATTTTGAAGAATTTTTATGCAAAAAGGCATAATTTGTAAGAGGAAGGCGGCAGAGGTGCTTTCGGCTCAATTTTCATTCCCTCCTCGTGTTTCTTCATGAAAATTGCTGAAAGAAAGTGCCGTGTTTTTCAATGGGTGTCGACCTTGTCGACACCCATAAAAGACAAAAGTCTTATTTTGAACCGATTATTTGTTCCGGATGCAATTTTTCATAGATGGCATCGGCAAGCAGGGCAAATTCATGAACGCCCAAGGCCTCTCCCCGTATCCGCTCATCCCAACCGAAAGCGGTGATCAAAGAGGATAGCGCTTCCTTTGAAAGGTTTAGCTTTCCTTGATTATGCAAGCTGTTTAACAAGGTTTTTCGTCGTTGACCAAAGGCGCATTTGACCAAGTGGAAGAACAATGCTTCATCCTTGGGCGCCACCTTGCGCTGAGGAAGAACCTTTAGGGTAATTACAGCGGAGGCCACTTTTGGCCGGGGCATAAAGCAGGAAGGCGGAACAATCATATCCAGTCTTGCATCGCAATAATACTGCACCGCCACAGAAAGGGCGCCATATTCCGATGCCTTAGGGCTTGCCTGCATACGCTCCGCTACCTCTTTTTGCACCATTACCGTGATGGTATCAATGGCTCGTCCATTTTCCAGCAAATCCATGAGAATGGGCGTTGTAATATAATAGGGGAGGTTGGCAACTACCTTAATGGGTTTCCCTCCATTTTTTCGCTGAATTAATCCATCTATATCTGCTTTTAAAATATCTTGATTTAAAATTTCTATATTTGTATAGCCCTTTAAGGTTTGCTGTAATATGGGGATCAGGGTCTGATCAATTTCAACCGCAACCACCTCTCGGGCATTTTCTGCCAAAATCTGGGTCAGAGAGCCAATACCGGGGCCGATTTCCAACACGCAGTCTTCCTTTGTGATGCCTGCGCTTTCGGCAATATTATTTAATATATTTGTATCAATGAGAAAGTTTTGCCCAAAATTCTTTTTAAAGTAAAAACCATTTTCTTCGATAATTTGCTTTGTTCTGGAAGGGGTGGAGATTCTTTCTGTCATGCTTGCCTCCTTTTATTGGCCAATGCCCAAGCTGCCCAATAGACCGAAGGACAGTATGGATACAATGATTCCTGCCGTCAGTACGCCCAGTGCGATGACGGGAAATGTTTTCTTCGGGTCCATATTCAGAAGCGCGCTAATCAATGCGCCCATCCAGGCCCCTGTGCCGGGCAGGGGAACCGCTACGAAAAGAAATATTCCCCAGTATTGATATTTACGAATTTGTTCACTTCTGTCATCGGCTTTTCTTTCGCACCATGCAACAAAGGCACGCAAGGGTGTTTTTTTCAGCACCTGAAAAATATACCGGATAAAAAGCAGAATAAAAGGAATTGGCAATAAATTGCCAATGAATGCAATAATAAAGGTAGGCAGCCAGTTCATTTGCAGTGCAAAACCTGCAATGATGCCGCCCCTAAGCTCCAAAATCGGGAGCAAGGATACAATAAAAACAATGAATTCCCTCGCAATAGAACCTTGTAGGGTTGTAACAAACCAGCTTGCAATTGCTTCAGCCATGGGATTTCCTCCTGAAAAAGAGCATGGAAGGTAGTCCATGCTGCGTTTTTATATCTTAGAATCTATATTATATACTAACCTGATTTATGAAACAACTAAAAAAATATTAATCTTTTCTTTGACAATCTTTTGCGGTTTTGTATTGAAATTGTATGTTTGTTGTGGTTATAATGTAAACATTGGGAGTATTTTATATTTTTGATAAAAATTTAAAGTAAAATTGATACTTCGACGAGCTTCGTTTATATATGGAAAGGGTGAAGAATTTGACAGAGGAATTAAGAGCACAGTTAATGGGGGTTAAACTAACAAAAAAAGAAAAACTGATTGCAGAGTTTGTCTTGGATAATTTCGCAGAGTCCTGCTTTATTACCTCTACTGATATCGCAAAAAGGCTGAATGTCAGTGATTCGTCCGTCATTCGCTTTACCAGAACTTTAGGATATTCCGGATTTATGGATTTTCAAAAAAGCATAAGAAAAACATATACAGAACGTATTAACAGTGTGTCGGATAATATTACGGTGCCCTCGGAACGGCTAAAGCTTTCCATCAGCAAATTGGGGCAAAGCGACATTGTGGAGAGCTATTTTTCCAATGTGCTGCAAAATTTGAAATATTCTATCAATCATAACGATACATTGGCCTTTGAACGGGCGGCGGGCTTAATTGCGGGCAGCAAGCGCAAGTTTATTGTGAGCTCAAGAGCGAATTCCTGTATCGGTGATATGATGCTGTTGTTGTTAAAGCACCTGTTGACGGATGTTTATGATACATCCCATCCGGCTTTGAATGTGATTGACCATTTGTGCGATATTACGGAAAATGACTGTATTGTTGCAGTCAGCTTCCCCAGATACTCCGAAATGGATTTGTTGGCCGCCCAAATGGCCTATGAATCCGGTGCAAAAATTATTTTGTTGACAGATAAGGCAAGCTCCCCTTTGGCACAGTATGCGACACAGCTTTTGACGGTAAGTGTGGACAGCAACACGTTTTTTAATTCCTATGTGGGTGTTTTATTCACCATGGAGCTTCTATGCTCTTTTATCAGCAGAAAAATGGGGTATTCCACCGAGGCAAAGCTGCAGCTGATCGATCGGTATATTTCTAAGGTTGGATTATTCTAACGGATTTTGAAACGATTGACAGAATTGTAATCAGGATATAACGCTTCATTTTCTTCCGAAAAAGGCGAAACATATCTAATAAAAAAATTACAGGGCAATTGCCCCGTAATTTTCTTTTTATGATGTCCGGTTGCGGGGAAAGGCCTTAATAGCGGCAGTTCACATAATCATCAATCAAGGATTTTCGGCTTTCTTCACGAAAAACCCCTTCCTCCCGTAGGCATTGAAGCACTCGGAGGCTGGTGGAATGGAGAATACTAGCCTCTTCTTGGATGACAATTTCAAAAAGCCTGCCCTTTAGGTATTTGCTGTGCACCTTCACAAAGTAGGCCTCCGTCCCTTGGTAGTCCAACATACGAAGGACAGCCAGTGTGGCACGGTCTTTTTTATGATAATAGAAATTGCTCTGCTCCAAATACTCCCGTTTTAGCTCATAGTCCATATCCTTGGTGGTGCTGATGGATTTTTGCTCTTTGGCCAAAGCATTATAGTATTGGTAGTTGAACAATGCCTTCTCCACGGTGTCCATATTGGTAAAAGGCCCAATGTTTCCATATACAACGGCCCTGTAGTTTTTTTGCAGATATTCCCGTTTTGTCATATCTCCTTTGATATATTGATCAATCAGACTCTGACGGTATTTAAAATATTTTTGTATTGCGTTCATTTGGTGCCTCGCTTCCATCCATTCCCTGTGGTATTCTCCTCCGTTACCCTGTTACAATGGTGGAAGAATAGTTAGGGAGAGGATTTATATGCAGACTTTTTTAGAATTTTATCAAAGGGAGATTCAGCCCAAAATTGCGGCGATAGATGTTTTTTTAAAAACAGAGCCTCAGCCTTATGCGGCGGCGCAGGTTTCAGAGCTTTTGTCCATACCATCAACAGAGCTGTCCCATTTATTGGAACAAGAAAAGCTTTTGATTATCACAAAAGGTACTTTTTTGCACTTAATGCAAATTGGCTCTTCTCCCATTTGCAGGATGTTTCGCAGGGAGGTTTCCCGCGGGATATCGATGTCATATTCCCCAAAGGAAATTTCGTACATATATGATTTAAAATTAAAGGATGTAGAGGCGGCCGCCGAAAAGCTGGGAAAAAATTATTTTTCCTCGAGGGAGCTGCCCCTTCTTTTTGGGGAAATTGTTATTTCCGATAAACAATTTCGTCGGTGAGGTTTTTCGCAGCTTCTTTGCCTGCAAACAATTCCACAAGCTTTAGGGCAAAAGGAACAGCTGTGCCCGGCCCCCGGGAGGTGATGATGGCGCCGTCAACACAAACAGGGCTTTCGGAAGGCGTTGCACCAAGGAGCTTATCCTCTATGCCCGGATAAATGGTGGCTGTTTTCCCCGCAAGGAGATTCAGCTCGCCCAAAATGAGAGGTGCGGCGCAAATGGCACAAACGGGGAGTTGGGCTTTTGCATACTCCTGAATGAGGCTGCAAAGCCCTTTGTGTGCCAACAGATTTAAGGTGCCCGGCATACCGCCGGGTAACACGATGCCGTCTGCCCGGTGCTTCCGTGCCTCGTCAAAGAAAATATCCGCCGTAAAAAGGACATTATGGGCACCGCTCACTTGCAGAGACTGGGTGATAGAAACAAATTTTGCATCAACCCCAACACGGCGCAATAAATCTAAGGGGGTAACTGCCTCCATTTCTTCAAAGCCTTCCCCAAGGAAAATATAAACCTTTTTCATGAAAATAACCTCCTAATCCGTTTTTTACTACAAGAAGTATATTGCATTTATTATATTCTAAAAATATAAATTTATCAAGGAGACCCTTGACAGCGGCAAGCGTTGGATTTATGCTGTATAAAAACTTAGGAGGCAGTTGTATTGGAAATTGAAAAAAAATATTTGACAAAGGAAGTTCCTTTTTCTATAAATCGCTTTGAGTGCAAGCAGATTACCCAGGCATACCTTTCCTTTCGGCCGACCATTCGTATTCGTAAAAGCCAAGAGGATTATTTTTTGACGATAAAGGGGAAGGGCCATGTGGCCAGAGAGGAATTTGAAATCCCCATTACCCAAAAGGAATTTGAGCAGCTTTCTGTGAAAACAGAGGGCAAGCAGGTTAGAAAAAAACGATATTTGATTCCCATTGAGAAGGGATATACGGCGGAGGTTGACGTGTATGAGGGCCCCCTTGCGGGACTGATGACAACAGAGGTGGAGTTTCCTACCATGGAGGAGGCGGAGGGCTTTGTGGCGCCGCCATGGTTTGGAAAAGAGGTATCGGAGGATCACCGGTACAAAAATACTTCCCTGTCCCTTTATGGGAAGCCGGCAGAGGCGGAATAAAAGTTTGTGCCATACATAAATGTGGTGATAAAGCCACCGACTTGAATGCATCCTAACGGATGCATTTTTTCTTTTTTGGTCTTTTTCATTTTCGCATTGCATACATTATAGCGATGGACAAGTGACAAGCGAAGGGGAGAGGCCGAGTATGTATAATAGAAGATATGACAAAGCATTTTTGATGCTCAGACAGGAAACGGCTGGCTATGGTTTGGGCCAAAGAGCACCTTGGGGCAGCTGTGTGATGGAAATTAAAAACGGAACGGGAAGAATCAGTTTAACGGTGCAGGGGCTGCGTCCCATGCGCAGAGGCAGATATGGCGTTTATGCCATTGCAGGAGAGAGAGAAAAACAAAAAAGCTTTTTTTGCGGCGTTTTGGTGCCGGATACAGCGGGCTACGGGACATTGAAATGGGACTTTAACCCGGATCAGCTGGAGGATAGCAATACGATGATTGAGGATTTACATACTGTTGCGGTTTTGGCAGAGGCCGACGGAGGGTTTTCTGCACCGCTGACTGCCTATTTTGGAAGCAAGGCGGATTGGCGCACCTATTTCAAGATGGAGAACAAGCAAAAGGAAACCCAAAAGGAACTCCTGATGGAGAAGAAAAAAGAAGTAAAAAAGGAGCCTGTGCAAGAGGAAAAATCAGCTACAGAAACAATCTTGGCCGCTGCCGAGGCTATGCCGATGGCTCCCTTTGCATTGCCGAAATTCCATAAAGAGAAAGAGGAAAAAGAGGCAGAAAGCAGCCAGCCAAAGGAAAAGATGGCGAAGGAAGCGAAGAAAGAAAGCTATCACGGCAGCTTCCGGGGGCTTTTGGAAAAATTTCGTACGGAATTGGAGGATTTGCAGGAGGAAGGCATTTTTACAGAAAAGGAAATGAGCCGCATTGAGCGGGCAGGCAGAAGAAATTTACAAAATGCCGTTGCCGCCGAAACCACGGAGAAGAATGCGGTGGCGAGAAATATCCAGAGTGCTGTGATCAAGGACGGCGGATTAAAAAATGAGGCAGATGCAGTGGCGGAGAAGCCCGAGGGTAAGGAAGTCTCCATAGACAAAGGGAAAAATGAGGCGACTGTGGCGGAAAACACTGTCCTTGATCAATTTATGGCAAAGTATAGGCTTTTGAAGGAAAATACGGATATTCTTCCCTTCGGTGAGGAAGCTACCCCATGGAAATGCATTTCTGTGGAAGAGTTGGTGTTGTTGGAAGGCATTCCCATGTCTTGGCTGAAAGATTTCTTTATTTTAAATGCCGTAAAAAAATATCATCATTTGATTTGGCAGCCCCGAAAAACGGGCTATTGCATCGGCATACCGGGAACACAGGCGGAATATGACAAGAGGAAGGCAGAAA
The DNA here is from genome assembly GCA_002316675.1 of Tyzzerella sp. UBA1042. Lineage (GTDB taxonomy): Bacteria > Bacillota > Clostridia > Lachnospirales > Anaerotignaceae > Chakrabartyella. Next base: position 9,491 of record DCDZ01000064.1, read on the forward strand.
AATTAGGCTTTGAGGAGTTTAAAAGCATGGAGGACGGCGGATTAGGCTACTGGCTTTTTACAAAGAAATAAGGGTTGCCTTTCGCCCCATTCCTATAGTAAGATACCTTTATGAAATGTATTAGATTAAAGGAGAGCGTTATGAGAATCAGAAAAAAGCCATGGGCAGAGGCAGAGCTTGCGCACAATAGCAGGGTCATTGGGGATGGAACGGCATGGAAGGGTAAATGGTCGGAATTTTTTAGAAACCACAACCCCATTTATATTGAAATTGGATGCGGAAAGGGTGGTTTTATTACGAAAAATGCCCGGATGTACCCCCAGTATAATTTTATTGGTCTGGAGCGACAGCAATCGGTAATCGCCCTTGCGGCAAGAAGGACGGATACGGAATTGCCGAATTTGGCTTTGCTTTGGGAAAATGCCGCAAATCTTTCGGATTTGTTTCAGGTGGGAGAATTTCAAAGGCTGTATTTAAACTTTTCCGACCCATGGCCGAAAAAAAGAATGTATAAGCGCAGGCTGACCTACCGCGGCTTTTTAGAAAGCTATCGCCAGAGGATGGGGAATCATGCAGAGATATTTTTTAAGACGGATAACCGGAATTTATTTGAATTTTCTTTGAATGAGTTTTGTGCGGATAACTGGAAGCTTTCTAATATTTCCTTGGATTTGCACAATAGTGAGTATGAGGGGAATATTATGACGGAATACGAAGAAAAATTTTCTGCCCAAGGGATGCCCATTTATCGCTTGGAAGCAAGGTATGACGCTTAATGCTTCCGCCATTGCTGTTTTTTAGGTGAAAAAAGGAGTCGTGCTATCGGCTTCTTTTTTTGTATGGGAAGGACAAGCAATTGGCAAAGAAAAAAGCGGCCATTTAGATGATAAATGCGCCGCAAAGAATACAACCCTTATGTACTTCTATTCGTTTTGCTCTTCTAAGTTCGGTTCTGGAAAATTTTCAGATTTTGCTTTGAATTCAACAGAAAGCGGATCATCGCTCACGACCAAGGCGGTCAAGAAGGTACCATAGAAATGACTTACATTTTTTCGCCAATTTCTGCAAATTTGCTGTGCCTGTGGTTTTGAAACAACCGAAACGCTAATTTCCATAAGCGGTGCGCCGTCATAATCACAAAGGCCGCATTTGACAAGAAAGTCTCCATTCAGTTCGGGGAAATAATTTGCAGTTACTGCATATTCGGCACGAATACGCTTGCTGTTTTCCTTCACATAAATGCTGATATCTTCTTTTACGCTTTCGCTTACATGATTTTGAAAATAGTTGATCACATCTTCGCCGTCATCGGTAAGGGTATAACGGGTATTATTACGCTCTTTTGCTTTTTCCAGCCAACCGGCCTCTACAAGCTCTGCCAGATATTGTTGGACGGAAAAATAATTCATATATTCTTTATTCAGCAGAAACTGACAAATTTCACTATTAGAAAGGGAGATTCCCATTTTTTGCACCAGGTGCAATATAATAAGTTTGTGTTCCGCTAATTGTCGAATGGGATCAGCCACGGGTCAGGTCTCCTTTCAAAATATCTTATATTTTAGCATAAAAAGCAGAAAAAGAATAGGGTTATTTTTATCAATTTAAGGAGATGCCCTGGCTGATGTGTTTGTCTTTTAATAATTTATGCAGGCTGTTCAAAACCTCCCGCTTGTGCAAACTCCAAAATGGAGCCAAAAGGAGGCTTTTATCGCCGTCTCCCGTGAGGCGGTAAATCACAATATCCTTGCGCAAAAGAGAGATGCACCGGCAAAGCAGTTCCAAATAGGCATCGTGTTCCAAGGGTACATAGGCGCCTGTTTTATAAAGCTCAGCCAGCTCCGTACCGGCAAGCACGTGCATTAGCTGCAATTTGATTCCATGTATGGGCAGGCGGTTTATAAAGGCAATGGTATGGAGCATATCTTCTGCTGTTTCCCCGGGGAGCCCCAAAATAACATGGGCCACAATAGGAATATGCAGGCGGTGTAGATTGGCTGCGGCGTCCAAAAAAACGCTGTTAGGATAGCCCCGGCGTATGAAGCCGGCAGTATTCTCATTGGAGGTTTGCAGCCCCAATTCCACCCAAAGCTTTGTTTTCAGGGATAGCTCCTGCAATAGGGCAAGGACATCCTCTCCCAGGCAATCCGGGCGGGTGGCGATAGAAATGCCCACGATGTCCTGTTGGGCAAGGGCTTCCTCGAATTTTGCCCGCAGAACCGTAACGGGGGCATAGGTGTTGGTAAAGGCTTGAAAATAGGCAATATAGCAAGCAGCGGGCCATTTTTCTTTTGTTTGGGCCTTTCCCCTTGCAATCTGCTGTGCAATGGAGAGGGCCGCATCCTCGGCAAAATCCCCCGAACCCCCTGCGCTGCAAAAAATACAGCCGCCATGGGCGATGGTTCCGTCCCGATTGGGGCAGGTAAAGCCTCCATCAAGAGAAATTTTTGCCGTTTTTCCCCCGAATAAGGTGCGGTAATATTCATTTAGACTTCTATATGGATATTGTGCCACAAAATTACTTCCCTTCGTAGGCTTGGCAAAAATTTTTCTGGCGTAACCCCTCGCACAAGGTGATTACAGCCCTCCATCTGCCTTCATCTTCGGCGGTATGACGTATCAGCAAAAGAAAATCCGCTTTGCTGCTTTCCAGAAAGGAATGGGCAAAGTAATTGGAGTCCTTCTCTTTATAGGCTGACAGAAAAAGCTGCAGGCTATCTTCGGTAATGGCCAGCGGAATACAGGGTTCCATCTCTAACAGGATTTCCTCCACCGTTTTATTTCCGCAGGGACGCTTTGCAAAATAGTAGTAAAAGCTGCGGCTATCAAAAAAAAGTACATGGGACGGAGGAAAGTTTCGTCCGTCGGTCATGGTATCCCGCAATAGATTTAAAGAGCCACAAAGTTCCTTGCGGCTAATGGTTTGTTTCATAATAAAATCACCTCAAAACCTTTGGGTTTTAAAGTAATATGCGCTTGAAACTGAAAAAAAATGATGTAAGATTTTTACTCTATCCAAAGCTTCAGTTCTTTGCGCAGCGCAGCGTTGTGTTCCGGGGACAGAATGCAAAACCGTAAATATTTGTCATTTAAAAAAGTAAAGGAGGAAGCATCACGAATGAGCATTTTTTTCTGAATTAATTTTTCAAAAAGCTCTGCCGCTGTAATTTTCTCCGACAATAGCTTAACAAGAATAAAGTTTGCCGAGGAGGGGAAGGTTTTTACATTTTTCCAAGAGGAAAGCTCCGTAAATGCATTTTTGCGTTCTTCGGAAATCAAGCTTTGGGTTCTTTTATGAAAGGCGGTATCCACAAAAATTTTTTCTCCCGCAAATGCAGCCAAGCTGTTTACACTCCAAGGATCCTGATTTGCCTTTAAGCGTTCCAAAAAGCTTTGGTTAGAGGAAACGCCATAGCCCAAGCGAATGCCCGGTGCGGCAAAGAACTTTGAAGTGCCCCGCACCACAAAAAGATTATCAAAGGCTTCCGTCAGCCCAATGGCGCAAATTTCCTCTAAATTATCGGAAAATTCAATATAGGTTTCATCCACCATAACAGAGGCTCCATTTTTTTTGGTATGCCGTAAAACTGTTTCCAGCTGTTTTGTCGTAAATGCCGAGCCGGTGGGGTTGTTGGGGTTGCAAATCACCAGCATACCGATATCCGGTGTTAAAGCCGCCAGCAACGCAGGCAAATCAATGGAAAAATCCTTTTCCTCTTTTAAGGGGAAATAGAGGAAGTTGCCGCCGGACAGGGTGATTTCCCGTTCATACTCGGAATAGGCCGGCCCGATGATGATGCTTTTTTTTGTGTGTACTGTTTGAATGAAGGTGGAAATCAACTCTGTTGAGCCATTTCCCACCACAATATGGGCAGGGCTTGCCCCCGTATAGCTTGCGATGGCCTGCCGTAAGGAAGTATAGTTTTTATCGGGATAGGTGGAAATAATATTTAAGTTTTCCGCCAAAGCCTTTTCTGCGCTCTTGGGAAAGCCAAGGGGATTGATGTTTCCGCTAAAATCTATGATTTCGCTTTTTGTAATGCCGTATTTTCTTTCAATGGCGTCTAAATCTCCGCCGTGCTGATGCATGAGCTGCATGATGATACACTCCTTTGGTTAAAAAATTTCTTCTATCTTCTCAAGGGCAGTGACCTTCGGGCTTTGTTTTTTGATGCGAGGATAGAGAATATATGGGTCTCCCGGAGAAATCTCCGTAATTTCAAGTAAAATTTGTGTTGTTTTTTCAAAGGTTAGAGAGAAAGCAGTCCCTTTCTCCAGCCATAAATCAGCAAGGGTTTTCCCTGTTGTTTTATTGACACTGCGCTTTGAGCCCAGGGGAGAATACTCCACAGGGAAGTTATTTTCATCGGGAATGGAAAGGAGATAGTCTCCCCCATCCTCCAGAGAGAAGGCGGCGCACAAATCCCGGCAGAAATCGTCCAAAGGGGTATTTGTGGGGATGTCAACAATTTTCCAAAAATCCGGATCCTCTTTGAGAAACACCTTGATGGTCAGGATGTCCTTTTCCG
>DCDZ01000064.1:14202-24346 GCA_002316675.1 Tyzzerella sp. UBA1042
ATGGTCAGGATGTCCTTTTCCGGGCCCATATAAAAAATATGCTCAAAGCGGCTGATTTCTGTTTCCCTTGCCAAAGCAGCCAAAATTTCATCATAGGGCAGTTTGATTGGCATTTTGTATTTATCCGCATCTTCCTCAGTACTGCCCCAAAAGGCTTTTCCAAAGGGGCTAAGACTATAATAGCTGGGCGGTGTGAACAGCTCTGCACCAATATTATGCTCCATGATTAATAAGGAAGATAAATTATTTACCAAGTGAAAATAGCTGATTGGCGTAAAGGAAATGGGTCGTAAAAGGCCAAAGAAGCTGCTCATGGGGAAGATAAACCATTTATCCAGCATAATGCCTGTAAAAAGGAAGGAGGAAATTACCGCCTTATCCTCTTCAGTGAGCTCCCCCGGAGGTGCTTGCCAGATTTCTTCAATATCAATCTCCACCTGCTTGTAAAAATCAACAAAAATGCGATCGGTTTCCGTGGGTGTATATAGGCATTCCTTGAAAAAAGCCGGGGTTGCAATGCCATGCTCCAACTCCATAGAAATGGAGAAGCGCTCCGCCGCAAGCTCACAAGCCGCCTCCACAGCGGCCGCTAGAATTTCTCTGTTTTCCCCTGCGAAAAAGGTATCACAGAAGGGGGCACGCTGCACCTTTTTTGTGTGGATTGCGGGCATATAAGTAAAAAGCCCCAGCCGCCACGCAATGCGGGTTAAATATTCTAAATAAAAATCATTTTCGTGAGCAATTTCCTTTAAAAGAATATCCCTGTCTTCCTCTAAGAAGAATAGGGTTTCATCCATTTTACAATCGGGCACACAATAGTCCGTCAGCCTGCGCAAATCCTCCACAAAAGGGTGGGACTCCAGAGAATAGGAAAGAAGCTGAAAGCTGCACTTCTCTAAGCCCTCCTGTGCAGAAGGCAAACGAAGGGTATATTGGTATTCTTTCCCAGTAGCCTGGCTTTCCAAATCCTGCCCGATGATATTGGCGGGGGTGAGCAGGGTATCCGAAGCGGCCGCAGTATAAAACCATTTGGTAAAAGCAAGGGCGGCGGCAGCCCGTAAGCCCTTTTGACAGGCGGGGTTCATATGGGCACACATAGAGGTGTAGCCGTCTAAAAACAGCCGCAGCAGTTGTTTGTGCTGAGACGGGATGGTCTGTGTATCATTCATGAAAAAGCTCCTTTTGGGAATATGGTTTTACAGAAGGACGGTGGGGCTGATCAAGCCTTTTTCTATTCTTACAGGCATTACCCGTCCTCTGTGGGTTTTTTATTGTGACGACTCCGTTTGGAAATGTGCGGATGTTGCCGCAACATATCCCACTGGGTTGATTCTATCATTTTTTCTGGTTTTTAGAAGAAATTTAGAAAAAAAATAAAAAAACTTTACGAATTTCTCTTTTAGTATTGTTTTTCCGTTTCACTGTAAATATAATCAAGAAAGACGCTTAAAATTAATTGTAACAGAAAAAAGAACAAATTGAAATACGAAAAACAGGAAAATGCTTAAGCAATTTGCCCCCCGATGGCGTGAGGCAGCGGTGTGTTTTTGTGCAAAGGACAGATTCGCAAAAAGTTACAGATATTTTATCATGTTATTGTTGAAAAGGAATATAAAATATGGTATATTCCTTGTATTGAAAACAAATGTTTTCGGTAAAAAAACAGGAGGAGAAAAAGTGAAGGAAGACAAGAATTTTTTTATTGTGGATAAAAGTGTTTTACCTGAAATATTTTTAAAGGTAATGGAAGTGAAAAATCTTTTAGAAAGCAAGAAAGAAAAGACAGTTCAGGATGCGGTGACGAAGGTGGGAATCAGCCGCAGTGCTTTTTATAAATATCGGGATGCCGTTTATCCCCTTTATGAAAATACCAGAGGGAAAACCGTTACCATTTCTACAAATTTAGATAATACCCCCGGCCTTTTGTCAGCGGTTTTAAATGGCATTGCCACGGAGGGCGCAAACATCCTGACAATTAACCAGACAATTCCCATAAACGGAATTGCCAATGTAACCATAACCATTGAAACCAATGCCATGCAGGGCGAGTTCAGTCACTTGATCAGCCGCATTGAAGGCTTACAGGGGGTACAATCTCTTCGCATTATCGGCAGAGAGTAAATATAGGTAAGACTTTATTGCAAGGTGAAACAGAGCTCTGCGGTTCATTGTGGGATAGGGTTTTGAAGAAACAGGTGCATGAAATTTTGTGCCGGAGAGCACAGGCTTTCTAAAGGAAAGCAGCTCGGTGAAAGAGGTCGACTTTACAAATTCAACGGGCTCCTCTTAGAGGAGCTTTGTTTTGTCCGAATAACGTTTGATAATGATATTTTTAAAAAATATCGTTGCACTGCTGTAAGAAGTGGAGGATAGGAGCATGATACATATTAGGATTCCGGCAACATCGGCAAATATGGGCCCGGGCTTTGATACAATTGGTGTTGCTTTGGAATTATATAACCACCTTTGGGTGGAGGAAATACCCGAAGGCTTGCGGATCGAAGTGAAGCGGAAGCAGGAAATTGAAATCCCCTTGGATGAAAGCAATTTAATTTACCAAACCATGCAGTATTTTTATGAAAAAATGGGCCTGCCCATGCCCGGCGTGCATTTGATTCAAGAGGATTATATTCCTATGGTCAGAGGGCTGGGGAGCAGTGCCGCTTGTATTGTGGGCGGGCTGATTGCTGCCAACGAACTGGCAGGCAGACCTTGTGATAAAGAAGCCTTGGCACAAATGGCGGCAATGCTTGAGGGGCATCCGGACAACTCTAATCCGGCCATTTTTGGCAGTATGGTTGTAGGTGCGCAAAACAAGGAAAACATGATGCACGTGCGTCTGGATTTGCCTGAGGATTTGGTGTTTGCCACTATGGTACCCGCTTTTCCTGTTTCTACGGCAAAGGCCAGGGCGGTTTTGCCCGAGGGATATTCTCGGGAGGAAGTGGTTTTTAATGTATCAAGGGGCGCTTTATTGGTAGCCTCCATTATGAGCGGTAAGCTTGAAAACCTGTCCATGGCCATGGAGGATAAAATCCATCAGCCATACAGAAGCCGGTTGATTCCCAATATGTATCAAATTTTTGAAAAAGCAAAAGCATACGGTGCATTGGCCGCTTATTTGAGCGGAGCCGGCTCTACGCTGATGGCCATGGTAAAAAGGGAGCATTTAGGGGTGTTTCAAAAAAAAATGTCTGCCTACTTGCAAACCCTCCCCGATCATTGGCAGTTAACGCTTTTCAAGGCGGATGTTGCGGGGGCTAGGGTTGAGACAGAATAACAGGAGGAAAGAACGATGTTAATTGTGCAAAAATACGGCGGCAGCTCTGTTGCCAATGAGGAGAGAGTTTTTAATGTTGCCAGAAAAATTATGAAGGCGAAGGAAGACGGCAACGACATTGTTGTGGTTTTGTCCGCCCAAGGAAAAACAACGGACGGGCTGATTGCCAAAGCCAAGGAAATGAATCCCAAGGCAAGCAGAAGAGAAAAGGATATGCTTTTGGTGACGGGAGAGCAGCAGTCGGTGGCGTTAATGGCAATGGCCATCAATGCTTTGGGAGGAAGAGCGATTTCCTTAAATGGTGTGCAGGCCGGCATTGAAACAACCAATACTTACAGCAACGCAAAAATCCGTAAAATTCAAACAGAACGTATTGAAAACGAACTGGAAAGAGGAAACATTGTTCTTGTGACGGGATTTCAAGGGATGAACGCCCAAGGAGATATGACAACGCTGGGACGAGGAGGGTCTGATACCTCTGCGGTTGCCTTGGCGGCAGCACTCCATGCGGATGTTTGTGAAATTTATACGGATGTGGATGGCGTATACACCGCAGATCCCCGCATCGTGAAGGATGCACAGAAGTTGGATGAAATCAGCTATGACGAAATGCTGGAATTGGCATCCTTGGGAGCCAAGGTGCTGCATTGCCGTTCCGTTGAGGTAGCGAAAAAATATAATGTAAAGCTGTCGGTGCTTTCCAGTATGGTAGAGGGAACAGGGACAGAAGTGAAGGAGGAAGGTAAAATGGAACGAATGCTCATTAGCGGTGTGGCAGCAGATAAAAATGTATCTCGTATTTCTATCCTTGGTATTAAGGATGAGCCGGGGAAGGCTTTTGAAGTTTTTTCTTTGATGGCGAGGGAAAAGGTAAGCGTGGATATTATTCTGCAATCTAACGGACATGACGGAAGGCAGGATATTTCCTTTACGATTGCCAAAGACGACTTGGATATTGCATTGAAAGCACTGGAGGATAATCAAGAAAGATTGACAGCGAAAACAATTCAGCATGATGATAGCGTTGCAAAACTGTCCATCGTTGGTGCAGGTATGGCTACCAATCCCGGTGTAGCTGCCATGTTTTTTGAAGCAATGTTTGATGCCGGGGTAAATATTGAGATGATCTCTACCTCTGAAATAAAAATTACGGTTTTGATTCCGGAGAAGGACATTGAAACGGCTATGGTAGCGGTGCATGATAAGTTTAAAAATGCTTCTGTTAATATGAGAAAAAATTAATTTGTAAAGGCGTCCTCAAATTCTGGGGATGCCTTTTTGGTGGGTGTAATAAAAACTGCTGAAATGAAACAGGGACGGCAAAAACCACCGGTGTTCCGGTGGTTTTTGGCATCATAAAAGCCAAAGATATCATTTTTTTACTTGCTTCTTCTAAGGATTAGTCATTACAGTCATATTTGTTCATAAAGAAATAATGCTGCTGATTTAAATAGTCCCGGGCGATGTCAAGGGCCTCGCCAAAACGCTGGAAGTGCACAACCTCTCTTTCCCGCAGAAAACGTAAGGGTGCAAGGACATCGGGGTCATCTGTCAAATCAATCAAGTATTCATAGGTAGTTCTGGCTTTTTGCTCGGCAGCCAAATCTTCATATAAATCCGTAATGGGGTCCCCTTTGGATTGGAAGGCTGCGGCGCTAAAAGGCACGCCGGCGGCGGATACGGGGTAAACCCCTAAGCCGTGGTTAACATAGTAGGCATCTAAGCCGGAATTGATAATATCATCCTTGGTTAAACCCTGTGTTAATTGGTGGAAAATGGTTGCCATCATTTCTGAATGAGCAAATTCCTCGGTGGCAATATCGTTTAAGGTTGCCTTTGCTTCGGGGGTAACCATTGTGAATTTTTGGCTTAAATATCGCAGGGAAGCCCCTAACTCGCCGTCAGGACCCCCATATTGCTCCAGCATAATTTTTGCCAACCGTGCATCGGGTTTTTTAATGGAAATGGGGAATTCCAATTTTTTTTCATAAATCCACATTTAGATACACTCCTTTCCGGCGAAAGAAACATTTGCGTCTTTTTGCCAAGGCCAAGGGGTATCCATCCATTGCCATTGCTCTGTGTTGGTTGCATAACTGCGGAAGGAGCAAAGAGGGCCGTATTTTTCTTCATATTTCAGACGTAGGGCGTCAGCGGCCGTAATCACTTGATTATAGGTATCAATTGCTTCGTTATTATCCGGATGTGTATTCAAAAAAAGACCTAGGTCAAGAGAGATGAAATCCAGTTCCATTAACTTTGTCATCATATCATTTTGCGTCATTTCCTAAACCTCCTTTGCAAATCGATATAGTTGCCAACCTGAGCAATAAGGTACAATCAAATCATAAAAAGCTGTTCCGCACACAAGGCTTTGTGTTTGCTCCATTGGAGCCATATAAGGCTGAAAGGGGACGTAGGCCTGTGCCAAGTCCATGGACTCTTCGCTGGGCGTATCATAACCTGAGACCACACCTTTGCGGGTCTGCGTATCAGAGAAACAGCTGTTGGAAACGAAATTTTTAGACATTTCCTTCATAATAAAAGCCTCCTTTTGATTTTACAATATCATGATATGGAGGAAGAATGATATAGTGCAAGGACTAATCAGAGGAAGCTGATTTATAAAAGAACGGATTGAGAGAGTATCCCGAAAAGGTATGGGGTCTACATATGAACGCAAAAACAGACAAGCGGTGGAGTTCTTGTCTGTTTTTTGCCTCCTTTAATAAGGGTAGATTGTGTGCGGCAACATCTGTTTACTCGATGCGAAGGTATGTCTGCATTTTACGCCCCACAACATTGGCAAGAATGAGCTTGACAATATCAAGAGGAATAAAAACCAAGGCACCCATGGGCAAAGCGGCAAGAAACCCTGTATTGGTTCCCGTTGCCAGCCAAAAGGTTCCTATAGTATAAGTAATAACCGTGCCAAGCAAGGCTCCTGCCATTTGCAATTTTGAGGAGTTTGGATATTTCCCTACAAAATATCTGCTGATTCCTACCAAAAACAGATAGCCGACCAAATAGCCGCCCCCGGGCCCGGCAAATTTAGCAATGCCTGCAGTGTATCCCGAGAAAACAGGAAGACCAACGGCGCCCAACGCTAAATATAAAGCAACCGCCACCAGAGCCTGCTTTATATTCAAAATATATACGGATAAATATAGTGCGAAGGTACCCAGGGTCAGAGCCACAGGGCTGATCGGAATGGGGATGCTGATTGGGGCTAAAATACAGATGATTGCAGCCATAAGTGCAATTTTTGTGAGTTCCTTTGTTTTCATTGCAGCCTCCTTTTTGCTTTAAACTAGATTGTAAAGCTTTGGATGCACCATATCAACTATCATTCAAAATAAGGTTTACAATATAAAATTTAGAAAAACTATGGAACGGAAGGGAAGGAGTATGGTACACTAAAAATAGCTATGTCGAAAGGAGGGATTTTATGGGCAGAAAATGTAATTATTGCGGGCAGGCAGTGGAAGAAGAGGATATTTATTGTGCTGGCTGCGGCAAATTTTTGGATAAGAAGGATATATCCGAGGAAAAGCCTGAGCACTACGGTGTGAATACACCCTTATCTCTATGGGACTGTATGTTTATCGGTTTGATTTTATTGGTTCCCGTTGTGAATGTCATTGTTTTCCTCATCTGGGCTTTTGATAAACAGGGGAATATAAACCGCAAAAATTTGGCCAAGGCAGGGTTGATTTATTTGGGGATTGGTTTTACATTAACCCTTATTTTGGGTGTTGGTATCATGCGGGCAATGACGTTGGATCGACAGTTTTATCCTAATTATAATTATTTTGAGTATGAAACGGAGCTGCCTGAGTTTGATGAATTTATGCCGTTGCCTTATGAGGCTGAGGAAACATAATATCTTTGTTATGCAAATTTCTGAAAATAAAAAGGAAATATATGAAATAAAATGGGGCAATGTCCCTGTAATTGTTTTTTGTATGACATTGTTGGGCGCTTTATGCGGCATTTTCTTTCATTTTGCAAGGAAAGTTAGGGAGTAAGAATGATTTATTTTTACCAATGAAGTGCGATTCAATAAAAAATGGATTCTATAGAAATTTCGTATTAATTTGGATGCGAATTTTTTAGTAGTATTCACTATGCCATGTATGACAAATGCCCCCAAAAAAAGATTGCTTCTATGCGAAATATATTGACATAGAAAAGACAATAGTGTAAAGTTATAGAAGGACTACAAAGCTAGAGTTGCACATATTTCACAAGGATGTGTACTTTTTTAGAGCATATATCTTGCATACTAAATATAGTATGGGCCGGTTTTCATTCTTTTCTGTTTTTTTGGGCAGATAAACGTGAGGAAAGAACATGGACAAGGTGGAAAACAGGGTATATGGACAAACAATCGTACAAATTGCAAAATAGCTTATTGTTGTTTTTTTTATGATAATTCCGCATAAAATACGGCGGTATTACCATAAAAAGCCGCCGTTTTTTATGGAAATTTTATTAACAAATGAGTTGACAATTTTTAAACAAAAATGGTATATTCATGATGGACGTGCGGCAGGGATTTTCTGAATCCTGACAGAAAGCAGGCAGAATAACAGAAGCTGGCTGCAAGTTCTGTAAGCGGCAGGTTGAAGGTGTAGGTTATTAAATAAAGTAATTGGTGGCCCGCACTGATTATTTTAAAATTTTTTAAAAATAGGAGGAATATTAAATGGATTTCAAATTAACAAAAACTCAAGTGCTTCAGCAAGAGTTGTTTAGAAAATTTGCTGAAACAGAAATCAAACCCATAGCTAAGGATATGGACGAGGCAGAAGAATATGATCAGGGTCTCGTTGCGAAGCTGCAGAAGGCTGGTTTTTTCGGTATTCCTTACTCCAGAGAATACGGCGGCCAGGGCGCAGATGTTCTGACATACACATTGGCTATGGAAGAAGTATCTAAAGTTGATGCATCCACAGGTATCACTCTTTCCGTTCATACATCTCTTTGCTGCTCTTGTATCAATGAATTCGGTTCCGAAGATCAGAAGCAGGAATTTTTAAGACCATTGGTTGATGGCTCCAAAATTGGTTGCTACGGCTTAACAGAGCCCGGTGCTGGTACTGACGCTTCCGGTGTTCGTACAGAAGCGATAAAAGACGGAGATGATTATATCATCAACGGTACAAAAATCTTTACAACAAACTCCGGCTTTGCTGATACATTCATTGTATTTGCATTGACAGACAAAACTTTAGGACCTAGGGGAATGTCCGCATTTGTTTTAGATAGAACAATGCCTGGTATTACCGTAGGCGAAAACATCGAGCGTATGGGTATCAGAGCTGCTTCCAACTGCGAAGTTGCTTATGAAAACGTAAGAGTACCTAAGAGCAGATTACTTGGCAGAGAAGGCCAGGGCTACAAGATTGCTATGCAGGCACTTGCAGGCGGACGTATCGGTATCGGCGCTCAGTCCGTAGGTATCGCTCAGGGCGCTATCGACGAGGCTATGAAATATGTAAAAGAAAGAAAGCAGTTTGGCAAAACACTCAACAAGTTCCAGAACACACAGTTCAAGCTTGCTGAATGCCAGACAAAGGTTGATGCTGCCAGATTGATGGTTTGGAGAGCAGCAACATCAAAAGACAACCATGAAAACTTTGCTCCTTTGGCAGCTATGTGTAAGCTGTTTGGCTCTGAAGTAGCTAACGAAGTAACAAGAATTTGTGTTCAGCTGCTTGGTGGCTACGGCTATTGCCGCGAATACCCTGTAGAAAGAGCTATGCGTGACGCTAAGATTACAGAAATTTACGAAGGTACATCCGAAGCTATGAAGATGATCATCTCCGGCTCAATGAAGGTTTGATAAACAGTTTCTGAATCTAGATACGAAGCGAGATACTACTATATTTTGGAAGGAGAACAACTATAATGAAAATCGTTGTATGTATTAAACAAGTACCAGACACAGTTGAAGTTAAAATTGATCCTAAGACAGGCACCCTGATTCGTGACGGTGTACCTTCTATCATTAACCCTGATGACAAAACCGGTATCGAGGCTGCACTTCAGTTGAGAGATCAATTGGGTGGCACTGTAACCGTTGTATCCATGGGCCCTCCTCAGGCAGACATTGCTTTGAGAGAAGCTTTGGCTATGGGTTGCAACGAAGCTTACCTTGTTTCCGCTAGAGAATTCGGTGGTTCCGATACATATGCTACCTCCGGCATCTTGGCAGCAGCTTTGAAAAAAATCGGCTATGATCTGATTATCACAGGCCGTCAGGCAATCGATGGTGACACAGCGCAGGTTGGTCCTCAGATTGGTGAAAAATTGCACGTTCCTCAGGTTTCCTATGTTGAAGAAGTGAAGGAAGCTACAAAGGACTATGTAGTTGTAAAGAGACAGTTTGAAGATGGTTACCACATCATTAAAATTAAAACACCTTGTTTGTTGACAGCAATTGCTGAATTGGCTACACCGAGATATATGTCCGTAAGAGGTATCGTAGAAGCTTATGAAAAAGAAATCAAGGTTTTGGGCTTTGAAGATTTGAAAGCTGAACTTGAACTTGACATGATTGGTTTAAAGGGCTCCCCTACAAACGTATATCAGTCCTTCACAAAAGAAGTTAAGGGCGCTGGCACAGTTCTGAAGGATTTGTCCGCAGAAGAGGCAGTTCAGGCTATTATCGAAAAGTTGGAAGCTAAGTTCATCATCTAATTTTGGCAGAAACTTCAATCGATCATAAGAACTATATACTAAATTTGGAATATAAGGAGGAAACCCTACAATGAGTAAAGGTATTTTTGTAGTAATTGAACAAAGAAGCGGTAAAGTTCAGAACGTAGGTCTTGAACTGATCGGCGAATCCACAAGATT
>DCDZ01000066.1:0-50130 GCA_002316675.1 Tyzzerella sp. UBA1042
TTGACTTTTTATTTGCAGGCTAAAAAAAATAGGAATAGGCTTTTAAATTGCCTTTTGTATACCGAAAAAACTGCATCCTTGGTATTCTTTCTGCCATCGGTGCTTTTTTCATTGTATCATTAATAGTAGGTATAAAAAATTTCTATGTCAAATTTGAATTTATGTATTATTCTTCTTTTGCATAAACTTGCACTCTAATTATTGTATGCCTTTACCTGACAACTACATAAAACCTGAAAGCCTGTAATGAATTTGTATAGATAACTGTCTGTTTATTACCTGTTCTTTTATACCTCGTTGGATTATAGACTAATAATTCTAAAAATCGGTATAATAATTCATGATGTGCTCCATTGACAATCCTTTTTAACGCTATTAAAATTTCTATATGACACAAAATATCAATCACTATTTTTTATATCAAAGCTTAAGGAGGCTATCTTCATGTTAACTTCTATCGTTGGCACCAACTGGGGGGACGAGGGCAAGGGCCGTATGGTTGACCTGCTTTCACAGGATTATGATATTGTTTGCAGATACCAAGGCGGTAACAATGCAGGACATACCGTAATTAACCATTTGGGGAAATTTGTTCTAAACTTATTGCCTTCCGGCATTCTGCGGGAGGATGTTGTAAACATTATGGGAAACGGCATGGCAATTGATCTTGAGCATCTCTTTCACGAGGTTGACCGCTTAAAAACCGCCGGTGTAAGGGTTACGGCGGAAAATTTAAAAATCAGCGACAAGGCAATCATCTGCCTTCCTTATCATAAGCTTTTGGACTGCTTAGAGGAGGAACGCTTGGCGGATGCGAAATTTGGTTCTACCCGAAGAGGAATTGCTCCTGTTTATAGTGATAAATATATGAAAAAATGCCTGCGTATGGGGGATTTACTCCATCCCGAAGCCTACCCTGCTGCGCTGAAAAATCTTGTGGCTTATAAAAACCTTGTCATCGAAGGGGTATACCATGCTGAGCCTGTGAAATACGAAGAAATTTTGCAATGGCTGGAAACCTTTGGTACACCTTTTAAGGAAAATATTATTGACACAGGCATCTATTTAAACGAAGCAGAAAAAGCGGGCAAAAAAATTATGTTTGAAGCACAGCTGGGTGCCTTAAGGGATATTGACTTTGGAATCTATCCTTTCACCTCCTCCTCTTCAACTATTGCGTCCTATGCGCCTATCGGCGCCGGTGTTCCTAATCTGCAGTTGGATAACGTAATCGGCATTATGAAAGCATACTCTAGCTGCGTTGGTGAAGGCCCTTTCACTTGTGAAATTTTCGGTGCGGAAGCGGATGCCTTGCGAGAGGCAGGCGGTGAGTATGGTGCGGCCACAGGCAGACCCCGCCGTGTTGGTCCCTTTGATGTTGTTGCAAGCCGTTATGGCATACGTGTGCAGGGATGCAGTGAAATCGCACTGACAAAAATGGATGTTCTATCTTATTTAGATGAAATTCCTGTATGCACAAAATATAAACTCCATGGAAAAGAGCAGACAGAATTCCCCTACTCTGCAGTGTTGAAGGATGCAGAGCCTATGATCGAGACTGTTCCCGGCTGGAAATGTGACATCAGCGGTTGCCGTAGCGTGGCAGATTTGCCAAAGGAAGCCCTCGCATACATTAAATATATTGAAGCGGCTGTGGGCTGCTCTGTAAAATATGTTTCCGTTGGTGCGGAACGGGATGCCTACATCACCATGTTTTAACACACTGCAACGAATTTGAAAGGAGGAGCCTTATGAACCAGATCTTGATTATAGCAGGAAAGGAAACAGAAAAAGAAAATTTGGTCGGTCTTTTAAACTGTTATGCCACATCTCAAATTCTTTATGCCTCCAATAGTAAGCAGGCAAAAGAATTAATTGCATCTGCAACACCCTCGCTTATTATCATAAATGCTCCTCTTCCCAGGGAGTCCGCCCAGGATTTGGCAATTTTTATGACACAGCGTACAGACGCTTCTGTGGTTTTGCTCCTGCCGGATTCCTATAGAAATATTAAAGAATACAGCGGGGAGGACTATGGAATTCTGATGCTGTATAAGCCTTTTAAACGGTCGGAATTTGAACGTGTTGTAAAATTTGCCGTTGCCTTTGAAAACCGCATTGCAAAAATTCAGGAAAAAAATAAAAAGCTCCAAAAGCAGCTTTCTGATTTTCGCACAGTGCATCGGGCAAAATGTCTTCTGATTCAGCATTTGCAGATGTCTGAATCCCAAGCCCATCGTTACATTGAAAAGCACGCCATGGATTGCAGAAAAAGTAAGCTGGAGATAGCAACCAGTATTTTACAATCGTATCACGAGATTTAAATATTTTCTGATAGCGCAGTTTCTGTGTTATGACAATTTCTATCTGGAAGTATAAAACTGTTCATTCCTTGGATGTGAAAATTTGTATTTTGCTGACACCGCCTAAAATTCATGAAAAGGAGTATATATGTTTATTGATATTACATTAAAAATCACACCAAGCATGATTTCAGATGCCCAAGGGAATGAAAAAAAAGCCCTTTCCGGGCATTTGGGCACACATTTCGATGTTATGAACAAGGAATTTCCTTTGGACTATTTTGAACGGAAGGGCATTCTTTTCGACGTAAGTGGGGTTGTAAATCGTGACATTACACTTTCTGACATTCCGCTGGAGCAGGTGTATCCCCATATGTTTGTAGCCTTTTATACAGGCTTTATTGAGAAAGAAGGCTATGGCAGCTCCAATTATTTTCATGCCCATCCTCAGCTTTCCCATGAACTGATTGAGGCCCTACTGCAAAAAGAAATTTCTATGATTGGGGTAGATTTTGCAGGGGTTCGCCGGGGAAAGGACCATACGTCAACAGATCAGCGTTGTGCCGATCGGGGTGTGTTTGTCGTAGAAAATTTGTGTAATCTTGCCGAAATACTGAAATATGGCACAGGCTTTCAAGCCTACACCAGCCCCATGCATTTTTCCCATATGACAGGGTTGCCCTGTCGTGTGATTGCCCGGGTTTTCTCTTCTTCTGCGGAAAAAATCTAATTGCCATAGGTACAGATTTCTTAAGTGAAAGGTTGCCAAAAATCTAATCTTTTTTATTTTAAAAAACACAACAAATATATGGATTTTAAACATACAATAAAAGCCAAAGGGCATCCTCACAGATACCCTTTTAAGCTTTTATTGGAATTTTTCGCAAGGCTTTACTGCTATACTTCATAATTAACAGCTCTACTGCCGTTTCTTCCGCTGTCTGCCCCATTTTAATATTCAAGTCCGTCTTTAAACAATCCTCCAATGCCCTTCTCCACTCTGCCTTTGAAAAACGTTTGGCTTGGCGCAAATATTCTTTCACTGCAAACTCCCGCAGCTCCAGCTTCGCCGAGATTTCGCTATTCGTCAACCCTTCCTCCGATAGCAATGCGCTGAGAAGAATCATGCGAAACTGCCTTGTAATCAAGGATAATACCATGTATGGAGATTCCTTCAAAAGCAAAAGGCTTCGATAAATAGAAATGGCTTTTTCCGTTTTTTCCTCTGCCACCGCCCGAACCAAATCAAACACCTTGGCCTCCAGCGACGGCGTAGAAACCTCCCTTACATCCTCAAGGGTAATGGTGCCGGAATTCCCTTTGTAAGCAATGAGCTTTTCCGCCTCCCGCAAAATACGCTCCATATCTGATTCAACGGTTTGCAAAAAAAACTGCACCACGCTGTCTGCAATCAAAACACCACTTTTTTTGCATTCTTTTTTCACCCACTGGGTCAATTCCTTTTCCGTTGGGGTTTTAAATTCCACCGCTTCGCCGCTTTTTACCAAGGCCTTATAAAGACGGTTATTTTTTTCCACCTTTTCCTCTATAAAAAGGATACAAACGGTTTCCGGCAAATTGGCAAGATAGGCAATCAGCCGTTCTCCTTCTTCCTTGGCTCCGTTTTTTTGAAAAAATCCACTGTTTCTTATGGTGACCAATCGCTTTTCATTCATAAACGGAAGGGTTTCGGCGGCATCCATAATTGCATTGGCAGTGGCCCGCCTTTCCTCAAAAATGTCATGGTTCATCATTTCTGCCCCCAGGGATAAAATGCATTCTTCCAAGGCTTTTTCATAATTTTTAATCAAATATGTTTCCGGGCCATAAAATAAATAGATGCCCTTAAATTCACCGTTTTTCCATTGCTTCTTTAATTCTTTCATATACTGATTCCCTTTCCCCCACAGCCTCTATCTGATAGCTGCCCTTTGGAGATAATTTTGCTAAAATTGTTCCCTGTATATCCGTTCTATAAACGGATACCCCCACAAGTCGTTCTAAGGTTTCTTCATGGGGATGTCCGTACAGATTATTCTTTCCACAAGAAATGATTACTACTTCCGGAGAAACTGCCTCTAAAAAATCTGACCCACTGGAATTTTTTGAACCATGATGCCCAAGCTTTAGAATGTCTGCCGAAACCTCCATCCCTTCGGAAAGCAGAATACGTTCATCCTCCACTGCCGCATCCCCTGTGAGAAGCACCGTGATTCCTTGATATGTATAGCTTAAAACCAAGGATCCATGGTTATCATTCTTTTCCGTAAATTTCACATTTTCAGGAGGATACAAACAAGAAATCGTTCCATACCCTCCCCAATCGGTGGTATCGCCCTCCTTCACAGTATACAGCATAACCTGCCGTTTTTCCAATATTTCTTTCAACGTGTCCCAGTCCTTCGTGTCTGAATAAGGATAGGAAGACAGATAGAATCCTTTTGTGGGGACATTATCACAAAGCTCAATCACACCTAACATATGGTCGGCATCAAAATGAGTCAAAAAAATCCCTTCTATCTCTTTTATCCCTAAATATTCCAAATAGGGCTGTATTACTTTCACCCCGGTATTTTTCCCAATGTCTGTTCCAAACCATCCTCCGCCATCGACGACTATGGCTTTTCCATCATATGTTGAGATGACTGTGGCATCCCCTTGCCCCACATCCAGAAAAGCTATGGTGTTTTTATGAAGCAATAGTCTGTTTCCAAAAACAGAGAGTCCCAACGCAGCCAATGCACATAAAACTGTTTTTGTATTGCAAAATTTCTTTCCGTAAAAGCTACATAGTCCCAGAAGAAGATAGTATAAGCCGATAAAGAGTATGCTTGGCGCTCCTACTAATACATAACTATTGGGGATAGAAACGGCAGCCAAGGAAACGAGTTCATAGAATTTTAACACAGCATAGGCTCCGCCCGCAGAAATTGCCGCAAGGGGCGGAAAAATCAAGCCTGTTACGCCGGTAAAAAATGCAAAAAAGAGCAAAATACTGCAAAAAGGTAAAATAATCAGATTCACAAAAATTCCAATAAGGGAAATATGAAAAAAATGGTATGCCACAATGGGATAACTAAACAATGAGGCATACAAAGAAAGTATAAAAGACTGCTTTATTTTTCCTTGCATCCCCTTCTCCTTTGAAACCTGCTGCAGGCCCATCCAGATGCCTATGACCGTAATAAAGGATAATTGAAACCCTGCATTCCATAAATATAATGGTTGGAAAAGCAGTATCACAATAGCAGCGATTGCCAGATTATTCAGCATATCACTTTTTCGATAGATCACCCGGCCGAACAATGCAACAGAAATCATGATGACTGCCCGCACAGAGGAAGGTGAAAAGCCTGTAAATACCAGAAAGCCCATACAAAAAACAATGGTAATCAACGCTGCACTGCGTTTTCCCTTCTTTAAGCATTTTTCCACGAAGAAATGAATAAAAAGCATAAAAATAGAAATATGCAGTCCCGAAACACACAGAATATGATTTATGCCTGCTTTTATGTATAACTCTTGCATTTGGGGATCAATATCATCCCGCTCCCCTGTGGCCATTGCTTTCACAATGCCGCTTTCTCTTGCCGGCAGCACCGTGTCAAATACATCAAAAACCTTTTCCTTTTGCTTTTGTAAAACAACGTTGAAGCCGTTAGACCGCCCTACCTTTACAGCTTCCTCCGGAAACATTTTATAATCAATGCCTTTTGTTTTTAAGTATAATTGTTCACCATAGCTTCCCGGGATTGTTTTGGGATTTAAGGCCAGTATTTCGCCGGAAAGCAAAATAATGTCCCCGATTTGAAACTGCTCCTCGCCGCTCCAGATGGCATAGAGCTTTAACGTTTTGCTCTCGGCGTCCTCTAAAGGATTTTCTAAGCGGAGAAAGAGTTTTTGTTTCCCTGCGGCTGTTTTCCCCTCCTCCAAAACCATACCTTCATAGTTGCTGAGAGTTTCTCCGGCCAATGAGGGAAAGGAAGTTTTCATGGAGCTACCCGCCAAAAAAAATCCCATTAACAATATCGCCAAACTGGAAATCATCAACCCGATCCGCCTTTTCATCACAAAACATGAGATTGATACTATGGATAAAATAAAAAAGACTAGGCATATCTGCATGGATATACCTAATCTCATATAAATACCATTTATCATGAACATCAAAGCCCATAGGGCTGGCCTTTTTATTTTCATAGTCCTAATCTTCAGCAGCTGCTTTTAAGCTTTTGACAGCTACAAAGGGCGTGCTAAAATCGATATGTCCCTTGAATGCCTCTACCTTTTCTCCTTCAATTAAAAACTGTACCTTTTTCACATTCTCCAGTTCAGACAAGGAATTTACAATGGAGTAGATGGTCAGAAGCTCTCCTGTGGAACCGCCATTATGCTTTGTAACAAATTCCTGACTCAAATTTACATAGCAAACACCATCACTGGTTGTAGTTACATCCATAATTTTTGTTTCAACGGGTATGGTTTCGTAGTTCCCCTTTTCCTTGGGCCCGGCAATCAACTGCTCTAAAACTGTTTTTTCCCGGGGTTGATTGGTATTTACTTCCACCACGCGATCCTCCACAATCAAATCCGTAGCGTCCGCATTGGAAAAATACAGTTTTAAAATGGCATATTCCGTTGTGGTGGCAGAAACAATGGGGTCAATCAGCACATTTTGCCGGTTCATTTCCCCGTATTCTTCACCATTATTGGATTGCAGGGGTACCCCCGCAACTGTAATCATAACAGAATCTACAAAATCTAAGGAGGTTAATGACCACACAATGGAGGTACGGCAAATCACCTCGTCCACATTGCTCAAACCATAATAGGCAGAATTAAAATCAATGGTAGCTACGGATTCCACCGTTTTTACCGAGAGGATTTCTAAATTTTCAGGAATGGTTGGTTTGATTCCATCCGTCTTGACGCCGCCCCGTAAATCCCCCAAAACCACCTGAATCATATCCTCACGCTTGCCTGTTTCAATTTCTATTTCTGTGGCTTTCATTTTTCCATTGGCACTCATATAATAAAGTTCCGTTGTACGATCCCCATTGTCAAAAAACTGGTTTTTTACAAAAAGCCCCACCGATATCAAAATCAGTAACCCCATTACTGCAATGAAAAAAATGGAAATTATCTTTTTCAGCTTCGTCAAAATACTGCCTCCTTCCTTCTCGTTTCAAAAAGTATTTATGATATACTCTGGCGAATAGGAATCCGCACCAAAATGGTGGTGCCTTCCTCTTCTTTGCTGTATACCTTGATGCTCCCATTATGCATCATAATGGTGCTATGGGTGATAGAAAGACCCAAACCGGTTCCGCCCGTCTCTCTGTCTCTGGTTTTATCCACACGATAAAATCGTTCAAAAATTCTTCCCACCTCATCATCAGGGATGCCGATACCCGTATCTGCAACGCTGATAAATACATTTTGATGATCCGCATCCAGTTTAACTTCAACTTCACCGTTATCAGGTGTATATTTAATTGCATTATCCACCAAATTGGCAATGGCCAAAGTCAGCTTCATGGCATCCACGGTTGCCGTAATCGGTTTCTCTTTTTCATAATGGATTGTGATATTTTTTTCTTGTGCCAAGGGCTGCAGCCTTTTGATGATATCCTCCAGCATCTCCCCTAAATCCATTTCTTTAAAATTCAAAGGGATTTCTTTTTGGTCCAGCTTTACCAAGGTTAATAAATCATTGATAATGGCTGTCATTCGATCCACTTCAGAGTTGATGTCGTGCAAAAATTCAACATACATCTCTTTCGCCACCTCTTCCTGTAGCAAAATGGATTCACTTAAAACCTTAATGGAGCTTAAAGGTGTTTTTAGCTCATGGGAAACATTGGACACAAACTGCTGTCTTGTGGATTCTACCTTTTCCAACTGATCTGCCATTTGGTTGCAAGCCAATGCCAAATCTATCATTTCATTATGGATTTGAGAATGCACCTGCACCCTTTGTTCAAAATGCCCCTCAGACATTTTCTGAATGACCTTGATTATTTTTTTAATGGGTTCCGTAAAAATTTGAGACATGATAATCATCATAATAATGACAATAATGGCAAGTCCCGCTAAAAGTAAATTCCCCTTTTTTGCAATATTTCCCACGGTGTCTGAAATATCCTTTAAATCGTCCGATACCAAAACCACCCCAACACGGTTATTGTTGTTTCCGGAAATAGAAACTGCGGCATAAACCACACTGTTTTCCTGCACTCTGGCAATATCTTTATTTCCCAAAGCTTCAATGACTTCGGAAATCAAGACCGTTTTTCCAACTTCACTATATCCCGTATCGTAAACCACCATACAGGAAGCATCCAGAACCAAAACACGAAAATCATATTCTTGGCTCATATGGAGCATCGTTTCCTCAAGGGAGTCACGGTCCTCCTGATCATACATATATTGATGGGATGTAATCTGTCCGGAAATCACATTGGCTTGACTAAGCAATTCCTTTTTTCTTTCCTCTATGAAATAATCCTGTACGGAATGCAAAATCGTACTTGCAATTAAAAGCAGAGGAACAATGCCCACCACAACATATGTGGCCAAAAGCACCCATCGGAGGCTTAGAAAATGCACCTTCTTTTTTTTGACTGCCGGCTCTTTGTTTTTAATTAAAATAATAACCAACTCCCCATTTTGTAAAGATATATTTGGGTTCACTGGGATTTACTTCAATCTTTTCTCTCAAACGGCGCACATGAACATCCACCGTGCGTACATCCCCGGGATAATCATATCCCCATACAGTATCCAACAGCTTTTCCCGGCTGTAAACCTTCCCTGGATTTTCCATCAAAAGCTCCAGCAGGTCAAACTCCTTTGCGGTTAAATTAATTTCTTTATCTTGAACGAAAACACGCCTGCTGTCATAAGAAAGCTCCAAATCTCTGGCTTTCAAAATATTTTTTGCTTCCCCCTCTGCGGGGCCTTTTTTTACGCTGCGGCGTAAAATGGCTTTAATTCTCGCTTTCAGTTCTAAAATATTGAAGGGCTTCGTAATATAATCATCGGCACCGTATTCCAGCCCCATAATTTTATCCATATCCTCTCCCTTTGCCGTAACCATAATAATCGGCACCTGAGAAAATTCTCTTGACTGCTGACAAACCTGGAGGCCATCCATCTTGGGCAGCATAACGTCTAACACAACCAAGTCAAAGCTTGTACTTTTAATTAACTGGAGCGCCTCCTCGCCATCATAAGCGGGGGTAACCTCCATACCATCCTGTTCCAAAGAAAACTTGATGCCTTTTACAATGAGTTTTTCATCATCCACAACCAAAATATGATATGCCATAATACCCTCCTAATTTATTCAGCTACAATATACGCTTTCATCTGATTCAGCTTTTTTAAACCAATACCAGAAACATTTACGATTTCCTCCGTCCCAAGAAAAGGGCCGTTTTGTTCTCTATATGCTATAATTCTTTCCGCAAGCTTTTCTCCCACGCCGGGTAATGCTTCCAAGGTATCTTGGTCAGCCGTATTAATATTAATTTGTCTTATTGTGCCCGGCAAGTGCAAAGTGTACTCCCCCTGCCACCTGGTTTCGAGGGCGTGTATTGTGGTGGCTTCCCCCATATGCAGGGTGTCTCTTCCTTCAAATGAAATAAATCCTAGTCCCGGCAGAAAAAGTATTACCACCAGTAAAAGAAGTTTCAGTCCTTTTCTTTGATTGCACAATTTTTCTTGTTTTTTATTCAAGTTTTACAAAACCCCTTTTTTCCTGCCCATTCCTTTGGTATAATTGGAAAGTATATGTAAAGCTATCGCTTTCAAAACGCTTTATATCTGCGCTGTATGGAGTAACTATATTCTATCACAAAAAGAAACAGCAATCAAAAGAATGCTTTCTTCCTAAAATTTCAATACTTCTATCAAGGAAATTTGCAGAAACGAACCTTCGCTTTTTCAATACTTTTTTATTCTAACATATATTCCCTAAAAATTAAAGTTATATAGGAGAGGTCAATGAAACAATCAGTTCTTATTATGATACTATGCGTTTGTCTTACCGCACCAAGCTTCACTGCTTTCGGGCAGCCCTTAGAAGAAAAAAATACCCCAACGGAGGAAGCTGTCAAGCCGGAACTTAACAGCGATGCGGCCATACTGATGGATGCAACCACCGGGGAAATTTTGTATGAAAAGAACAGCAAAAATAAAATGTTTCCCGCAAGCATTACAAAAGTGATGACGGTGCTTTTGGCATTGGAAAACGGAAACCTAAATGATACCCTAACCTTTTCACATGATGCTGTATACAGCATTGAGCCGGGCAGTGCCCATATCGCCATGCAGGAGGGCGAGCAGATCACCCTTGAGCAGGCCCTTTATGGCATTTTACTGCGCTCTGCCAATGAAGTATCCAATGCCGTTGCCGAATATGTGGATGGCTCCACCACTGCCTTTGCGGAGCATATGACAAAGCGGGCAAAGGAATTAGGCTGTGAATCCACAAATTTTATCAATGCAAATGGGTTATTTGATGAAAACCATTATACCACTGCGTATGATATGGCACACATCGCCAAGGAATTGCTAAAGCAAGATGTCTACAAAACCATGATGAGTACGACTTACTATGAAATTCCACCCACCAACCTGCAGTCTGAAATTCGGTATCTCCATGGTCAGCATCAGATGCTGAACCCCAATTCAATTTATTATTATGAATACGCCACCGGCGGGAAAACAGGATATACCTCCGAAGCCTTGAATACATTGGTAACCTTTGCAAAAAAAGGAGATACCCAGTTGATTGCCGTTGTTTTCAAATGCAATGGTGCCGAGCATTATGTAGACACAAAAGCTTTATTTGAATATGGATTTACAAACTTTCAAACAGCAAAGGTTTTATCTGCCGCGGAGTTCGCGAAAACTGTAGACGTGGTTGAAATTTATAAAAAGAAAACATCTTCTTTGGGAAAAATTACCGTTGCACCCCAAGAAGATGTGTATCAAACCATAGCTGTCAGCAAAAGCTTATCCGATATTCAGGTTGACGTAAATTTACCGGAAACTGTATATGCGCCTGTTACTGCGGGGCAAGAGGTGGGAACCCTTGCCGTGAAAGCGAATCATGAAGTCCTTGCTACCGTTCCCCTGTTTGCCCAAGCTTCCGTTGCCGAAACACCAGCAGAAACCCGGTCGTTGCAAGAAAAAGAAGCAAAAATAAAAATTTTAAAGATGGGCGGCCTTATTTTTCTGGGAATTCTTCTTGTATTTACCATACTGTTTTGTATCGGCCGTATTGCAAGGCATCTAAAAAGAAAAAAACGCAGAAAGAAAAGAGCTGCCATGCGTAGAAGAAACCACAGAAATTACAGCAGAAGCCCTAGATAGCCCTGTTTCCAGTTAAGCTTTCGTAAAAAGGCGCATAGAACAGATACGAATTCGTATTTTTCTATGCGCCTTTTGTCTTGCCAGACTTTTTTGTTCAAGGAATGGATTGAAGCAATATAAAATGAGCAATCCTCCTATTTTTTATGTTCCTTCCTTTCTTGAAAACGGCTTGCCTAAAAGTATTTCTTCCTGCTATCTGCATAAATCATAGCGTTCCTGTAATAAAAAAAGAGCAGATTAACTCTGCTCTTAGAGTTTGCTTCAGCCTATCTTAATACACGTCTTGCTGTAACATAAGTATTTGCGCTATAGCTGCTACTTAACGATGTAACAGTAACGCCATACGCAGCTCCGTCGGTGGAATGAATATAGTTTCCATCCCCCATATAAATACCTACATGGCTGATTCTGCTATTTCCGCCGACGTTAAAGAAAACCAAATCCCCCGCCTGCAAATTAGACTTTAAAACTTCAACCCCGTTGGAAGCCATGGAGGAAGAAGATCTGTTTAACGTGATGCCAAAGTTTCTCATAACAGAATACACAAAGCCGGAGCAATCAACGCCTCTATTTAAATCTGTGCCGCCCCAAGCATAGGGTGTGCCAATAAATTGCTTCGCATAAGATACAACCTCGGCGCCTTTAGAGGACGCATTGGATCTTGTGGTACGTTCCCCTTTCCGTACAGAAAGGAACTCTGCACTCACATAGCCCTTTACACCGCCATCTGTAACAATTCGGATCCATTCCTGTCCCACACGGTCAATGGACACTTCTGTGCCATAAGGCAGAACCTCCAAGACAACAGAAATCAAAGAAGCTTCTTTGCGCAGTTTCACCCCTGTTGCGGCAGTTACCACACCATATGTATTTTCAATTTCCTGACCGGCATTTTCGGCAGAAACGGCAGCAATGGCAGTTACTTTTGTAATCATTTCGCCAGAAATATAATCTTTATGAACATAGGCGGTTTCTCCTTGAAAGGAGATGCGATACCAGTCACCGCTTTGACCGGTTACCACTACACCCTCGCCTTCCTGCAATTTGCCTACAGCCTGACCGGAAGCGGAGGGTGTTTTTCGCACATTCACACCACTTTCCGTAGCTACTGCATCGGTTTTTGTCAGCTCAAAATAATCACCAGAAACAAAGGCCTTGTCCCCTTCATAGGAAATTTGGTACCAATCACCGCTTTTTCCCACTACCGTATATTCAGAGCCTTTCTCTATTTTACCAACAACATCAGCTTGAGCGCTGGCTTCACTTCTTATATTGACCGCCGTATCGGTAGCTTGTCCCGCGTCTGCGGCAAAAGCAACCCCAGAAACAGCCATAACCATTGATGTTGTAACACAAACCAGCTTCATAGCCTTGGAAATTATCATAACAGATTCTCCTCCGTAATTCATCAAATCAAATTGTTACATAATTGTTAACATTAGTATATAGAATATTAATATTCTTGTCAACTCAATTCTTTATAAAAACCCATATTTTTTCCAGAAATCCTAAAATTCCTGTAATCTCAGATCTTATTACGGAAAAATATTTACATATAGAAGTTTTAAAATTTTTTTAAGCTGCAGCAGACCATAATTTAGACAACCCTTTCCGTGCAAGGCAAAAAAATGACCGCCAGCAAGCTGACGGTCTTACATCTACATACCTATTTAAAATACGCTTTATACCATTTTCCAGCTTTGTGCTTCTGCTTGCAGCTCCACCATGGTATGATATATTCCCTTCGTTTCAAGCAATGCCTCGGGTGCCCCCTGCTGTGCTACAACGCCTTCGTTTAACACAACAATTTTGTCTGCACCGGCAACCGTACGCATACGGTGGGCAATGATCAGTACCGTTTTCCTGCGAATCAGCCGGGAAAGGGCTTCTTGAATTTTGGATTCATTGCCAACGTCCAGGGAGGCCGTTGCCTCATCCAGCAAAATGATGGGAGCATCCTTCAAAAATGCCCGGGCAATGGAAATTCTTTGCCGCTCTCCGCCGGAAAGCTCGGAGCCGTTCTCACCGATTAAAGTGTCCCAGCCTTGGGGCAGTCTTTCGGCAAATTCATCGCAATGGGCTAGTTTCGCAGCTGTAATAACCTCTTCCTCCGTCGCATCCTTCCGACCGATGCGGATATTTTCTAAAACAGAATTATTGAACAGCGTAACCTCTTGAAAAACAATGGAGTACAAAGACAATAAATGCTCGGGGTCAATTTGTGAAATATCCATACCGCCTACGGTAATTTTGCCCTTTGTAATATCCCAAAAGCGGGCGGCCAGTCTGGAAACCGTGGTTTTTCCTCCTCCGGAGGGGCCGATCAATGCCGTCACTTCCCCCTGCTTTGCAGTAAAGGAAACATCTCGGAGCACTTGCTCTGCTTCTTGATAGCCAAAGCCCACATGGTCAAATACAATGTCATATCCTTGATTGCTTAACTGCGTTATACCTGTCTGTACGGGATGAGATAAAATATCGTTCATGCGCTCACACTGTACATCACTGGCAATCATCGCGGCAAGGTTTTGTAAAGACATCTGCAGTGGATCATACAAGCGTGAAACAAGCAATAAATACATAAAAAACGTTAGTATGCTGATACTGCCTTCCCTAAGCAAAACACCGCCAACCAAGGCCACCGTGGCAATGCCAAGCTTTAAAATCATTTGGGCCGATGCAACAAACACCGCCGTACCAAGCTCCGTAATAACGGCCCGTTTTTCCACCATTTTTATTTTTTCATCCAGCCCCTGCAAATATGTTTCTTCCGCATTGTTTGCGCGCAAATCCCTCACGGATTCCAAGCATTCCTGAATGCCATCTGCGCAGGCCATTTTCACTGCCATTTGCTTTTTATTTAAAGAAAATTGCACCTTCGACGAAAATAAGACAACGCCAAAGGCAATGGGCAAAACCCACAATGCGGCCAAAGCCATGCGCCAATCGGAAAAAAACAAACCGATGGCAACCAAGGTTGTAGAAATGACAGAACCAATGAGCTGCGGAATCCAATGGGAGGAGGCCGTTTCCAACTGGGCACAATCCGCCATAATGGTACTGGTCAAATCACTCAAATCTTTTTTCCCAAAGAAGGATAAAGGCATTTTGCGCAGTTTTTCGGCAAGTGTAATTCTTCTTATGCCGCTTTCCGTATAGGTTGCAAAAAAAGTTGCATTATATTGAAAATACGTCGTTATGAAAACGATCGCCAAGCATAAAATCGTGCCGATAATGTAAATCCTGGCTTTGCCGGCAGGAACACCCCCGCCCATTAAATCTGATGTCAAAAAAAACAATAGAGCAATGGGCAGCATTAATCCTATATTAGAAAAAATACAAGTGATGCACGCACGAACCATATCCTTTGCGCCCTTCTCTGAAAGGGCATATTTCCGCTGTAAATAGTTAATCATTTGTTCCACCTACCTTCCATTGTGCGGCCCGGTTATATTCCTGCCACATCTGAGCATAAAGACCGGATTTTTCAACCAACTCCTCATGCTTGCCATATTCGCATATTTTTCCATCCTGCAAAACAAAGATACGGTCGACGCCGGTAACCGTAGAGAGGCGATGGGCAATCATAATCACCGTTTTCCCCTTGGAGAGCAAGGAAAAAGCTTTTTGCACCTTCGCTTCATTGTCGGGATCGGCAAAGGCAGTTGCTTCATCTAAAATTAAGATGGGGGCATTTTTCAGCATCACTCTGGCAATGGCAATACGCTGCTGTTCGCCGCCGGAGAGATAGACACCTTTTGTGCCAATGACCGTGTCTATGCCATCGGGAAATTTTGCAATAATATCATCACACTGGGCGCCATGCAGTGCCTTTAAAACCTCTTCTCTTGTGGCCTCCGGCTTCCCAATACGAACATTATCAAAAATGGAGGCCTTTAAAAGCTTGCTGTCCTGAAATACAAAGGAGACAATATCCATCAATTCCTTTTTCGGAATGTCTTTTACATTGATCCCTCCGATGGAAACCTCACCTTTTGTTGTATCCCAAAATCGGGCGATCAAGCTTGCAAGGGTAGTTTTCCCTCCGCCGGAAGGCCCCACAAAGGCAATATGCTCGCCGCTTTTTATTTCTAAATGAATATCCTCCAAGACATTTCTTTTTGCATCTTTATAGCGGAAGGAGACCTCTTTTATGGAAATGGAATTATCCTTTGGCTTCTTCGGAGTTGCCGTTTCAGGCAAGGGCTGTATTCCAAACACGCTTTCAATTCTTTGCAGTGCATCGGCAACGATCATTTTATTTTCACTGGCATACATAATTTTATTCAGCGTTACTGTGATGATTGGCGTAATAATGATATAGAAAATTAAATTCAATAAAAATGTGTTTGTTACTCCATCTTTTGCGATGAATAACGCCGCTGCAATCAAAACCGCAAACACGCCATTGATAGCAGTGGTATAGCAAAGCATGGGAAATCTTAATTCCTTTGTATAGGCAACCACCCATTTTTCATAGTTTTCAATGGCGGCTTTAAAACGCTTAAATGAAAAAACTGATTGGCCGAAGGTTTTTACAACAGGAATACCCCGCACATACTCCACAGCCTCGTTTGACATTTGATCAAGGGAATTTTGATACTGTTCCATCCTGTTTTTCATGGAAGACCCCGTCATAGTAAACATAATGAAAAAGGCAATGAGCACGGGAATCAAACTGAGCAAGCCTAGCTTCCAATCAAAATAAATCAGCAGGCATAATAGCCCCACAGGCGTTGCAATCGCCCCAAAGGTATCAGGGAGCTGATGGGCCAAAAAGGTTTCCGTGGCCGCACTGGACTCATTGACAATTTTACGCATTTTTCCGCTGCCGATACCATCCATAAATCCCAACGGCAGTGTGGTAATATGGTGCATTGCCTTTGAACGAATATTTGACTGCACTCGAAATGCCGCAATATGAGAACACAATAATGCAACAATATAAATGACCATGGAAAGCACCGCAAAAAATACTGCCATCCAACCATTATGCACAAGGTTTACGGCTTGGTCAAAATTTGGTGCAACCTCCAAAACCTCTTTGATGAACTTCCATATGTATACAAATGGTACAAGGGCCACAAGGGCGCTGGCGGTGGAAAGCACACAAGATGTCATCGTTAGGTACTTAAATTTTCCTGCAAATTGAAACAATTTATTTAAATCTGATTGTTTTTTCAAAGAATACCCCTCTTTCTATTCATTAGCAAAGGCTAACTTTTATTTTCTATTTTAACAATACATCAGCCAACAAGTAGATTTTACTTCTGATGGAGAAAAGCTTCCGCTCCGTTTATGCAGTTTATAAATCCAAAAAGACACTTTTCAATGATTTAGCTCTGGGTAAAAAAATCAAAAAACTTCCCTTCTGTTTCCTTTGAAAGGGCATAAAACTCCGCCACCCTTCCTTGTTTAAAACGCAAAATATGAGAGCAGCACCGGACGATCAATTCTGGATCATGGGTAATCATAAACACTGTTTTTTTCCCCTGTAAGGAGCGCAAAAGTTTGGCTGTTTGCTCCATATGGCGAAAATCAAGGCCGCTGGTGGGCTCATCAAAAATCAAAAACTCCTTGTCTGCCAAAATTGCCGATGCAATGGCGACTCTTTGCTTTTGCCCGCCGGAAAGGGATAAGGGATGGCGTTGGCACAAATTTTCAAGCCCCAAATCAGCCAGAACGCCTTTAATCTTTTCCTTATTTTCCCCTTCCATTCCAAGCCGGATTTCCTCCTCCACGCTTTCGCAAAACAACTGATGATTCACATCCTGCATGACCAAATAGCTTTTTTCAAGCATTTTTCGCCGTCCGTAAAGGGCACTGTGAAACAATACCTTCCCCCGGAATCCTTTTTCCAGCCCGCAAAGGCATCTGGAAAAGGTGGATTTTCCGGCACCATTTTCTCCGATTACCGCAATCAAGCTACCCTGAGGGAGTGTCAACGCAGGTATGCTTAAAATAGGTATATCTTCCATAGAGAAGTAAAAATCCTTTAGCGTAAATTCTTCTGCGCCGTAGCTTGGGGGTTTTGTACTATGCAGCGCCTCCATGGAAAGGGACCGAAGTCCCAATTCTCTGATTTTTATCGGCGAAAACTCCAGAAAGGCTGATATGGGAATATCGAAAGCAATTTTTCCCTCTGCCATGTAAACAACTCTGTCACAGATGTCCTTTAACCAATAAAGGCGATGTTCCGCAATCACGATAGTTTTTCCCTCTGCTTTCCATGCAAGAAGGGTCCTGCGTAAATCCCCAATGGCAGGCATATCCAAATTTGAAGTAGGCTCATCCAAAACAAAAACCGCGGGCTCCATGGCGGAAACAGAGGCACAAGCAATCTTTTGCTTCTCTCCTCCAGATAGTTGAAAAATATTTCGTCCTAGCAGATTTACGGCATTCAATTTTTCTGCCGCCTCCGCCACCCTCTCTTTGATCAATGGCGACTCCAAGCCCATGTTTTCGCAGCCAAAGGCAATTTCACTGGTGGTATCCACGCAGAAAAATTGGCTTCTGGGATTTTGAAAAACGCTTCCTACGTATTTTGCCGTTTCATAAAGCTCCGCCTTCGTGACATCCAACCCATTGATTACAACACTTCCCGAAACAGTCCCCTCATAATAATGAGGAATCAGCCCATTCAAAAGCCGTGTGACTGTTGTTTTGCCGCAGCCGGAACCCCCGCATAAAAGCACACACTCTCCCTCCTTGATCTGCAAGGAAATATCTTCTAGTATACAAGCCTCCGTGTTGGCATAGGTAAAGCTGACATTGTTCATTTCTATCATTTCACACCTCATAAAACACCAAATTTTGAAAGAATCAGCATAAAATAAGCGGTGGCGCACAACAAAAAAACCACCCAATCCTGCATATGAAACCCAATTTCACATACGTTCGTGCGTTTCACAGTTCCGCCAAGCCCTCTTGTTAAGGCGGCCGCCGACAGCTCTTCTCCAATTTTTACAGAACAGCTTAACAGGGGAACCAAACGATATTCCAGCATCTTGCTCATATTTTTACCGCCAAAAA
Organism: Tyzzerella sp. UBA1042; assembly: GCA_002316675.1. GTDB lineage: Bacteria > Bacillota > Clostridia > Lachnospirales > Anaerotignaceae > Chakrabartyella. The sequence goes on from DCDZ01000066.1 coordinate 18,717, forward strand.
CAATGCCCCGCATACGCATGGCTTGATTGATGCATCGAAATTCATCCCCTACTGTAGGGAAAAAGCGGAACATGACAGATAAAGGGATAATAATTTTTTCGCTGATATGCATTTTTTGCATAGCGGCAGTAAATTCACTGACCGTTGTTGAAGAAACCACATAAAATCCCAGCAAAATGCTGGGCATAAACCGAGTTATAATACCAGAGGTGCCTAAAATAAAAAAGTTTAATATCCCCCTTGTCTGGGGCGTAACAAAAATAAAAATAACATACATGGCCAAATAAAGTATGGCATAGCGAAGGGCCGCTTTTCTTCTCTTTGCCGCAAGCAGTAAAAGAAAGGGTAAAAAACACAAAATGACAGAAATTGCAGAAAATACAATGCCGCCGAACCCTGATTTTTGCCCTGCTCCGCCAAGAACAAAAGTTGTCATGGCTATCAATAGCAGAAGCTTGGTCCTCGGGTCGAAGACCAAGCCACGCTTTTCTACCGTTGCTTGTAAAACATTTGCTCTCATTACACAATTCCCGCCTTAATAAAGTGCTTTTTCATGACGCTTTTGCCAATCAATCCACCGATGATACCACATACAAAACAGGCGGCAAGCAATGTAGGAAACATCCAAGGAGGCAGTAAGCTTGTCAACGCATCAATATATTCCTGCCCAAAATCCTGCCTTGTTGAAAAATACTTCTCACTATTTGTAAAAAGAGGAATAAAATTTCCCCACATCCAAATGCTGAATACGCCATGGGTAAGAACCGCTTTCCCAGCACTTTGGTACTTTCCGCTTTTATATATCATTTCGGCGATGAAACCCGATATCGCTCCTACGATGATGGAATAATATCCCATACCTGTCAAAAGCATCAAAATTCCCATAATCAAGCTCATAATCAAAATCATGCCAAATTTCTTTACCTTTGTCAGAAAAAGCATAAAGGGAATTCCCCCGATGAGCGGCCCTATCACGCAAATGAGCGGCATGAAAATGGGAATATATCCAAGCATGGCAATGGCAAAAATAATAATGAAATAGATTGCAGAAAAAATACCAATATTGATTAAATCCTTACCCATTAATTTTTCGTTTTTCATAGTTCTCTCCTTTTATGTAATGCATTGTTCCTTTCGCCAGTCTCCGCATTTGCGGCCCCCCTGGTATCTAACCATGAAAGCCTCAATTTTTATCTTCTGCAAATCAATCTTGTCTATCAGAATAAAATCTTCCATTGGTTTTTTGCATGGTTTTACCGATTGCCCGCATCCCGCAAAGCCTGCGCCGTCACAAGGTAAGAAACCATACTCCGGAAGCATTCTCTTCTCTCCCCCTTCTTTTTTAATATTAAAATAGAAACAACAATATGTTAGCCATAACTAACTTAAAGTCAAAATATTTGCCCTAAAATAAGGGCTATATATTTTTATTCTAAAGCGTAAACCTCTCAAACTCCGCTCCAAATAGAACGAATTTGGCTCCAAAAGGACACATCTATTTCTTTTCGAGTAAATAAAAAATGCCGTTTCCAGAGAAACCCCTCTATCGACATTTTTTATGTTCCCATAATTTGTTTTCTGCTCATAAAAATATGGCAGTTTTTCTAAAAATCTTGGTTATATCATTCCCAAGGAAAAGTCCTCATACTGTGCGTTTCGATATTCGTTGGGCGCCATACCCATAACATTTTTGAAGGCATATGCAAATTTACTGCCATTGTCATAGCCGTATTTTCCTGCAATCTCCAAAACCGTACAATCCGTTTGCCGCAGAAGCCTTGCCGCGGCCTGCATCTTTTGGGTGCGAATAAAGGTATAGACGGAAACACCATACACGTCCTTAAAGCTGTTTTTTAGAGCTGTTTGAGACACATGAAAAATTTCCGCCAGCTCGGATATGGTAACATGACTATCCATATGCTCCGTTAAATAATTGCAAATATTCTTTGCCAAGGTAACTCTGGATTTTTTGACACTTCGCTTACACGTCTCATTTTCAGAAAGATTTGTGTTACATAAATAGAGCATCAAGTCTAAGACCTTTATTTTAAAAAGCGCTTTACGCATCTGCTCTGGAACGTTATATAATTCTGAAAAAATATTTTCCAAAGTCTTTGTGGCCCGGGCCACAAAGCAGGGGCTGTCTTTACAAAAAATTTCGCCTAAATCTCTGGGCCTTACATTTACCCCCTCTAAGAAGCTAGACATACACAAGGGGGCTTTTTCCAAATCAATCATCACGGATATTCCATGATAATGGCTCAGTGGAAAATATGATTCATGAGGGGATTCTTCTTTTTTATTTACCGAAATATCGCCCTGACTTAAATAGAGAAATTCATCATGAAACTCAAATTCTATGCGACCCTCCCGGCAATGGTTGATTTCTATAAAATCTCCCTGGGGAGTATCCTCCACAAAGCACCTTCTGGCATGGACTTCGTTATAAATAAGTGCAATGCCCGGAAATACCTGATAGCAGGTCATCAGCACCGGCCCGGTGGGATCCTCTAATTTATACACAATTTGATCTTCCGTACGGGAAACGATCTGTACGGCGCAGCCAAATAGATTCTTTTCTTTTTCAGTGGCAGTCATTCCTTTCACCTCGCAAAAGCTTCCTATTAAGATGCATTCCTTCTTTGTTTTAGATAGGAATGATTCATACAAACATAGTCACAGACCGAAATCTGTTTGTTCTATCGTAATTTGGTTAGTTGAAACTAATTATATCCTATGTTACGCTGTTTATAAAACGATGTCAAGCCCGAGACTTCCTCTGTAAGTGTAATAAAAATAGGAAGGCTTTTGAAACCTTCCTAAATCACTGACGTGTAAAAATTTTTACACCCAAACGCAGCCGAAAAACAAACTTATGGTAATAAATTTTGCATATCCTTCAAGCTGATCAGCAGGGTCGAGGTATTATGCAGCAACGCAGAGGTGGTTGGCTGAATCAATCCGCCCAGGCCCAGCAAAATCAAAGCCGCATTGATGCCCACAATTGCCCGATAATTATATTGAATTCGTTTTTGCAGGCAATTACTTAATTGCTTCAGCTTGACAACCTCGTATAAATTATCTGCGGCAATGGTAACATCAGCAATTTCTCTGGCAATTTCCGCACCATCACTGATTGCGATTCCAATATCCGCCGCCGACAGCGCAGGGGAATCATTGATGCCGTCTCCAATCATAATAACTGTTTTTCCGGCCTTTTTTTGTTCCTCTACGAATTTTGCTTTATCCTCCGGCAAAACCTCTGAATAATACTGATCTACCCCAACCTTTTTCGCAACGGCGGCGGCAGTTCTTTCGCTATCCCCTGTCATCATAACAACAGTTTTTATACCTTGCTTTTTCATCTCCCGCACAACGTCTGCCGCCTCTTCCCGCAAGGGGTCTTCGATGCAAATAACTGCAGACAACACATGATCGATGGCCATATACAGATGGGTATATTCCGGCGACAATGCATCGAATTGCATTTGATGGGCCGGTAAAATTTCACTTTCCTCATCCTCAAATACAAAATGATGGCTGCCGATTACCACCCGCCTTCCATCAATATAAGAAGTAATGCCGTGGGCAACAATATACTCTACCTTTGAATGCATCTCCTCATGCTCCAGCCCTTTTTCTTTGGCAGCGTACACCACAGCTTTAGCCATGGAATGGGGAAAATGCTCTTCTAAGCAAGCGGCAATACGAAGCATTTCATCGGCCGTTCCTTCCCCAAAGGGAATAACCTGTTTTACTGTCGGTCTTGCTTTTGTCAAGGTTCCCGTTTTATCAAACACAATGGTGGTAGCCTCTGCCATGGCTTCAAGGTATTTACCGCCCTTTACCGTAATATTGTAATAGCTTGCTTCCCGAATGGCAGATAATACAGATATGGGCATAGCCAGCTTTAACGCACAGGAAAAATCCACCATAAGCACCGTGGTAGCTTTTATCACGCTTCCGGTCAAGGCCAAAGCCCCGAGGGAGCCCAGCAAAGTATAGGGCACAAGCTTATCTGCCAAATGCTCCGCCTTGCTTTCCGCTTTGGATTTCAGCTTTTCCGAATTTTCAATCATTTTAACAATTTTTTCATAGCGTGTTGCCCCGGAAGCGGCCTTTACCTGAAGGATAATTTCTCCTTCCTCCAAAACAGTGCCGGCATATACATAGCCGTCAGCTTCCTTCTTGACAGGCAACGGTTCTCCCGTTAAGGAAGCCTGATTTACCATAGCCTCCCCGGAAAGCACCATACCGTCAAAAGGTATGATATTGCCCATACGAACTAATACGCAATCGCCTTTTTGAATATCGGCGGTGTCCACAAGAATTTCCTGCCCGTCCTTCACTAGCCACGCTTTGTTTGTGTTCAGGGACATACTTCTGGCCAAATCGTTGACTGATTTTTTATGGGTCCAATCCTCCATAATTTCGCCGATTCCCAACAAAAACATAATGGAACCCGCTGTATTATATTCGCCCCGTACCATGGAAACACCAATGGCAATGGCGTCCAGCACAGAGACCTCAATACGCCGCCTCAGTAAGGCACGCACTCCTTTTCTCATGTATCCCATGGAGCGGAACCCAACAAAACTGGCTCTGATGGGTGCCGGCATGAAAATTTTAAACAAAAAGCGGAACATGACCTTAGTCACAAGTTTTTCAAAATTTTCCGCATTTAACTGGCGCCCCGTATTCCCAACAAAGGGTTTAAATTTTTCTGCTTTTACATAAGCAAACCCTCTGAGGGAAGATAAAACCTCTTTTCTGCTCCCAGTGTAGGTAATGGTCAGACCCGATGTGCGTTCATACACCTTCACAGAAATAATATTTTTTTGCGACTGAAAATAATATTGCAGCAAATCCGCCTGTTCATAGGTCATACGGGTTTGAGGAATTTGTATTCTAATTCGCCCTTTTATTTCATGCTGTATTTTAAATTTCACAGCTACACCTCCAAAAAAACGGAGCTGTCCTTTATTCACAGCTCCGCACAAAATGTATCCTTACAGTTCATTTTTCTCATCAGAATCCTCTTCCAATGCACAAGCCTCTTCCATTCTGCCTTCATTGATCTGGTTTGCCTCCGCAAGAATGTCTTCTGCATTTTCCTGAACGGTAACAGCTGTTTTCATGACGCCTTCTTTCATACGCAGTGCTGCCGCTAAACTATTCACATATACTTTTTTTGCATCCTTGCTTGCAAGAATTTTAATTCCGGCGGTACCAAATAAAACACCGCCTGCAAAAAAAATACCTTTTTTAACATTAGAATTTTCTAAAAACTCAAACATAATAAAACCTCCTCATCATTTATGCTTATAACCTGTATAGATTACCATAAGTAAACTGCAAACTAAAACCCAAGCCCAAAACCTATGCTGTTTCAAAGCGATCCCTTCTTTCTTCCTGCATATTCATAAAATGGCGTTTGAATTCAGTCAGCATATTTTGTAATTTTTATTTATAGTAGCAGTGTTAAATTCAGTTAGTCAAACCCAACAGCAATTAATGATATTTTTTATCATTAATTGACATAAATCTAATCTATATTTTGCATTTTTACGTTTTTTTCTGGCGCAAAGGGCAATAAAAAAGGGGGAAAATCATTCCTTTTCCCATCCAATCTTATTCCCATGCAATTCTACAGAAACCACCCTATGCCCCATAAAATAATTGCAGTGCCGCATACCCAGATTTACCACTCTATCTAAATCCGACAGCAGAAAGGGGTGGATACTTCCATCCTCCAAGGTTATTTTGCAAACGTTTTTCTGTTCTTTTCCCGGGGCACACTCCAGCTTATATAAATTCCCCCTGCTGATTGCACCGATTTCTTCCAACAAACGAATCATGCGGTATGCCGTGGCAACTCCAATTTTGTGGTCAATTTTCGATGCCTTATAATGGATCTCCTTACAGGAAGCACAGTTATTTTCAAGAATGATATCGATTAATGTCAGGCGTTGCTTCGTCAGACGGCATCCTCTTTTTTTCAAATTTTTAATAATCATTTCCTTTTGCATTTTACTTTGAAAGTTTTCCACTGTATTCAATTCTTTTCGCATTCCTTCCATATGTAAGCACATCTGATTTTTATAAAAAATTAACTTCGTTTGCACATAATACAGAGGTATTCTATTTATTTTTACAGCCCATTCTTTGCTATGCTCTCTCAAACTATCAAAAAGAATGTCCCAGCAATATTATAAAACCTCACAAAGTTAGTTTATACTAACTTTGTGTGCCTGTCAATAAAAAGCTACAATTTTCTGCAAGAATATGGCAGTCATCTTCCTTAAAAAAGGATGGGCCTTTCCTTGGACTTTATGCCGAAATTTTAATTGTAACCCTCATTTGTACAGCAGGGAAGGCAGACCGCTTTTTCGATATCTAAAAATTATTCCCCTATCTTCCGATTCCATCCCCTGCTCTTCTCTCTGGTGTCCACGAAGGAATGGTAAATTCCCTTTTGCTCCATAAGCGTTGTATGGGTTCCCTGTTCCGCAATGCAACCGTCGGCAATCACTAAAATTTCATCTGCATTGCGTATGGTGTTCAAACGATGGGCAATGACAAGGAGGGTTTTGCCTTTGCAAAGGGCGCTGATAGCCTGCTGAATATAGCTTTCATTGTCCGCATCCACACTGGCCGTTGCTTCATCCAAAATAACAATGGGCGCATCCTTCAATATACAACGGGCAATGGAAATACGCTGTTTTTCTCCCCCGGACAGAGAGGCACCGCCCTCACCGATGATGGTGTCAAAGCCCTCCGGCAAGGCCATAATAAACTCATAGCAGCGAGCTTTTTTTGCCGCCTCCACCACCTCGTCGCGGGTGGCTGTGGGCCTGCCCATACTGATATTATGATAAATTGTATCTTGAAACAAATAGACCCTCTGAAAAACCATGCTGATATGATTCATCAATTCAGACAAGGGAACCTCTCGAATATCTTTCCCCCGAATCAAAACCTGCCCGGACTTCACATCCCAAAATCTTGTCAGCAAATTGGCAATGGTGGATTTTCCTCCGCCGGAAGGCCCTACCAATGCCAGCATTTGATTTTTGGGAAGACCGAAAGAAACATCGTGCAGCACTTCTTTCTCTCCGTAAGCAAAGCTTACATTTTTGAATTCTACCTCAGGTGCCGTTGTGACTTCCGGTATTCGCCCTGTCCCCTGATCCGGCAATTCCTTTTCTCCAAATACTGCCTCTATACGATCCATGCAGCTATTCATGACTGTTAGCCTTGCACTTTGTCCGTATAATGCCTTCATGGGGCCAAATAATTCAAACACAAACAGCATAATGCCAAGCAAATATAGGACCTCCAAAAGCCCTTTTGCATTCAAATAAAAAGACACCGCAACAATCAATGTTGCACCCAAGCCTAGGGCATAATGCATCCTTCTTTGCCATGGGCTGTGCTGCATCTCAAACATAATGCTGGTTTCACAGGTTTTTCTGAAATTATCGGAAAGATCCTTCGATTTCTCTCCTAACAGGTTATATGTCTTTATAATTCCAATGCCCTCGGTAAAATCAAGCACAGCCTCTGTTAAATTTTCGCTCTGCGCCTGTCTGATGTCAGAGTCATGCATAGCTTCCTTTCTCATGCCAACGCCAATCCAAACAATAATTGCAGTTACAGCAATGGCCGCAAGCCCTAGCCAAATATTGAAAAACAGCATAAAAATAATCATAATTCCTTGGGCAAAAATATAACTCATCATATCTGCCAAGACCATCATGCAATGTTCTTCAATAAATACCATATCCGTAGATAAAACGGAGCTGATTTTACCGATATTCCCCTCAGTAAAATAACCCATAGGCATTTTACGCAGGTGTGCCCCCAGTTCCATTCTTTTTTCTGCAAAAATCATATATCCCGCAGCCGACTGAAGACGATCAGCAATATTTTGAAACAACGCTTGAAGTAAAACACAAATAAGCAGTGCCGCACCCACCCACAAGCAGGCTTTGGCTGTCATTGTTCCTGCAAGGAAGGATGTCAAAGTTACAAAGGCAAGCATAATCGGTGCCTTGGCAAGTAAAGATTTCAAAAAAGAAAAAAGAAGAGCCACCAGAATTCTGCCCTTATATTTCTCCGATACATCAAAAATACGTTTCATTAAGCCTGCCATGCACTTTCAACTCCTTTCTGTGCTGTAGCATCTTGTGTGCTGACACTCCACGCAGTGCTCTCCAGAGATGCCTGCCATAATTTCTGATAACTCTGGCAGGTTTTTATCAGATATTCATGTGTTCCCACAGCGGCAAGCCTGCCCTTTTCCAACACACAAATTTGATCCGCTTCCATGATAGATTGCAGTCTATGGGCAATCACAATAACCGTTTTCCCATGAATCACCTGGGCAATGGCTTGGTTCATTTTTTCTTCGTTTTCCGGGTCCATAAAGGCGGTGGCTTCATCTAAAACTACAATGGGCGCATTCTTCAAAATTGCCCTTGCCAATGAAATGCGCTGCCGTTCGCCGCCGGAAAGCTGTTTTCCACCATCTCCCGCCATGGTATATATTCCTTTTTCCAAGCGTGTAAAAAATTCATTGCATTGAGCCTTTTCCGCCGCAGCCAAAACCTCTGCATCCGTAGCGGAAAGGCACCCAAGGCGAATGTTCTCCATTAACGTTATGTTAAATAAATATTGCTCTTGGGAAACATAAGAGATTTCTTGATTCAATGCTTCAAGGCTCATTTCACGTACATCCTGCCCGCCAATTTTAACGGCACCCTCTTTCACATCATAAAAATGTACCAGAAGCTTTGCTAAGGTGGATTTACCACTGCCGGATTCTCCCACCAACGCAGTCAGCGTACCCGGCTCCGCTTCAAAAGAAATATTGTGAAGCACTGCTTCGTCCTCGTAGGCAAACCCCACATTTTCAAAAGAGACCTTGTGGTTTTTACCATGAAAACCATCCTCAGTTTGGCATAGGGGCGGTTGATTCAACATTTTTTCAAGGCTTTCGATTTTATAATTTATCTGGGGCATTGTAGACATAAAGCCCACTGCTCGCAAAAGGGGTACTCCAATGCCAAAGGACATACATAATACCAGAACAAGATCGGCCAATGTGGACATTCCCTGCAAAACAAAATAAGCCCCCACAGGGAGAGTAAAAAGAGCAACACAAGGCAAAAAACTGCTGTATATCGCCATCCATGGCCAGCATACCCGATACCAGTCCAAGGTGAAATCCCGGTAAGTATGAATATCCTTTTCAAAACGGCGATAGGACTCCCCGTCTCTGTTAAAAACCTTTACAACCTCCATGCCATTTATGTATTCCACAATGGTATTATTCATTTTTTGCGCCGCACCAAAATAAATTTCCATCTTGCTCATGCCGCTGCGATACATGATTACCATGGAAAGCATTCCCAAGGGCAATGCACACAAAGACAGCAATGCCAGCTTCCAATCCGCAAAAAACATAGCAATGTATACAAACACCGGAACGGCAATATTTGCAATCCCCTCGGGCAAGGCATGGGCGAGGAGCAGTTCGATGGATTCAATATCATCAATAAACATCTTTTTAATTGTGCCGATTCCTTTTTCCTGAATGGTGCCCAAGGGCTGCCTTTCCATTTTTCGTTGCAAAGAAATCCTTATATTTTCCAGCGTATGATATGCGGATTTATGGGAAAGGGTAAGACCATGAACATAAAAAACCGCATACCCCACTGCGCATAGTGCAATGAGAAAAATTCTGAAAAAAATGCCGTTTCTATGCAGCGTGTCATGATTGAGCAGGGGTGAAATCATTTGATATACCAACCAGAACGGTACTACATTGAAGGCCACACCCAAAAGCATAAAAACAATTGCCCGATAGGTTGTTGTGCGATACGTCCCAGTATATTCCAAAACTTTTTTAAACACGTAAATACCTCCTTTGTTAGCGACAACTAACTTAATGTCCAACAAAAGGCCTTCTCTAGGAAGGCGTCCTGTGGGAATCTGTAAAACCAATGGCACAATACCAGTCAAACAGATCACAAATGTACGTATTATGCTTTTCAATTTCATCCCAAGTGAACCCGTGAATGAAAGGCTCAAAAATAGTGGTCCAAAAAGCCGTAAGCATAATATGCAGTTCTAATTTTGATATTTCCTTTTTTGTCAAGCCTCTCCGGTAAGCTTCTTCGTAATAATGATAACTTTCGTCCATCATCCTCCGCACCCAATGATGCTGAAAGTCTGCATAGCGGGTTCCTTGCGATCCCCTTAACAGCAATACAAAGTCGTCGTAACGCTCATAAAGAAATTGAAACCATTGCAGCATATACGTTTTGTCCATATTCCATGACTCTATCAACATTTCATTTGTAAGATCCACAGGATTCCTGATGCTCTTTTCCGCTATATAATCTTCAAGATCAGCAACCGTATCTGACACAATGGCAGAAAACAGGGCTTCTTTTCCCCGATAGCGCTTATACAGAGCTCCCGTGGTGACCTCCGCTTTTTGGCAAATTTCCTTTAAAGAGGCACCAGAAAATCCTTTCTCCAAAAATTCTTCTTTCGCACTTTTCAGGATACGAGGATCAATGGACTTATCCGGTTTTGCCATGATTTTCCTCTTTTCTTATATATTGATAATTTGATTATCGATAACTTAATTATCATTTTATCCCAAAAATTTTTCTGTGTCAAGAAGCTCCCGCAAATTTTATTTTTAATATACAAAAAGCCCCGACAATACTGTCGGAGCTTTCGCTCTAAAGTGAAGCATTAAATGATTACACCCGGAATGAAAACAGGAACAAATACAATCAAAAAGAAGATGATAATTAATCCTAGTAAATACGGAAGAACGGCCTTTGCAATCTTTTCTATAGGCATTCCCGTAATACTGGAGGCCACAAATAAGTTAATGGCAACCGGCGGCGTAATCATACCAATGGCAATACCAACGGTAAAAAGTATGCCAAAATGGATCAAGTTTACATCCAAAGCCTTCATCAGCGGTAAAAATACGGGTGTCAAAATAATAACCGCCGAGGATGTTTCCATAAATATCCCTGCAATTAAAATAATTACAGACACCAAAAGCAAAATAATAAATTTATTGCTGGATACCGAAAGTACCGCCATAGCAATGGTTTCAGGTATTCTCCAGTTTGCCAATACCCATCCAAAAACACCGCTACATCCAATAATAATCATAATAATTGCCGAGGTTTTTACACTGCCCACCATAATGCCATACAAAGATTTTAAGGTCAAATCTTTATATACAAAAGCGGACACGATTAAGGAATACACAACGGCTACAACTGCCGCCTCCGAAGGTGTGAAATACCCGGAAAAAATGCCGCCCAAAATAATCAAAGGCATCAACAAACCCCAGATAGACCTTTTTAAGGTTTCCCAAACATTTTTAAAGGAAAAAGGCGTTCCCTTCGGATAATCAAATTTATATGCCTGCCTTAAGGAAATAGCAATAAGCACCAAACCCATTAAGGTACCGGGTAAAAAGCCGTTTTGAAACAGCTTTGTCACACTCTGCTCCGCAACAACGGCATATAAAACCATGGGTACTGAAGGCGGAATAACAACGCCAATGGTTCCTGCAGAAGCGATTAAGGCCGCCGATGATTCTGCCCGATAGCCTCTTTTCTTCAGTTCCGGAATCAAGGTTGCGCCAACTGCCGCTGTGGTTGCGGCTCCTGAGCCTGAAATGGCCGCAAAAAACATACCGGCAACAACGGAAACAATGGAAAGGCCTCCTCGAATCCCACCAACCAAGGATTCTGCAAAAGCAACCAACCGCTTGCTGATTGCGCCGCTGGCCAAAAGATCTCCGGCAAAAATGAAAAACGGAATGGCAATCAGCGAAAAAGAATCAGAGGCAGCAAACATTCTTTGCACAACAACCAACCTGTCAACCCCGCCTGCAAAAAGGACTGCCACTGCCGCAAGGCCTATGGAAAACGCAACAGGAACACCAATGATCAAGCATAAAAGAAATACACCAAATAATACAACGCTCATTCTGCTTCCGCCCCCTTTCCAAAAAGCTCACTCAAAATAGCATCAATGACATGAAACTCCATAATGCCGCATCCAAGGGGAATTGCTAGATACATATATTTCATAGGAATATGCAGTGCAGCTGACTTTTGTACGCCCATCATTCCCATATAGCGAATTCCATGATAAATAGCCAATCCGAAAAAAACACCGCACAGCACATGAACTAAAATTTTTGCGAATTTTTTCAGGCCTGATGGCAACAGGCCCTGCACAAATAAAACCGCAATATTGCTGCCTGTTTTATAAACACACCCTGCCCCCAGCAAGGAAGCCCAGATTAGGAAATACCTTGCAAGCTCCTCACTCCAAGACAAAGCCGTAAAAAATACGCGACAGACAATTTGAACAGACGTTGTAACTACCATTGCGCCCAAAAGGGCTACACAAATTGTCAAACAAAGTTTGTTTATGGTATTACTTAGTTTTCTAAAAAATGTTATGACTGACATAAGTAGCCCTCCTCAAGCACAAGCAATCGAAATTACTCGTTCACTACATCTTGAATTTCTGCAATCAAATCCGCATACTGAGCACCATACTTATCATAAGTAGGCTGCGCTGCGGCTTTAAAGGATTCAACATCGGGATCTTCAATTACCTCTACCCCATTTGCTTTAATATCTTCCAACTGGTTTGCTTCGTTATCTGCAACCCACTGACGTTCATATTCCGCAGCCTCCTGCGCCGCTTCCTTGAAAGCCACCTGTACATCCTCCGGCAATGCACTGAATTTCTGCAAGCTCATGGTGATAATTGCAGAAGCATAGGCATGGCGGGTCATTGTCAAATATTTTTGAGATTCCCAAAGCTTAAAGGAGTGAATAACATTTACAGGGTTCTCCTGTCCGTCAATGGTGTGCTGCTGTAAGGCTGTCAATGCTTCCGACCAAGCCATAGGCACCGCATTTACATCCAAGGATTCAAAGGTGGAAATATAAACCTCGTTTTCCATAACACGAACCTTCAATCCACTCACGTCAGCGGCATTGTTAATAGGCTTTGCGTTATTTGTCAAGTTTCTAAAGCCTCTTTCTGCATAAGCCAAGCCCTTCAGGTTTGCATTTTCAAATTGGTCAAGGAGGCCCTGGCCGATTTCACCATCCAATACCTTATAGGCAGAAGCGTTGTCCGGGAAGAGGAACGGCATATCCAATACGCCCATCTCTGGTACAAAGTTTACAAAAGGGCCGCTGGTAATAATACCCATATCCAAAGTCCCCATCTGCATACTTTCCAGCATTGTTCTTTCATCTCCCAAGGAGCCGTTGGGATAAATCTCAATTACATACGCCCCATTGGTTTTTTCTGCAACCAATTCCTTGAATTTTTCCGCTGCAACCTGAAAACTATCCTGCTCGTTTACCGTAGTGCCAAGCTTAATCACTACAGGTGCTGCAGCTGCGGCATCATCGCCCTCCACTGCTGCCGGCTGGCTTGTCCCGCCGCAGGCGGTCAAACCTACAACTATTGCGGTTGTCATAGCAACCATTGACAAAAAACGCTTCATACTATTACCCCTTCCTAGATAAATATGTAGTTAACTAAAACCTTCCGTTTTCCGCTCTTTTGAAAACAAAGCATTTCAACGGAAGGCAAAACACACTGCTGTTTATGGGCTAATCACGAACCCTGCACCATGAAATTATTTGAAAACGGCACCTGTATTTGCACTGGTTACCATATCTCTATATCTTCTCAAATAGCCATCAGGCACTTCCTTCAGAAGAGGTTTAAATGCGGCTCTTCTTTTCTCCAGCTCTTCTTCGCTTACCTGTAGCTCCAGCGTATTATTCAAAATATCGATGCTGATGATGTCGCCGTTTTCAATCAAACCGATAATGCCGCCTGCTGCCGCCTCGGGAGAAACGTGACCGATAGAAGCGCCCTTGGATGCACCGGAAAATCTGCCGTCTGTAATCAAAGCAACGCTGTTGTCCAGGCCCTTTCCTGCCAAGGATGCCGTAGGCGCAAGCATTTCACGCATACCGGGGCCGCCCTTGGGGCCTTCATAGCGGATGACAACAACATCTCCGGCTACCACCTTATCATTTAAAATTGCCTCAATGGACTCTTCCTCGCTGTTATATACCTTTGCCGGCCCTTCATGCACCAACATCTCGGGCAATACTGCGCCCTTCTTTACAACTGCGCCGTCGGGGGCAATATTTCCCCACAGAATTGCCAAGCCGCCATCGGGAGAATAGGCTGTCTCCTTGGAGCGAATGACAGCGGAATCTAAAATTCTTGCATTTGCAATATTCTCTCCTACCGTTTTCCCGGTACAGGTAATTAAGCTGGTGTCAAACAGGCCATATTCCGCCAATTCCTTGATTACTGCGCTAATACCTCCTGCATAGTCTAAATCCACCAAGCAGTCCACACCTGCGGGGCTTAATTTTACTAAGTGGGGCGTTTCTTTGCTGATTCTATTGATTTCTTCAAAATCAACCTGAATGCCTGCTGCGTGTGCAATTGCAGGTAAATGCAGAATGGTATTTGTAGAGCATCCCAATGCCATGTCTGCGTGGAGGGCATTTTTCAGGGCTTTTTCCGTTACAATCTCTCTGGGGCAAATGTTCTTCTCCAAAAGCTCCATGATTTTCATTCCCGCTTCTTTTGCAAGACGAATTCTTGCCGCACTGATGGCGGGAATGGTGCCGTTTCCAGGCAAACCAAGGCCGACTACCTCAGTCATACAATTCATGGAATTTGCAGTAAACATACCTGAACAGGAGCCGCAGCCGGGACAAGCATTGTTTTCAACGTCATTCAAAACTTCCTCGGTTATACCCTCTTTGCCAATGGCACCGACTACCTCAAAAGCATTGGAAAGGGAGATTTTTTTGCCGTCGGAGGTTCTACCCGGTAACATGGGGCCACCGCTTACAAAAATACTCGGTATATTCAGCCGCAAGGATGCCATCAGCATCCCGGGTACAATTTTATCGCAGTTTGGAATAAAAACCAAAGCGTCAAAGGGATGTGCCATGGCCATAATTTCCACAGAATCGGCAATGTGCTCTCTACTGATTAGGGAATAACGCATCCCGGTATGCCCCATAGCAATACCATCACAAACGCCGATGGCGGGAAATACAAAAGGGGTTCCTCCTGCCATACGAATGCCTGCCTGCACCGCCTCGGCAATTTTATCCAAATGAATATGTCCGGGAATAATATCATTCTTTGCACAAACAACACCAATCATAGGTCGTCTAATTTCTTCATCGGTAAGGCCCAATGCTTTAAACAAAGACCTATGAGGTATTTTTGTTTGCCCTGTTTTCATTGCATCGCTTCTCATGTTACAGTCCTCCTTCATCAAATTCCATACAATTGCATTCAAATTACTAACTTTTTATCTGTTTGCCTTCCTAAAACCGGTCAGACAACTTTTTTCTTGTTATGAAAAATTATATGCATTTCAAAAGAATTGTCAATAAAAATTTTTCCCATTTTTTCATTTTGTGAAAATACACATAGACAGAACAGGGGTATAATGCTATAATTGGTCATACAACTTTTTACTCTATTTTCCTAATAATGCAGTTTGAATAATGCAGTTTTAAATTTAAAAATAAAATTTTTTGAGATTTTTATTTTTTGCACTCCTTTTTAGCAAATTTCACTTTTTTGTGGAAAGAAGCTAGATAGAAGGAGCTCTTTTGCATTTTTTGTGCTGTGCATATGGTTAAGGGGTTATGATACGCAGAACCACCCTTGCCCTTCAATATCAAAAATTACAAAAAGGAGGGATACCGTGAAAAATGAATTTATACCCGCTTCGCAAATTGTGGCCAATGAACTGAGTGATATGATTTTTTTACAAAAATTATATCAACCCAATGAAAAATTACCCAATGAACATGAACTGTCAGCCCAGTTGGGCGTAAGCCGTGCAACACTGCGCGAGGCCATCAAGCTCTTGGCAGGCAAAGGCATATTAACCATTAAGCGGGGAAGCGGAACCTTTGTTGCCTCCTCGGAAGTACAAACAACTGATGTTTTCGGGCTGACCTACTTAAAGGACAAAATGAAGCTGGTAAACAGCTGGTTTGAATTTCGTTTGATTTTGGAGCCCTCTAGCATCCGCCTTGCCATACAAAACGGAACACCCCAGGAACTGCAGGCCATTTTTGCCTCGGCAGAGCGCATGGAAAAAATGAAGGAGTTGGGGAAGGATGAGATACGAAAGGAAGATCTCATTAAGGAGGATCAATTCTTTCATATTGCCATTGCCACCGCAACCCATAATGACATCATTCAGTTCATTATGCCCTCCCTTGCCTCCGCAGTCAAAGATTCTATTATTACCGCAACCCAAATTGGCGCAGATATAAAATCTATAGACAACGCTTTAACTTATCATACACAAATTGCGGAATTTATGAAAATGGGCGATGCCGAGGGTGCTGCCATGACCATGCACTATCATCTTTCCAAAGGAATTCAAGACCTAAATAATTCCAGTCAAGATTTTTCCGGGTAATGACTGCCCTTTTCCAGCCTAAAAATGGAATCCTCTTTTTCAGAAAAAAGGTATTGACATAAATACAATTTTCTGCTAAAGTACAGATTAAATTGTATTAAAAAAAATGCAACGAAAAGGAATAGTACGTTTTTTCATATCTCCAGAGAGCTGTCGGTCGGTGCAAGACAGTGATACCGAAAAAACAGAACTCGCCTTGGAGCAGGACGCTGAAAAGACACTTGTCGGTAGGTGTTCCCGGAATTTCCGCCGTTACACGGAAAAGGATATGCTTGTATCCTAAAAGTGCGCCTTTTTTATTAGGCGAATAAGAGTGGTACCGTGGAAGACAGCCTTTCACCTCTTTGCAAATCTGCAAACAGGTGAAGGGCTTTTTTGATGTCTAAAGTACATCTTCTCAGCCTCTTACGTGGGGGAAAGCTCTTTTCTTGTTGCAGTAACAAAAACATCAAACAGAGAAGAAGAGATTTAAGGAGGAAGAACAATGAAAAATTATCAAAAATATCGTACTTATAAAACTGTTGAAATGCAAGATAGAACTTGGCCCAATCAACGCATGACCCAAGCGCCTGCATGGTGCAGTGTTGACCTGCGGGATGGCAATCAGGCTTTGGAAACGCCTATGGGCTTGGAAAAAAAATTGGAATTCTTTGATTTTCTTGTAAAAATGGGCTTTAAGGAAATTGAAATCGGCTTTCCTGCCGCTTCCGAAACCGAGTTTGAATTTACAAGAGCATTGATTGAAAATAATTTGATTCCCGATGATGTTACCGTGCAGGTTTTAACCCAATCCAGAGGGCATATCATACAGAAAACCTTTGAAGCCTTAAAAGGTGCCAAAAATGCCATCGTGCATTTGTATAATTCTACCTCTACCCTGCAAAGGGACGTGGTATTCGGCAATTCCAAGGAGGCAACCATTGATTTGGCTGTTTACGGCGCAAAACTGATTCGTGAAATCGCCCAAGACTATCCGGAAACAAATTTTCAGTTTGAGTATTCGCCGGAAAGCTTTACGGGAACAGAGATGGAGTTTGCAGCAGATATTTGTAATGCTGTCATTGAAGTTTGGGAGCCTATGGAGGAGAGAAAGGTCATTATCAACCTGCCGGCTACCGTGGAAATGTCCACACCCAACCTGTACGCCGATCAAATTGAATATATGTGCCGTAATTTAAAGAACAGAGAATATGTTTTGGTAAGCCTGCATGCCCACAACGACCGGGGAACTGCCGTTGCTGCCACAGAGCTGGGATTATTGGCAGGGGCTGACCGTGTGGAAGGAACCTTATTCGGCAATGGCGAGCGCACAGGCAATGCGGATATTATGACCATTGCTATGAACCTGTTTACCCAAGGAATAGACCCGATGTTGGATTTCTCAAAAATTGATGAGGTTGTGGAAATCTACGAAAACGCAACGAAAATGAGTGTACCTCCTCGTCATCCTTATGCAGGACAGTTGGTTTACACTGCCTTCTCCGGCAGCCACCAGGATGCCATCCGCAAAGGCATGGAAGGCATGAAAAACCACCCTGAGGAATGGGCTGTGCCTTATCTGCCCATCGACCCTATGGATGTGGGAAGGAATTATGACCCTATTATCCGTATCAACAGTCAATCAGGCAAAGGTGGTGTTACCTTCATTTTGGAGCAGTATTATTCCCTGCATATGCCGAAGGCATTTCAAAAGGATGTGGGTGCAGTGGTCACTCGAGTCTCGGATGAAATGCAATGTGAATTAAGCCCTGAAAAAATCTTCGAGATTTTCCAACAGGAATATGTTGATATTCGCAGTCCGTTAAAATTGATTCAATACCGTACAGAAACCTTAGACCCGGAACGAGGCGTCATTGCCATCGAAGCCGAAATTGAGTATCAGGGAGAACGGAACTTTGTACGCGGGGAAGGAAACGGTGTTGTGTCCGCCTTCTGTCATGGGATAAATGATTTTATCCATATGCCCATTGATATTATTAACTACCGGGGACATTCCATGGAGTTAGGTACGAATTCAAGAGCCATTTCCTACATCGAAACAAAAGATGCCAAAGGAACACGGTATTACGGTGCGGGCACCTCCTCCAGTGTAGGCAAGTCCTCCTTGCGGGCAGTGGTCAGCACAATCAACAAAATGCTGTCAGTTTAATGATAAGACCTTGGGGCAAAGCCTAAGCTTTTATGATTCATTATAGAAAGGAAGTATTTCATATGGGAATGACAATGACACAAAAAATATTGGCAAAGCACGCGGGCTTGGACACTGTGGCCGCAGGCCAGTTAATTCAAGCAAAACTAGATATTGTAATGGGGAATGACATTACCACCGCCGTAGCCCTGAAGGAATTTGCCAAAACTGGGGCTGATGAGGTCTTTGACAAAGAAAAGGTTGTTATCGTTTTGGATCATTTCACACCAAATAAGGATATTAAGGCGGCAGAGCAGTGTAAGAGCTGTCGTACCTTCGCCTATGATATGGAAATTAAGAATTTTTTCGACGTAGGCAAAGCCGGCATTGAACACGCCCTCCTCCCTGAACAGGGAATCGTGGTCCCCGGGCAGGTCATTATCGGCGCAGACAGCCATACCTGTACCTATGGCGCACTGGGCGCCTTCTCCACAGGCATCGGCTCTACAGATATGGCCATCGGTATGGCTACGGGGGAATGTTGGTTTAAGGTACCCTCCGCAATTAAATTTAATATTATTGGTAAAAAGCCGCCCTATGTCAGCGGGAAAGATGTTATTTTACATATCATCGGAAAAATCGGCGTAGACGGCGCCCTTTACCGCTCCATGGAATTCACCGGCGAAGGCATCAAAGCATTAACCATGGATGACCGCTTTACCATCGCCAACATGGCCATTGAAGCAGGGGCAAAGAACGGTATCTTCCCCATAGACGAACCCTGTATCGCCTATGCAAAGGCGCATTCCCAGCAATCCTTTGATATTTATGAAGCGGATGCGGATGCAGAATACGATGAGGAAATCACCATTGACCTTTCCTCTTTACAGCCAACGGTCTCCTTCCCTCACCTGCCGGATAATACCAGAACCATTAATGAGGTTGGCGATGTTCCCATTGATCAGGTGGTCATTGGCTCCTGTACAAATGGCAGAATTGAGGATATGCAAATCGCCGCAAATATGCTGCGTGGTAAAAAGGTTTCTGATCACGTTCGTACCATTATCATTCCTGCCACACAGGAAATTTATCTGGAATGTATCCGCCGTGGCTATGTAACGGATTTCATTGAAGCCGGCGCCATTTTTTCCATGCCGACCTGCGGCCCCTGTCTTGGAGGACATATGGGTATTCTGGCTTCGGGTGAACGCTGTGTATCCACCACCAACAGAAACTTTGTAGGCCGTATGGGCCATGTGGAAAGCGAGGTTTACCTTGCAAGCCCTGCTGTGGCTGCGGCATCAGCCATTGCCGGTAAAATTGCCGACCCTAGAAGAATTGGAGGTAATGCAGAATGAAAGCAAAAGGAAAAGTTTTAAAATACGGCGATAATGTAGATACTGATGTAATTATTCCCGCAAGATATTTGAATGTATCCAATGGGGAAGAATTGGCAAAATACTGTATGATTGATATTGATCCTGACTTCACAGAGAAAGCAAACAAAGGCGATCTTATTGTGGCATTGAAAAATTTCGGCTGCGGCTCTTCCAGAGAGCACGCACCTTTGGCCATCAAGTGCGCCGGCATCAGCTGTGTGATTGCCGCAACCTTTGCCCGCATTTTTTATCGCAATGCCATCAATATCGGCTTGCCTATTCTGGAATGCGAGGAAGCAGCTAAGGATATTGAAAGCGGCGATGAAGTAAGCGTTAATTTTGACAGCGGTATCATTACCAATCACACAAAAAACCGTACCTATCAGGCCCAACCATTCCCTCCTTTTATTAAGGAGATCATGAAGGCAGGCGGTTTGGTTGAACAAACAAAGGAAAAAATAAAGGGGTAAGGATTATGGGAGAATATAAAATAGCAGTCATTCAAGGGGACGGCATTGGCCCCGAGGTCACACAGGAAGCCGTTCGTGTATTAAAAGCCATTGGCGAAAAATATAATCATAAGTTCACCTTTCAGTATGCCCTTGCGGGGGGCTGTGCCATTGATGCAAAGGGGGAATGCCTGCCTAAGGAAACCTTGGCGGTGTGCAAAGCCTCCGATAGCGTTATGCTGGGTGCTGTGGGCGGCCCCAAATGGGACAATGTGCCCAATGCCCAGCGTCCGGAAAAAGCACTTTTGGGACTTCGCTCGGAGCTAGGTTTATTTTCAAATTTGCGCCCGGCAAAAATTTATGATGCTTTGGCAGATGCCTGCCCGTTGAAGGCGGAAATTGTTGCCGGAGGATTGGATATTCTCATTGTACGAGAACTGACCGGCGGCATTTATTTCGGCGAACGAGGCTATCGCGAGGGAAAGTACGGAGAAGAAGCCTATGATGTGGAAACCTACAGCGAAACAGAAATCGCACGCATTTTAAAAAATGCTTTTGCGGTGGCGATGCAGCGTAACAAAAAGGTTTGCTGTGTAGATAAAGCAAATGTTTTGGAAACCTCTCGTCTTTGGAGAAAGGTAGCCGAAAAAATGAAGGGGGATTACCCCGAGGTTGCCCTTTCCTATATGTATGTGGACAATGCAGCAATGCAGCTGGTGCGCAATCCCAAACAATTTGATGTCATTGTAACGTCTAATATGTTCGGAGATATTTTATCCGACGAGGCCAGCATGATCACAGGTTCTATCGGTCTGCTTCCTTCCGCGAGCTTCGGCGAGGGCAGCTTCGGTATGTATGAACCCATTCATGGCTCCGCACCGGATATTGCAGGAGAAAATAAGGCAAATCCCATAGCCGCAATTCTCTCTGCCGCTATGATGCTGAAGTACTCCTTCCACTTAGAAGAAGAAGCCCGTTCCATTGAAAATGCAGTAAAGGCTGTTTTGGGGGAAGATATGCGTACCCCTGATATTTATTCAGAAGGCATGACGCTTTTGGGAACAAAGGAAATGGGCGAAAGTATTTTAAAACACATTTAATTATGAAGAAACTCATATTTTTTTCTATATTTTCTACTTGAAAAGCACAAAATTACAACGATTATTTGTTTTTCTTAATTGAAAATCTTAAGGATAGTGAAAAGGCATCGATTTTATCGACGCCTTTTCACTATGTATTTATACCATTTCTGAAAAAACAACAATATCATTTTCTAAAAGGACAGTGTCTCCCTTTGGTATAACGATATTCTCCCCTCGTCTGATGACAGCGATACGCTCGTTCCCGGTAATGGCATCCACAATAGATTTCCCACACCACCGTGTATTTTTTTTCACTCTCATTTCATATAAACTTAATCCTTCAATCTGTTTTGGAGATTTCCCGCTTAATATAAAAATATCTCCAGGCAAAATTTCTGTATCCCCATTGGGCATTACATTGTCCTGTTCCCGAATGATTAAAAGTAAAAAGGAATCCGGCGGCAACAAAATATCCTTCACCTTCTGGTGAATCCATTGGTGGTCAGAAGGTATGGCTAACTGTAAAAACTCAACAGGAAGCTCATCCATATAGTCATTAAAGGTACGCATAACATCTATATTGTTATCTGTCATATTTAGCTTTCTGGATACAAATGGAATCAATGTTCCTTGTATTAAAATAGAAAATAGTACGATGAAGTAGACAATATGAAAAATATCATTTTGCATTGTCTTTGCATTGATGACTGCCATGATAGCGAAAACAATAGAGGCGGCACCACGCATACCGGCCCATGAAACCAGTAACTTTTGGCCCTTGGAGCTATGAAATGGCGTCAAAATTGTGTAAACGGCTATGGGACGGGCAACAAAGGTTAAAAATAGTGCGATTACCAAAGCCATTAATGCAACCTGAGGTAATTGGGACGGAAAAGAGAGAAGCCCCAAAAGGAAAAATAAAACAATTTGCATCAAACCTGTTAAACCATCAAAAAAGTGTACAAGCTCAGACTTACCTTGTATTCTGCTATTCCCCAAAATAATTCCTGTGATATATGCACTAAGATACCCATTTCCATTAAAAAATGTAGGAGCAGCATAGGAAATAATTGCAACCGCTAAAATGAAAATAGAATAAAATCCGGAGGAAGAAAGGGGGAATTTTTTAAAATATTGAAGGGTTAGGAAGGCGATCACTAAGCCAAAGATTCCACCAAAAACGATTTGTGTAAAAATGAGATGAAGAAATTCCTGCGCCGAAGTATTTCCGTCCATAAAAGAAAGCATAATGATCGTCAACATATATGCAAAAGGATCGTTGCTCCCACTTTCAATTTCAAGAAGGGACGCCGTATGATCTCTAAGGTTTAGCCTTTTTGATCTTAAAATAGAGAATACCGAAGCGGCGTCCGTTGAGCTTACAACTGCGCCGATCAAAAAGCTTTCCAAAATTGGAATTTTTACCACCAAATAACAAAATAATCCTACAAAGCCGGCCGTCAATATCGTACCCATAGAGGAGAGCAAAATTGCCTTTGTGGCAACGGGCCTTGCCTCATCCCATTTTGTGCCGAAGCCGCCGTAAAACATGATAAACAGAAGTGCCACAGAGCAAATCTGCTCTGCAAAATAATAATTACTAAAATTAATTTTTGCTATCCCATCGGACCCGAAGAACATACCCAACAAGATAAATATAAAGAGCACCGGCATACCGATTTTATTAGAAATTTTGTTTCCAAGTACACATACAATCATAATCAATGCAGCTAATAATAAATTTACAACCATCATTTCCTCCTATCAAACATTACATCATACATTGCCAAAGACAAATTGATATACTTTGGCAAGCATAAAAGTATTAATTTTTTTCATTCATTTATTATAACAAATACTGGTGATTATGTAAAGCTAACTTTGCAGACCTATCCGTTAAAATTTATATACACCTTTACCAAGGTATTGAAAACACAAAAGGATTTTCATGCAGCCGCCTTGGAAAGCAGATACCTAAAAATCCCCTTTTGTCCGCTGTTCTATAGAAAAACAAGCATATTTCTTTCGGAAACCGCCTTCACTTAAAAAAAAATTTCTAAAAAGACTTCCTTAACACCATCAAATTCTATTCCTTTGGTTATGTAACACTCTTTCTTCTCACCTTTTTTTATCCAAAATACTAAAAAATTTTCTTCGGGCTGCATAAAAACCGGCTCTGCTAAAAGGCATATCTAAATATTCATAGGGAATGCCTTCCGTTACATTTTTTAATAGAAATGGATAATATTCTCCGTCTGTCTCAAGGGCCGCTTGCTCAATCATCTGAATTTCGGAAGTAAGCTGCGCTTTTTTAACCCCAACATTTCCGGTCCGATCAGAAGGCAGGCCTCCCCTTCTCGCCCCAAGCTGGGGGGAAGACAACTCTGTCACTGCCTGCAGGCGTTTTTGTTTTTCTTTATACTGTCTGCAAAAATATTTCAATTCACGATAACGGTTATCGGAAATATCATACTCTAAAAGCCGCAAATTCCTTTCTTTTGCCACGTGCCTCACCTCTTAATTTTGTTTAGCTTCTGTCGTTTGTATCGCTCTACTTCATCATCTAGCAGAATGCGTTGCATTTTGCGCTTGTCCAATTCTACCCGCTCCTCCCTGTATTGGCGGCAATTTGCATGGCAAAGCGGATGACGCTCTTGGCAATGGTGGCAGCAAGTAATTTTATAGCACATCACAATCCCTCCCTATTGAAAAATACGCACCATTTGCGAACTATATACCATAGAAATGATTGAAAGACAACAAATACCCCATTGTACATGGAAATAACGGTAGCTTCCTTTCGTTTTTCTCCACACCACATTTTTATTTTAGCCTCCCCTGCCTGATAAATTTTTCCTCCGCACTATGTCTGCATCACTGTTTTCGTTTTTGCAAACTTCCTAATACATTTATACATATCTGTGCGTGATGCATTGGTCGCATCCAATCCAATTTATTCCAACATAATATTTTATTTCATAATATACTGCACCGCAATTTGGGCAGGCTTCCGTCTTTTGTTCGCAATTGCCGCATCCATCACATATTTTTTTCTCTTTCTTGCATAGATAAGCCATCTTTTCTCCCCATTTTTCCCCATAATTTACCTGTCGAATGAAACCAAAGCTTCATATGTCGTGAAACTCTCTCTGATCGAAAGAATTCCCTTCCTAATTGTCGCACTATGTGCGACTATCCTGCAAAAAAAATTTTAATCGCCTCCTCACCCTCTAATTTTAGTAATTGTACCAAAATATTGGCTTCTTTTATTGTAAAGCAATTCCCAGTTTCCTCTAGTTTTCCACAGAAACCTCCTTTGCTCATCCCTAGCTTTTCAGCTATTTCCTCCTCCGTAAATCCCTTTGTTACAATTTCTTCCCGTAGTTTTTGCAAATTTACCATACTATCGCCTCCTTAGTCGCATTATATGCGACAATTAAATACTAACGAACTATTGTAGAAAAGTCAACCTTTTTTGCATTATTTTGTTATATATCGCATTTTACGCAACATTTTCGCTGTATTCTATTGCGCATATGCGATTTTCTGCTATACTTATCTTAATGTTTCTTTGAATGGAGGTTATAAAATGAGTGTTGGTCAAAGAATAAAAGAATGCAGAATAAAGATGGGAATTACCGTAGATGAGCTGGCCGCAAAATTAAAGAAAAACCGCGCCACCGTTTATCGTTACGAAAAGGGAGATATTGAAAACCTACCTATTACAATATTGGAGCCCATTGCAAACGCATTGAATACTTCGCCAGCCTTTTTGATGGGCTGGACAGAAAACAGCAGCCCTTTCACCCAACGGGAAAGTATGCCTGCAAATACGCAAGAGCTCTTTGTTCCTACAAAGCAAGAGTTGGAATTGCTCATGGCCTATCGTAACCAACCCAATATGCAAGCAGCTGTCAATCGGCTTTTGGGTATTTCCCATATGCATCATGTGGAGGGCAAGGTTGCCGCAAGAGGCTTTCAAGAAAAAGAGATTCGCAAGGATACAGAAAAAACCTTTGATGAAATCAAAGAAATTTTGGACGACGCCGCAGAAGACATTGAGTATTAATTTTATTTAAATTCTAAGACATATTGCCTTCAAAAATCTTATATTTACTTGCTTTTATAAACAGTATACTTTGATAAAAACTATGAAAAGGAGTGTTATCATTGAAGTACAGTTTATATCAGCAGGCCAGAGATCTTTCTTGGAAGGTAATACAAGAAAAGGGGATCCAATGCTTGCCCGTCAATCTTGGAGAAATTTGCAGACACTACCAAATTAAAACCATTCCCTATTCCAAGTTTACCCTATGGGAATTGGTAGATACACAAGCAAAAAAGGGGGATGGATTCTCTTTAAAAATGGGAGAGCAGTATTACATTGTTTTTAACCATGCAATCTCCCATTCGGGACGAATCCGTTTCACAATCGCCCACGAGATCGGTCACATTCTCTTGGGACACGTGGAAAAAGTCACCTTTTACCGCAACAGCGAAATAGATTCTGATACAAATGAACAGGAGTTTCAAGCAAATGTTTTTGCAAGAGACCTTCTCATGCCCGCCACAGTGCTCTCTGCCTTGGGCTTGGAATCGGCCGAAGAAATTTCCGCCCTTTGCGGGGTGAGTATGCAGTCAGCCAAAATCAGAGCCTTGCGTCTGACTGAATTAAATTTACGAAATCGGTTTCACTTGCACCCCTTGGAGCGGGCTGTTGCAGCACAGTTTGCCAACTATATTCAATCCATGAAATCCAAAAAATAAAAAAAGAAACTCCAATTTTATAGCCCCGTAAGGAAGGGACGGTGCTTCCTTTGAAACGCATTCATGCTACTTAGGAATGCCGGCATAAAAATGCCCCCTTGTGTCAGTAAATTTTACTGTTCCACAAGGGGGTGTTTTTTCAGTCAAACGCACCGTTGGCTTTTCTATACAACAATATCTGTTCTAACAACGAAATCAATATTTCATCTGTTGGCTCTGGAAAGAATTTTCGTCGGGCACTTCTTTCAAACCCTCTGTAGTCCTATCTATGTCAACCGTATCCTTCAGCTGAAACCTTCCAATCAATTCCTTCAACATGAGAGACTGTCCGGAAAGTTCCTCGCTTGCCGCAGCACTCTCTTCAGCAGTTGCAGAATTTGTTTGAACCACAACAGCGATTTGCTCAACCCCTATATTAACCTGATCGATAGAAGTTGCTTGCTCCTTGCTGGCATCGGCGATATACTGTACGATTTCTGCGGTTTTCTCTGCATTTTTCACAACATCTTCCAACACCGCAACCGTTTCGTTTACATTGGTTGCCCCTAGCTCCACAGCTCGTACAGATTTTTCAATCAACGCTGCCGTATTTTTTGCGCTCTCCGCCGATTTTCCTGCCAAATTACGCACTTCATCCGCCACAACAGCGAATCCTTTTCCTGCTTCTCCTGCTCTGGCTGCCTCAACGGCGGCATTTAATGCCAAAATATTGGTTTGAAAAGCAATATCTTCTATGGACTTTATAATTTTCCCGATTTCCCTAGAGGTGTCACTAATTTCATCCATAGAGTGGACCATTTCATTCATCTGCACCTTGCCGCGGTTGATGGCATCCATGGAAACAGCAGAAACCCTTTTCGCTTCATCTGCATTTTTCATGGTTTCGCCGCTATGGCCGGAAACCTCATTCATCGAAGCGGACAACTCTTCTATGGAGCTCGCCTGCTCCGTAGCGCCCTGAGAAAGAGCCTGCGCCCCTGCGGCAACTTGCTCGGAACCGCTGGCCACTTGCACCGCCGCAATGTTGATCTGCACCATTGTTTCATTGAGCATATCGGCAGTGTCGGTTAAGGCTTGCTTTACCTTCGCAAAATCGCCTTCATAGGTATTGCGGAAGGTCAATTTTAAGTTTCCTTTTCCCAGTTCTTCTAATAAATAAGAAATTTCATCGATATATTGTATGTAGGTTTTTAGCCTTTCAATGAAAATATCCAAGGAATTGGCCAATTGGCCTACCTCATCCTTGCTGTCAATATCAATACTTTCCTCCAAATTTCCGGCAGCCAAGGATTGTGTAACCCGATTCAGCTTCCCGAGGGGTTGTGTAATACTTAGCACAATATAAGCGCCCAGAGAACAGCAGACTGCCACACAAACAAGCACAACGAGGAGCAAGCCAAAAATCGACTTTTGTATGTCCCCTTCAATGATTGCATTGGCATCAGCAATATAGGTATCTATATGATCAGTGTAATTGCCTGTTCCTAAAATTAAATCAAAGGGTGCAAAATATGCGGAATATCCCCGTTTAGGCAATGCTTCCGTTCCTCCCGCTTTGGGAAAAACAAAATCTGTATAGCCGCCGCCGTTCATGGCCTGCTCTTTGATCACCTGAATAAAAGGAAATCCCGCGGCATCCTTTGCATCCTTACGGTTGGTTCCCTCCGTATCATTCCCCAGCAGGACCACGCAGGTTCCATCAGCCTTGTCGCCCCAAAAATATCCGTCGGTGCCATATCTCATATTACGCAGTATATCCAGCCCGATTTTTTCTGCTTCCTCTTTTGTATACACACCTTCCAGATGTGCATTGTAAACACTTTGCAGCATGGATACCGCACTTTCCACTTGCCCTTTTATCTGCTGATCAAACTCGGTGCGGGTTTCTTCCTCCAAGGTTGTCAGAAAGGTTTGTTTCTGCTCTTCCATTTTCAAAATCGCCATTCCTGCAACCCCAGCGCCGGAAAGCACTAATAGAAGCAAAAGAATCGCCATTTTGGTCTTGATTTTTAATGATTTCAAATTACCCCTCCTTTTTTCTTGTACAAATATGCATGAAAATGCAGCAATAGAACAGTGTTGCGCCCAGAAAGCAACGGTTTTTGATAACTTTTTAGCATATATTTCGTATATAAAAAATATATATTTAATAAAAATTATATCATGCATTTTCTGATTTGCAACATTTATTTTACTTTTTACGCAAAAATTTCAATTATTTTTGATTATTATTGTAAGTAATTCCTATAAAAAATAATATAGCATAGTTCAAAAGCGGATGATTATATTTCATATAGAAAAAAACAAGTTTTATTTCTATATATACAATATTTTTTAAAAATACATCCTTTCCTTCTCTTTATAAATTTATTTCTTTTTCATTTTTTTCATGGTATACTTTTTATAAATATCATTGTACAGTGAATGAGAAGAGGTGTATCTATGCTGAGTGAATATATCGGTATTATTGGTGCGGTTGCCGGCTCCGTCAGCACACTTGTGGTTACGGAATGTATTCGTCATTTTGGCAGTGTCAAGATCTTCCCCAGCGATATTCGGATTAAATATCATATGAACAGCAATTTTAACAATTCCATTTATGAAGAGGTGAAACAGCCTTTTCGTCTCGGCTATGACTTAGAAATTTATAACAGCAGCAGTGTTCCTCAAATTTTACATGAGTTTAAGCTGGTTTTTTATAAAGGTAGTACCCACGTACATGAAGACCGTCCAAAATCCGATGGGCATATTCTGAGCATTGGCCCGAAAGGAATCCTTTCCCTTACGCAAGTTTACGATATAGACGATGCGAATAATATACTGGTGGGTATAACAAAAATTATTTTGAAGTATAAAACCTCGGGGCTGCGCAGCCGTAAATTTGTTTTGTATGACGGGCGGCCTCTCTATCCGGACACCGGTAAGAAATGATTCATCGCAGCGATATAAAAAGCCTTTAAAACACACTGTTTTAAAGGCTTTTTTGTCAATATCAGTCTCGCTCCAAGACTCTTAAATTGTATAAATAATATTATCAATCAATCTGGTTTTTCCAATGTACACAGCAATGGGAATTAATACAGATTTCGTAATTTTCCCTTGGATACTCTGTAAATTTTCACTGTCAACAACCTCAGCATAATCTATCTTTGCCAATGGCTCTTGATGAATACAAGAAAGCATTGCCCCTTTCACAAGGGATGCATCCCGCTCGCCTTTATCCAAAACCTCTTTGGCCATTTGAAGGCTCTTGCTTAAAACAAGGGCGGCCTGCCGTTCCTTCGCAGAAAGATAGGCGTTTCTTGAGCTTTTTGCCAAGCCATCCCCTTCTCTGATGATGGAGCAAGGAACAACCTCTACATCAAAATTCAAATCCCGCACCATTCTTTTTATGACAGCCACTTGTTGTGCATCCTTTTGACCAAAGTACGCCTTATCCGGTGTTATAATATTGAAAAACTTTGACACCACAGTGCATACCCCGTCAAAATGACCGGGTCTCTTGCTTCCGCAAAGTACATCCGTTAAGCCGGAAATGCGGACAGTAGCAGCTTTATCCGAAAAATACATCGTCCCTGCTTCGGGAGCAAAAACCACGTCAATGCCCACTTTTTCACAGAGGGCCATGTCTTTTTCCAAATCTCTGGGATATGCATCAAAATCCTCGTTGGGCCCAAACTGTATGGGGTTTACAAAAACACTTGCAACCGTTCTATCGTTTTCCGTAACAGCCCGCTCCATCAAGCTTTGGTGTCCCTCATGCAATGCACCCATGGTGGGCACATAGCCTACGGTATGGCCTTCTCTGCGCCACCCCTTCACGATTTTTCTCATTTCTACTATTGATTTTACCAGCATTATTCAATCTCCTATTTTTTAATATAGCTTTTTCAACTGTTCTTCATCTATTTTAAAGCAATGCTTGTCTTCCGGGAACAGGCCTTTTTCAACCTCATCCACATATTTGCCGATTGCTTCTTTCATACTTTCCCCTAAATTTGCATACTGCTTTACAAATTTGGGAATAAAATTATCAAACATACCAAGCATATCCTGATAAACTAAAATTTGACCGTCACATTCCTTACCGGCGCCAATGCCAATGGTGGGAATAGAAACCGCTTTTGTGATCAGTTCCGCAACCTTTGCAGGAATACCTTCCAAAACAATGGAAAATGCCCCTGCTTCCTCTAATGCTCTTGCATCGGAAATCAGCTGCCGTGCCGCTTCCTCACTTTTTCCCTGTACCTTGAAACCGCCGAAAGCATTTACAGATTGGGGTGTTAATCCCAAATGGCCCATAACAGGAATTTGTGCCTCCACAATTGCCCGCACCTGAGGCAGAACATTCCTGCCCCCTTCCAGCTTCACCGCTTGGGCGCCGCCTTCTTTTACCATGCGCCCCGCATGATAAATTGCATCCTGTATACTGGTATGATAGGATAAAAAGGGCATATCGCTGACAATGAGCGCATTTGCAGCACCTCGTTTTACCGCCTTGGTATGATAAATAATTTCGTCCACTGTAACCGCCAACGTATCCGGTTCTCCTTTAATTACCATGCCCAAAGAATCTCCAATCAAAATACCATTGACACTGCTTTCGTCAATTATTTTCGCCATGGAATAATCGTAAGCCGTAAGCATGGATAGTTTTTTCCCCTGATGCTTTGCTTCCCGAAATGTTAAAACCGTATTCTTCATTTTTCCAATCCTCCCAAACAATGCTCCAGTTTTTCATAGCTGCTCGCCTTTTCCGCCTCCGCCTTTTCCCGGGCCATCTTCAATAAATGAAGGGACAGCTCCTTATAAAGCGCCGCATCCTCCGGCTTTATCACAGAAAGATGCCGTTTTACTGTTTTCCAGTCTCCTCTTGGTACGGGCCCAGTAAGGGAGGAAAGAAAGCCTTTTTCTTCAATATTTTGTATGTTGCCCCGAATGAGGGGCATGGCTGCAAGAATTGCTTCCTCTTCTGTTAAGCCGATTTCTTGAAAATAAGAAATCCCGATATGCAAAAGAGAAAGGGTTAGGTTCGATACAAAGAC
>DCDZ01000066.1:50340-91007 GCA_002316675.1 Tyzzerella sp. UBA1042
TTTTCAAATCTCGAATAAAATAGTAATTCCCTATTTTTTTCATCATCTGCAAAACCACAGTCTCCTCTTCCTGGGAAAAATCCCCCTGCAGAGAAAATTTTACGTTCTGTAATTCCTCAAACCTTACAGCCTTATGAGAAAATGCATAAATTGGATGGATTGAATAAACGGAGGCCCCTGCAGCCTTTGAACACTGCAAAGCCATTGAAGGAAGTGCGCCACTGGCGTGACAAATTGATTTGCCTTTTACGTTCAACTTAGAAATGCAAGTATCTATCGTTGAAATCGTATCATCGGGAGTTGTTATCCATAGTACATCATTTTCTTGAACGATCTGTTTCATACTTGTATACAACTTTGTATGTGTGATGCGGCAAGCATCTAAGGTATGCTCCTCAGTTCTGCCTAAAAAGCCGCTTACCTCTATCCCACACTGCGAAAAATAGCGTGCAAGGTTTACACCCACCTTGCCGGGTCCAATAAAACCTAGCTTGATAAAATACCACCTCCAAAGACATGGTATAACATCCGAATCAATCTCATTCCCGATAGATATGAGTTGAACAAAAGGATCTTTCAATTATAAATCATTTCCCGTTTCAAAGCGCCGTCCTTCTTTGCAAAATGGCAGCTGCTTCCTACAGAATGGAAATTTCTTTCCTTGGTGCAGTTTTTTCAATACCACCCGCAGACAGGATACCACCAAACCTTTTCCAACTCAACCTTTTTTTATGCATTCTTAGAAATTGGTTGAATTTTTATATAGATGCTTCTTCAAATTTGTGCTAAATAAAAAAAAGCCCCTTCACCCCTTATTAAATTTACCATTTGGTGCATAAAATATCGTTTTATTTCTTATTTTTTGGTTAATATAAATAAAATACCACCGCTATGCAATGGTGTAAAATTTTGAATTTACTTTCTGTTCAATCCCTCCCAGCTTTTCAATTTATTTTTTAATATGTGTTTTCGCCCGGAAATCGGATCTACACTGCTTTGGGAACCTAAGAAAATTGCTATATATAGCCCCTTTTGCCGTCCCAGAAGACCCACTGCTTTTGGCTTCCAAAATGCGGCACTTATTTCAAAATTTTCAATTCTGCCTTCCTATTTTTTAGATGTCAAACAAATTTTCCAGATTACCCTTGCATTTCTTTGTTATACGCTGTATAATCTCATAGAAATGAAAACGATGAGATGTTCCTTGCGAAAGACAGAGCTTCTGTCCCACCATCTCGAGAATAAAAAACAGGGGGTTTTTTTATGGAAAAAAATATAGTTTCAACAAAGCTTTTGACGATCACCGCAATGCTTGCAGCCGTTTATGTTGTCATGACGCTGGCTATCGCACCGTTGTCCTTCGGGTTTATTCAGATGCGTATTTCCGAGGTACTGGTGCTTTTGGCTTTCATTGACAAGAGATATGTTCCCGGGCTGATTTTAGGCTGCTTTATTGCAAATTTGTTTAGCCCTTTTGGCATGATTGATGTGTTTTTTGGCACAGCCTGCACTGCAGCGGCCCTTTGGGGAATCACCCACAGCAAAACACTATTTGGTGCTACATTATGGCCGGTATTCTGCAATGCCTTTATTGGGATTGAACTCTACATTCTGGGAGAATGTCCTTTAATTTTCGGCATGACCACCGTTGCCATCGGTGAATTTTTAACCGTATCTTGCTTGGGATATGTACTGTTCAAGCAAATTATTAAAAATCCAAGGCTTATGTCACGGCTGAAGCTGGCATAAATGTAATGACGCAAGAGAGTCTTTGTTTTTAACAAGGGCTCTTTTTTATTGGAAAGTTTACGATGTTTTGGTTTTTATGCAAAAGCTTTGGTAAGCTCATTTCTGTCGGAACGTATTTGCAGCATCTTGTTGCAGGCCCATCACAGAAAAAATTCTTTCAGTCGTTTTTCCTTTCGCAAAAAAATGAATTTGTGTTATACTTTAGATAAACTGTATTGCCAAAAATGTCAAATAAATTGCACGGCAAAAATACGGGTATTTTCCTCTAAAACCGTAACGAACTTTAGTCAGCAATCGTATTGAGATCATGGAGGGATGTTATGCTATATTCTACGTTTCAAGTAAAGAACCTTGTATTCAAAAATCGTTGGATTATGCTTGCAATGCACACAGGATTTGCCGAAGGAAACGCCATCAGCCAGCGGGAACTTGCTTTTTATGAGGAAAGAGCCAAAGGCGGCGCCGCAGCCATTACTCTGGTGATTGCTGTGAATGCGGCGGGAAAATTAAAAGGAATGCATGATGCAAGAAACCTTTCTGTTGAAAGCCTGCAGGAACTATCCGCACGAATACATCAGCATGATTGTAAGCTGATTGTACAGCTCTTTCATTGCGGACGAAATGAAAGCCAAAAAGACCACGGAAAACGGCCTCTTTTTGCCCCCTCTCCGGTGCCTTCCCCTATTTTTAAGGCCGAGCCCATGGAAATGGATGCAGATGAATTGGCAAAAACCAAGGAAGACTTTTCTTTCGCTGCCGTCTTTTGTAAAAATGCAGGTGCCGATGCCATTGAAATCAGTGCTTCCGCAGGCTATTTGTTGTCTGCATTTTTATCGCCCATTACAAATCTTCGCCAGGATGCATATGGCTATGAAAATAATAAAGGAACTACCTATCCCTTAGAGATTTTGCAGGCTGTGCGGGAGAGCGTGGGCGCTTGTCCCATCTTTTTAAAGGTTTCCGGTGCGCAAATGGTGCCGGAGGGATACGAATTGCAGGATACCATTATTTTCTGCCGGGAAGCCGCAGCATATATTGATGCAGTGACCGTTACCGGAGGATGGCATGAGTCCCCCACAGAGCAGCTTTCTTATTATGTTGCGAAAGGTGCCTATGCCCCCTTTGGTGGCGCAATCAAAAAATACACCGGCCTCCCCGTCATTGCCTGCAACCGCATTCATGACGGCGAAACGGCACAGCGCATACTGGAGGAGAAACAGTGCGATCTTGTGGGAACGGCCAGAGCCTTTCTTGCCGACCCTCAATTTGCGCATCGCATAGAGCACAAAGAACGCTTTTTGCCCTGCCAAGGCTGTAACCGATGCATTGCCGGGGTTTTAAAGGGCGAAGTGCTGCAATGTGCTTTTCAGCCGGAAGCGGGACAGGAGTTTTTTGAGCAGCAGCGCAGAAAAATAGCAACACGCAAAGAGGTTATTGTTATTGGCGGAGGCCCCGGGGGTATGGAAGCGGCCAAAAAGTCCGCAGAACGGGGCTTTATGACAACATTAATCACAGAAGAAGACTGTCTGGGAGGACAGTTTAATTTAGCCGGAAAAATCCCCCACAAAAAAGACCTTTTGGCATATGTGGCCTATATGGAAGAAACCTTGAAAAACCTTGGTGTAAAAATTGTTTTGGGAAAAAAATGCAGTGCTACATTTTTACTTGAGAAAAAACCTTATTTTACTGTCGTTGCCACAGGCAGCCAAGCCGCACGCCCTGCAATTGAGGGTGCCCAACAGGGGATTTTGGCCAATGATGTATTGGCAGGAAAATGTACATTACCTCCGCAATCAAATGAGGGGCAGCTGGTCATCATCGGCGGTGGCTCCGTAGGGCTGGAAACTGCCGCTTATATCAAAGAACAGGACAGCGGACGCAGAATCAAAGTGGTTGAAAGAAGCTCCTCCTTCGGCAGAGACCTAGGCGCTCTCGCCAGTCCCCTCCTTTCCAGCTTACGCAGCGCAGGCGTTCAGCTTATGGCGGACACCCAAGTGGAAAAATTGGAGGAAGGAAAGGCTTTCATTTCGATTGGCGGCCAGCCTTTTTTCTTGCAGGCAGATGATGTGATTTTTGCAACAGGTTCCCAACCCTGTGACTACGCTGACTTGACAATGCCTTTGATGGACGAACGGCTCTCCTATGCCTTGGTGGGCGATGCCGAAGCCATAGGTTGCGGCGGGGATGCAATCCACGCGGCCTATGAATTATTTACAAGGCTTTATCTGGCTTAGCTATGGTCAAAACGAACAAAAATAAATAAAATTATTGATAATTATCGTCGATTGCACTATAATAAATAGGATTTCATGGATATTTTTTAAAGCAAAAGCGTTTTATAAATACTCTAGGAGAAAAGCAAGGGGGAACTGAAATGGATTTTATTAAAAGAACTTGGGCCGAAATTGATATGGATGCGTTGGCACACAATATCAAAAGCATTCAATCCAAGCTGGCAAAGGGCGAAAAGGTCATGGGTGTTGTCAAGGCCGATGCTTATGGTCATGGCGATGGGTTTGTTGCCCGGGCATTACAGGAGGCAGACTTTGATTGGTTTGGCGTTTCCAATATCGAAGAAGGCATGAGCCTGCGCAAGGAAGGCATCAAAAAACCAATTTTAATTTTAGGCTATACTCCCGTTGATACCGTGCAGATTTTAAAAGACAATCAAATCACACAAGCTTTGATTGGTATGGAATATGCAGAGGCTTTGCAAAGTGCGGCAAAAAAAGCAGGTGTAGTGGTTGACATTCATATCAAGCTGGATACCGGTATGACCCGTGTTGGCTTTCAAACAGATGAAGATCATTTTGACAACTCCTTGAAGGAATTGCTTGCGGTAAGCAAAATGCCGAATCTCCATATTACAGGCATTTTTACCCACCATGCCGTTGCCGATGCTTATCAGGCAGACAATCCAAAATTTACAGAAATGCAGTTCACACGCTTCAATAAAATGGTGCAGGCACTAAAGGCCTCTAATGTAGATATTGGGATTCCCCATTGCGCAAATAGTGCCACAACCATTGCCTATCCCGAAAAGCATTTGGGTATGTGCCGCTCAGGCATCATTACATATGGAATGCTCCCCTCTGGCGAATGCGAAGGTATGATTGACATCAAGCCCCTTATGACGCTGAAATCTACCATTGCTTTGGTGAAGAAAGTAAGGGCAGGGGCACAGCTTTCCTATGGAAGAACCTATACAGCCGAAACCGATCGGTTGATTGCAACCGTTCCCATCGGCTATGCGGACGGCTATAACCGTTCTTTGTCTAACCGGGCAAGAATGTTGGTAAACGGTCATTTTGCCCCTGTTGTCGGCCGTGTTTGCATGGACCAACTGATGCTGGATGTTACTGGCATCCCCGATGTAAAAATGGGCGATGAGGTTGTTGTATTTGGTCGTCAGGGAGATCAGGTTTTACCCATTGAGGAGCTGGCGGATCTGTTGGGCACCATCAACTATGAGCTTACCTGCGTGATTACAAAGAGAGTACCCAGAGTATATCTGCAAGGCGGCAAGATAATTGGCATTGTTGACCATGTATTGCATCAATATTAATAAGAAATAGAATTTTAAACTTTATGGCCGCCCATTTTTCGGAGTATTTATTCTGGAATGAGCGGTTTTTCGTATCTGTAATTTACTGCATCACGCCTCTGTTCATAAGTCTTTCCCCATTCTTTTTTATGCTATTTTCTCTGTTTTGCCGTTTTCTAAGGTTGAATTTTTCCAAAAAAACGATATAATTATAGTGAATGATGGCCGAAGGGATGCATTGCAATCCCTAGGATGCAAGGTAAGTGCACCCAAACCCATGAAACCGAAAAAGCAAACGGAGGTTGAATATATGGATTTAAAGGATATTATGCAGGAAAATGTTTTTGCCGTTGTGGGCGATACTTTAAATGAAAATAAATACGCTTATATCATAAAAAAAGAATTGTTGGAACATGGCTATAAGGTGTACAGCGTAGGAAAAGAGCTTGCCTCCATTAACGATGTTCCCGAGGAAATCGATGTCATTGATTTATGCATACATCCCGCCAAGGGTATCATGCTGCTGCAAGAATGCAAAAAAGATTACAAATATATATTGATTCAGCCGGGGGCTGAAAGTGAGGAAATTCTGGATTTTCTGGAGGAAACACACACCGCCTTTATGGAGGGTTGCGCTCTGGTTGGTGTTCGTTTGTATTGTAAAAACCCTTAAGTGCCCTTGCTTTGGAAAAAGCTGTAAGCAGGATTACGCTTTTTCTCCGGCACATCAATGCTTGTTCTGCAATTTCATAGCTTTTATGAATAAACAGTTTTTGGCAAGGCCTTTCAGCCTTGCCTTTATGTTTATCCCTATATTACACCTTGCTATGCCCCTCTGTTCCTGTGGGAAAAGACAAAAACCATTGCATAATTCCTTCTCCTGTATTACCATAGAGAAAACCAAACGATTTGAGGTGTAATGATGAGATACGGTTTAATCGGTGAAAAGCTTGGACATAGCTTTTCTAAAATAATACATGAGCAGTTGGCGGACTATTCTTATGACTTGATTCCCCTTACTAAGGAGGCCTTTCCTGTTTTTATGAAACAGCGGGAGTTTACGGCGATAAACGTAACCATACCCTATAAGGAAAGCGTGCTGCCTTATCTGGATTCTATTGATCCAAAGGCCGCAGCCATCGGCGCAGTCAATACCATTGTGCATAGAGGAAGCAGACTTTACGGATATAATACTGATTATGACGGGTTTCGTTCTCTGCTGGGGAAGCATAAAATTAACCCCAAGGGGAAAAAGGTTTTGATTTTGGGGAAAGGCGGCGCCGCCAAGGCCTGCGTTGCCGTTATGAAGGATTTGGGGGCGAAAAAAATTCTGACCGTCTATTATAAAGAAAATCCGGAAACAATTTCCTATGAAGCTTGCTATCAAAACCATAAAGATGCACAAATCATTATCAATACCACGCCGGTGGGGATGTATCCCAAAACAGAAGACAGCCCCATAAATTTGGAGCCGTTCAAAACCCTAGAGGCCGTTGTAGATGTTGTGTATAATCCCTTGAGAACAAAATTTGTTTTAGATGGCCTTTCCCGAGGGGTTATTGCCGTGGGCGGACTGGAAATGCTATTGGGACAGGCCCAATGCGCCGTTGAAATTTTCCAAGGCAAAAAAATTGATGAGGATCTCATGCAACGCCTGTATGCTGATCTGCTGAAAGAACGCAGTAACCTTGTATTGATCGGTATGAGCGGATGTGGAAAAAGCACACTGGGAAAGCTGGCGGCACAGCATCTTTGTAAGAATTTTATTGACATTGACGAAGAAATCGTAAAAGAAGTGAATATGCCCATAAAGGAATTTTTTGCAAAAATGGGCGAGCCTGCCTTCCGTGCGTTGGAAAGCCGGATGGTGAAGAAATTTTCCGCCCTGAACGGCTATGTCATTGCAACAGGCGGCGGCGTGATCAAAAGCTCGGAAAATATTACGGAGCTAAAGAAAAACGGCCGTATTTTTTGGATCAAACGAGAGGTTTCTTTGCTGGAAAGCGGAAACGGGAGGCCCTTAGCACCTGATTTTGCGGCTGCCCAAAGGCTTTACAACGAAAGATTGCCCTTGTATACGGCGGCGGCAGAAGTTATCTGCGAAAATAATACAACAACAGAGGAAGGTTTGGCCCGACTGCTCCATGTGTATGAGCTGATTTTATCTTAAACTAAAACCTCTTGATTTTTAAAGCACCTCAAAACAAAATGACTGTTTTTGAGGTGCTTTTTGTATACAAATTCGCCCTGCCGAACTATGATTTTCTCGAATAGTCATAGAAAAAAGTCTTTAACGGAGGGCTTTCCTTCTAATCCTTCCCCAGAAAATCCATTAGGAATCCAAATCATCCGCAGCTTTATAAATTGCTTCTATTTCTTTTTTTGTAAAGGCTTTCTTCAAGGCATATGCAATGAAAATAATCCCCGGAATATTTATGGCAAGGCGTGTTAAAGCAAACTCCATTCCCATATATGTCATTTCAAACATCAGCATAGGAATTTTTGTGGTTGACCATGCTCCAATAAAAATCAGCAAATTAGTGAACTTCACGCCCTTTTTCATAAAAACCGCAGCAATGGGAAATGCCCCATAGAGGGGGCCTGCCGCAAAGGAACCCAAAAGGAAGGCAAGAACCACCCCTTTTACGCCCGAGCCCTCCCCCATAAATCGGACCATGGTTTCTCGTGGCACCCACACATCTAAGAGCCCCAATAAAATAAATACGGGAGGAAGCACCATTAACATTTGCGTAAACTGAAAAAAAGAAATGCTGGCCCCCTTCTTCCCGATTGTTGGGTTCATTACGGTCAATATCGCCATCATTGCCAAAGCAAAAAGAAAGAACCGATACCGTTTTACAAATTGAATCGTCTTATGCATCATGAACCCACCACCAAACCTATGATCAACGCCACTACAAATGAGAAAAGAAATGCAAGTAAATTTCTAAGCAATGTCAGTTTTTTGCCGAAAAAGGATATTTCCACCGGAATCGTAACCAATCCAACCATCATAAGTGTGGAAATAAACGCGCCAATCTGCATATATCCCGCACCGGCCTCCAGCAGCATTGCCGCAGTGGGAAATGCAACATACGGCGGAATCAAGGTAATGGAGCCTACCATGCCCGCCAAGGCAACGCCAAGCCATCCGGAATCCACACCAATCAAGCCGGAGATCACCTCCGTATTTGCAACCGCAAGAAGCATTCCCACTAGCAATAGAACTGACAATATCTGTGGTAAAATGTTTTCAAAGGATTTCCAAGCTTTTTTTAATGCAATTTTTGATTTACGCTTATCTTTCAAAAATGAAAAAATCAATGCTACAATGGCAGCAATATAAAACAAATAGGTTTGAACGTCCATAAAACATCTCCATTCCGCAAAGTACAGTTAAAAAACACGCCTTAAAATACAGTTCCCTATTTTCCATAATACTCTGCTTTTTCCATCTTGTTTCCATTGGATTTTCTCTTGCATATTTTATACGGTTTAACCCACTTTTCTATCGTTGTGGCTTGTAAAAACCCAGTTCATTTTTATGCTGGAGGACATAAAATATAAGCGCCTGCCCTGATTTATTGCAGCAATTCTTTCACCAACTCCAAAGGAATCTCCATTCTAAGGGAAATTTCTTCCATGGTAAGGCTGCCCCGCAGGAAACGGAGGCACACATCTCTCATTCGTTCCCCCACTTCGATCATATGCTGATCAGGATCGTAAAAACGGATTACCCTCTGCCCCCACCGGTGCTCCAGCACAGGATGCACAAGATGGACTTTTTTGGCTTCTAACTTTTCCAAAAAAGCATCAAAATCCTCTTCCTCAAAATAAAGCTCCGTGGTATTGTTTCCAAAACAAAGGTCTTCCTTTTTTACGCCAATGAAAGATATCCATGATTCTTGGGTTTGCAAGGAAATGCCTCCGGTGAGCGTCACGTTTGCACCGAAATCCATAACAACTTGGAGATTCAAAATTTCCTGATAAAATTGCTTTGATTTTTCCATATGTGAAACAACTAGCAACGTGCCATGAAAATCCATAGAACCACTCCCGATTAAAACGTGAAGCCAATACGGTAAATCCCAAACTCCCGATGGCCTAATTTTTCCGCCTTTGTATCCTCTCCGTTGGTAACGGCAATCATCTTTTCAAATATTTCCGCACCAAGCTCCTCCAGCGTGCATTCCCCGAGAATCACTTTTCCACCATTAATATCAATATTTTCTTCCATATTTTGATAGGTTTCGGGATTGCCTGTAATTTTTATGACAGGAACAATGGGGCATCCCGTCGGTGTTCCTCTTCCTGTTGTGAAAACAACCAGCTGGGCACCTCCCGCAACCATGCCGGTAATGGAGTCAATGTCCTGCCCCGGGGAATCCATGAAATAAAGCCCCGGTTTTTCCGGGGGAACCTCCTCACCATAGGCTAAGGCACCAAGAAAAGGTGCAGTGTCCCCTGCTTTATGCATACATCCCAAGGATTTTTCTTCTATGGTACTTAGGCCCCCTTGAATATTTCCAGGCGTCGGCTGTGAGCCTCGCAAATCCTCCCCCGCAGCCAAGGCCCTTTTCTCCACAGCGGCTACCATAGTAAGAAATTTCTCCCTTTCTTTCAAGTCCGGAAATCTTTCTGCCAAAATATGCTCTGCGCCGATAACTTCTGTGGTTTCGCTTAAAATGCTGCTGCCGCCGCAAGCAACCAAGCGGTCCGATGCAATGCCTATGGCGGGATTGGCTACAATGCCGCTGGTTGGGTCACTGCCGCCGCACTCCATGCCCAAAATTAAATGGCATACGGAAAAAGGAGTTCTCCGTACCGCAGAAAGCTTTTTCACAAGCTCTTGCGCAATGCTTATGCCTTTAGCAACGGTTTTTGTTGTTCCGCCCCATTCCTGAATGGTGATTGCTTCCACCGGCTTCCCCGTTTTTTGTATTTCATCGACAATTTCCCCGGACTGAATGCCTTCGCAGCCCAAGCCCACAACCAAAACAGCCCCCACATTAGGATTTTTCCCAAACCCCGTCAGGGTACGCATAGTTTGGCGAAAGTCCGCCCCCATCTGACAGCACCCATGCTGATGGGGCAAGGAAACTGCTCCCACCTTCTCCGCAATGCGGTTCGCCACCTCCACAGCGCAAACAGATGCCGGAATGACTAAAAGATAGTTTCTGATGCCAAAAGTGCCATTTTCCCGTTGATAACCCAGAATATCCATATTAGTATCCCTCCTTTTTGTCGCCCCGGCCACGGGTGCTTTCTATATTATGTATATGCACATGGCTTCCCTGCCGAATTTCTTTTGTGGCTAGGCCAATCCTCTGTCCATACTTAATAATCGGGTGATGCGGTAATATATCCGTCAATGCTATTTTATGATACTGGGGAATGCTCTCTTTTGCTTCCAGCTTCATTCCGCCCAAATCAAGAATCTCATGGGCATTCACCAGCCTTAAGCAAGTGCCTACGTTATCTTTTTCATGAATTTTTAAAATTGCATTCATTTTTCTCCTCCTCTTTTGTAAATGATAAAATGTTCTAAGCCTCCCGAAAATTTTTTCTACGTAGAAATATAAAATATTTTTTCTTTTTGAATGAAAATCATATATAATAAATATCATATAACACCAAGGGTGTACCTTGCAATACGTTTCATTTTTTTATGTATATTTTTCTTATATGTAAATCAAACAGCTTAAAATCATTGATACATTAGAACAGGAGGACGATTATGGCAGGTTTTAAGGAAAAGTTTGGGGATATGGCAAAGAAGGCAGCAGACAAAACAGGAAATATGGTTGAAATTGGCAAGCTTCACACAAAGATCATGTCCCAAAAACAGAGTATCTCAACAATCAAAGCGCAGATCGGCACCATACTGTATCAGAAATATCAGCAGGGAGAAGCTGTGTCTGAGGAACTGACGGAGCTGTGCCGGCAAATTGCAGAAAGTGAACGGGAAATTGATGCAATGCAGCAGGAAATACAAGAATTAAAGGAATAGGTAAAACCCTGGCGGGCTTCGTTATGCGTCATTCATATTTTTCACAAAAAAGTGCCCTATGTGCATATTTTTACGCACATAGGGCACTTTTATCATTCTCTTTTCTGCCCCCTTTCACATCAAGAGGGCATTTTATCATACTTCTTTTACCTTACGGCAATCTCCGTTAACGCTTAGGAGCAATGGCCTTTTGCCGGTTTTTTGCCCACTCATAGGGGGTAGTCTGATAGAGATAATAATTCAACCAATTGGAAAAAAGTAAATTTCCATGGGCCCGCCAACGAACCAAAGGCGCCTTTGTATCGTCATTCTCCGGAAAATAATTCACCGGAATCGGCGTTTTTAATCCCATACTTTTATCACGAATATACTCATTATTCAGCGTATTCGGATCATACTCGGAATGTCCCATAATAAAAATATGCTTGCCATCCAAGGAAGAAACTGCATAAACACCAGCCTCCTCGGAAGTAGCCAAAATTTCCAGTTCATCAACTTTGCGAATATCCTCTTCATGAACCGTTGTATGCCGGGAATGGGGTGCAAAAAAAACGTCATCCGCCCCTCTTAAGAGCATAGAATTCTTTCGATTGAGGGTATGGCGAAATACACCAAAAAGCTTTTCTTCCATTTCATACTTCGGTATTCCATAGTGATAATAAAGCCCCGCTTGGGCTCCCCAACAAATATGGAAGGTGCTATGCACATTGGTTTTGCTCCATTCCATGATTTCTTTCAATTCTTCCCAATAATCTACCTCTTCAAACTCCATCTTCTCAATGGGTGCTCCCGTGATAATAAACCCATCGTATTTTTCATCCTTGATCTCATCAAAGGTTTTATAAAATGCCAGTAAATGCTCGCTGGAGGTATTTTTTGAAACATGGGTTTTAATATGCATGAGTTCCAGTTCAATTTGCAGGGGCGTGTTTCCCAAAAGCCTTGAAATCTGCGTTTCCGTATCAATCTTTGTGGGCATCAGATTCAGCAACAGTATTTTTAACGGGCGGATATCTTGGGCGACAGCCCGATTTTCCGTCATAACAAAAACATTTTCTTCTGTCAACACCTTC
This sequence comes from Tyzzerella sp. UBA1042, assembly GCA_002316675.1. Lineage (GTDB taxonomy): Bacteria > Bacillota > Clostridia > Lachnospirales > Anaerotignaceae > Chakrabartyella. The sequence continues at coordinate 62,717 of DCDZ01000066.1, forward strand.
ACTGCCGGTAACTCATCCGGTATTTTAATCGGCATTTTCACCACCACCTTCTCTATTTTAACGTAAAACTTTTCCCAAACAATATCCCCATTAGAAAATGGAATAATCCATAAAATTGCTGCTTACTTCAAGTCTACCCCTTCCAGTGCCTGAGTAATATCATCAATCAAGTCCTGTGCATTTTCCAAGCCGCAGGAGAAACGAACCAAATCACCGGAAATTCCTGCCGCAACCAATTCTTCCTCACTCATCTGTCTATGGGTTGCACTGGCAGGATGCAGGCAACAGGTTCTTGCATCGGCAACATGGGTAGCGATAGAAGCAATCTTCAAACCATTCATAAATTTTTCTGCTGCTGCTCTGCCGCCCTTTACCCCAAAGCTTACAACGCCGCAGGTACCATTGGGCAAGTATTTTTGAGCCAGCTCATAATATTTGTCCCCTTCCAAGCTGGGATATACAACCCATGCAATCTTATCATTTTCTTTTAAAAATTTTGCCACTGCAAGGCCATTTTCACAATGACGGGGCATTCTTACGTGCAAGCTCTCTAAGCCTAAATTTAAAAGGTATGCAGTTTGCGGTGACTGGGTAGAACCAAAATCACGCATCAGCTGGGCTGTTGCCTTTGTAATAAATGCCCCGCCTTGCCCAAATTTTTCTACATAAGTAATCCCATGATAGCTGTCATCCGGTGTACAAAGTCCGGGGAATTTTTCGGCATTTGCCTTCCAGTCAAAATTTCCGGAATCCACAATGCAGCCGCCTATGCCGGAACCGTGTCCATCCAGATATTTTGTGGTGGAGTGGGTTACAATATCCACACCCCATTCAAAGGGGCGGCAGTTTATGGGAGTAGCAAAGGTGTTATCTACAATCAACGGTACACCATGGGCATGAGCCACATTGGCAAATCTTTCAAGGTCAAGCACCGTCAATGCAGGGTTTGCAATGGTTTCACCAAACATTGCTTTTGTATTGGGTTGAAAAGCCGCTTCTAATTCTTCATCAGAGCAATCGGGAGAAATAAAGGTAAACTCAATGCCCATTTTTCTCATGGTTACGGCAAAAAGGTTATAGGTGCCGCCATAAATGGTTGCGCATGACACAATATGGTCGCCGCTGGTTGCAATATTAAATATTGCGAAAAAGTTCGCCGCCTGACCGGAGGAGGTAAGCATTGCCGCTGTTCCGCCTTCCATCTCGCAAAGCTTCGCCGCAACATGGTCACAGGTTGGATTTTGCAGTCTTGAATAAAAATATCCGCTGGCTTCCAGGTCAAAAAGGGCTCCCATTTCCTGACTGGTGGCATATTTGAATGTTGTACTTTGAATGATTGGAATTTGTCTGGATTCTCCATTCTGAGGTGTATACCCGCCTTGTACGCATTTTGTTTCCAATCTGTAATTACTCATAACATAACTCCTCCTTGTTTTATCTAAAAAATAAAAAAACCGCCTCAAAGATAAACCTTGAGACGGGATATTCCCGCGGTACCACTCAAATTGCATTAATAAATAATGCCACCTTTCAGACTCAGACAAGTCCTATGCCTTTACGCAGCAATCACGGAAGGAGCCTACCAACATTTTCATGTTTTCGAATCTTCAGCTCAGAAGCCATAGGCATTAAGAAATCTTATTATCGGTTCTCACCATTCCCGATTCTCTGTGAACTTAATAACTCAGCCCTCTTCGTCATAGCTTTTTTTATTTAATTTGTTTCATTATAGCATTATATATTTTTTTGTCAACAAATATTTTAAAAGAACTAAAGCCCTCTTCAAAAATTTAACAAAAAACAATACCTTTCCTAAAAAATGAATCCCTTTATTAAAAACACAAGATATCGTAAAAGCGTATACATTTTCTGCATACGCTTTTATCCTTAAAATATTCGTATCAATTTCTTATTTTTTAGTGCAAATCTTACAGTATTAAAGAAGGTGCCGCATAAACCCTTGCCTTTAATTCATTATCCAACATATACAAGCCCTTTGCATCGCTTCCGAACAGCTCCATTTTTGTAATCAAACCGTTTGCATTTGTTTCTTCTTCGCCCTGTTCTTTTACAAACCAGTCTAAAAATTGAACGGTTCTGTAATCATGCACTTCTTGTGCCGCTGTGTAGATTGTATGGATGGACGCTGTAATATATTCCTCATGTGTCAAAGCAGCCTTTAAGGGATCCATCAATGTATCAATTTCTACATCCGGCTTGCCGATTGCTTCAAAATCGACCCGCTGATTATTGTTTTGCAAATACTGATAAAAGAGCATTGCATGGTCCCTTTCTTCCTGTGCCTGTATTTTAAACCAGTTTGCAAAACCCTCGAGCCCTTTGGATTCATAAAAATTTGCAAAATCCAGATACAGATAGGCAGAAAAGAATTCCTTTGTAATCTGTGCGTTTAAAAGATCTATTACCTTTTTGTCTAACATTCTTATCCCTCCTAATGTCATTGTCGTTTTTATAAAAAAATTAAAACCATCCCTTGCTCCACCTTTCTTTTGAAAGGTAAAGCAAATGGATTGCTGTTTCCTTGGATAACATTTCCAAGCTTAGAGGGTATTTTCAATACAAATGCGTTCTTCCCATCTGCATAAGAAAATAACCGCTTTTTATATCATAATTTTACCCGCCTGCAACAGTATTATCCGCAAAAAAGCCGGTGAAAATTATTTTCTTTGGATAACTATTAGTTTAGTATTAAACGATAATTATGTCAAGCCTTGGTTCTTTTCTACACTTCGTATAAATTAACAATTCAATTCAACATTCATAAAAAAACTTGACAAATCAGCTTCTTAATTGTATACTTATAACAACTTTTTAGTTGATTTCATATTGTTTTATCGTGAAAGGAGATATTGTATGGCTGAAAAAAAAATCCCCCGCATCGACAGCAGATTGAGAAAGCACATTGTAACAATGCCGGAAGAAATATGGAGTGCCAGCGGTATTGTTATTTGGGGAAAACGCATCAAATCTTTGATATTTTCAACCGACATTGCAATTATTCGTAATTGTAATGCCGATGCAGTGCTCGCCGTATATCCCTTTACTCCTCAGCAAATTATTGCAGACGCCATCGTTTCCGCTTCCAGTATTCCCGTATTTTGTGGTGTCGGCGGCGGTACCACAACAGGCCCCCGGGTGGTTATGCTTGCAAAGGATGCCGAAGCCTTAGGCGCCATGGGCGTAGTTGTAAATGCACCCACCAGTAACTCGGTGATTCAACATATTCATGAAATTATCGATATCCCGATTATCGTTACTATTTTACACGAAAACAATGATATTGACGGCAGATTAGCTGCGGGCACCAGCATTTTAAATATATCCGCCGCAAGCAGAACGCCGGACGTGGTGCGTTCCATTCGCCGAAAATATCCCTCCGTACCTATTATTGCAACCGGAGGCCCTTCCAGAGAAAGCATTAAAGAAACCATCGAAGCCGGCGCTAACGCAATTAGCTTTACACCGCCCACCGCAATGGACTTATTCCACGGATTAATGAGCAGATACCGTACCGAGCATGAGCAACAGAAAAAAAACGACGCTTAAAACACAGCTGAAATAAAACGTTACATACACTTTTTATAGCGTGTGCTATGACAAAATCCATAGAAACTCAAAATTCAAGTTGTAAAAGGGCTATACCGCACATAGAATATCATAAAAAATATACAAAAGAAGCCTGATGTAAGAACGTAAAATCAGACTTCTTTTTATTGATAAACTTTCTCATTCTTAAAAATGTGCTTACCTTTCTTTTGCTGCATCCTATTTCATACTTACTTTTCTTCCTTTTCCGGTTTATGACAGCTTTCGCTGTGGGCACAGCCCTTGCAGCCGTTGCCGCAATCATTTTTCATATTGTTAATATTTCTCTGCATTTTCCGCAAATTATAAGCTACAAGACCAACCACCAAAACAATTGGAATGATCGTCGTGAAAATCGTTTCCGTATCCAAATTTTCATCTCCTTAAATATATCTGTCCGTAAATCTGTGCAGCAAGGCTTCCCACTCCTTTTCATCAACAATATTTTTTGAAAGCTCCTCTACCCGGGTTTGATCATAGGGCTGCATACGATAAAGGTATTTCCAATCCAAAGGAAACCCCATTCTCCTTGCCAACTGATACTTTTTTTGCTCTAGCTCCGGAAGGGCCAAAAAGGCATCAATGTATTCCAGCATATCGTATAAGTCCGTGTTTAAATAGCCGGAAACCTCTTCCAACAAATTAATAATATGGTCACTGGTGAGTTTACCAGTAACACGTTTCGGATCGATGTGGGCAAGCATTTTCCGAATTTCCACCAATTTTTCTATATCTCTTTGCTCCTGATATTTGCCGGAGGCACGCAATTCTTCCATTAAAGAGCCGCTTCTTAAAATAAAGGTACGCAGGCGCACAAAATCCGGGTTTACTTCATTGATTACCTTTGCCGTTTCCGTAGCGTTTTCATTGGATAACGCCTTGCCGCCCACTCCCGGCATAAAATATATGGACAGCTCGATGTTTGCGGCCTTCACCTTTTTGCCGCCAATGATTTCATCCTCTTGGGTTGCACCCTTTCCAATCAACTCCAGAACCTTATCAGAACCCGACTCATAGCCGGAATGAATACGATCCAAACCCGCTGCCCGCAAAAGCTTAAAATCCTCCGGAGAAATACGGGCTAAGGTATTTGCCCTGCCGTAGGAGGTAATTCTTTGAATTTCTGGCAAGCGCGTTCTCACATGGCTGACAATTTCCACCAACCATTCCGGACGCAAAACCATGGTATTGGCATCCTGCAAGAAAATTGCCTGCTTATTCCCCTCGGTCAGCCAGGTAAATACCATTTGATAGCACATTTTTGCTTCATCCGTCGGCATTGATTGATATTCCCGCTGAATTGCAGCCATATCATAGTCGCCATTACGCCAATGGCTCAAAATTCTATCTCTGTATTCCGCCATAACGTCAATATCTTTTTTCACCTCTGCCACAGGTCTGACGTGGAATGAGGTGTTTTTATACAGCATACAAAATTTACATTTATTCCAGGGACAGTTTTCTGTTACACGCAGAAGCAAGCTGTTTGCTTCACTTGGTGGCCGAATGGGCCCAACTTGAAATATTCCTTGTTCCATATACTCACTTCCTTTCTGAAAAAGCAATGTGCTTTCTTGCATTTTATATAATCTGCCTTAAAAAAGCAAGTTGAAGTTATTGAATGCGGAAAAAAGCAATTTGAAAAGGACGCTCTCCCAGATACAAAGGGTATAAAAAATTTATTTGAAACTCCCTATTTCTATAAAAAAAGACCCTTTCATTTCTCTGTCGTAGGAAGGGACTTTTAAATCCATAGAAAATTTCTAAATCATTCGTCTAACACTGTTAATGCGACGGCAATTTTTGATGCAACCCTTGCATTATTATAAGCCAGCTGCAAATTAGAAGCAAGGGAAACCCCTTTTGTCATTTCCTTGATATGCTTTAACAGAAATGGCGTGGTTTCTTTCCCATGAATGCCCCCCTCCTTGGCTAATACCAATGCACGATTAATCACTGCTTCCATTTCATCAAAATCCAATTCATATGCCGCAGGGATGGGATTCGCAATCAATGCGCCGCCTGCAAGGTTCAAATCCCATTTTGTTTTCAAAATTTTTGCAATCAGTGTTTCATCCTTCGCATTAAAATCCACCTTGAAACCACTTTTCCTGCAATAGAACGCAGGGAAATCCTCTGTATCAACACCAATTACAGGGACGCCCATGGTTTCCAAATATTCCAGCGTAAGGCCAATATCCAATAAAGATTTTGCGCCCGCACCAACGACAGCTACGGGGGTATGGGCAAGCTCCTGCAAGTCAGCACTAATATCCATGGTTTCCGCAGCACCTCTATGCACACCGCCGATTCCCCCTGTAGTAAAAATACGAATGCCCGCCATGGCAGCAATCATCATAGTGGTGGCAACCGTTGTAGCACCAACCTTTCCCGTTGCCAAATATACTGCCACATCCCGACGGCTTACTTTGCCTACCTCTTCCCCTTTACACATAAGCTCCAGCTCTTCCGCTGTCAGCCCCACCTTAAGCTTTCCGTGAATAATTGCAGTGGTTGCAGGGATTGCCCCTTCCTCTCGCACAATTTCCTCCACCCTATGAGCAAAGGCAATATTTTCCGGATAGGGCATACCATGGCTTAAAATCGTGCTCTCCAATGCAACAATGGGCTTTTTATTGCCAATGGCCTCTTGAATTTCGGGGGTAATGGTTAAATATTTATCTAAATTCATCGTTTTCTTTCCTCCAATATTTTTTCAAGTAATGCTATGCTCATATTTGGATGAATGGTTGTTTTGTATGAAATTGCCGCAATGCCTGCCGCTAAAGCAAGGTCTATGGTATGACTCACATCAACATCATGCAGTCTTGCATATAAAACTGCCGCCATAAAGGCATCGCCGCCGCCTGTGGCATTCTCCATTCTCTCCAGCGGCCGAAGGGATCGCTTTATTTTCACACCATCTCGATTCATATAAAAGCATCCATCCATACCAAGGCTGATATAAATATGTTTTAACCCTTTTTCTAAAAGGGCATCTGCCGCACGCTCCAAATCCGCTTCCGATTCAATTTTTATGCCGCTAATCACCTCGGTTTCCAGTTTGTTCGGCTTAATTGTATCAATACGGCCAATGATAGGCTTTAATTTTTCGGCATAAGTACAAGAAACCGGATCAACAAAAATGGGGGCTTGTTTTCCATAAATATCTAAGATGCCCTCTAAAACCGCTTCCGGAAGACCGGCATCCATGGTAATGTACTTTGCGCCGCCAATAATACCGCCTTTTCCTTTCAAATAGTCCATGTTCATCTGTTGTAGCACGGACATATCCGACATGGCTACATACATATCTCCATTTTCATCTAGAATGGAGATATAGGTAGAAGAGGGATGCCTTTCTACCACCATACTGTGAGAAAAATCAATCCCTGCAGCTGCGCACTCGCTGCGAATTTGCTCCGCATACGTATCATCCCCCAAAGCGGTGATCAGCTTAACCATGGCCCCAAGCCTGGCCAGATTTTCAGAAACATTTCTGGTGACCCCGCCGGCTGAGGAATTCATTTTGCCGGGATTACTATCTCTCAATTGAATGCCTTTTTTGCTTTTCCCATGGATGTCCACATTTGCAGCACCGATTCCCAGAATATACTCCTGTTCTTTGAGTAAATAACCTCTGCCCAAGATATATCCTTTTTTTTGCAGGTTTGCAATATGCACCGCCACGGAACTCCGGGTAATGCCCAGTTTTTGCGCAATTTCGCTTTGCTCAATCATAGGTATTGCACGAATAATTTCATATATTTGCCGTTCTCTTTGTGTCAACTTTCCACCCTCTTTGCATTTGTTTATCATTTAAGCATATATTTAAATTAATCTTTTTTCAAAAAATTGTCAACACGTTTTTTCATATTCTTACCCTAACCTCGATATATTGGTAAAAAAGCCCGGAGGTAGCAAAATGAAACTATTTAAAGCAATACATATCAAACAAAAGCATATTCTGATGGGATTGGCGGCAGTGATCTGCGTTGGTCTTTGTGCATTTCTCTTCCCTCCTGCCGCAGCAAAAGTCTCGTCCATCGTTTCCGCAAACACAGAAAAAAAGCTTCCAATTTATTGTGTGGAAACAGAGAAGCCTCAGGTCTCCATTAGCTTTGACGCAGCTTGGGGCGCAGATGACACAGATACTTTATTGGAAATTTTAGCAGCCAATGATGTAAAAACCACTTTTTTTCTCTGCGGATATTGGGTTGAAGATTATCCCGAGGAAGTGAAAAAAATTGCCAAAGCAGGGCATGACTTAGGCAACCATTCTTCTACCCATCCACATATGAACCAGCTGTCGGCGGAACAAATTGCCAAGGAGCTTGCCGACTGCCATAAAGCTGTAGCGGATTTGACAGGAATCGAAATGGAATTGTTCCGTCCGCCCTTTGGGGAGTACAACAACACAGTCATTGAAACCTCTTTTGCAAATTCTTATTATCCTGTGCAGTGGGATGTTGATAGCCTAGACTGGAAGGAATTAGGGCCGGAGCATGAAATCAATCAGGTTCTAAATCACAAAAATCTGGGCAATGGTTCCATTATTTTATTTCATAATGATGCGAAGTATACGCCTCAGGTCTTGGGCACCATCATAAAAGGTTTAAAAGAAAAAGGCTACGAAATCGTTCCCATTTCCGAGCTTATCCACAAAGATAATTTTGAAATGAATCATGAGGGCAGGCAAAAAATTTCATCTCCCGCATAAAGAATACCCATAAAGGCACCAACAGAAGGGCTTGCCGACTGGAATTTACAGTCAGCAAGCCCTTCTGTTGGCCTAATGGAACATTATTTTTTGTGTGAATTAGGAGGATATTCCGCTTCTTTATAAAAAACCTTTCAACAAATGGAGGGGATTACATTCTTTCCTCTTTACTGGAGGTAATGGGCTGAATTGAATATTTTAACACAATATTCAAATTCGGAAATTCTATTTTAAAGGTTCTTAATAAACGCTGTGCCACCGTATTAGCCGCATCATAATTGGTATTTGAAAGCAAAATCAAATATTGATTGACGCTATAGCGGGTAAACACATCACCGCTTCTTATGTTATACTGAATTGTAGTCTTTAAAGACTCCATACCACGATTTAAAACTCTTCTGGAAGGAATGCTCACCATATTATTATCCACAACAGAAAGCAAACACAAGTGAGCAGGTTCTCCCGATCTTTCCATATTTCTTTCTTCTAAATGATAGACTAGCTTAAAAAATTCATATTCACAAAAAATACTTCCTATTTCTTTCTTGCTCTCATCCAGCCTATTTTTTATGACAGAAAGATCCATCTCCGGTGTTTTAATTGTTTTGACAACATCCTTATATAAGGTCAGTAATTCCTCCGAAGGGGTAATTCCCAATTCTTTCATGAAAAGCCCCGTGGCATGATGATATAAATCAAGGGCTTGTTCCAACTGACCTGTTTGGATTAAAACTTGAATCAAATAAATATACAGTTGTTCTTCATGAGGCTCTAAAAGAATTGCTTTCTCACAAACATTAGAAAGCTGCTCATATTTTTTATGCTCAAAAAGCAGTTTCGCCAAATCTGAAACTACCCGCCCATACAGCGAACGATAGTAGGAAGAAATTGGGATTGCCCATTCTTCACAAGCTTTTTTCTGTAAAAAATGTCCCCGATAGAGGCTCTCTGCCTGCAGTAAAAGGGAAATTTTTCTTGAAACATCCTCTGTTTCTAATTCACTCTCAAAAATCAGTCTTTGAAATTCATCTACATCTGTAACGCATTTAAAATCCTGATTCCACCCATAAGCCCCATTTCGATATAAAATCATTCTGCGGCTATTTTCAAAATCCAGCCCTTCCAAAGCAGTTCTAACCCGATGCATCAAAACTTTTAATGTATTGATGGGATCTCTGGAGGTTCCGTCTGCCCAAAGCAATTCTATCAATTCATCTTGAGGGACAAATCGTTTTCTGTGGACAATCAGATATTCCAACAATGTCCAAACCTTTTTCGAGCGGTTTATCTGATCGGAAATGATGCTATTTTTGTATTCGATCGTAAACTCGCCTAACAGTGTTACTCTAAATTCTTCGCCCACAGGCCTCCCCCTTTTTCCATTCGTATGAAAGCTATATCATACCAAACTATTGAATTGAAACCATTACCAAAAGCATTCCTCATGCGCAGTAATGTTAGATCAAATTTATTTACCCTCTTTTTCTTGCAAACATGATGGTGGACAAAAGCCATCCTTTTCCTATGCTTTTGCAATTTTCCTCCTATAATTCAAGTTGAAAATACAGACAAGGCAGCAAAAGGAACGAACCCGAAATCTATTCCCTGGCGCTTTCTATCTCCCAGCATTCATGCGGAAGCGTTTTTCCAACGCCTCGGGATGAAGGGCATATTGTAACGCAGTTTCCTTCGATATTTTACCTTTAGAAACCAATTCATATAAGCTATAATCCATAGAAACCATTCCCTCGGCTCCTGACATCCCGATTACTGACTCTATTTGATAAACCTTCGACTCTCGTATCATATTGCCCACTGCTGGATTCATATGCAAAATTTCAAAGGCAGGAACCAAAGTGCCGTCCTTGGCTGGAATCAGCTGTTGAGAAATGATGGTATGCAAGACCATAGATAACTGTACTCTGGCCTGCTGCTGATGATGCGGCGGAAAAATATCTATGATTCTCTCAATGGTATTTACGGCACCTACCGTATGCAACGCCGAAAGAATCAGATGGCCTGTTTCGGCTGCCATCATAGATATTTGCAGTATCTCATGCTCACGCATTTCTCCTACTAAGATAACATCGGGAGACTGCCGCAAGCTGGAGCGCAAGGCAGTTGTAAAATTTTTTGTATCCAGTCCGATTTCCCGCTGACTTACGATGGATTTTTCGTTACGATACAAAAACTCAATCGGATCCTCCAAGGTAATAATATGATTGCTGCGGGTTTCATTAATTCTTTGCAAAACACAGGCCAGTGTTGTTGATTTTCCATTTCCCGCCGCTCCTGTTACCAATACCATACCCTTTTTCAGATTTGCCACGCGAATGACCTCTTCGGGAATTCCAATTTTCTGATACTCAGGAATGCCATAGGCCACAATCCGCAGCACTGCCGCCAGAGAGCCCCTCTGCTTATAGCAATTCACCCGCAGTCTGGCTAAATTGGGCACAGAAAGGGCAAAATCATCCTCCCCAGCATCCTCCAAATGTGTCAACCCACGGTTTGCCAACCGATACGCCTCCTCCACCAACAATTTGGAATACTCAGGCATAACCTTTTCATCATTCAGCTGATATATCATTTTCCCCTTTTTATAGGACAATGCTTTTCCCGCAACAATAAAAATATCTGATGCTCCCAACTCCATGGACTGCTTCAAAATTTCTAAAAAAGAAAGCATACCGTTCTCCTAACTGATTCAATCTCACTGACTTAATCTTCTGCTCTATCTATCGTAACTTATGGCTTGCATACCTCTGATTTTGCGGCGGGAAGAACCATGTTTACCATCATCCTCCGCTATGCTTGCAAAAAAGCTGCTGTCCAAACAGAACACCTTTTCTATAAATAGAAGAAGGCCTTCTGGCCCAGCCATAGAAGTCTTTCGTACTCAAAAACATCCTAACATCCTACCCGTGCCTATGCCGCAAACCTCTATATATGCGACGAACCGCTGAATTTCAGCGGTTTCGTTCTTATCCGTATCATTGAAATGAGTATAAGAATTTTTGCTTGCTACACTCCATACCTGATATACTTCATCATTGCCTCACAGAACACAATTGTTGAAGCAAAAAACGGATCCATCGCCAAATTGTATCAGCAAAGAAAATAACACCTTCAATTCCGCCAAGTTCTTTCCTCTACGCAAAAATCCAAGCGTACGGTACTTCCCTATACATAACCAGATAATCAATCTTACAGGCACAAACAGGAAATGAAACCCAGTCCTTCCCTTTCCACTTCTGCTAAAAATAGTCGTACTATATAAAATAAACGGTAGTATTTTCTGATTTCTATAAAATATTGCTTTATTTTTCTATAAAAATATCCTTTATGTACAAACCTGAATATACATAATTCTACAAATAGAACCCATTATTTTCTAAATTTTAGCATAAATCTACTCTAGCGTCAACAAAACCTACTAAAAAAAATTATTCCTTGAAGTATAGCAATAAACAAGTCATATACCTTAGAACAATATGACTGCGCTGGGTGAATTTTTCTTTTTTCGATGAAAAACGCGTATCTCAAAAGAAGATACGCATTTTTTTATCCTCTGAGCTTTAGAATTTCGTCTAAAATCTTATGAGCAACCATTTCTTTTGTTAAAAGATCCAACTGAACCTCTTCTTGCTTAGAAATCAATGTAACAACATTCGTATCGGTAGCAAAGCCGCTGCCCGCAATTTTCAAATTATTTGCTACGATCATATCAATGTTTTTCTTTTCCATCTTGGCTCTGGAATTCTCCAGCATATTCTCTGTTTCCATGGAAAAACCGCAGAAAAATTGTTCCTCTTTGCGATGTTCTCCCATATATTTCAAAATATCCTGTGTCCGATCTAACTCTATACACATTTCTCCGTCTTTTTTCTTCATTTTATTATCCGAAACGGTTTTCGGCTTATAATCAGCCACGGCTGCCGCTTTAATGATAATGTCATTTTCAAGAAAATTACTTTTCATTGCCTCAAACATATCTGCGGCACTCTTTACTTGAATATAGTTTATAAATAAAGGACACTCCAACGTAGTCACGCCGCTTACTAAGGTTACCTCTGCCCCGCGGAGCATAGCAGCTTTGGCAAGCTCATACCCCATCTTTCCGGTGGAATGATTGGTAATGTAGCGAACAGGATCAATAGCCTCTTGGGTGGGCCCTGCGGTAATCAGCACCTTTTGGCCCTGTAAATCCTTTTCATATGCAATTTCACGAAGGATATGGGCCACCAAAACCGATTCCTTTGGGAGTTTGCCTTCCCCCGTATCTTTGCACGCCAACACTCCGCTTTCCGGCGGAATGATTTCATAGCCATATCCTGCAAGTTTTTTTAAATTATCCTGAACGATCGGATTATGAAACATATTCGTATTCATCGTCGGGGCGATTATTTTTTTTGCGGTACAAGCCATCACCGTTGTGGTCAGCATATCATCGGCAATGCCTGAAGCTAATTTCCCGATCACATTTGCAGAAGCAGGCGCAACCAAAAAAACGTCGGCTTTTTTGGCCAAAGAGATATGGGCAACATGAAATTGAAAATTACGATCAAATGTGTCTACCAGACATTTATTTCCCGTCAGCGTTTCAAAGGTAATGGGGGTAATGAAATGGGTGGCATTTTCCGTCATAATGATATGCACATCACACTCCATCTTTACCAGCATACTAGCCACATTCGCCATTTTATAAGCCGCAATGCTTCCCGTAACACCCAAAACCACTGTCTTTCCTTTAAGTAACATAGCATACTCCTTTATTTCCGTATTTGCTTCTATCTTTGGTCATATTATAACAAACAATGCTAAGAAGGACTAGTATTTTAAACAAAAAAACAACTAAAATTCCAGATGGCTGATTCCGTCTCTGTCTATTAGCATTTGCAGCCCGGGCACCTTCGTATAATTTCCAAACAAATAAACGGAATATGCATCTTGGCCCGCTAAATCTAAGTGATTTTCCTCCTTCAGTATTTCTCCGGTAATATAATCCTTTATTTTTAACGTATGCATCCCTTCTTTTGCCGCATAGTATCGGCTGATTTCCCTATAATCAATTTCGGACAAAATAAGGGCATCGTCCAAATAAGCGTTGAGCAAAGGCGCATTGGGTGAAATTTGTATGAAGCGAAGATAGGCAAAACTCTCGGGGATGGGAGGTATACAGTCATTCACCATGAGCATACACGTATGGCCGTCTAATCCAGAAAAAGCCCCTGTATAAACACGGTACCCGATGATATTAATAAATGTGGAGATAAAGACATCCTCCGTTTTTCCTGCTTGCAAAATCTGAATATGATAATACCCAGGAAAGGCTTTATAATATGGTGAGAAAGCACTATATTTTAAATTAGAAATGACCCTCACACCATTTACATAAATATCAATTGCCGAAACAGCGGTAAAGGCATTGAAGAAATTTATAAATCCATATAATGTAATCCCAGAAATAATGGTGATTTCCAGCTCCTGAACATTTGGCATAATATTAATTTCCGGAAAAACTTTCCGAATGAGCTCGGCATTCGCCATGGGTGTCAAGGGGTATTCATAGTTTAAGAATTCTTCCTCCGCCAATGGTAGGGGAAACATCCTGTCCTGACTTACATCCGCATGAAATTCAATATTTTCGGACATAGCTGCAGCACCACCTTTCTTTTTCTGTTACAATATGGCAGGACAAATTTTTGTGTGCCGCCCCAATATGCCGATTCTCTTCTGAAGCACTAAGGAAGGATTGCATCTATGGTTATGAAAGGTACAAATATTTCTGTTTTCATGTATCCTCTCCAAGGCATAAAACGGTGCGAACTGTACCTATCGGTTTATTCCAAGATGCCATTGGAAAAAGAGTACTTTCTGGGTAAAACAACCATAAACCGGCTGCCCATTCCTTCGGTGCTTTCTAATCTAAGCTCTCCGTGGTGGGCCTCCACAACGGATTTTGCAATGGTTAAGCCAATCCCCGCCCCGCCGGACTTTCTATTGCGGGACTGCTCCGCACGATAAAATCTTTCAAAAACATAGGGTATATCTTTTTGCGCAATGCCAATACCGGTGTCCTCAAAAATCAGAATGCCTTTCTCTGCCTCCCCCTTTACCAAAACACTGATTTCACCGCCAGAAGGGGTATATTTTATTGCATTGGACAAAAGATTGGTCATCACTTGAAGGATTCTCTCCCGGTCGGCCTGCACCACTGTAGGCTCACCCTGTATGCTCAGTTTGATTTTTTTATTGTCAGCCTCCCTTTCAAAATTATGACCAACAGTTTCCACAGCCGCAAGCAAATCCATTTCCGTAATATGCAGCTTCAGATTTTCCTGCTCCAGCTTTGCCAACCGGTCTAAATCAACAATCAAGCTGCTTAGGCGTTTCACTTCCTCGATACAGCCATACAGCCGTTCCGGGCTTGCCTCCCAAATCCCCTCTGCCATGGCCTCCAAATGAGAACGGAGGGCGGCAAGGGGAGTGCGCAGCTCATGGGCAATATCCCCGGTCAGCTGCTTGCGAAATTGCTCCTGCCTGCCCAAAGCATCAGACATATTGTTAATCGAAGTGACAAGCATATGCAGCTCTTTGGTTTTTGTATCCCCCTCAAAACGAATATCATATGCCCCATTAGCAATCTGTTTGGCGATTTCTGCCGTTTTTGTTACAGGTCTGGCAATTCTATAAGCAAAAAAACCGCCCGCCAGAATAGATACCCCGCAGGAAACCAATGCGATGAGCAGAAAAATTCCATTCATCTGATTAATAAATTGAAATTCGCTTTCCTTCAAAAAATAAGGGCCATAGGTCTTGATGGATACAGAACCAATCTTTTGATTTCCCTGCATTAAAGCGAACGCATGGGTTGTAAAGCCGTTGTTTTCTTCTCTACGTCGCATCCGTTCTGTAATCTCCCCCATAATTTGCCTGCAAAGGGTCATATCATGCTTTTCCGCATCCCAAAGCAGCTCTCCCGACCTATCATAAATGGATAACACATAGCCGTCATATAAGGAATACATACCAATTGTGTGAAGCGATTCTGTACTCCAGCTTTTTGTCATCCTATTATATAAACTTTCCAAATCTTCAACAATTTCCCCTCGCCGCAGTTGTTCCTGACGGATAATATATTCTTCAAACTGTTTGTTGACCGCCATGTTGGCAAGCAAACTGACCAGAACCACTATTCCCAAAACAATAGACATAATGTATAAGGATAGCTGTGAACGCAAGCTTTTCATGAATTCAGTCCCCTCCGAATTTGTAGCCCAAACCGTGGACAGTCAATACATACACGGGATTTTTGGGGTCATCCTCAATTTTCTGGCGTATATTTTTGATATGGCTGTCAATGGCCCGGTCGTATCCATCAAAATCATCTCCCAATGCAACAGAAATCAACTCTTCTCGATGAAACACCTTACCAGGATATTTAATCAATGCTGAGAGTATTTTCATCTCCCTTGCTGTTAATACAACAGGGATATTTTTTTTTAAAAGAATGCCTTTTTCAAAATCTATCAACAAGTCTCCGTTGTGCCAAGAATTTCTCATGGTCAGCGGAACCAGATCCTCCCCCGTTCTGCGGAGCAACGCTTCCACCCGGGCATACAGCACCTTTAGGCCAAAGGGCTTTGTGATATAATCGTCTGCGCCAAGGCCTAACCCCTTTACCACGTCCTCATCCTCCACCCTGGCTGTCAGCATGATGATGGGCACACGGGATTTTTTGCGGATTTGCCCGCAAACCTCCTCGCCGGAAATCCCCGGCATCATTAAATCCAAAATAACCAAGGTGATATTTTCACGGTTGAATATATCCAAAGCCATTTGGCCATTTTCTGCTGATAAAACACGAAATCCCTTCTTTTTCAGAAGGGCAGACACGACCTCCAAAATTTTTGGCTCATCATCCACAACTAAAATGCTTTTGCTTTGATTGTTCATCGTACCGGCTTCACTTCCTCACGCAGAAGGGGGAAACACTCTTGCGGCGCATCCCCCCTCATTCATCATCCTACTACATCGTAGCCCTGTTCCTCAATTTCCGATTTGATTTCATCCAGTGTGCTTTCCGCCGGATGATACTTTACGGTTACTGATTTGTTTTTCAAATCAACGGCAACTTTTTCAATGCCGGGCAAGGCGCTTACTGCATTTTTCACAGCCTTTACGCAGTGCTCGCAGGACATACCTTCTACATTCAATATTGTTTCTTCCATTATAATGCCTCCAATCTAGTATGACAAGTTATGTTATTTAATTTCTTTTTTTGAGCAGCTGCATCTGCAACCTCACAAAGGGTATCCAGCCCATAGAATTTATTGTAAATCAAAAGGCTTCAAAAATTTATACATTTCTTCCGCACTGGCCCCCATACCCATGCTAACCGTGGTGTATGCCCAGCCTTCCACTTTTTCGGGATCCACGCCCGCAGCAATCAAAGGCTCCGGATGCAGAACAAATACAATATCCTTATCTTGAGCTTCCTTTACGGATCCATTCATCTCCATATTCTTGGCCCATTCAAACAGATTGCCATTGCCAAGGCTAATATTATAATGATCCATTGGGGTATGATAGCCAATTTGATGGGGATATTTACGAACAATTTCCTCGTAAGCCGCTTTCGGTGTGGCTTCTTCTTTTCCTTGATCTTCACCCAATTGGGTCCCTACCAAAAGCATTCCATCCTGCACCGTATAATATTCCGGCAATTTCTCAATATCCAAGCCTGCCTCTACAAAAGGTGCGGCATCCACAGAGAGCATGACATCAAATAAGGGGCTTTCGCTAAAGTTCCCGCTCCAAATAAAACCCGCCGAGCCATCCGGTGCTTCCAGCTTCCAGCCCTTATTTTCCTCATCAAAAACCACACCACTGTCTGATGCAGAGAGAACGGCTTCAAAAGAATCCACAGAGCCCTTTCCCACCACATCAATGGTTCCGGCTGTTTTCAAAATACCTGTGAGAATGAGTGCTACGATAACTACAGCCACACCTATAGCAGAAATCAATTTTACATTCTTTTTCATGGTCTGCTCACCCTGCCCTTTCCTACTGTTGTTTGAAATCTCTTTAATCTGAGGGCGTTGGCCAGAACGGAAACGGAGCTTAAACTCATTGCCGCCGCCGCAAAAATAGGGTTTAACAGGGGGCCGCCAAAGAGATACAACACACCTGCCGCAATGGGAATACCGATGACGTTGTAACCAAATGCCCAAAATAAATTTTGCTTAATGTTTTGAATGGTTTTTTTGCTTAAAAGGATGCCTGTGGGCACATCCATTAAATCGGATCGCATCAGCACAATATCTGCGGATTCCATGGCAACGTCTGTCCCGGAGCCAATGGCAATGCCGATATCCGCCTGTGCCAGTGCCGGTGCGTCGTTAATACCGTCCCCAACCATGGCAACCTTGCGCCCCAATTCCTGAAGCTTTTTCACCTCATTTGACTTATCCTGCGGAAGCACCTCCGCTAAAACATGGTCAATGCCCACCTGTTTTGCAATGGCCGCCGCCGTCTTTTTATTATCTCCGGTAATCATTGCAACCTCAATGCCCATGTGATGCAGCTCTTCAATGGCCGCCCGACTGCTCTGCTTTACAACATCTGCCACTGCCACAATGCCGGAAAGCGTACCATCCAAAGCGACATACATCGGTGTCTTGCCTTCCTCTGCCAACAGATCACTGGCTTCTTCCATGGCAGTCAGGGAAATTTCCCGCTCTGCCATCAGTTTGCGGTTGCCCGCCAAAATGGTATGACCATCAATATTTGCCTCAATCCCCCGCCCTGTGAGGGATTCAAAGTTTTCCATGGTAAAGAGAGGAAGGCCTGCATCTTCCGCCCCCCGAACAATGGCCTGCCCCAAGGGATGCTCCGAACCTTTTTCGGCAGAAGCCGTTAATTGAAGGAGACGGTTCTTCTCTACGCCCTCCGTTGTCAAAACATCTGTAACCGTTGGCTTGCCTTCGGTAATGGTTCCTGTTTTGTCAAAAATAATGGTATTGATTTTATGCGCTGTTTCCAATGCCTGACCGCCTTTGATTAAAATGCCGTTCTCGGCACCCTTGCCGGTACCCACCATAATGGCAGTGGGTGTTGCCAAGCCCAAGGCACAAGGGCAGGCAATAACCAAAACGGCAATAAATATGGTAAGAGCAAACTCTATGTCACCGCCGGTACCAAAGTACCACGCAATGCCGGCCAATGCCGCAATGCCGCATACAACAGGTACGAAATAACCAGAAACAATATCCGCCATTTGAGCAATGGGCGCTTTCGAGCCCTGAGCCTCTTCAACCAACTGAATAATGCGTGCCAAGGCAGTGTCACTTCCGATTTTTTCCGCCTGAAATTGAATGGTTCCCGTTGTATTTAAGGAAGCCGCATAAACAGGGTCTCCTGCTTTTTTATTCACCGGCATACTTTCGCCGGTGAGCATAGACTCGTCAATGGCAGTGCGCCCTTCCACCACCGATCCGTCCACAGGAATTTTTGCACCGGGCTTTACAACGAGAATATCTCCGATTTCCACCTCGTCAATGGGAATCTCTTTTTCCGCACCATTTTGTATCACAATGGCCGTTTTCGGTGCCAGACCCATCAGCTTTTTAATGGCCTCCCCGGTGCGTCCCTTGGAAACGGCTTCCA
The DNA here is from genome assembly GCA_002316675.1 of Tyzzerella sp. UBA1042. Taxonomy (GTDB): domain Bacteria; phylum Bacillota; class Clostridia; order Lachnospirales; family Anaerotignaceae; genus Chakrabartyella. The sequence continues at coordinate 81,714 of DCDZ01000066.1, forward strand.
GCGTTTTTCCAAGCAGAATCAATGTAATGATGACACCGGCCGTTTCATAATACAAATGATCCACGCCCATAAAATTACCCTTTGCAATCAGCCATGTATTATAAAGGCTGTAAAGAACTGCCGCAGTGGTGCCAATGGCAATCAGCGAATCCATATTGGGGCTGCGCTGCCATAGGGCTTTAAAGCCAACTGTGTAAAATTTATACCCCACACCAAGGGCGGGAAGCACCAGTAAAAGCTCCGCCAGTGCATAAAGCAAAGGATACCGCATGGGGTCAAGGCCTGCCGGAAATGGCAGCTGCACAATTGTAATCATAGGCGCCATGGCAATATAGAGCAGAGGCAGAGAAAAAACAGCGGATGTAATAAACTTTGTCCATAGGATTTTTATTTCCAGTTGTTTTCTTTCCCTATCCTCCTTTGCGGCATCCTGTCTATTGATTTCCAAAGCTTCATAGCCCGCCTTTTCTATGGCTTCACGGATTGCAGAGAGCCGTACTGCTTGGGGCTGATAAACCACTGTGGCTTTTTCCGTTGCAAAATTGACGGAAGAATTGGTGACACCTTCTAATTTTTTGACTGCCTTTTCCACCCGCTGGGCGCAGGCGGCACAGGTCATTCCTCCAATGGGAATTACAACCGTACTGCTGTCTGTTTTTTCCACAACCTCATAGCCTATTTTTTTCACCTTATCTTGAATTACAGTCAAAGGCAAAACCTCGGGATCAAACTCCACAAACAGCTTTTCACTGGCTAAGTTGACGGAAGCCTGTTCAATCCCCGCAAGCTTTCCCACCACTTTTTCTATTCTCTGTGCGCACGCCGCACAAGTCATTCCTCTGATATTCAATACTTCATTTTTCATAATTACTCCTTTCCGGATGAACACCTTACGTTAGGATACCGCAATGTTATGCTAAGCATTCAAAGACTGATACCTTGCTTGCAGCCTTGACGCTATCTCGGCCTTATGCTATGATTATGACAGTTATTATAAAATTATCAAGTACGCACTTTATTGTGCTATACTTCCCAAAACGATAGTATTGGAGGTTATCCTTATGAAATGCAATGCACCGCAAGTAAATTGCCCCGTAGGTACGACAATAGACATCATCGGGGGAAAATATAAATCCTTAATTTTGTGGCACTTAATGAATTCTACCCTGCGCTTTGGAGAACTGAGCAGGCTCATTCCGCAAGCAACACCAAAAATGCTCACCCAACAGCTGAGAGAATTGGAAGAAGCAAACCTCGTAAAACGCAAAGTCTTTCCTGTAGTGCCGCCTCGGGTGGATTACAGCCTAACGGATTTAGGCATCAGTATGCGCCCCATACTAGAAGCTATGTATTGCTGGGGAGAGAATTATTTGCATAAAAACGGGCGGGAAATTAATTGCTCTATGCGAGGGCATTTCTCTGAAAATAAGTAAAGCCTTTGCGAGAACAAAATACAATTTACCAAAACTAAAATCAAGGCAAAAAACCCGGGGAAACTTCTGTATCCCGGGTTTTTTCACGCAGCAACTATGCTATTTTGATGAAGAAATAGACAGTTACGGTTTTCAGAAAGTTTTTAATAATTCCCTTTCCAATTTGCAAAAATCACCGTAGCATCCTTCAAAAACTCGTAAGGTATGCTGATGGACTCCTCGGTCACGGTTTTGTTTTCATCAAAAATGGGCCAAGGGTTACATCCGCCGGCCTCAATTTCCACCTGTTCCATAGGGAATTGGTTTCCACAGTTCTGGCAGACCAGTACATCTCCTTCTTGTTCGTAATACCCCCGGCCGGAATCATAACAAACCTGACAGGTGTTAAAGGCAGTCCGAAGGGTTCCGTCCGGCGCTTTTACGGCAACCACCTCTACCCGGGTTCCATCCACATCCACGGGGAAAAATGCGGCTGTTTCTGATAGATCAGCCGTTGCAATCACAAGGCTTTCCTCCGCTTCCACCACTGTTGCCGGTTTTTCCTCTTGTTTCGGTGCTTCGGCACTCTCCTTGGCACCACATCCCGTCAAAACCATCCCGGTAATGCATACAATTGCGAAAACTAACAGCCCGCTGCCAAGGGGCTTCCTCTTTTTTACAAAACTTCCATTGCCTAAATTTGTAGATACAGTCTTTTTTTGCCTCATATGTATTGCCTCCTAAAGTTTCTTTATTTTTATTCCTTCGGCTTATCTTTCATCAGAAAAAATGCGAGGATCATTCCCGCGGCAGGCAAAATACAATGCCAATGACTGATTAGAAATCCCATGTCCTACCTCCTCCTGTTTTATGCAAATCTGCCTTTTTTTCGTTGATTAATGACAACTGGGGGCATTAACAACCGAATCAAAGGTTTCCTTGGGCCAAATACTTGGCTCAAATGCAGACACTTCCTGTTTTATCTTTTCCAAATCAATCGTATCCAAATCCGCTACGACTTTTACATAGCCAAAAAACGTATTCCCTCCGTTGGAAAATTCAAAGCTTTCGGCAGGATACATAAAAATCGGATTTTCTCCTACAGCGATGGGCACTTGTGTTGCATAATAAGGAACAAGCAGATTGGCATTTTCAGCAGAAGCGGATGCGTTATCAATTACCCATTCCGTTTCCAAATCCCCCTGCACCACAATTACCGCCGGCTGAAAGCCTTCCTCCGTCAGCTGAATGCTTACCTTCTGCACCCCCTCCGTTTGTGTTGCAACAGCAATTTCTTCCGTGGGTATGGTATACTCTGCGGGAATCGGCTCTTTTTCCTCCTCCCCAATGGCAGACTCCGCAGAAATCTCTCCGCCGGGCTCCACCACTTGAATTGAGCTTCGTATCATACCCATCCAACAGTGAAATGGGAAATTTCCCGTTTGATCGGGGGTAAACTCTATGACATTTTCGCCTGTTTGGAATTGATACTCAATATCATATTCGGGGATAAAAATACGATTATTGCACCCATTCACACTGCCCTTAGGTGCATCTATAATCCACTTTACAGGCATTCCCTCCTGAACAGTAATCGAAGGATAGCTTCCCGAGGATAAGGTACTGTTTACAATCTGAACACCATCCTCAATCTTAATGCTACCTTGCTGGGCACTGTCTGCCCCTTCCCTGAAAGGGAATGACGGCAAGGACCAACCCGCTAAGCTGATGCCTTGGGAAAACATGGAAATCCCTAGGACAACCACCAATACACCGCCTGCGCCCATCATTTTTTGCGCAGACTTTTTTCCTAAGGCGAGGCTGATGGCACCAAGGCCAAGCATCATAGGCACCGTCCCCAAGCTGAATAAAAGCATAGAAAATGCGCCCATAACAGGACTGCCCGTGGATAAGGCATAGAGCTGCATTGCCTGCAACGGTCCGCAAGGCATGAGCCCATTCAAAAGCCCGACATAAAGCGGGCTTTTGGCATTCGCTTTTTTTCTGTCTATACCTTGGGTAAATACACCGGGTATTCTTAGATGGAAACTACGCAAAACCGGAAAAACCCCCAGCGTATTCATTCCCATAATAACCATAAAAACACCGGCAATGACTTTCAGCAGGCCTTGCATAGCGGTAGAAAAGGTTACTACAGAGCCTAATCCGCCCACAATAAACCCCACGGCAGTATAGGAAACCACCCGCCCCAAATTATAAAAAAGCGTCGGTTTCAGGGTTGCAAAAAACCCCTCTCCTTTTACACTGTCGGGCATACATTGAGACAGGTTGATGCCGCCGCACATAGCCACGCAATGCACAGAGGTAAGCAACCCGATAAAAAACAGCATTCCGTATCCCATGCCTGCCTCCGCCAATTGACTGGGGGCAAATCGATTGAAAATTCCAAGCTGCTGCAAAAGGAAATAAAGGGACACAATGATGAGCAGGAGACCGGTTATTCTTTTTGTGTCCCCTCTTTGCCCATGTCCCTCCGGCAGCACAGTATACTCAAGCCGTTCAATCACAGCTCCTATTTCTTTGAATGTAATAATATCCCCGTCATACACAACCTCCGCCGTTTCTGTCGTATAGCTAACCTTTGCAGACTTGATGCCTGCGGTATTGCGGAGCTTTTTCTCAATTTTATTCTGGCAGCTGGCGCAGGTCATCCCACCAATACGCAACTGACGTTCTTTGAAAGCCGATCCCATGAAACACCTCCGGAACATTCAGATTTTTTAGATAGCAAGCATTGATAGCTTCATTGTTTACGGGGCTTTTCTTTCTGGCGATTCAAACCGCAGCAGCTGGGGGCTGTGCGCCCAAAGGCATCCCGATTTGCTTTCTGCAGCTTTTTTAAATACCTTTCATATGCGTTTTTGAAACGGTTCAGTATTCTCATAAAAACGCCTCCTAATTCTCTTATTCTTATGGGTCATTGTAAACTGCAAATTTGTAGATTTTATGTAATTACCGCATTCTCCAATGAATTTTCAGTATTTAAACCAATAACAGCTTATTTTTAAACTTTATTCTTAGGATGTGTTTATATTCAATTTTTGAAAGAATAGTATTAGAAATTTTATAAAAAGGTTTTTCGGCGAATAGGAAGCTGAAATGTTATAAGGGGAATGGACATACAAAATGCGACACAAAAAAGCCGTAGGACAAAGCCTACGGCAATCTTAGAACTATTTATTTATAATATTCTGGGCCGGCTTAGAGCATTAATAGGATCTGCCCCAATATACCATATGCTTTGCTTTTTTACCGCAGCAAACACAGGTATCGGAAATTTCTTCCTGCTCAAAAGGAATACAACGGCTTGTAGCAGCGGTTTTTTCTTTAATGGCATCCTCACAAGCTTGATCTCCGCACCACATCGCCTTTACAAAACCGGGGGTTTCGTTCAAGGTGCGTTCAAACTCTTCCATGTTTGTTGCAGTATATGTCTTGGAGTCTCTGCGTTCCGTTGCCTTCTTTAGAAGCGTATCCTGCACCTCTTGCAGCAGTACGGGAATTTTTTCTTCCAATTCCTCTAAAGAAACAACGATCTTCTCTCCCGTATCACGCCTTGCAATGACAGCCTGATTTTTTTCCAAATCCTTCGGGCCCACTTCCAGACGAAGGGGAACGCCCTTCATTTCATATTCGCTGAATTTCCAACCGGCAGACTTATCGGAATCGTCCAGCTTTACACGGCAGCATTTGCTGAGGCTTTCTCTTAAAGCTTCCGCTTTTTCCAAAACACCCTCTTTATGCTGGGCAATGGGAATAATGATCACCTGTGTGGGCGCAACCTTAGGCGGCAGAACCAGTCCGCTGTTATCTCCATGAACCATAATCAATGCACCGATGAGGCGAGTAGTCATCCCCCAGCTGGTTTGATGGACATATTGCAATTGGTTTTCCTTATCTGTATATTGAATGTCAAAGGCCCGGGCAAATCCATCGCCAAAGTTATGGCTTGTACCGGACTGCAATGCCTTTCCATCATGCATCAAGCTTTCAATGGTATAGGTTGCCTTTGCCCCGGCAAACCGTTCTTTTGCCGTTTTCTCCCCTTTGATGACGGGAATGGCCAAATATTCATGGCAAAAATCAGCATATACATTGAGCATCCGTACAGTTTCTTCTTCGGCTTCCTCTGCGGTTGCATGGGCAGTATGCCCCTCCTGCCACAAAAATTCCGTAGTTCTAAGGAATGGACGGGTGGTTTTTTCCCAACGCACAACAGAGCACCATTGGTTATAAAGCTTCGGCAAATCACGGTATGAATGAATCAAATTTGCATAATGATCACAAAATAGGGTTTCCGAGGTTGGGCGCACACAAATACGCTCCTGCAGTTTGGTTTCGCCGCCATGGGTTACCCAAGCAACCTCAGGGGCAAAGCCCTCAACGTGATCCTTCTCCTTTTGCAGCAGGCTTTCGGGAATAAACATGGGCATATACACATTTTCATGCCCGGTTTCCTTAAAGCGTCTATCCAATTCCTTCTGAATTAACTCCCAAATCGCATAGCCGTAGGGACGAATAATCATACAGCCTTTTAACGTGGAATAATCCGTTAAGTCTGCTTTTTTTACAACGTCTGTGTACCACTGGGGAAAGTCCAGCTCCATATCTATAATGGATTCAACCAGTTTTTTTTCCTTCGCCATTATTATTTCCTCCTAACATTAAAAGTGCCCTCTTACGAAGCAGTTTATGTTCTTTAAAATCGTGCAGTGCATAAAAAAAAGACCCGCATCCCCCAAAAGGGACCAAGTCAAATCGGCGGTACCACCCTCATTGGCGGAAATTTCCGCCCACTTCAGCCCGTTAACGCCGGATTACGCCGCATTTTCCCTGCGGAACTAAAGAGGCAGGTTCAAAAAGGCTTGCCAAGGCTTGCATCAACCGCCTATTTTCTGTGGACAAGGTGTTTTTTTACTATTCTCTATCGCCGTTTTTATCACTTCATATCATAAACCGAAAGGAATTGTTCTGTCAAGCGGATTGGCTAAAATTCGCCCATTTCCTTAGATTTTACGCAAATAGTTCTTCATAATTGGAAAATATATATAGCTATTTTTAAGCCGGTGTTGTATGATGAATGCAATCAATTTCATCTGGAATATGGAGGTATGCAAATGAGAAAACTATTACTTGTGATTGATATGCAAAAGGACTTTATTGACGGCTCCTTAGGAACAAAGGAAGCCGTGGAAATTGTGGATTGTGTTTTAGCTAAAATTGCCCAATATCCCAAGGAAAATATGATTGCCACAAGGGATACCCACGAAGAAAATTATTTGGAAACACAGGAAGGAACCCATCTGCCTGTGATGCACTGTGTACGCGGCACAGAAGGCTGGGAGCTGGACAAGCGTATTGCCCAAGCACTGGAAGGTGTACGCATCATTGATAAACCCACCTTTGGCTCCATCGAGCTGGCAGACTTGTTATATAACGAGTCAAAAAAAGAAGCCCTGGAGGTGGAACTGGTAGGCCTTTGCACCGATATCTGCGTTGTATCCAATGCAATCCTGCTCAAGGCAAAATTGCCTGAAATGAAAATCACCGTAGACTCTGCCTGTTGTGCCGGTGTAACCCCGGAAACCCATCGGGCTGCGCTGACCACCTTGGCTATGTGTCAAATCACAGTGAAATAATTTCCTTCCAACGGATACAAAACAAGACAATTGTGATTTAAAAAGATAGAAAACAAGGCTCTAAGCCCACCAAAACGGGCTAAAAAGAGCCTTGTTTTTCATAAAAATCTATCCCAACCCATTGAACCCAAAACAGCATTACTGCTTATTTATTTGGAATGTGGATTGCCCTTTTTTCTGCTGCCAAGGCAGCCTCCCGCACAGCCTCGGAAACTGTAGGATGGGCATGAATGGTACGAATGACCTCTTCCACCGTAGTCTCTAAGCCTATGGCAAGGGCAGCTTCTCCAATCATATCCGTTGCTCTTGGCCCAAGAATATGAACCCCTAAAATATCATTAAACTTCTTGCCATACAAAATTTTCACAGCACCAACGCCGCCGTTGGTAATTAGGGCCTTGCCGTTGGCAAACAAGGGGAAGTTCCCCACGCCATACTCAGTGCCCTTCTCCTTCGCCGCCTCCTCTGTCAGGCCAACCCCTGCAAATTCAGGCATTGTGTATACACAGGAGGAATTTGTTTTCATATCAAAGACCTCTTTATCCCCCAAAGCGTTTTCTGCTGCAAGCTCTCCTTGTGCAGATGCAATATGTGCAAGCATAATCTGGCCAAGACAATCACCAATGCCAAACACATCCTTCACACTGGTTTCCATAAATTCATTGACCAAAACCTTACCTCTATCCTGACGGATTCCTGCTTTGTCCAGCTGAAGCGCCTGGATATCTGTTTTCCTGCCTACAGCCACCAGAACCTTTTCCGCTTTGAACGCTTTTTTTGTGCCCTTGACGTCCACCTGCACCTCTGCTTCTCCGCCGGAGTTTCCTACGGAAAGCACCTTGGCCTCTGTCAGAATCTCAATTCCCTTCTTCTCCATGATCCCACGAAGCATTGCAGTGAGCTCTCCGTCCATCATGGGCAAAAGCTTTGGCATTGCTTCAACAATGGTCACCTTTGTTCCAAAAGCATGGTAGGCTGTTGCCAATTCCATGCCAATCACGCCGCCGCCGATCACAAGAAGGCTTTTCGGCGGATTTTTCAAGGACAATGCCCCTGTGGAATCAATGCAGGCCGGATTCCCCTCTACACCGGGAATGGGCGGAATGGCAGGCACAGAGCCTGCGGCAATAATAATTTTATCCGCAGTCAACGCTTCTGTTGTTCCGTCCTTCTTCTTCACAGAAAGGGTTTTTGCGGCTGTAAAAGAAGCCTCACCCTCAACCACTTTTACCTTATTTGCTTTTAATAAGCCTGTTACGCCGCCAACCAGCTGCTTTACAACGGCTTCCTTCTTTGCCAGAACCTGTTTCCAGTCATACCCTTCTGCCTTTACTTGAATGCCATATTCTGCGGCATGATTCATTTCTTCTATAATTTCTGATGCATGAAGCAAAGCTTTTGTGGGAATACACCCTACATTTAAGCAGGTACCGCCCAGCTTATTTTTTTCAATCAAAGTAACTTCCGCGCCTAACTGCGCCCCGCGAATTGCAGCAACATAGCCGCCGGGGCCGCCGCCAATTACAATCATACTTGTCTTTTTCACCATAACGATTTATCGGGCAGCTCCGCAGAAATTGCAGAGCCGCACCGTTTCCTCCTTCATTCTTATACAAAAATTAACTCCGGGTTCTCCAAAAGTGTCTTCATATCGCCCAATACTTCGCCGGCTTCTCTTCCGTCAAAAACACGATGGTCAAAGGTAAGCATCATATGCATCATGGTTCTGGGGCAGAATTCACCTTGATACTCAACCAATTTTTTCTTTGCCGTGCCGAAGCCTAAAATTCCCACTTGAGGAGGAGAAATCACAGGGGTGCCAAAGTCTATATGGAACATACCCACATTGGTTACCGTAAAGGTTGCACCGGACTGATCCCCTCCTACAAGGGTGTCTTCTTTTGCTCTTACTGCAAGATCACGCAGTGCCTTACTCATTTCAAGCAAGGAATACTGATCTGCATTCTTTAGTACAGGAACTACCAAACCTTCATCAAGGCCAACAGCCATACCCAAATTTACATAAGGGTAGGAGCTGATAATTTCACCGTCAAAGGTGGAATTCAGCAAGGGATGTTTTTTCAGCATTTTTACAACTGAAAGCATCAATATATCGTTTACGGAAATTTTGCAGCCCAAAACCTCGGCTTTTGCAACATATTTCTGGCGCATTGCAAGCAAATCCGTTACATCAACCTCCGCAAATACGGTTAATGGTGCCA
>DCDZ01000066.1:91129-96505 GCA_002316675.1 Tyzzerella sp. UBA1042
CTTAATGGTGCCATGGTTTCAAAGCACTTTCTCATATTTTTGGCAATGGATTTTCTCCGCCCGCTTAAAGGTGTTTTCACAATCTCGCCTGTGGACTGTACAGCCTTTACAGCAGGGGCGGCAACGGATACAGCCTTTGCTGCCTCCAAATAAGCATACACATCCTTTGCAACAATTCTTCCGTTGGGGCCGGTGCCGGAAACCAAGGCCAGATTAAGCCCTGCGTTCTTGGCAATATTTCTTGACAAGCCTGTTGCCCGAATATGCCCATCTTTTGCTACTGCATTTCCCTCTTGGGGTTCTGCTCCGGATATTACGGCTGCTTTCTCCTGCCCTGCTGTCTCTTGGGCAGGCTTTGCAGGGCCAGACCCCTTTGCTAAAGCCTCGTAGGCCTCTTTGGTAGGGGCAATATAAGCAACGGTATGCCCTACCTTTACGGTTTCGCCAGTCTGGGCCACTCTATGCAAAATGCCATCAGCAGTGGCTTCACATTCCATTGTGGTTTTCTCGTTCTCAAATTCAAAGATTGCCTGTCCTTTTTTCACAGTTTCCCCTTCGGCAATCTTCCATTCCCCTACCACGCCTTCAATCATGGTTAGGCCTGCCTTTGGCATGACAACCTCAGCGGCATCTGCCAATGCTTTGGAAGATATCGGAGCCGCCGTTGTCTGGGGAATGGTGCCGCCGTTTTTCAGGTTTTCAAATTCTTCCTTGGTAGCTGCGATGACGGCCACAGCCTCGCCCACCTTTACCACATCCCCCGCATTTGCAACAATATGCAAAATACCGTCCTCGTTTGCTTCGCATTCCATTGTGGTTTTTTCGTTTTCAAACTCCATCACCACATCACCTTTTTTCACACTGGCACCCTCCTCCACCTTCCAGTTGGAGATTGTGCCTTCAATCATCGTCAACCCAGCTTTGGGCATTACTAATTCAACGCTCATATATTTTTCCCGTAACCCCGCAGAGCTACGGTTCCCTCCTATTCTTTGGTTTTCTTTTGTAACCTAACTTTAGACTAAAGCCTTAACCGCTTCTACAATTTTATCCGCATTAGGAACACAAACCAGCTCCAGTGCCACATCATAAGGCAAAGGCACATCCAACGCCGCAACTCTTAAAACAGGCCCGTCCAACTCGTCATACATTTCTTCCTGCATCATAGATGCAATTTCAGCACCGATGCCGCCTGTTTTATTGCCTTCTTCTACAACAATGGCTCTATGGGTTTTTTCAACAGATCTGCGGATGGCTTCCTTATCCAAGGGAGCGATGGTTCTGGGATCCAAAACCTCGGCACTGATGCCCTCTGCCGCCAATTTTTCCGCAGCCTCCAAGGCTTTTTTCACCATTAAACCCATAGCGATGATGGTAATATCGGTACCCTCTCTTTTGATATCCGCAACACCAATGGGAATGGTATATTCTCCATCGGGAATATCCTCCTTGACCTGATATAGCTGCTTATGTTCAAAGAATAACACAGGATTGTCAGAACGAATGGCACTCTTCAAAAGCCCCTTTGCATCCGCCGCCGTGGAGGGGCTGATAATAATCAAGCCGGGTGTGTGCATAAACAAGCTTTCCACGCAGTTTGAATGCTCTGCCCCTGCGCCAAAAGCAGAGCCTGCCGCCGCACGGATAACCATAGGGATTTTATATTGATCCCCATGCATAAATCTCCATTTTGCCACGCAGTGATAAATTTCGCTGAAAGCTACCAATAAGAAGTCCGAATACATCAATTCAACGCAAGGCCTTAAGCCCACCAAGGCCGCACCTGCACCCACACCGATGATAGAAGTTTCGGAAATGGGCGTATTCTTTACTCTGTCTTCGCCGAAAATTTCATATAAACCTTTTGTAATACCAAAAATACCTCCGTGCTGCGCCACATCCTCTCCAAACACAACCACGTTTTCATCCTTTTCCATCTCTTCTCTTAAAGCATCTGAAATTGCCTGTCCATATGTTACGCGCATATATAAAACCTCCTTCGATTTTATCCCTCAAATTTAAGCAAAAATATTGTTAAAAAGATCCTCTGCTGTTGCTTTCGGAGAGGCTTCTGCAAAGGCAACTGCTCCATCCAGCTCAGTATCGATCTCTCCATACAGTGTTTTGATTTCATGCTCCGTGATAAAATCGTTTTCCATCATATAGTTTTCCATTCTCTTTACACTGTTTCTCTTTTTCTGCCACTTTTCTGTAATTGCAGGATCACGATATTTGCATTGATCCCCTTCAAAGTGGCCTCTCCAACGATAGTTCTTCGTTTCCAAAAGGGCAGGGCCATTGCCTGCACGCACGTATTCAGACAATTCCTTTGCTGCTTCGTATACTGCCAAAACATCAGAACCGTCAGCGATTTTGCTTGGCATTCCATAAGCTGCCGCACGGTCTGCACCGGGATTTTCCACAGCGGAGGATTCATAAATACAAGTAGAGATTGCCCACTGGTTGTTGTCCAGAATAAACAGTACCGGCAATTTCCATGCGGCCGCCCAGTTCATAGCCTCATGCACAGGCCCCCGGTTGGAAGTACCGTCACCATAAAAACAATACACAATATTTCCCTTGTTCTCCATTTTCAATTTATATGCAGCCCCAACGGCAAACCCCATATCACAGCCCAAGGTTCCGCTCATGCCCAAAATCCCCTTGCTAAAATCCGCAATGTGATTTCCGCCGCCGCCACCACGGGAATTACCATCCTGTCTGCCCAAAATTTCTGCATATATATGATTAAAAGGCACGCCCAAAACATGGGAAATGCTAACAACACGATGTGCCAGCTTAAAATAGTCCCCTTCTTTCCTTGTAAAAAGTGACCCGACATGAGGTGCTTCCTGTCCAACACCACTATGGATATGACCGGGAACTCTGCCTTCTTTATAAATCGCTACCAATTTTTCTTCAGACAATCTAGTGTACAATAAATTTTTGTACAAATCTGTGATGAATTCTTTTGAATAAGCCATACTAAGACCTCCTGTGTGTTTAAGATATTACATTCTCTCTGATGTTACATAAATAGAGCAACTATCATGCCAAGTTAGTATTATCCAATTTTGAATCTTCATGTAAATGTAATGAATCACCTTAGAATTCGACATTTTTTGTCAAAAAAAATATTTTATTGTTTTTGAGTTCTATTCTTTTTTTGTTGTGAAACCCACAAATTGTGTTGATAAAATCCTACATATGTAGTAATATCACTACATCTCTTTCAGGACTTGTCATTCTTGTATTATAAATTTGTACATTTAACATTGTTTTTACTGAAAAACATATGGTCAAATTAGGTATATTTTTTTATACAAGAAAAAAGTGTTGTAAAAATACAACATTTCATCTTGAAAAGCTTCAATTCTATTGAAAATCCACGGTATTTCTTTGGCATCCGCTGAACTTTGTATTTTTTGCAAAAGTCACCCGCCGCGATATTTTTTGAGCCGGTTATCTCATGTGATATTTATTCATCTTATCATACAGCAAGCTTCTGTCTATATCCAACAATTCAGCCGCTTTCTTTTTATTCCCTCTTGTCTGCTTCAAAGCCCGCAAAATTGCCAATCTTTCTGCCTCGGCTCTGGCTGCCCGCAGGGTAAGGCTGTGTTCCTGCCGATTCTCGGAAATATTAATTTTTAGGCGCAGGCGTTCAAAATCCTCTATGGACAGCTCGCCGGAATTGGCGTAATTGAAAGCCCTTTCAATCATATTTTCCAGCTCACGAATATTCCCCGGCCACTGATAACTTTCCAAAAGATCCAATGCCCGCTGATCTAGACCGGTAATGTGAGACCCCAGCTCCTCATTTAATTTTTCAATAAAATGGTTGACCAAAAGAGGAATGTCCCCATGCCGCTGGCGCAGCGGCGGTATTCTTAATTCCACCACATTAATGCGGTAATATAAATCCTCTCGAAAATTCCCCTTCCTTACCATTTCAGCCAAGTCTTGATTTGTGGTAAAAACAAAACGCACATCAATTTCTTTATTCTGCCCTCCGATAATTTGAATTTCCTTCTCCTGCACAACCCGTAGCAGCTTTGCCTGCAGCTGCAAGGACATGGAATTAATTTCATCCAAAAGTAAAGTTCCTCCATCGGCTTGTTCTATTTTCCCTTTTTTCCCGCCTTTTAAAGCCCCGGTAAAAGCCCCTTCCGCATAGCCAAACAGCTCCGATTCCAATAATGTTTCCGGAATTGCCGCACAGTTTAAAATCACAAAGGGCATTTTTGCCCGTTCGCTTAAATTATGTACGGAATGCGCAAACAGTTCCTTTCCTGTTCCGCTTTCTCCTTGAATCAGAATGGCAGAGCGGGTTCTGGCAGCTCTTTTGGTAAACGCAATCAATTTTTTCAGCTCATGGTCTTGCGTAATAATTTGGTCAATATTATACTTCGTTCCTGTATTTTCAAAATAGTTATCTTTATAAAATTGTACCTGTTTATTCAAAAAGCTCATCTTGTTTTCTAACTGCTTCATGGTTAGGCGGCTGCTTGTAGAGGTAAAAGCAACTCCGCCCAAAATCGCCTTGTCCTTTCGGATCAACAAACGGTTGATGACCATGGTTTTTCCATTGTGTTCAAAAAATTCTTCCACGCTTTCCTTCCCTGTGTGAATGACATCGCTTAATTTTTCCTCCGGCACATACTCGCTTAGTTTTTTGCCAATGGGATAGGGTTTTGAAATATGAAACAACTCGGCATATTTTTCCGTCATATAAATAATGCGGCTATCGGTATCAATGATAACCACAACACCTAGGGATTCCAAAAATTCTTTTGCAATACTTTCAAAATTAATATTTTGTCTCATTTTACAATCACCTTTCTTAGAAACTGTTTTAGCATAAAATCGCAGAAAACGATTAAAATAAACATATCTAATAAAATTAATTTACGGCCATTTAGATTCTATGAACATATTGCTGCACTTATTTTGTACTCAGACTATCATGCTTTGTTCGAGCAAACCAAGCCGGTCATGCTCTCTATATTTAAGATAAAACTATTATACCATAAAAACCAAGCATACATTTATAATATCTTTTCGCAAATCTGAAGTGAAAGCCTGCGTAATCCCCTTGTTTTGGGGCATAGTAATCAGGAAGGGAGGGATTTCATTTGCGTGCTTTAGAATTTTTTGAGGGTACTTCCCAACTCCAAGAGGTGCGCCACAGCACCCACACCGTCAAACGCCAGCTACACGGCAGAGAGCAGCAGTTTATTGACAGTGGTATGGGGAAAACGCAGAACTCAGATTTTGAACCTCTGCATTATCAAGATGTATAAGAAAAACATCCCTCAAATAGAAGGGTGCCAGACTGTCGAAAAAGGTCCAGCGAAAGGGTGGGCTTCATAGGGA
>DCDZ01000031.1:0-174 GCA_002316675.1 Tyzzerella sp. UBA1042
TAGCCAACTGAGCTACTCCGCCATAAGTCGACCACTTGATTATACCCATTCCTTTATAAGTTGTCAAGCTTTTTTCTCTTGGATTTTATGTGTTTTATTTATTGGCTTCTGTTGATATACAGGACTTCATTGGGCTTCACCATGCCCAGCTGTTCCTTGGCGGCCTGCTCTATG
>DCDZ01000031.1:301-5899 GCA_002316675.1 Tyzzerella sp. UBA1042
GGCCTGCTCTATGTAGCTGTCGCTGGTGTAGTATTCTTTGTCCTTTTCAAAGGACTGCTGCTTTTTCTGTTCCTCTTGAATTTGCGCCGCTACCTCCAGACGTTCCTTTTGCAAGGCCTCCCGTGCTTTGGCCTGCCCAAAAACACCAATGCCCACAGCACAAATAAAAACACCTAAAAATACGCGGATAAAAAGTTTATCTGCTCTTCTTGTTTTTTTCCCGCCGCCGGGGCTTATTTCGCTTTTTTGCCTTCGCCTTCTTTGCATTTGGGCCGTCACCGCTTTTCCGCTTTTTTCTCACTGCCATGTGCCAATCCCTGCGGATTGTATTTAGCTTTATTCTTGCATAAAAATTGCAGGAATGCAATACTTTTTTCCTAAATTTACCGCAAAATGAGCCCACTTTCCGCAGCGGCGGACGAAAGAGTAAATATACAAGGCGAAAGGGAGTCATAACAATCGTAAAGAGCAAAAAAAGGATTTTTTTTACGACGTAAATCACCCTGTCGCTGACGGCAATAACCAAAGGGCTGAGGGCCAAAAAATAAAGGCCCATACCGCCAAGGATTCCTAAAACAGCAAAAAATCTAATTTCACCGGCATTCGCCCCAAGCATCACCGCAAAGGCAAAAAAAACGGCGCACAGCCAAAAAATGCCATCCTCTATCTGTACCCACAAACGCTTGTGCCAAATAATGCGGCGAAAAACCCGCAAGCAATCATAGGCCAGACCCAAGCCGCCCCCCAAAACCACAGTCAAAAGGAATAGCTGCGCCTGCCCCTGCAACGATAGTATCATGACAATCTCCCCTTTTTATCGAAACAGCTTCCCTAAAAAAGAGTGCTTTTCAGATAAAGCGCCGTCTGAATAGGTAAGACTGTCAAACAGCCCCTCCACCGTAACCTCTCCGGCATCCAAATCCAGCTTCCCCATATGTAACCCCGTTCCTTTTATCATCACCAGCCCGCATTCCGTTTCCAGCATGATCCCTTCTTCGTCAAAGGATACTACCTCTAAAACGCCACCCATACGAATACGTTCCCGCTCCTCTATGGACACCGTATGCCTGCCTCGCTTTTTTTCCTCTGCCATTCGATACGCCTCCTGCATTTTTTGTCTGCTATCAATATATGTCCGCCGCAACGGTTTTAGACTGGGTAAAAGCGCCTTTTCCCGGCCAAAAAACAGGAGGGACAGGCTTTGTTTGGCAAAATAAATCCCGGGCAATAAAAAAAGCCCTGCCCCTACGGAGCCTTTCCGTATTCCGGCAAACAGGGCTTTTCCTACAGCAAAATGCTGATTAGAGAAGTATTATATTTTTCTGCTATCATAGCGCCTTATACATGGCGGCAGCTTCTTCTTTTCTGGGAGATTCCTGAATGCGCAGCACCTCCAAGCGGGTGGTATTGCTGCCAAATTGAATCTCTATGATGTCCCCCGCCTTTACCTCGGCACCGGCTTTTACCACCTTGCCGTTTAACATGACCCGCCCGGCATCGCAGGCCTCATTGGCAACTGTCCTGCGCTTGATGATGCGGGATACCTTAAGAAACTTATCGATACGCATCAGCTTCCTCCTTTTCTCTTTTTACCCTTTTCTCTTTTTATCCTTTTATGCAATCGGCATCGCCGCAATCGGCATCGCCGCAATCTGTATCCGGGGAGCTTCCCCTTAGGAGAAAAAATAAAACGCCCTTCGTATGGAAAGGCGTGTTATCGGCAAACAAAACTTATTTGTTAATGGCATCCTTCAGCGCCTTGCCGGCTTTAAATCTGGGTGCCTTAGAAGCAGGAATCGGCATCGCCGCACCTGTCTGAGGGTTTCTGCCTTCACGAGCTGCTCTTTCTGCTACATCAAATGTACCAAATCCTACAAGCTGAACCTTGCCGTTTTCTGCAAGTTCTTCTGTTACTACGTCTTCAAAAGCTTTCAGAGCCTTTTCAGCATCTTTTTTGCTCAAGTCTGCCTTCTCTGCGATAGCAGCTACCAAATCAGATTTGTTCATTATAAATTCCTCCTCAATACAGTTCACTAATTTATTTGGATTTTTCATCAGATAAAGACTTAGCTTTCGCTTCATCCCAAAGTAAATCCATTTCTTTCAGAGTCATTTCAGAAAGCTGCTTTCCCTCTGAAAGTGCTGAATTCTCAACATACTCAAATCTATTTATAAACTTTTTACTGGCTTTTGTCAAGGCAATCTCCGGATTTATTTTTAAAAAGCGGGAAATATTCACCACCGCAAACAAAAAATCCCCTAATTCTTCTTCTTCCGCCCCCACACCCATCTCTACAGCCTCTGTAACCTCTTCCAATTCCTCCCTTACCTTGTCCATGGCGCCTGCAAAATCAGAGAAGTCAAAGCCTACCTCCGCCGCCTTTTTCTGCACCTTTTTTGCCCGGAGCAAGGCAGGCAGAGCCATGGGAATTTCCTTCATCGCCTGGGTCTGGGTTGTAATTTGCTTTTCCTTTTTCTTCAAGGCCTCCCAGTTGGTCAAAACCTCCTCCGCCGTGTCCGCCTTTGTATCCCCAAACACATGGGGGTGGCGGTAAATCATTTTGTCACATATGCCTGCAATCACATCCTCTAGAGTAAAGCTTCCCGCCTCCTCCGCCAATAAGGCATGAAAAACCACCTGCAGCAGCACATCCCCAAGCTCCTCCTTTAAATTCCGGGTATCCCTTCGTTCAATGGCATCCACCGCCTCATAGGCTTCCTCAAGCATGGCCTCCCGCAAGGTTTCATGGGTCTGTACTCTATCCCAAGGACAACCGTCTTCCCCTCGCAATCTCCTTACAATTTTCGTCAAATCCTCCAAAGAGCTCCTGTTTTCCATAATAAGTGCCTCCTGTTTGCTTTTTGCATCATTTCTCTACGGTTTTTATATCTAAATTCAGCCGGAAACGCTTTCTCTCCAATATCTTTAAAAATCAGCGTTTTTACGCTTTTGTCCCCATGGTTTTTGTGTTATGATGATTCTATCAAAAAATGCCGTTCTTGAAAAGCGGCAGAGAAAAAATCACAAAGAGAAAGGAAGTTTGCCTCATGTTTCGAATTGTTGATAAAAGAGAGCTTAATAGTGCGGTCACCCTTCTGGAGATCGAAGCTCCTTTTGTTGCAAAAAAAGCGCAAGCCGGTCAGTTTATTATTTTCCGTGTTGACGGATACAGCGAACGCGTCCCGCTGACCATTGCCGATTATAATAGAGAAAAAGGCACCGTTACAATTATTTTCCAGAAAGTTGGTTTTTCTACCAACCTTCTTTCCACCAAGGAAATCGGAGACAGCATTTCGGATTTTGTTGGCCCTTTGGGTATTGCAACCAACTACGAGGGTATGAAAAAGGTTGCCGTAGTAGGCGGCGGTGTGGGCTGTGCCATTGCCTACCCTCAAGCAAAGGCCCTTCATGCACTGGGGGCTGAGGTGGATGTCATCGCAGGCTTTCGCAACAAGGATATTGTGATTCTGGAGGATGAAATGAAAGCCTGCTCCACAAACTATTACCTCATGACAGATGATGGTACTATGGGCGAAAAAGGCTTTGTTACCAATAAACTGAACTCCTTAATCGAAGCGGGCAACAAGTATGATGCTGTCATTGCCATCGGCCCTATCCCTATGATGAAATTTGTCAGCCTTACCACAAAGCCCTTTGGTATCAAAACCATTGTCAGCCTTAACCCGATTATGATTGACGGCACGGGTATGTGCGGCTGCTGCCGTGTTACCGTAGACGGCGAAATCAGATTTGCCTGCGTAGACGGCCCGGATTTTGACGGACATTTGGTGGATTTTGATGAGTTGATCAACCGTAACTCCGTTTACAAAGCAAGAGAAGCGGAAATCTCCAAGGACCACGTCTGTCGTATGGACAAACTGGCGCAGGAATTAATGCATTAAAAGGGGGAGGAGCTATCATGGCTAATATGAGTTTGGAAAAAATAAAGATGCCGGAACAGGCACCTGATATAAGAAACAAAAATTTTGAAGAGGTTGCCATGGGCTATACTGGCGAAATGGCAATGGAGGAAGCAACCCGGTGTCTAAATTGCAAGCACAAGCCTTGTGTTTCGGGTTGTCCTGTCAATGTGCGTATCCCCGAATTTATTGCTGAGGTGGCAAAGGGCGATTTTATGGAGGCATATAAGGTAATTACTTCCACCAATGCTCTGCCTGCTGTCTGTGGGCGTGTTTGTCCTCAGGAAAGCCAGTGCGAAGCAAAATGTGTTCGTGGTGTGAAGGGTGAAGCCGTTGCCATCGGCCGCCTGGAGCGCTTTGTAGCCGATTGGTATATGAAAAATGTAAACGAAACACCGGAGAAGCCCGTATCCAACGGCAAAAAGGTTGCCATCATCGGCTCCGGCCCCTCCAGTCTTGCCTGCGCGGGGGACTTGGCAAAGCTGGGCTACGATGTGACCGTGTTTGAAGCCTTCCATCAAGCAGGCGGGGTATTGGTATACGGTATTCCCGAATTCCGTCTGCCCAAGGGCATTGTACAAAAAGAGATCGACACCCTTGCGGCACTGGGCGTAAAATTCATGACCAATATGGTCATCGGCATGGTGCTTTCCGTAGATGAGCTGATGGATGACATGGGATTTGAAGCCGTATTTATCGGCACAGGGGCAGGCCTTCCCTCCTTTATGGGTATTCCCGGCGAGGCATTGGTAGGTGTGTATTCCGCTAATGAATATTTGACCAGAATCAATTTAATGAAGGCTTATATTTCAGAGTTTGACACACCCATTCGTCAAAGCAAGGCTGTAGCGGTAGTAGGCGGCGGCAACGTTGCTATGGATGCTGCAAGATGCGCAAAGCGCCTTGGTGCCGAGAAGGTTTACATTGTATACCGCCGTTCCGAGGCAGAAATGCCCGCACGCTTGGAAGAGGTGCATCATGCCAAAGAAGAGGGCATTGAATTCCACCTGCTGCGTAACCCCATACAAATTCTGGATGGGGGCAATGGTCAGGTATGCGGCATAGAGTGCTTGAAAATGGAATTAGGCGAGCCCGATGCCAGCGGCAGAAGGCGGCCCGTTCCCATCGAAGGCTCCAACTATGTGATTGACGTAGACACCGTAGTAATGTCCATCGGTACCGCGCCCAATCCTTTGATCAGAAGCACCACAAAGGGCTTAGAATCCAACCGCAGAGGCTGCCTTGTTGTCAATGAGGAAACAAACCAAACAACAAGAGAAGGCGTGTATGCCGGCGGCGATGCCGTAACGGGTGCCGCAACAGTAATTCTTGCCATGGGCGCAGGAAAGAAAGCGGCGGCTTCCATTGATGAATATTTAAAAAACAAGTAATTTCAATATTGGGGACCTAAAACCTTAGGGCTTTGCAGAGAAAGGCCAAGACCTAAAACCTTGAGGGCTTTACCCTCAAACTCCCACAAGGGACACTGTCCCTTGACCCTATATGGGGCAGACCTCCGTCTGCCCTTTTTGGAGCAATGAAAGGCCAAAGCCTAAAACCTTGAGGGCTTTACCCTCAAACTCCCACAAGGGACGCAGTCCCTTGACCCTATATAGGGCTGACCTCTGTCTGCCCTTTTTTGAGCAATGAAAGACCAAAGCCTAAAACCTTGAGGGC
>DCDZ01000059.1 GCA_002316675.1 Tyzzerella sp. UBA1042
AAATATATTGTAGTAGAAAGGAGGATGGTATGCGGTTTTTTACACCTTGGGGATTGCTCGCGTTGTTGGCAGTGCCTGCAATTGTTTTCATGTATTTGTTGAAACAAAAATATAAAGAACTGAAGGTTCCGAGCTTGTATCTCTGGAAAAAAGCAATCCCGGCATCAAAGGCACAGGAGCCTTGGCAAAAATTGCGAAAAAATCTCCTCCTTTTCCTGCAAATTGCGACGGCCCTCCTGTTGGCCTTGGCCCTTGGCGGCCCTTATATCATGGGGAAAAGTCAGGTGATTGATTATGTGCTGGCGCTGGATTGCTCCTTGAGTATGCAGGCAACAGACGTTTCGCCGAATCGCTTTTTGGCGGCTAAGGCGGATTTGCTCCGCTTGGTCGAGGACGCACCGCCGGAAACCACTTTTTCCATGGTGCTGCTGGGGGAAGAACCTTCGTTGATGTTAAGCGGTGTGCAGGAAAAACAGGAACTGCTGCGCCGTATTCGGGAAACCGAGGCAACAGACGGCGGCGTGGATTGGGATAAAGCAAAAGAAATTTTGCAGGCGGAAAGAGACACTCTTGGCGGCCAGATCGCTTTGTTCAGCGATGATTATGGCGCTTTGGGCGATTTGCCTGCGCAAGAGCGTGTTTATAATCAAGGCGGGGACAACGGTGCATTGTCTGTGCTTTCTTATACAGAACAAGAGGATGGCCTCTCGGTTTTAACCCGCCTTGAAAATTGGGGCGGCGAAGGAGAGAAAATAGTAACCCTTTATGCAGATGATGCCGTGTTTGATACAAAAAAATTCACCCTTTCCCGGGGTGAAGCTCTGGATGTTACCTTTCGAGGGGTGCCAAAGGAAACAAACTCCATTATGGTGCGCTTGTCTCCCGAGGACGCTTTGCCGGCGGATAATGTGCGTTATGAGGGCATTTCCGCGACGGGGACAGAAAAAGTCCTTTTGGTCACGGAGAATAACCTGTTTTTGGAAAAAGCCCTCTCTTTGATTGATCATGTGGAGTTGTATCAGGCCACGCCCGAAAAGGCTTGGGAACTGTCGGGGTATGGATTGTATGTTTTTGATGGATATTTGCCGGAAAAAATGCCCGAGGATGGTTTTGTTTTGCTAATCGATCCGCCGGAGAATCCCTATGTCACAATGGGCGAGGAAAAAAATATTATGGCAACGGCCCGTATGATGGAAAATACGGGATTTTCTGATATTTCTTCTGTCTCCTTTGCGGTTTCTGCGGCAAATGCATTAGAAGCACCTTGGGGCAAGCCTTTGATCCGTGCCGGGGAGGATACCTTGGCCGTTTATGGTGAGTATGGGGGAAAAAAGATGGCAGTGTTCGGGTTCGATTTCCATAACTCGGATTTGCCGTTAAATGCAGGCTTTCCCATACTGCTTTATCGCCTGACGGAGTGGTATTTTCCAAAGGGACAAGAGGCATTGACCCAGCAGGAGGCCGGAGGCGGCATCTCCTTTTCCCTGCGGCCGGAAACGGTAAAAGCATGGGTGGTTACACCCCAAGGTGATAAATCTGCGGTGGCACCACCGTTTCCCGCACTGCCTTTTACCCAAACGGAAAAAAACGGATTCTATTCCTTGACGGAGGAAGACGGAGAAGGAAAGGTGACCACGAGGCTCTTTGGAATCAACCCCAAAACAGAGGGAGAGTCTGAGCTGACTTTAAAAGGCGAAAAAGGCGGGAAGGAAAATGCAGAGGTAAAGACAATTGACGCAGGGAAACCACTGGCAAACGTACTGCTTTTCCTGCTCTGCATACTACTGATGATAGAATGGCGGGTGAATTGCCGTGCACGTTGATTTTTTAAAACCTCATTGGCTATGGCTGTTGCCCCTTCTCGTTGGCTTTGTTTGGTATACAGCCAAAAACGGACGGTTTGCCTCGGTTTTTCGCCGCAGGCTTCATACAGGGATACGCATTTTGGTTTGCATTGCTATGGTATTGGCCATGGCGGCTCCCCAGATTTCCAAAAAATCCGACATCACGGCCACTATGCTTGCCCTTGACCGTTCCGCCAGTGTGAAAAATATAGACGTAAGTGGATTTATGCAAGAGGCAAACGGTGCCAAAGGAAGCAAAGACAGCGTGGGTATGGTTTGCTTCGGGAAGGATGCCGGGGTGGAGCAAATGCCATCGCTAGAAGGCACCTTGCCCACAGGGGGATTTCTGACCTATGTGGATGAGGGTGCTTCCGATATTGCCTCGGCATTAAAGCTTTCCGGAAGTGTTTTGCCAAAGGATGCCGCCAAGCGGATTGTTTTGGTGTCTGACGGAGAGGAGACGGCGGCCGATGCGCTGACGCAGGCGAAGGCATTGGCTGCCCAAGGGATAACCATTGATGTATTTCCCCTATCGGAAGAAATCGGGCAGGAGGTACAAATTACAGACTTGGAGCTGCCGGCGCTGATTCATAAAAACACAGCGTATGAAATTGCTGTCCGTATAGATTCCAATGTGAATACGCCCGTGGAAATTCGGTTGTATAAAGGAAATACCCTGATTGCAAATGAAGCGATTCAGGTGTCTTCGGGAGAAAGCCGCATTGTGTTCACCGACCGCACCGAGGCGGGGGGCGGCATATCCTACCGGGCGGAAATCACCCCGGAAAAGGATACGGAAAGCAAGAATAATAAATATTTTGCGTATACCTATATTGAGGATGTTCCGCGGGTGTTATTAATCGGAGAAGAGCAGGACAGCGAAGCTTGGTATGGCTTGATTTCTGCGTCCCAGCTACAGGTAGAGCGTGTATCCCCCGGGGCGGTTCCCGTTTCCACAGAGCGTTTGCAGGGGTATGATTGCGTGGTTATGGCCAATGTATCGGCGGAAGCCTTGCCCGAAGGATTTACAGAGGTGTTAGAGGCCTATGTCAGAACCCTTGGCGGCGGGCTGATTGTAAGCGGCGGCGCAAATGCCTATGCCCTTGGCGGATATTTCAACACAAAGCTTGAGGAAATGCTTCCTGTGGATATGGAGCTGAAAACAGAAGGGGAAGATCCGGATTTGGCCATGGTGATGGTTATTGACCGTTCGGGCAGTATGACGGCAGGGGCCTATGGTGTGACCCAGTTAGAAATGGCAAAGGAAGCGGCAATACGCAGTTTGGAGGGGTTTCAAAAGAAAGACCAGGTTGGGGTGATTGCCTTTGATGACAAATTCACCTGGGCGGTGCCCATGACGGTTGTAGCCGGCAATCAAGAGGCCATTACACAGCAAATTGGAAATATTCAGCCGGGCGGTGGAACCAGTATTTTGCCGGGTTTGACAGAGGCGGTACAGGCGCTATCCGAATCGAAGGCAAAGGAAAAGCATATCATTCTTTTGACCGACGGACAGGCAGAGCAGAGCGGATACGATTTGGTACTGCAAAAGATAGAAGCAGGGGGAATTACATTATCTTCTGTGGCAGTTGGCGGCGGTGCGGATACAACGCTGCTGCGTAATCTGGCAGCGGAGGGCAATGGCAGGTATTATTTTACCGATGAATTTACGGATCTGCCCAGCATTTTTGCAAAAGAGACATTGCTGGCGGGAAAAGAATATCTGAACCATCGGAAGTTTTATCCCAGTCAAAAGGATGCCTCCGCAATTTTATCGGATATTTCCTCTGTTCCTCTGTTAGGCGGCTATGTTGGAACCACGGCAAAAAGCCGCAGTGATGTTGTTTTGGTCAGCGACAAAGAGGAACCGATTCTTGCCCTTTGGCAGTACGGATTGGGCAGAACAGCGGCGTGGACACCGGATGTAGGCGGTTTATGGACAGCGGATTGGCTGGCGGCGACAGAAGGAACAGGGATATTGAGAAATACCTTGGGATGGCTGATGAACATTCAGATGTCTGAGGAAATGAAGCTGACGGCGGAAAGCGGCGCAAAAAAGAGCAGCCTTCGGTTGGAAATGCCTTTTGATGAAAGTATTACCAAAATTACAGGGACGATTTTAAATGGGGAAGGCAAAGAATTTGAAACCCAATTTACCATGACAGCTCCGGGGGTGTATGAGGGGGAGATGGCAACGGCCGCAGAGGGGGCATATGTTGCCAATCTATCTGTGCTGAAAGGGGAGAAAACCACAAATTTCAATACGGGCTTTGCCCTTTCCTATCCTGTGGAGTATGACATCACCCAGAAAGGCGGCGGGGCTGCTTTACTACAGCAAATTTCCGCTGTGGGCGGCGGCAGAATCCTCTCGGCGGGCAGTGAAATTTTTGCCTCCCAGCCCCAGCCCCAGATTCACCAAAAAGAGCTCTCCGGATTTTTTATGATCCTTGGCTTGCTTTTGTTTTTATTGGATGTTGCCCTTAGGCGGTTTTCCGTACTCCTTCTGAAACTGGAAGGAATGGTCATGGCCTTGGGGAACAATACAAAAACCGCCGTGCAAGGGAAGCGTAGCCCATCTTTCAAGAAAAAGGAGCCAAGCCTGCCCTTGAAGCATTTGGCAAAGCAAAAGAAAGAAAGGCCTCCGGAGAAAGCCGCTGCAAAAAGTACGGCTGAAAAATTGGCTGAAGCCAGAAAAAAACGCAAAAATTGAAGGGATTCCCTATAATGTAATAAAAATGTAATGATAATTTTGACGATAAATATTGTAATTTAAAAAATACTCCGCTATGATAGATTTATTGGCTTTTCATGAACTGCAAGGTCAATGCCATCACGGAGTGTTTTTTATTGCTTTTGTATTAAAATACCATTGTATCGCAGCTTGGCATTCTTTCTTTTGATAGCTGGTTGATGCGTGGCTTTTGAGAATGAAAATTCCGGGCTTTTATCAGGAATCGGCATGGAATGCAGCCAATAAAATGTAGCCATAGTATTTTCAATGAAAATTCTGTTTCCGGAGGATATATTGTATGTAAAAATAGAATACTTCATAAAAAGGTGTTTCAAATGCAAGTTTTTGCAATGGGCGTACTATAATTGAATTATGAGCATTTGACGAGCGGTTTTCTGTGAGACAGAGATAGAAATGGGGGAAGGGTATGGAGCCAAAAAGTGGAGGAAAGCGCTTTCGAAGCCAGCCAAAGAAGACAAAAACAGGAGTGTTTCTTGGAATTGCCGCCTTGTGTATATGCTTGGCGGGGGGATATTTTGCTTATGCAAAGACCCAAAGCGACAAACTGAAAGAAATTTTAGCCCAAGCCGGGATTTATCAGGGAATCACCATCGATGGCATTCAAGTGGGCGGATTAAGCAAGGAAGAGGCCACCGGCTTATTGACCGGCAGCCACGCAAGGGATGCGGCAAGCCAAAGGCTTGTGCTCTTTTATGAAGAGGAGGAATGGAACTATACATTTCAGGAAATCGGCGCCCAATATCAGGTGGAGCAAGCGGTGGAACAAGCCTATGACTTGGGCAGAACGGGAACCGAGAAGGAGAATATGAAGGTGGTTTCCGCCTTAATAAAGGAAGGGCAGGACATCCCCCTCATCTTTTCTTATGATGAAATTCAGATGCAGGATACACTGATTGAGGTAGCCGGGGAGTTTGACCGGGAGCCGCAAAACAGCAGTTTAACCCGCAGCAACGGAAAATTTATTATAGAAAAAGAAGCGGAAGGGCGAAAAATGGATTTGGAAGCCACCATGCTGAACGTGGATAGGGTAATGCAAACCAAGCAGGGCGGCAGGGCGGCCATTGTGGCAGAAAACACCAAGCCGGAAGTTACCTATGAAGACAACGAAATGGTAACAGATTTGATTGGGTCCTTTTCCACAAAATATACGGCGTATGATAAAAACAGAAACACCAATCTGGTGGTTGGATGCAAGTATATTGACGGTACCATTATTGCCCCCGGCGAGGTATTTTCCGCCTCGAAGGGCTTGGGTGAGCAGACTTATGCCCGAGGATATCGGGATGCCGGGGTTTATGTAAACGGAAAGGTTGAGGCCGGTATGGGCGGCGGCGTTTGCCAGATTACCAGCACATTGTACAATGCGGCGATTTTTGCCGAATTGGAAATTGTGGAAAGATCCCCCCATTCTATGACCGTAGGGTATGTTCCTTTGGGCAGGGATGCTGCCATTGCGGATACCTACAAGGATTTGAAAGTTAAAAATGATACGGAATATCCTGTGTATATTGAAACCTATGCCGCAAACGGCGTTTTACAAGTGAATCTTTACGGCCATGAAATTCATGAAGCAGGCAGAACCCTTGCGTTTGAAACGGTTTATGAGGCTACCATTGATAAGCCTGCGGAGATTGTGACAGAGGATCCGGAAAAGGAAGAAGGAGAGCGGGAGGTTACCAGTAAGGGCAGAATCGGCGCAAAGGTGACGGTTTTCAAGAAGGTGATGCAAAACGGAAAGCTCGTCAGCCGAGAGCGGTTTAGCAGCTCTTCCTATCGTGCCGTTGCCGATGAAGTAACTGTGGGTACAAAGAAGGCCGTGCCCGCAAACCAGACGGATACGGAGCCGGTGACACCTATGCCCAAGGAGAAGGAAGTTCCCTCCGGCGGAACCGGGGATGACTCCTTTGGAATTCAATAAGAGATGATGAAATCAGTACCTCTGGGGCCAACACAGCTCAGGGGTGCTTTCTGCACGAAGGGACTGAAAAAAATGTTTGAAATTGGGAAAATTCCCCCGGAAATATTAGAGGCAATTGTGATGAACCCCATCAGAAAAAATAGGGTACGGCGAGAGGATGTTGTGCTGCGTCCGAAAACAGGAGAAGATTGTTCTGCCATTGATCTTGCGGGAGAGTTGTGTGTATTATCCACAGACCCCATTACGGGGGCGGCCAAGGATATAGGATATTTGGCGGTGCAAATCAACTGTAATGATATTTTTTCCTCGGGGGCAGCGCCGGTGGGAATTTTGCTGACGGTGCTATTGCCTGCGGGGAGTTGTGAGGCCGATTTGGAGGAAATTATGGAGGGAGCCTTGCGGGCTGCCCGGGAATTGGACATTGAGATTTTAGGGGGGCATACGGAGGTTACCGATGCTGTTTGCAAGCCGATTGTTTCTGCGGCGGTGATTGGAAAAAGCAAAAAAAGAAAGGTCGTGCAAACGGGAGGTGCAGAGGTTGGTCAGGATGTGATTATGACCAAATGGGCCGGGCTTGAGGGCACAGCCATTATTGCCAAGGAATATGAGGAAATATTAAACCGGCGGCTGCCTGCCGGAATCATACACAGCGCAAAGGAAATGAAGGTTTTTCTTTCTGTGGGAAAAGAGGCTTCCCTTGCTGTGGAGCATGGGGCAACGGCAATGCATGATGCCACAGAGGGCGGCGTTTTGGGCGCCGTTTGGGAGGTTGCGGAATGTTCTCAAACGGGGGTTGCGCTTTGGCGGGATAAAATCCCATTGAAGGAGGAAACAAGGCTGATTTGTAAGGAAGCGGATATTGATCCTTTGCGTCTGATTTCCAGCGGAACCATGATAATTACCGCATGGGACGGTGAGGAACTTGTGGACAAGCTGGCGGCGCAGGGAATTTCTGCGGCGGTGATTGGTAAAATTACAGAGAAGGAACGTATTTTGGTTTCGGCGCAGGGAACAGAGCCGTTGGAGGAACCAAAGGCGGATGCGCTGTATCAAGTGAAATTTGAACTAGGACAAAAGAGAAAGGCGGATGGGTATGAGAGATTTTGTTGCAAAAACAGTGGCGGAATTACCCCCTTCGGGGATCAGAAAATTTTTTGACGTTGTTGCCACCATGTCCGGGGTGGTTTCTCTTGGCGTGGGGGAGCCGGATTTTAAAACGCCTGCACACATCAGAAAAGCGGCCATAGACCTTCTTGAGGAAGGCAACACCAGATATACCGCCAACTTGGGAATGCCTGCCCTAAGGGAGCGCATTGCCCATTATTTGGACAGGCGCTTTCAAATTAAGTATGACGCGGCGGATCAGATTATGTGCACCATCGGTGCCTCCGAGGCCATTGATGTGGCTTTTCGCACCATTTTAGAGCCGGGGGACGAGGTACTGGTCATTGAGCCTTGTTATGTATCCTATAAACCCTCCATTCTTTTGCAGCATGGCATTCCCGTGGTTGTGACAACAAAGGTGGAAAATGATTTTAAGCTGATGCCCGAAGAATTGGAAAAAGCCATTACCGGGAAGACAAAAGCCGTACTTTTGCCCTATCCCAATAATCCCACCGGTGCGATTATGGAAAAGGAGGACTTGAAAAAAATTGCGCCAATTATCAAAAAGCATGATCTGCTTGTTATTTCCGATGAAATTTATGGGGAACTGACCTATGGAGGCAAGAACCACGTTTCTATTGCATCCATTGAAGGGATGTATGAAAGAACCATTGTTTTAAACGGTTTTTCCAAGGCCTTTGCCATGACAGGCTGGCGTTTGGGCTACGCGGCAGGCCCGAAGGAGCTGATTCGGCAAATGAATAAAATTCATGCCTATGTAGTGATGAGTGCGCCGGCAATAAGCCAGCAGGCAGCAATTGAGGCTTTGAGAGAGGATGCCCTTTGCGACGAGGATATTCTTGCGATGCGGGAAGCTTATGATGAGAGACGGAAGTATCTTGTGGGGGAATTGAACCGGCTGGGCTTGCCTTGCTTTGAACCCAGAGGTGCATTTTATGTGTTTCCTTCCATTGCAAAAACAGGGCTTGGATCGGAGGAATTTTGTGAAAAACTGCTTTTTGAAGGCGGCGTAGCCGTTGTTCCCGGCAGTGCCTTTGGCGCCTGCGGAGAAGGCTTTATTCGCATTTCCTATGCATACAGCATGGAGGAATTAGGGGTTTGCATTCAAAAAATAGAAGCGTTTTTAAAAGAAAAGAAGCTTATTTCATAAAAATATTTGGGGGCTTTTGGAAACCGAATTTTATTTGTCTTGTATTTTTTTTGAAATTTGTCGAAAATACATAGGTGAGATGGTATATGCACCGTTGACGTATTGAGAAAAATATGAGATGATAAAATAAAAATATCAAAAGGAGCGAAATAGAATTGGCTACGGATGGGGATAATGACGCCGATACGGGTTTAGAGCATTTATGTGACAATCATAGTTTATTTATATTCATAAGGGTATACTTTGTCTAAAACAAGCGTGTGATAGGCGAGGTATGCCTTTTTCTGTTTTTTTCGCAGGGTAAAGTCAGGAGGAAGAATTGATGTTTTTAGGTCCAATCATACTACAGCTTGTTTTGATTGTATGTAATGCAATCTTTGCAAGTGCGGAGATTGCCGTGATCTCAATGAATGATGCAAGAATGAAGCGAATGGCCATAGAGGGAGACAAAAGGGCAAAAAGGCTGGTTTCTTTAACGAATCAGCCGGCAAGATTTTTGGCAACTATACAGGTGGCCATTACATTGGCGGGATTATTAGGCAGTGCTTTTGCTGCAAATCATTTTGCGGGAGAGCTGGCGCAGTTTATACAAAGCAAAGGGGCAAATGCGTCTTTGGCTGTTTTGCGCTCTTTATGCGTACTGGTTATCACATTTATTTTGGCATATTTTAACTTGGTTTTCGGTGAATTGGTTCCAAAGCGGGTGGCCATGAAAAATGCCGAAAATTTGGCTTTGGGTATGAGCGGCCTATTAACCCTGGTTTCTAAGCTGTTTGCACCTGCGGTTTGGCTGCTTTCTGCCTCCACCAATGCGATGCTACGCCTTATGGGCCTTGACCCTGAGGATGAAGAGGATGTGGTTTCCGAAGAAGAGATTTTTATGATGCTGGATCAGGGCAGTGAAAAAGGCACCATAGACTTGGAAGAAAGTACCTTTATCCGAAATGTATTTGCTTTTGATGACACTTCTGTTGAGCAGGCCTGCACCCACCGGGTGGATGTAGTGATGCTGGAAATGGAAGAGGATATGGAAACGTGGGATACTATTATTATGGAAAACAGGTTTACTTACTTTCCTATTTGCGGAGAGGATAGTGATGATATTTTAGGGGTTCTGGATACAAAGACCTATTTTAGATTGGAGGAAAAAAGCCGTGAAGAGGTGATGGAAAAAGCCGTGGAAAAGCCTTATTTTGTGCCGGAGACTATGAAGGCGGATGCTTTGCTGCGCAATATGCGGGCAAACCGCAGGCATTTTGCTTTGGTTTTGGATGAATACGGCGGTTTAAGCGGCGTAATTACCCTGCGGGATTTAATACAGCTGTTAATTGGAGATATGCTTGAAAGTGCGGAAGAGGCGGAAATTATCAATATGGGCAACGATCTGTGGACAATTCTGGGGACAGCATCTCTGGAAGATGTCAGCGAGGCACTGCATATTTCTCTTCCAGTGGAGGAGTATGAAACCTATGGTGGGTTTATTTTCAGTGAGCTTGGAAAAATTCCGGAGGACGGCAGTCAATTTATGCTTGAAACAGCGGGAATGGAAATTCATGTGAAGGAAGTGAAGAACCATAGAATCGGTGAAACCGTTGTGCGGGTGCTGCCCCGAGAGATAGAAGAGGAAGAATAAAGGGTGTTTTATAGCAGACAGCGTTTAGTTAGAAGGAGGAGATTTTTTGAAAAAGGAATTAGCGGTGCTAAAGGATTGGATTCAAGAAAGTGAAAATATAGTTTTTTTTGGCGGCGCAGGTGTTTCTACGGAAAGTGGCCTGCCGGATTTTCGCAGCGAAACAGGGATTTTCTCCGCAATCAGTGAGTATGGATATCGGCCGGAAACGATTCTCAGTCATTCTTTTTTCCTGCAAAATCCTCAGATATTTTTTCAATACTATAAAAAGACCCTTTTATACCCCGATGCCCAGCCTAATGACTGCCACAAGGCATTGGCAATGCTGGAGCAGGAAGGCAAGCTGAAGGCGGTAATCACCCAAAATATTGACGATTTGCACCAGAAGGCGGGCAGCAAAACGGTTTTGGAGCTGCATGGGACCCTCTATCGTAATTATTGCGTAAAATGTAAAAAGGAATTTCCTTTGGAATATGTAACAAAGGATGAGGGGATCACCCGGTGTGACGCCTGCGGCGGGATTGTGCGGCCCGACGTGGTTCTTTATGAAGAAAGTCTGAATCAGGATACCATTGCAAAATCGGTAGAGTTTATTTCCAATGCGGATTTACTCATCGTTGGGGGTACAAGCCTAAACGTTTATCCTGCGGCCGGGCTGATCAATTATTATCGAGGGAAAAAAACGGTGCTGATCAATAAATCAACGACACCTTATGATAATAAAGCCTCTCTGATTATTACAAGAAGTATAGGCGAGGTGTTTCGCGAAATCCTTGATTTCTAGGGTTTCTTGGACATCAAAGGAAAAAAGAAAAAAATAATGAAAATTATGCTTGACAATATGGCGCTAATTAGATATAATAAATTCTGCGCTGTGAAAGCGCTGTGAACTTTGAAAATAGAATAGCGTTTGAAAGAACACACAACCCATAGTCAATTC
>DCDZ01000005.1 GCA_002316675.1 Tyzzerella sp. UBA1042
ACAAACGGAATATGCAAAACTCCAAGAGCAGAAAGAAGCTCTATACGCTAATTATGGCAAACTGAAAAAACAGGTCAAGGAGTATGAAGTTATTAAACGGAACATAGACAGTATTTTGCGGCAGGACAGACAGCCGGAAAAAGGAAAGGAAACAGAACGGGGATAAAGCCCGTTTTATGGTAGAAATATAATGAAAAAGGTGGTAAAATACAGTTATCCAACAAAGAAAAACCCCTGCAGGAAGCGATTATGACGGCTGTGGACAGCGTGGTAGAGAATCAGAGGGAGGTTGTAGGAGCCTTCAGAGAAAATGTGATACGAGTCATCGGTAGTTATACAACCAAAAACATAAAGACAGAGCTTGATGAGGAAATTGCCAAACTACAAAAACAGCTCCTTGCTCTAATCGAAGAAAATGCCAAGCAAGGAGCTGTCAATGAGGATTTTGACCAGCAGTATAGGAAAATCGCAGAAGAAATGCAAGCCCTTAAAATGAAGAAACTAAAGCAGGCAAGAGAGCAGAAATTGGCTGGTGAATATGGACAAAGGGTAGGAGGAATGGACTCCTGCTTAAAAGGAGTAAGCTATAAAGTGGGAGAGTTTCATGAGGATTTAATCAGACTTTTGATCCTCAGAATCAAGGTAATCAGCGAATCCAAAATAGAAATCCAATTTAAACATGGTATCGTCATGGAGCAAGAAGTGGCATTTTATGACGCTTTCTGCCTTTCGTTTTTTTCCTCCGTCAATTCCGCGTTTCTCACTTGCGGATGTGGTTTTAACGCTTTGGGAATCTATTAACCCATATGTCGGATTAGCCTTTCGTCCCGCATCAAGGCGTGTCTTTATCACCATATGTTCCAATATCTTATCCCATAGGCCGCTTTTTATTGCCCTTCGATAGAAGCTATGCACGGTCGAATATGGTGGAAAATCATGTGGCAAATGCCTCCACTGACATCCCGTCTTTACAAAATACAGTACCGCATTCGTAAGTTCTCGCTTCGGCCATGTTCGATTTCTCATTCCCGAAAATAGCGGTGCTATCTCTTCCCATTGCGTATCTGTCAGGTCGCTCGGGTACGACTGCTTACGCTGCAATTTATCTCTCATTCCTGCATTATATCACAGGCTTCTCCCTTATGAATACAGATTCTAAGTTAGTTGAAAACGCAATGCCTATGCATGTAAGCGAAGAAACCCTAACAACTGAAACGGCATATTTTGCATTTCTGGATGGTTCACTGGTATTGTTTGATAAGAATATACCTGTTGAGGGAAGAGTTGCCTTTGTAAGCCCTGAATATTACAAACTTATAAAATTAGATAAGAACTTCACGCAGTCAGGTGATAAAGCATATGACATAGCTGTAAATGGAGCAGTTGGGAAAGTCGATAAAACTGCCATAGTGGTTACCCCTACTGCCTATTGACCAACAGGAACAAATTTCATCATCACGCACCCTGCAGCAATGACTTCTCCGATTAAAATAGTAAGCTATGAAACTCACGAAAACCCACAGGGCATTAACGGTTGGCTTGTAGAGGGCAGAATCTATTATGATGCTTTCGTGCTTAATAATAAGAAGTCAGCAATCTATGTTTCCAAAAAACCGACCGGAGGAGCTTAAGCATGGGGAAAACAGAATATTCTTTTGACGGCTTAGATGAGCTTGAAAAACAACTTAGTGAAATGATAGAGGATGAGTATCCTCAGGAATTCAAAAAAATGGTGGTACAGTTAGCCTATGAGTTGCAAGGCAAAGTTAAGGAGTTAACACCAGTTTCAGAGCATGGCGGTCGTTTGCGTGATGGCTGGGAAGTTGGAAACATAGAAAAACGAGGGGACGAATATTATATAGAAGTTTATAACAATGTTGAATATGCTGAGCATATTGAGTACGGACACCGTACAAGAGGTGGAAAGAGTTTTGTAAAGGGTACGCATATGATGGATATTGCTTTAAGTGAAGTTAACCAACGGTTACCACGATATCTAAAATTATGGTTGAAAGATTTCATAAGTACACATTATGTTTAAATTTATTAAAGTTAAACCGCTCTCAAACAATGTTTAAAGGCGGTTTAATCGTTTCATTGAGTTGCATGAGATTACAAAGATTTACAATGAATTTGCATAAAAATAACATGATTTTTAACACATTTTCGCAATATTACGCATTTTTGCAAAAGAAAATGTGGCTCAGAGCTACATTTTGCCTGTCTTATAGTTACATTTTGCGTGTCTAGCAACAACCATTGATCGTTCAATAAATAGCTGAAAAGAGGGAGTATTATGAATATTGAAGTGCGTTATTATTCAAAATCAGGTAATACAAAGAAAATTGCAGATGCCATCGCTAAACAAGCAGGGATATCCGCAAAGCCAATTCACGAGCCTATGCAAGGCAAAGTCGATATATTGTTTTTAGGAACCGGCATATATGCTTTTGACATTGTCCCGGTCACTATATGATTTTGCGTAAAGGGCGTCCAAATGCTGTTGATGTAAAAAACGCCGAGCAGTTTGCAAAATCATTAGTCAATAGTTTATGAAACGATTCGTTTAGAGCGCCAACTTGGCCCGAAGTCATCTATAACAAACTATTGAAAATATACCGGGCGCTTATGCGCAAAAGAAAAATCATTATTCGCCGGGGTATAGCTATGTCTTAAAAACAAACATATTATTGCAGAACGGAGGTTTTGAGATAATCAAAGTTGCTGTTCTCTACATATGGAAGGATTGATTAATTGCACCCTTTTTCTAAAGGGATTTTGACTTTTTTGGTTGATATGTGCTATACTTTATGATAAGTTTTTGCATACAGGCAGAGGAGATGGAACAATGTTATCAGGACTAAATCCAAATATTAAAATCGTTGAGGATGAAATCAAGAAGCATAGTAAAGCCTCTGAAACATATATTCACGTCTGCTTTTTATATCCGCAAGAGCAATATGAATGGGACGGTTGGGTTCCCACTGAATATCGCCGTACAGGTATTTTGATTCAATCTAAAGATAAATTAACCGGCTATCTGAATGATGTATACGAACAAATGAATCCTAAAAATCTTGCGCAATGGCGTATCGCGCAAGAATCTTTTTGGCGTGAAAAGAAGAATGCTCAAACAACCAAGCGTTTTTTTGACAGCCTGGCAAAGGGCGGGTGGCAATGTGTTGAATGTACACTTCCGAAAAATCCAAACTGGGCAAGAAGAATACAAGATTTGAAGGAATCTGGCTATACGCTTGCTACGGATACGAAAAAATATTGTCCTACGTGCGGAATGAATAAAACCCATATCATTCTGCTTCCTATAAAGCGTGGCGGTCTTCAGGGTAATGGATATGAAACATGGTCTCCGGCTTTGAGAAAGCGCATTATTCGTGTGCTTGGCGGAATAGATGTATATGAAAATGTACAATCCTCTCATTGCTTGCCCGATCATAAATTTTCAGAAATCAGATGGGATGAAAGCACGAAGGGTGCAAACCTCGATTCCATGTCTGATGCTGAGATTCGCCAAAAATTCCAGTTGATGACAAACCAAAGAAATCAGCAAAAAAGAGAAGTTTGCCGCACTTGTTATCAAACTGGCAAACGCGGAATAATTTTTGGAATTCCATTTTTCTATGAAGGGAATGAAAATTGGGGTAATGGGATACCACCCAAAGGCAAAGAAGCTGAAAGAGGTTGTGTTGGTTGCCCTTGGTACGATATTGCCCATTGGCGTATTGCATTATTGAAAAAGATTGAAGATAAATAAGTGATTGATATTGCTGCTTCAACAATTTTTCTGCCTAAAAAACAGGTTATGGAAGGAGCTACAATATGATAAAAACAGTTGGTAGCGTTTGCTCTGGTATTGAAGCTGCATCAGTTGCATGGGAACCTCTCGGGCTTCATTTTGAATGGTTTTCTGAAATAGCGGCATTTCCATCTTTGATACTGAATGACAAGTATCCGGATACTCCGAACCTAGGGGATATGAAGGATATTGCCCCTAAATTATT
The DNA here is from genome assembly GCA_002316675.1 of Tyzzerella sp. UBA1042. Classification (GTDB taxonomy): domain Bacteria; phylum Bacillota; class Clostridia; order Lachnospirales; family Anaerotignaceae; genus Chakrabartyella. The sequence continues at coordinate 4,020 of DCDZ01000005.1, forward strand.
TGAGGAAACCATTGCTGCGCCGGATCTGATTTGTGGAGGTACGCCGTGTCAGACATTTTCCCTGGCAGGATGGCAAAACGGGCTAAATGATGACCGTGGAAATCTCACATTAAAATTTGTTGATATTATTGAAGCCAACGATAGTATAAGAGCAAAATATGATAAAAATCCGTCTGTTGTATTTTGGGAAAATGTCGCAGGGGTTCTTTCTGATAAAACAAACGCATTTGGCTGTCTGGTTTCTTCCCTTGCAGGATTAGATGAAGTGATTTCCATGGCTAAATGGCCAAATGCAGGGCTTGTTCGAGGCCCAAAAAGAAATGTTGCTTGGCGGGTGTTGGATGCAAAATATTTTTCTTTGCCGCAACAACGCAAAAGGCTATATCTATTAGCAGGCGGAAAGGATTTTGACCCTGAGAAAATACTATTTGAAATACATACAAAAGAACTGCCGGAATATCCATCCGCTCCGTTAACTTTTGTTAAAGACGGACATAAATTTGAAGTTTTTCGAGAATATACAGATTGCCTCTATTCCGCATATGGAACCAAGTGGAATGGAAATGCTGCGGCAACGAACGGTTCCTTGTTTGTTGTCCAGGATGACAGAATCCGTAGACTTTCGCCCCTGGAATGTGAGCGGCTAATGGGCTTTCCTGATCATTATACAGACCGTCCAAAGGCAAAGAAAACGAACCGCTATCAAGCAATTGGAAACTCTTGGGCTGTTCCGGTCATTGAATGGATTGGAACCCGTATACTTGAGGGTGGCGATTGTAATTTGAAGGTCGATTGTAATAATCCGTGGATCAATAGATATGTAACAAATCTTGATGGGAATTCATATTTTTTTAACTTTGGTAAAGATATAGTCACTATTGATGGCGGTTTGCAGATTAACTGTACTGCGATCCCAGAAAATGGCCAAATTGGTACGATGTATGATATTGTTTCTTGCGATGCGACCGAAGATATTTATATTACGCCTGTTGGTTGCTACGGAATTGTTCGCAGGAAGCAAGAGCGTAATTTGCCAATCAACGAGAGGCTGGAAAAAGTATTACTTGCAATATCTTCCGAGATGACACCTGAAGAAATAGAGAAACGGTCAAGAGTTCAGCCAAGAGGACGATTTAGTACACAGAAAAAAGAAAAACAGGTGGACTCCATCATTGAAGTACTGCCGACAAATCATGCCCTGTCACTTAAAGCCGGTAGTGCAAGCCTAAATGCAAATACTGCCGTTCAGGTTTCTATTTTTGATATCATTTGACGTAAAAAGCTTCCGTGTTTTGTGCACAGGGGCTTTTTTATACCATCCCCATCTCTGTAACAATAACCTCTATCTATGTTTTCAAAAATATCAGGCGAATCATAGTGCACAATCCCGAAGCATCTTCTTTGGACATTCTCATGTGTTCAATCGTTCATAGGTTTTTGGACATAGGGCTTTATATTCTCCGAACTGTACCAACGGGCAGAGCTGTATTCTATGTTTTTTCGCATTTCTGTCTTTTCGGATTTCTGTCTTTGTTGTATATGGAAAGCCGGAAAGCCTGTGTCCCTTTCTTAAAGAGATAGACAAAAAGCAGATATATAGATCAACATAAATATAGAGCTTTGGATGAGAAAGGGTTGACTCCTACTGATGAAATAGCAAAAAAAGCGGAAGAATATTGACCAAGCGAACAATGGATTATATAGAAAAGTTTTCATATTGAACAAAAATAAAAATGAGGATTGCATTCAAATTTTAGGATGCAGTCCTTTTTGATGCGAAAAGTATGGTGAATTTTACTTTCGTACAATGGAGATGGTGGCATAAATAAGAGGCGGAATTTTCTTTTCTATTTCCCCTTTGATTATCGGCAATTTGAGTAAAGTTCCATTTATATTAAAATGTGTACTAAAAAATACAATCTGAAATTACCGGGAAAAATCTTATAACTACGGCATTTTTATTGAATAAAATCCCTAATCCACAAAGAAATTTCAGTGTATAAAAGTATAAGCATTCAACAAAATTGTTTAAAAATTAATAGTGGTTTTGCGAATTGATAGCGGGCAGACAGTGTGCTAGTATCAAATTGCATACAACATTGTATGCAATGGTGCATACAAGTTTTTCTGCTGCAGTATCCAAAAACGAATGTAGAAGGTGATATATGAAAAAAATGTCGAATTACGAATTAGCATATGTAACATTGAAAAAGATGATAGCCGAAAGAAAAATTTTACCGGGACAACAGATTGTGGAAAGTGCGTTTGCAAAATCTCTTGGCATTAGCCGTACACCTGTTAGAGAAACCTTAAAGCGTTTGGAGGAGGAAGGCTTGATTGATAGCATTCCCAATAAAGGGTCTTATGTGAAAATAATTTCTTATGCGGATTTGGCTGATAGTTACGAGGTGATTGAGGGGATTATGGCACTTACCTATAAGCTGCTGGCAGAACACGTGCAGTGCGGGAAATTGGAAGTGGGAGAGCTTTCGGAACTTAAGAAAATTGCCCAAGCGCTTTTCGATCTATATTCTGCGGGTAGTATTGTAAGCTGGATTCAAGCTGATATAGAATTTCATCAAAAGATGGTAAGCCTGACAGGGAATGCACATTTGACAAAGACTTATGAGAATATGAAATCATCCATTAATCAAGTGCTTTGGCACATTACGCCAAATGTTGTAGACATTGGGCTTTCGGCAGAAGAGCATTTTGAAATTATACAAGTGATTGAACAAGGAGATGTGCAAAAAAGTATATTAATCGGCCACCGTCACAACGGTAGAATTGTCGGCCAAATTAGAGAATTGCAGGAGCGGTTTTAACCATGTTTTCATGGCTAAGATAAATAAAGGAGGAATTTAAAATGAATGACGAAGAACTGAGACAAGAGGAAATTTATGTTGCATCTTTGGTGGAAAGAGCCAGAGCTGCACAAAAGGAGGCGGAGAAATTTACACAAAGAAAGGTAGATGAGTTGGCGGCGGCAATTGTGTATAAGCTGTCACGTCCAGAAATTGCTGGAGAAATTGCGCAGATGGCATTTGATGAAGCGGGCATGGGACGTGTAGATTCTAAAACAGCAAAATTAACACAGAAGATGCCTGCAATTTTGTATGATATTTTATCAACAAAAACAGTGGGCATTGTCGAAAGAATTCCGGAGAAGGGAATCACAAAAATTGCGAAACCCTTAGGTGTGATTGCGGCTTTGGTTCCCAGCACGAACCCCGGAGCAACACCTGCCTTCAAAGGGGTTTTAGGGTTAAGGGGAAGAAATGCGGTGATTTTTGCACCCCATCCAAAAACAAAGGCAACAAGCATGAGAGTAACAGAGATTATGAGGAATATTCTTGTAAAAAATGGTGCTCCCGCAGATTTGTTTATTTGCATTGACCGGCCTTCTATGGCGGTTTCAAGAGAGCTGATGAAGCAATGTGACATTACAATGGCCACGGGCAGCGCGGACATGGTAAAGGCTGCATACAGCTCCGGTAAACCTGCATATGGTGTGGGGGCAGGAAATGCTGTTGTGATTATTGATGAGACAGCAGATATTTCTGCAACAGCACAAAAAATAGCAGTAAGCAAAACCGGGGATAATGCTACGGGCTGCTCCGCAGAAAATGCGGTGATCATTCAAGAATCGGTATATGGCGAAATGATGAAAGCCTTTCAAGCCGAGGGCGGATATTTGTGCAATACCCAGGAAAAAGCACTTTTGCAAAAGGCAATGTGGCCTGATGGCGAACACCTAAATCGGGACATTGTGGCAAGACCAGCCACGGTAATTGCAAAGATTGCAGGCATTACAGTTCCAAGTGACACCCAATTCATCATGGTAGAGGAAAATGGCACCGGACCAGGGTATCCATTTTCAAAAGAAAAACTATCCGTTGTTCTTGCTGTATACAAGTACAATGTATTTGAGAAAGCAATTGAAACTGTAAATTCTATTCAACGGTATTCCGGGTATGGACACTCTTGCGGTATCCATAGCGTGAACCAAGCGCATATTGAGCAATTGGCACTTTCCACCTATACAACCAAAGTGATTGTGAGGCAGCCCCACGGCCAAGCCAATGCAGGCAATTGGTTTAACGGCTTGGCAAATACATTCTCACTGGGATGCGGCACATGGGGCGGCAACATTGTATCTGAAAACATTACCCAAAAGCATTATTTCAATATCACTTGGGTGGCAGAGCCCATTGATAGACAGCCTGCAACCGAGGCAGAAATCTACAAGGATCTTTTAGACAATGTCACCTTATAAATATTCTAATCAAAAGTATACCATAAAAATGGAGTGTATTGTATGAAAAAGTTTTCAGTTCATCCTGAAATATGCGAATGTGCCACAATAAAAGAATTTGTTGAATCCTTTCAATTGAATGAAGACGACTTGATGCTTATTAATAAATTTACATATCATGATTTTATGCAAGACTTAGCGCTGCCCTGCCAGTGTATTTTCTATGAAGATTACACCCAGGGAGAGCCAAGTGATGCGGTGGTAACGCATATGCTGCAAGATATAAAAGATAAAAAGATGAAAAGGGTAATTGGGATCGGCGGAGGCTCCGTATTGGATACCGCAAAGCTGTTGTGCATCAAGGATGCAGTATCGGCGGATGATATTTATGAGGATAAAATTCCGTTCATCCGCGATAAGGGCCTTATTTTAATCCCCACAACCTGCGGAACGGGCTGTGAAATGACTTGCGTTTCTGTGATTGACAGGCCCAAGCATAATGCAAAGATGGGGAAAAGAATTGAATGCAACTTTGCCGATCACGCAGTGGAAATTCCCGAGCTGCTATCCAAAATTCCCCACTCTGTATTTGCATTCAGTGCAATAGACGCACTGGTGCATTCCATGGAGATTTATGTAAATCCCCTGAGCGGTACATACAACAAGGTTTTCTGTGTGGAGGCAATTCGGCTGCTCATCAAAAACTTTAAATTTGTGGCGGAAAACGGGCCCGAGTCTAAATTTGATGTTATGGACGAATTCCTGTTGGCAAGCTCTTATGCCGGCATTGCGCTGTCAAATGACATTTGCGGTGCGGTTCATGCCTGCGCCATGCAGTTTGGTGGACAGCACCACGTTTCTCACGGGGAGGCAAATTATCGTTTTCTGGTTCCTGTATTCAGTGTTTATGCGGATCTTAACCCAAAGGGCAGGGAAATCAATGCCCTTGCAGGGATCATACAAAGGCAGATGGGGATTGAAACAGACCTTGCGGGGACATTTGTTGCACTGGACGAGATGTTAAACAAAATTACACCAAGAAAAAAACTGAGAGAATACGGCGTGGATGGAGAGCGGCTGATGGACTATGTTACAAAGGTTTATGCTACACAGCAGCGACTCTTAATTGCCAACTATGTGAAAATGACAGAAAAAGAGTTTGTGGAAATTTATCGCAGAGCGTATTAGGCGGGAGGGAACAGATGGAAAAAAAGCATATCCAGTTTGTGGAAGTGGGACCGAGAGATGGGTTCCAAAATGTGACGGCGTTCATTTCGACAGAGACGAAGCTTGAGATTATCGAAAAGCTTTTGGAAGCAGGAGTTCAGCATATTCAAATCACTTCCTTTGTCAGCCCGAAAGTGATTGCACAAATGAAGGACGCAGGAAAAATTGCAAAGGTGATTGTGGCAAAGTACCCCTATGTAAACCTTTGGGCACTGGTCCCCAATTTTAAAGGGGCGCAGCTTGCCAAGGAGCATGGGCTGAAAAATGTAAACTATGTGATTTCAGTGAGCGAATCTCACAACAAAGCCAATGTGAATAAAACCATTGACCAATCCTTTGCGGAATTGGAGAAAATTATAAAAAAACTGCCCGAGCTGCACGTGTGTCTGGATGCGGCAACAGCTTTTGGCTGCCCGTTTGAAGGTGTAACCCCTTATGAAGCACTGGAGTCTTATGTAAGAAGAGGTATTGCATTGGGCATCAAAGAGTTTAATATTTGTGATACAGTGGGTGTTGCTTTTCCAGATCAAGTACGAGGATACATAACAGCATTAAAAAAATCATTCCCAGACATCATTTTAAACGTGCATATTCACGATACAAGAAATATGGGCATCGTGAATACACTGGCCGCAATTGAATGCGGTATAACAAAAGTGCAGGCAGCCATTGGCGGCTTGGGCGGCTGCCCCTTTGCACCGGGTGCGTCAGGCAATACTTCCAGTGAGGACTTGATTTATATGCTAAATCATATGGGGTATGAGACGGGCGTGCGGTTTGATTGCTTATTAGACGCTGCAAAATATACAAAAGAACATGTTGACGGTAATTTTAGTGGACATCAGATATTTATCCTAAAACAAAATTGACAACGGAATGTTATTTATTGAGCGGGAGGATTATCGTATGAAAATGAAGCGCATGATGGCGTTATGTTTGAGTATCACAATGAGCGTTTTGATATTTACAGGTTGCGGCGGTGAAAAAAGCAGTGCGATAGACGGCGAAAAAGGTGAGGGCGAAAAGGTTTTAATTAAAATGGCCCATGTTGTTGCCGAGGATCATCCCTATAACTTAGCCTGCTTAAAATTTAAAGAAATTTTGGAGAATTCAGGGCAAAATGTTGAAGTACAAATTTTTGCAAACAGCCAGCTCGGTGGTGAGCGGGAATTGGCCGAGAGTATGCAGTTGGGAACGCTGGATATTGCGATTATTCCCGGTGTAATCGGGAATTTTTCCGACGAGCTTGGTGTATTGGATATGCCGTATTTGTTTGAAAGTAAGGAGCACGCATACAAGATACTGGATGGGGAAATTGGGCAAAAGCTGGCTCAAAATTTGCCAAACACTTCAGGATTTCGGTTGCTGTCTTATTGGGAGAATGGATATCGTAACATGACGAACTCCCGCCGTTCCATAAAAACACCTCAGGACGTGGCGGGATTAACCATACGCGTGCCTGAAAACTCTGTTTATCAAGCATTTTTTGAAGAACTGGGCGCAAATGTAGTTGCCATCTCATTTTCGGAGCTTTATACCTCCCTTAGTCAGAAAACGGTGGATGGACAGGAGAATCCTGTTGCATTAATTGCAACCAATAAGTTGTATGAAACACAGCCGTATCTTTCTTTGACAGAGCATTTTTATGGGCCCGCCCATGTTTGTATTTCCGAAAAGTCTTGGCAGGGATATTCCGAGGAACTGCATGAGTTAATTACTTCTGCGGCGGAAGAAGCAAGGGAGTTTGAAAGAGAGAAAATGGCGGAATTGGAAAGCACTTATGTGAAGCAGATTGAGGACGCCGGCACGGAAATTATTGAAGTTGATAAATCTTTGTTTACCGATGCCGCAGAGAAAACATATGCTCGTTTTGAAACGCAATATGGTGATCTTATCAGAGAAATCAAATCAGTGGAATATTAAGCTCCCAAAGCGCTTATTTTTACAAGACGTCAAAGTATTGGAGGGAAAATATGAAAATTTTAAATAAGATTGAAGAGTACATCTTATTAATTACATTTCCACTCATGACAATCATCACTGTTGCGGGAACCACTGTGCGCTATTTGGAGTTGGGCTCACTTACATGGAGCGAGGAAGCGGCAAGATATTTAATGATTATTGCTGCTTTTGCAGGAATTTCCTTAGGATTTAGAGAAAATTCCCATTTGGGCTTAAGCTTTTTTGTGGGAAAGATTCCTGTGCAGGCGCGTAAGGTGCTGGAAATTGCAAGGAATTTGTTAGTGCTTTTGTTCTGCGTTATGCTTACATTTTTTGCTTTTCAAATTGTGCAGCAGCAAATGCAAGTAACACAGTATTCTCCGGCAATGAGAATTCCCATGTGGATCGTATATATACCTGTGTTCTTAGGTGGAATTATGATGACAGTGCGAGTGCTGCAATCAATCTTCTGGCCGGCGGAAGCAGACAGCTCTCAGGAGGTGATGCTCTGATGACAGGTGTATTGTTTGGTGTACTGGCAGCGCTGCTGTTGTTGAATGTACCCATTGCCGTTTGCTTGGCTTTGGCCTGCGGTGCCGCATTTATTGTGAGCGGTATGACGGATAGCATGATTATTATTCCCCAAAAAATGTTTACATCTATGGATTCCTTTCCGTTCATGGCGGTGCCGTTTTTTATGCTCGCCGGCAGCTTGATGGAAAGCGGAGGTATGTCAAAAAGATTGATTGAGTTTGCAAAAAATCTTGTTGGTGCATTGCCCGGTGGATTGGGTATTATTACGGTGGTTTCCTCTGGCTTTTTTGGGGCGCTTTCCGGTTCCAATGCGGCTACGGTGGCAGCCATTGGCGGAACGATGATTCCTGCCATGCAAGAGGATGGCTATCCTAATGATTATGCGGCGGCGGTGGCGGCATCAGCAGGCACGCTAGGCGTTGTTGTTCCCCCTAGCACACCCATGATTACATATGGTGTGGTAAGCGGGGTGTCAATTTCAACATTGTTTATGGCGGGCTTTCTCCCTGCATTTCTGATGATTATTACAATGAGCATTGTGATTATTATTAAGGCGAGGAAGTACAATTTTCCTACAATTAAAGTCAATATGAGAGATCTTTGCAAGTCCTTTGTAAATGCGATTTTTGCCATTATTATGCCGGTGGTTATTCTCGGCGGAATTTATGGCGGGATTTTTACACCAACGGAATCTGCAGCGGTGGCGGTAATATATGCCTTGATTGTGAGTGTGTTTGTGTATAAAGAAATTGCATTAAAGGATTTGGGCGAGGTTATCATTCGGGCGGGGAAGAGCACTGCCGTTGTTATGTTTGTTATTGCCGCTTCGGGTGCTTTTTCATGGTTGCTTGTTTCTCAAAGAATTCCTAATATGATGGCAGAAGCTATTTTAAGTGTTTTAAGCAATAAGTATGCCATTTTGCTGGTAATCAACTTGCTTTTACTGGTTTTGGGCATTTTTTTGGAAACCAATGCAATTATACTGATGATTACCCCAATGCTGCTGCCCATTGCCGCTCAAATAGGGGTTAGTTATTTGGAATTGGGTATTATCATGGTTGTCAACACATCCGTCGGGATGCTGACACCGCCTATGGCATTAAACATACTCATTGCCTCGGGCATTGGTAAAGTAAGCATAGAACGAGTCGCCAGACAAGTAGTGCCGTTTTTGCTTGCATTGATTATAGATATTATGATCATTACTTATATTCCGGGGATGATCGAGTTTATTCCGAAGGCATTGAATATGCTGTAGGGAGGCCCCTTGCTTGAAATAGAACATCAATTGATGAAAAAACCTCCTTTGTGAATATGATTGAACTGAACCAGCAAAAACGGACAATAGACAAAGAC
>DCDZ01000054.1 GCA_002316675.1 Tyzzerella sp. UBA1042
TGACATATCACCAGAATGCTTTTTATTTTACTACAAGCCCGCTTGACATTCAAGTAGCTTTAACGTTTATAATTTACTTGTAAACATTAAAGTGATTGGAGTGTTTGGAATGTCTATGAAGAAAAATTTTCTAAAGTATGTAATTCCATCAATGATAGCATCTTTGGTTACAGGAATTTATACGAGCATTGTTGGCTTATTTGTCGGCCGGTCCGTGGGGGATGCCGGGATTGCCAGTATCAGTATCGCTTGGCCTCTTGCCGCAATCATTTTAGCTATTGGAACAGGTATCGGCATGGGCGGCGCTGTGAATATGTCCAACCACATGGGCGCTGAAGAAAAAAGGGAAGCAGGCAAGGCACTGGGAAATACATTCACGCTGATGCTGATCGCCTCGGCAGTTCTTACGGTTTTCATACTGATTTGCGCAAAACCCATTCTTCGGTTCTTGGGAGCGGAAGGGCAGGTTTTGGAATTTGCCTATGGATATGTCCGGGTATTGGGTATGGGTAGTGTTCTGCAAGTTCTTGGTGCAGGAGTAACACCTCTGTTACGCAATCAAAATAAAGCGTGGATAGCAATGGTTTTAATGATGACAAATTTTGTGATGGATACGGTTCTAAGCGGCGTTTTCGTTCTGGTTTTGGGATATGGCGTTACCGGGGCGGCTTTAGCCACCTTGATCGGCCAATTCATAGCATTGGTTCCTTCTCTTTTTATATTGTTCAAAAAAGAAAACCGTGTACCGATCTCAAACTATTATTTGAAACGAAAAACAGTACAGAACATTCTCAAAATAGCCGCATCCCCATTTGCCCTGTCCTTGCTTCCCGCTCTCACCATAGCTATGATAAATTGGCGGGCTTTGGCCTATGGCGGAACAGTAGCACTTGCGGCATATGCCGTTGTTTCCTATATGCTGAGTGTTGGTCAACTTCTCCTTCAAGGAGTTTGTGATGGAAGTCAGCCTTTAATCAGCTTCTATCACGGTGCTAACAACGCTCACTCGGTTAAGCAATTAAAAAGGTGGACGTACTATACTTCCATTACCACAGGCATTGTTATAACAATTGGAATCATTGCACTTCGCAATGTAATTCCAACATGGTTTAACGTTTCTGCTGAAACAGCCGGGGTTCTGCTCTTTGCATTTCCTCTTTGCGCTTTATCTCTGCCATTCTATGCTTTTTCAAGGTCGACGTCAGCTTACTTTTATGCAATCAAAAAAGCACGGAGAGCTTCTATTATGGTATATTGTGAGGCACTTATCGTTTTACCTATTTGCATATTCATCTTACCCATGTTCTTAAAACTTAATGGGGTATGGACTGCCTTAACAGTTGTGCAGGTTATTTTGTCATTGGGAGCAATAGTCTTCTTAAAATGGCACAAGAGCTGGACACATTTTCTAAGCCATCCCACAGAGAATGTATAAAAACTATAACAAGCCGCCGTTTCCAATAGGATTTCGGAGGATGTAATAAAATCACCTTTTTAAGGACACGGCGGTATCAAGGAGGTGCCACCGTGTTTTTTCGTTACCGACATAATCTGACATACTTTTACTTGTCAAAAAAAGCCTATATCCATATACGGGATACTTCGACCGCCAACATGAATACACACATCACCCTATAATTGTTAAACCATACAGTGGGGGTTAAGCTATGGCAATATCAGCAAGAAAGGTACAGAACAAGCGTGACGGCAACGGTGTGTTGACAGGCAAGCCTGGTACCGTATATGACGTAAACATCAAGTACAATGCGCCGGAGGGCAAAAAGACCTACTCCAAAAAGGGCTTTGCCACCAAAAAAGAGGCAACACAACATGAAGCCGAAATGAAAACCAAACTTGCAAACCCTGTCTACACTCCTATTGTTGCTTCACAGGGAAAACAAACTGTAAAAGAGTATTTGGAGGAATGGGTGGAAAACCACGGAAAGGCAAATTTGCGGTCAAGTACCTTTGCGGGCTATAAAAGCCACATTAAAAACCATATTCTGCCGTATATCGGTCATGTGCAGCTCAACCAATTAGCCCCGGCAATGCTTGATAATGTTTCAACAGCTTTTTGAAAAAGGGCTATCTAACAGTACCGTCCGTTATGCACAGCGCATTTTAAGCGTATCAATGGAACACGCCCGGAAATACCACTATATTGAAAATAACCCTGCCCGTGATATTATTACAAAGTTCGGAAAGCAAGGCAAACCCCCCGACCCGTATACCACCCCGCAAATGCAAAAATTTATGAGCCGTGTAATAGGTACAGAATGGGAAATACCCGTTGTTCTTGCCGGATTGTACGGTCTGCGTATGAATGAGATTATCGGTTTACGGACGAACAATATTAACCTTGAAAAAATGCAATTCGGTGTCGTTGAGCAAATGCCTTTCAAAATACCACCCGGAACAAAAACTATAACGGAAATGGCACCGACAAAATCCAATGACCGCATTTTGCCTATCACAGAAGAAACGCTCCCATATTTCCTGCGGCAATTTGAGCTGATTGAAAAACAAAAGGATTTGATTGTTGCTGGTGGCGGCGAATACTATGACAACAAGCTATTGATTGCAAAGCCGGACGGTTCACCTTATAGGCGGGATAGAATGTCCGCAAACTTTGGGCAGCTTATCCGGCATCTTGAAATGCCGCATATTCTTTTTCATGATTTACGGCATACGGCGGCAACAAATATGCACCAACTGACAGGCGGCTTTTACACAGTAGGCGAGATACTGGGACATACCTTAAAAGGTATCGGTATGTCACTTGGTATTTCGACTAACCTTGAAGCGGTTACAGCGCAGTATGTTGATGTGCGGCTTGAACGGAAGAAAACGGTGCTTGAAACTTATCACAAGGCATTAGAACCACGAAAGCCCGACATAGAAAAAGAAGCACCGAAACAGGACAAGAAAAAAAGTAGCGAAATGGAGCTATGACGGAAATATCTTTTTATAGCTCTATGCTGCTTTTTATATGTTTTTAGGGGTTCCGGGCACCATTAGGGCACCACACCATACATTTTTTGTGTATGTGATGTATATGGAATTGTGCAGCGGGCACCACAAATCAGGGCACCACGGCACCATTTCAGCCGCTTTCAGCAAAAACGGGCACCATAAAAAGGCAAAAATTAACCCGCGTAAACCCTTGATTTACGCGGGATTGCTTTTG
>DCDZ01000014.1:0-13851 GCA_002316675.1 Tyzzerella sp. UBA1042
TTTCTACTTTATCACAGGAAGCTTGTATAATATCTTTTAGATACATAATTGTTCTTTGATAATTAAATAATTTACAACCTCAAATTCAAAGAGGTTAACTCAGCATAAACGTGCACTTGCCTTAACTGCCCGTAAATTTGTGCGGCTAACCTTCACTTTGCTGAAGGAAAACCGCCTCTATATTCCGTCAGCGCAGAGATAACATCTGCTGCTGACAAAAGACTTCGCCCTGCTTCTATTTTTTTAAGCAGATATGGCAGGGCTTAAGGGGATGTTTTTGTCTCTTCACCAAATGCAGCAAAAATATGTGATTTTTTATCTATCTGCTACTTGACATATCACCGCTGGACTATATGTCAAACCGTCCAAAAGGTCTGCCCGTTTACCTCGGAGCATACCACCTCTAAATCCCATCCTCTTGCTCGGGCCTCTTGCAGCAGTGCCTTCTGTAAAACAGGCACAACCAACACCTCGCTGGCATAATGGGTAATATCCGCCACACAAAGCCCCATTTCCAATGCCTTTTGGGCCTCGTGAAATTTCAAATCTCCCGTTAAGTACACCTCCGCACCTTGTTTTTTGGCGGCAGCCATGAAGTCCGCGCCGCTGCCCGTGCAAAGACCCACACGCTGAATTTTTTGGTTGGGGTCGCCCACAAGGCGGAGGACTCCCTCCAGATTCAGCCGTTTTTTCAGCACGGCGGCTAGCTCTGAAAAGGTTACAGGCTGTTTTAAGTTTCCTATGCGGCCTATTCCCTCGGTTTTTCCCTTCTGCTCCACAGGGTAAACATCGTAGGCCATTTCTTCATAGGGATGCACCGCCCGCACCTTCTGCAAAATTGTACTGACCTTGCCTGCGGGGGCAATGGTTTCCAGACGAACCTCCGCCGTACGTTCCAGAACGCCTTCCTTGCCAATAAAGGGGGCAGTCCCCGCCAAGGGTAAAAAGGTACCCTCTCCGGCGGTTTGGAAGGTGCAATGGGAATAGTTCCCGATATGGCCGCCGCCTGCCCCGCCCATGGCATCTCTTACGGCCTCCAAATGGCTTTCGGGAACATAAACCACAAGCTTTTTCAATGCTTCCGCCCATGTTTCCTCCAAAATTTCTATATCGGTCAGGCCAATCAGCTCCGCCAGAATGTCGTTGGTGCCGCCTTTGGCCACATCCAAATTGGTATGGGCGGAAAATGCGGCAATTTCAGTCTCAATGAGCCTATAAATCCTTCTGCCCAAGGCATCCTGTTTTGTAATGCTGTTTATTTTGCGAAAAAGCAGCATGGGGTGATGGGTCAGAATCAAATCCGCACCCAGCTTCACCGCTTCGTCCACCACAGGGTCTATCACATCCAAAGCCACCAAAACCTTTTTCACCCCATGATCCTCCGCACCCACGGCAAGCCCTGTATTGTCCCAGTCCTCCGCCAATGCAGAGGGGGCAATGCTCTCCATAAACGACATAATATCCTTTACTGTTGCATACATTTCAAAGCCTCCCTTATGGTTTCTCGTTTCTCCCGCACTTCCTCCAAGCGTTCCTTTGCATTTTCCGTCGCATTTTTCATGAGTTTTTCTTCCAGCTGTCCATACTTCTTCTCTTTCCAAAGCAGGACTTCCTGAAGTAAAGGTTCCTTTTCCAATAGTAACCTTTTTCCATACAAATAGTCAATCTCTCTTTCATATTTTTCTACCCCGGGAACACAGCGCATGAGGGTGTAATATTTGCCGTCTTCCTTCACCATTTGCTCTGTTTCGATGGAAAACCCAATGGTATGCAAATAACGGCGCACCTGATCCCCATCGTGCTGGGGGGATAGAATCAGCTCTTTCAGTTCTGCCACCACTTGGGGGCTATCCTGTAGTAGGCGTAGCATCAGCATACCGCCCATGCCTGCAATCACCGCCGTTTCCACCTCTCCCGGCTGTAGCGGCAGAAAGCCGCTGCCCAAGCGGGTTTCGATACAATCCTGCGCCTGATACAAGAGAATATTCTCCCGGGCTTTTTCCAGCGGCCCTTTTCGCACATCGCAGGCAAAGGCCTTTTTCAGCCTCCCCAAGGTATGTAAATAGATGGGCACATAGCCATGATCCGTACCGATATCTGCAACGGTAGGGTAAGATACCAAAGCCGCAACGGCCTGCAAGCGTTTTGAGAGTTCCATATCAAATTCCTTTCTATGTCAAAGTTTATTCCTACACCGGAGACTTTACAACGGTTTTTGGTAAAACCAAAGAACGGGCGAACATCTTAACATTCGCCCGTTACATACTATTATGCTATTCTAAATAGTCCTTCAGCTTCTTACTGCGGCTAGGATGGCGCAGCTTTCGCAAGGCTTTTGCCTCGATCTGGCGGATACGTTCGCGGGTAACGTTAAATTCCTTACCAACCTCTTCCAAGGTTCTTGCTCGTCCATCATCCAAGCCAAAACGAAGGCGCAGCACCTTCTCCTCCCGATCTGTCAAGGTATCCAGTACCTCAATCAGCTGTTCCTTTAACAGAGTAAAGGCCGCCGCTTCCGCAGGGGCGGGAATATCATCATCGGGGATAAAGTCTCCCAAATGGCTATCTTCTTCCTCTCCGATAGGGGTTTCCAAAGAGACCGGCTCTTGGGCAATCTTCATGATCTCCCGCACCTTATCCTCAGACATTTGCATTTCCCCCGCCAATTCCTCCGACGTTGGCTCTCGCCCCAATTCCTGCAAGAGCTGTCTGGAAATGCGGATTAATTTATTAATGGTTTCTACCATATGCACGGGAATACGAATGGTTCTTGCCTGATCGGCAATGGCACGGGTAATGGCCTGTCGAATCCACCAGGTTGCATAAGTACTGAATTTATAGCCCTTATGGTAATCAAACTTTTCTACCGCTTTGATCAGGCCCAAATTCCCCTCCTGAATCAAATCTAAAAACAGCATCCCACGGCCCACATAGCGCTTTGCAATACTAACCACCAGACGCAGATTGGCTTCGGCAAGCTTTTTCTTCGCTTCCTCATCCCCCGCCTCCATGCGCTGGGCCAGCATAACCTCTTCATCTGCGCTGAGTAGGGGAACCTTCCCGATTTCTTTTAAATACATACGCACCGGATCATCAATATTAATGCCTTCCGGCAGTGTCAGATCCAGATCCTTTTCAATCTCCTCTTCCGCATCTATGTTACCCAGAACATCAATCCCTTGAGATTCCAAATATTCATAAATACGATCAATTCGATCGGGGTCAAGATCCAAATCCGCCAAATGATCCATGATCTCTTTATATTCCAATACACCTTTTTTCTTTTTTCCATGCTGCACCAGTTCTTCCAAACGGGTCAATAATGTAGTTTCTTCGACGGATTTCAACGCAATCCTTCCTTTCTCTGCTCTTATAGTCTAACCATCTTAAATGGTAATATACAGGGAATCCAGCATTCTTTTGGCTTCCACCAGCCTTTGTATTTCTTCCACCGTGGTGGCGCCAGAAGTCAATTTGTCGATTTTGGTCCGTTTCAGCAGCTTTATCGCTTCATTCATCGCCTTTTGCAAATCTTCCTTGCTTTGGACGGGAAGCTGGATTGCGAAAATCTCTGTAACAGGCTTTTGCAAGGCGCCGTCTTCAAAAAAGCTTACCAGTTCCGCAGGAAACACAGTGCCGTTTTCCCGCCACAATTGGCCAATGGCCAGAAAAACCCGATAATAAAGCTCTTCCGTGAAATCCTCTTTTTCTAAAACACTTACCAATTTTTCGTAAATTTTCTGTTCCGATGCACAATAATACAAAATCGTTCTCTGGGCCTCCATGAGTCCCTTTTCTCCATGGTACCCCACATTGCCTGGCTTTTGATGCAGCTGCCGTCTTTTTTCGGCTTCTTTTTGAAAGGCGATGTCCTGTTTTTGCACACGCTTATCAATTTCACTGCGTATTGCCCCTTCTTCCACCCCGGTTATACGGCTGACCTCTCCTGCGTAAACATTCCGTTCAATGGCATTGTCCAGCTTGGAGAGAATATCGGCGGCTTCGGTGGCAAAGCGCACCCGATGCTCCGGGTTTTGCAGGTTATATTTTTTCTGAATACAGGCTATTTCAAAGGAAATATAATGTACGGCATTCAGCAACAGCTTTGAAAACTCCCCGGGGCCGTTTTGCTTTATAAAATCATCGGGGTCCTTACCGTCCGGCACCTGAGTGACCTTCACACGAAACCCGTTTGACGTCAGCACAGGAATTGCCCGCAGAGCGGCATTGGTTCCCGCTTCATCGCTGTCGTACAACAAAATAATATCCTCGGCGAATTTTTTCAGGGTGCGGGCGTGTTCCTGATTAAAGGCCGTGCCCAAGGAGGCTACCACGTTATGAAAGCCTCCTTGATATATGGAAATCATATCCATATATCCCTCCACAAGTATCAACTCTTTTTTCCTTGCCAATCTGGCAAAATTCAAGCCGTAGAGATTTCTGCTTTTGCTGAAAAGAATGGTTTCCGGCGAATTTAGATATTTTGGCTCGCCCTTTCCAAGAATACGTCCGCCAAAGCCAACAACTCTGCCTTGGGCATCAAAAATGGGAAACATCAGCCGTCCGCGGAAACGGTCATGGTATCCATTTTTATCTTTATTTTCTATGACTAAGCCGCTTTGCAGCATATCTTGTATGGAGTATCCCTTTTCCTTTAAATGCTCCATCAATACATTGCGGTGCTCCGGCGCATAGCCCAAGCCGAATTTACGGCTGATTTTGGGCTGCAGCTTTCTTCCTTTCAAATAACTGCGGGCCGCACTGCCCTCATCCTTTTGCAAAATATCATGGTAAAACCGTCCTGCCTCGCTGTGCAGTGCAAACAGCCTTGCCTTTAATTGCTCGGCGGCCAAGGCCTGCCCGCTTTTTTCCGGCTCCGGCAGCGTAATATGGGCACGATCCGCCAGTTTTTTCAATGCTTCGAGAAAATCGCAATTTTCCATTTCCATCACAAAGCCAAAAACATTTCCCGCCGCACCGCAGCCAAAGCAATAATAGAATTGTTTTTCGCTGTTTACGGAAAAGGAGGGTGTTTTTTCATTATGAAAGGGGCAAAGCCCAAAATATGCGCTTCCTTTTTTCTTGAGAGGAACATACTGAGAAATTACCTCAACAATATCATTCTGCAATCGAACCTCTTCTATAATCTCACGGGGATAGCGCATCATAAACACCCACCTTTTTTCCCTCGGCCTCTTATAAGCAGTCCAAAAGGAAGTGAACCTGTCCCTGCACTTCCTTCTTGAATATAAGAATTCGACAAAAGCTTCAAAATTCCTTTTTCCTTCCTCTATTTTGTATATATGCCCAAAAATTTATGAAAAAATGATATGGTTTTATAAAAATCCATCCTTCAATCAAAGCTTACTCCACTCCCGGGGGATGAAAAGCTCCGAATATTTGGAAACCGCAAACCGATCGGTCATACACGCTATGTAATCACAGACTACCTTCCACAATGGCTCTCCATCCTTCAGCAGCTGTAAAAATTCACCCTCCATCACTTCCGGATGGTCCATATAATAAAGATACAGATCTTTTATAATTTTTTCCGCCTTTTCATGCTCCGTCATGGCAATCTCATTCATATACACCTTACGGAACATAAACTCCCTCAAATTCATCAGTGTTTTCCGCATACGCTCACTCATATGAATTTCACTTTTTTCCTGACTATTTGTAATGGTATCTCGGATCATGGCATTGATGCGGCTGCTGGAGGTAGTGCCGATAAGAATCACAATTTCCGGCGGAATATCCGCAGGCTTCAGCATCCCTGCCCGCACTGCATCATCAATGTCATGATTTGTATAAGCAATCTTATCCGACAGCTGAACCACCATGCCCTCTAAGGTGGCGGGACTGCCGCTGGTACGATGGTTTAATATGCCATCCCGTACCTCCCATGTTAGATTTAACCCGTCTCCGTCCTTTTCCAGACGGTCAACCACCCGCAGGCTCTGCTCATTATGGGAAAAGCCGCCATGTGCCTCACAAAGCTTTGAAAGCGCCCGCTCTCCTGCGTGTCCAAAGGGGGTGTGCCCCAAATCGTGCCCCAAAGCGATGGCCTCCGTCAAATCTTCGTTTAAATTCAAGGCTCTGGCAATGCTTCTGGCAATTTGGGCGACCTCCAAGGTATGGGTCAGACGGGTGCGGTAATGGTCCCCCTCGGGAGAAATAAATACCTGGGTTTTGTGCTTCATCCGCCGAAAGGATTTGCAATGAATAATGCGGTCTCGATCTCTTTGAAAATCCGTACGAATATCGCATTTTTTCTCAGGGCGTTCCCTCCCCCTTGTATCTACACTTTTTCTAGCAAATTTTCCAAGAATCCGATCCTCTCTCTCTTCCTGTAAAAGCCGTAACTCCATAGTATCCCTCCTTTTGGTTCCATTTTTTAGATTCGTATTTATAATAGGGTATATTAAAAAAATACGTCATTTTTAGTGAAAATCCTTTTTTCTACACTGGAAAGATTTCCCCAAACAACGTATTTTACCTCTGATTCGTTCTTTTTTCATATATATTTCATAAAATTCCATGTTTCATCCATAACATGGCAATTTCTGCTGCTTCTTAGTATATGCCGTCCAAGCACAGGGTATGCCTTATTCCGGCACCTTACCCTCGCCGTTATATTCCGCATATTTTTTCCCCCGCACCTGCACAAATTCCCGTTCGGGATAGCGCATTGCCGTCAAATAGCCGCCATATACACAGCCTTGATCAATATCTACGGTATTATGGTGAATTTTGGGGCCTTCCGCAACGGTATGCCCATAAACCACAAAGGGCCTCCCCCGATAATCCTTGGCCCAATCCAAACGCACCGGCCTGCTGTTATTTTCATGGGTGCCTGCCGTTTCACCATACAGGCAAACGGCACGGATTTTATTGGAAAAACGCCCCATGGATTCTTCCCGCAACCCCCCATGGACAACGGCCAGCCTGCGTTTATCAAGCATGAGATAAAAGCACTGACTCTCATAACAGCGCATAAAGCGGCTGCGAAAGTCAATTCTTTTCTCCTTGGGCAGCCCCTCCAGCTCCCACACCGTATGCTCCAAGCCATGGGCAACACGCACCTTATTCCCCAAAAAATAACGATACAGCTTATTGCAATGGTTTCCATGTACCCAAAGCCCGCCATTATATGCCACCTGATCCATCCAAAATTCCAGCGCCTGCAAATTTTTAGGCCCTTTATCCGCCACATCCCCCACGGAAATTAATCTTCTGCCTTTGGGATGGACGTAGGCCTGTCCTCTTTTTTCGTAGCCCAGTTTCTCAACAAGGGCAAGCAGCTCGTCATAACAGCCATGAACATCTCCAATAATATCAAATTTATTTTCTTTGAATTCTAAAATACGGAAGTTTCGTTCCCGATGTTCTCTCATACCGTCATTCCACTCCTTACCTTCTTACTATAACATAAAAAAGAAGCCTTATGAAAAAAAAGAAGAAAATTATTGACCTTTGCCTCATATATTAACAAAAAAGAGACTATGGAGGTAATTCCATGTATTATAGACCGAATCTACCCTATCCTTTTTCCAACTTTGCAGGCTGTGCCCCGGCAAAAGAGCAGCCAGCTTGCGGTGAAAAACCGAAGGTGCATCCTATCATAACCGAACCGGCTCCCTATAAAGAGCCTTACAAAGAGTGCAAGGAGACGCCCGTTTGTAAAGAACCGCAACGCAGAGATTCACCCGTTTGCAGAGAGCCCCAAAGCAGGGATTCACCCATTTGCAAGGATATTCCGGAGGGAAGGGCAGCAAAAATTTGTGCAGAGCCTGCGCCCTGTAAGAAAACGCCCTCCTGCATCGATCCGTGTGCCGAGGTACAGCCCTGCAAGCCCCCGGTTACGGAAAATTGCTGTGTAAAAGAGAAGCAAGGCAGCACATTGGCGGCGCAAAATTCTTGTGCTGATTCCTGCGGCGGCTCAAACCAAATTTCCTTTATTCTTGTGCTATTATTTTTATTTGGCATGATGAAAAGCAATTGATGCCATTTTTATGGGGTGCTGGAAAGCAATTCCGTTCCGAAGGCTCCTGGCAAGGGGGGCTTTTTCGTTTGCAGAACGAAATCCCATAAAATGATTCTATTTGGAAAATCATCGGTTTACCAAGCCTTTCCGTTATAAAAATAGTTTTGTCTACCGTCCGGAGCCCGTAAAATACGGGCTTCTTTTTTAAATTTACTTTTCCTATTGACAGGATTCCCTTTTTTGCCGTTTTCAAAGCATACAAAAAGCGGTATTCGCCAAACAGCAAACACCGCCAAGACAATCATGAATTTTAAAAATCAGGAATTTTTAAAGGAACTCAATACCCAAGCATGGACATCATTTGGATCATTCTCTCCCGCTCTTCCTTGGGTAAGGTTGCGCTCACCGCCGCCAAAAGTGCCCTTTGCTGTTCCTCCGGCAATTTGCCGCCCTGAGACAAACGTTCCCCATATTCCAGCAATACGTCTAACCGCTCCATTCCTGTCTTGTCACGGCTTTTTTCTCCTGCTTCCCGTATCAGGCGCAGCCTTTCTTCTCCCAATGCCTGCAGCTCAGGCATATCCCATTCGTTATTCATAATTGCCCCTCCTTGCGCTCCATAATATTTCTCATTTCCATGATTTTCAGCATGGTGTCGATTTGTCTTTTCTCTTCCGTTGCTAAAAAGGGTCTTACCGCCCGCAGCATATTATGCCTGCGATATACAGGATCCTCCTGCTTTTCTCTTGTTTCCAGCTGTGCGCCTTGCGGCTGGGAGCCATCCAGAACCCGCCTTAACTCCATAAAGCGTGCCACAACAAAAATATTTTTTTGAAATTCCATATCCAAAAACGGTATGGCCGAGAACAATATCTTCTCCCCCTGGGTTGTTCCAAAGGGCGAATCCGGTACGGCCGTTTCCTTTACTTGAATATCCTGGGGCTTTTGCTCCTCTGTACTGCCAAAAAGACGGCGCATCCGCTCAATTCTTTCAAGCATTTGAAGAGCATCGCTTCCTTCTCCACCCATCATTTGACTTAAAAGCTTCATTTGATCGCCGTTCATTTTTTCCTCCATTTTGCACCTCCCCAACAAGCCTTTTAAAAAGATATGATGCAAAGAAAGAAAAAATACCTTTGCCTATTCCCAAAAACTTATTCCGACATATTTTAATAGAGAAGAAAGGAGATGTTTTCCATGTCTTTTCCAAACTATTCGTCCCCAAGAGGCGAAGCCAAAACCTCTCCTGAAATCCCTTTTACAGGAAAAGGAATCGGTATTGCCATCCTTGATACAGGAATCTCTCCCGTTGCGGACTTCATTTCACCACAAAATAGAATTGCCGCTTTCAAGGATTTTCTCAACGGCAAAAAAGAGCCCTATGATGATAACGGTCACGGCACCCATGTGACGTATGCATTTCTTTATAAAAGCAAACAAAAACACAACAAAGAAGCCCTTTTTCCCAAAAGAAAGAGGGCTTCTTCAACCTTAAGGCACAGCTATTTCATAGCCAGCCCTTATCAACCATAATAGAACATACAAATTGCCGCAAATAAGATGCATAAGCAATCAAACAAACGACTCTTTATCTTATTTACAAACGTCATATGTCAAGACTTCCTTTCCGTTCAAAATTTGTTTACGACAAAATATTCGGCAGGAACAGGGAGATGGACGGTATGTAGGTAAGGAACATCAATGTAATAATCATTAACACCAAGAAGGGTATAATACCCTTTATGACATTATCCAGCGTGGTCTCACCCACCCGCGAGGCGACAAACAAGTTTACGCCCAAAGGAGGGGTAATGAAGCCGATTGCCAAGTTTACTACCATAATAATACCAAAGTGCGTTACATCCACGCCCAGTGCCGTTACAACCGGGAAAAGGATGGGTGCCAAAATCATGATAGCGCACAGGGTTTCCATAAAACAGCCCACAATGAGCAACAGCACATTGATTAACAGCAGAATAAGTATTTTACTGTCTGTTAAAGATGTAAGGAAAGTTGCTACGGTTGTAGGGATACGTCCCAAGGTAAGCACCTTGGAGAAACCAGCGGCACAACCAATTACAATTAATATGGTGGCTGTTGTTTCACAGGCATTTCTTGTAACATTCAGCAGCTGCTTAAAGTCCATCTCTTTATAAACCAGACAGCCGATGATTAAGCTGTAAATTACGGATACGGCCGCCGCTTCTGTTGGCGTAAAGATACCGCCGTAAATACCGCCTAATATGATGATGGGAGAAAGCAACGCCCACTTTGCATCCCAAGTTTCTTTTAAAGCTCTGTGTACGGTAAAAGGCTCTGCATCTCCTTGATAGCCCATTTTTCTTGCAAAATAATAGGAATACCCAATCAAAACCAAGCCGATTAAGATACCGGGAATAAAGCCCGCCATAAACAGCTTACTTACCGAGCTGTTTGTGGTAACGCTATAAACTACCATGGGGATACTGGGCGGAATGATAACGCCGATGGAGCCCGCCGCAGCAATCAAAGCCAATACGAACTTTTTATCATAGCCTTTTTGCAGCATGGTAGGTACAACCATACCACCAACGGCCGCAACTGTTGCAGGGCCGGAGCCGGAAATTGCGGCAAAGAACATACAAACAACTACCGTTACGATAGCCAAGCCGCCCTGGATACGACCAAAATACACACTGGCAACATTCAGCAATCTCTTAGAGATACCGCCGCCGCCCATCAGCTCTCCGGCAAATACGAAAAACGGAATGGCCATGATGGGGAAGGAGTCTGAACCTGTAACCAAGTTCTGTGTAATAAAACCAAATGTCAACTGTTTTGTGTATAAAATATAGGATAATGAAGCAATACCCAAAGAAAAACCGATGGGGACTGTCAAAATCAAAGACACAATCAGTGCGCCAAAAACAACAAGAGCAATACTACCTGTCATGCTTCAGCCACCTCCTCATGATTCTTGATCGCTTTGATCTGTCTTCCAATGCATTGCATCTGACGGATGGCCGTTAATACAAAACCAATCAAGGGTGCTGCATACACATACTGCATGGGTATACGTATAGCAGGAGAAAGCTGACCGCTCCAGGTGATTTTATTGAACACCGTAACTGCCGTAACCGCAATAAAAATAGAAAAAGCCAATACAATAAGTTCACTTAAAATTTCGATGTACGGTCTTATTTTTTTGGGATAAAGATTGATTGCCGCATCAATACGGATATGCTTTTCACGGCGCGCCGTATAGCTTACTGCAAAATAAATCAGCCAAATAAACATATATCTAGCCAATTCCTCTGACCAAACCAAGGAATTTTGGAACACATAACGCATGATAACCTGAAAACCGATAACGATACTCATGATAAACATCAAAGGAATGATGAAAAATTCTTCCAAATGATCGTTTAAGAATTTCATTTTATTCTCTCCCCTCTTATTTACGAAGCTGACTCTTCAGCGGGAAATTTTGCTTTCGCTCTTTCTACCTCGCTGTACAGTAAATCAATAATTTCCGGATTGCTAACCTTCTTATATGCCATATCCTTAAGTCCGGCACACGCCGCCTTAAACTCCTCCACCGCTTCGGGTGTCAGATCTGTGTATGTCATACCGGGAAAATTTTTGATGTTTTCCAAAGCAACTGCTTCGTATTCCGAACATCTTTCACGCTCATATTTTACAGCCTCATCGGAAACACGTAATACGATTTCCTGCTGTTCCGGTGTCAGACTATCAAATTTTTCCTGACTCATCAAAATAAGATAAGGGGAGTAAATGTGCTTTGTATATGTATAATATTTTTGAACTTCTGTGAATTTTGACTGCCATGTTAATTCCGCACCATTATCCTGACCGTCTACCGTACGCTGCTGTAATGCAGTAAACAATTCGGTAAATGCCATAGGTGTGGGGTTTGCCCCATATGCTTGCCACTGGGCCAACTGCAGCTCGTTCTCCATAATACGGATTTTCAAGCCTTTCAGATCCTCTACTTTTTCAACCTTTCTGTCTGAGGTTGATAGGGTACGGAAAGAGTTTTCCTGGAATTGCAGAAGCTTGAACCCCTTTTCTTCTAAGCCCTCGCCAAGGGTTTGCCCCAAAACGCCGTCCAGAACCTCATACACCTGTTGCTTGTTATCATATAACCAAGGAATGTCTAAACAGAAAATATCATTGCTAAAAGATGCTACTGTTGCATTTGTAGCCAATACAATATCATAATTCCCAAATTGACAGCCCTCCAGCAATTCACGCTCGCTGCCCAAAACGTTGTCTGTATAAACGTCGCAGCTTAATGTACCGCCGCTTTCTTGCTCAAGACGCATCTTGAAATATTTTGCCGCATCAATCGTGGCAGGCGCATTGCCCAACGCATAAATAAAACGATAGCAATCCTCCGTCAATTCTACCCCTGACTCAAAAACATCAGGCTCAACCTTTGCCTCCACAAACCCCTCGGTGACTGCGGGCTCTGTGAAATTTCCCGCTTCCGTTTGGGCAGGTTCTTTCCCACAAGCAGTGAGTCCGACTACCATAACTGTTGCCAGTGCAGCAGCTATCCCTCTTGTCAACATAGATTTCCCTCCTAAGTATTGAATGATTTCTAATTTTCTCTTCCGAAAACAAAATGTGCCTTCGGATTATCATTTGTAGGGTAGTTGCTTGTAGCCCGGCCGAGGATACAGGATGAAAGCACCATGAATTACACGAAAGCAATTTGCATGAAATTCATCGCCTTTTTTAATTATAGATATGTATTTTTCCCAAGTCAATCCGTAATAAAGACGAATAAAACCATCAAAAATAGTCTTTTTAGCTGTTTTTTTTATCATTTATTACTGAATTTTAGCATTTCACACTTTTCTTGTAGAACAAAATAATAGTATTGCACAAAAATAGTATCTAAATTTTGGAATAACGTGATTTTACAATAACTATAAATGATTCATTTTATAAAATAAAACATTTATTTTTTCTGAACTTTAGAAATTGATTAAAAAAGCCCGAAATGTACAGGTTCCCTGCGGAAAAAGTAGCTTTTTTTACATATTTCCTGTATAATTTAAAATGGGGAAATGATGAAAAGTAATGGTACTTTAATGATGACTAAGGATGGGGAACAATTGTGGCTGAGAAGAAAACACAGGCAGCAGAAAACAAAAAACATACACTGGCAAATCAAATTTATCAGGACTTAAAGAACTGTATTACCAAAAAAGACTACATACCCGGAGAAAAGCTGAATATCAAAGAACTTGCACGGAAATACAATGTAAGCGATACACCGGTAAAGCAGGCTCTGCAGCGTCTTTCAGACGAAAAACTGGTGGTTAACACCCCCAATAAGGGCATGAGCGTAAGGGCCCTCACCCCGGAGGAATTAAACGACATATTCGATATGCGTTTGATGTTGGACACGTTCTTTAGCAAGGATATTATTTCCACTCTAAATTACAACGACAGTCTGGGGCGCCAGCTCTTGGATAATTTAGAGGAGCAGAAAAAATTTATTCAAGCTACGGAGTCTTCCGCCCAGCCGGAAAAATATTTTTCATTGGATATGGATTTTCATATTCTTTTTCTGACGGCATCGGGGAACCAAAAGGCTGTGGACGTTTTGGTCAACCTACAGCCCTTTACCTATGCAACGGGAACTTATTTAAATCAGCCTCATTCCAGAGACTGCGAATGTGTTGCCGAGCATGAGGCAATACTCAATGCAGCCTTTCGGGGGGATGCGGAAGCATTGAACGAGGCCGTCCTGACCCATATTGAAAATTCAAGACGTGCTCTGCAGCTGATCTTTAAAGTAAACCAGATGGTTCTTCCCAACGATTAAAAGGTTTTTGAAAAAAGGGGGATCG
>DCDZ01000014.1:14001-26815 GCA_002316675.1 Tyzzerella sp. UBA1042
GGCAAAGGCCAGGCAATGCTATATTCCGTGTAGTTCAAGCACAGAAAATGGGATGTAATTATCAAGAATTTTTTGCGTTTTTTGCAGAACAGAATACCCCCATGTAAACAAGTTTACATGGGGGTATTCTGTTTAACCAAATTTTTAGAAGCAATTGATTCAGACCCAACGGCTTTTGGCACCAAAAAGAAGTCTGCCGGCAACGTTTTTAAGGCACAGCAAACCCTTTTGACATTCCTACTTACTACTTTACAATTTTCAACAGCTTTTCCTTCATTTCGGCAGTTGCCTTTTGAATATCCGGGGCGCCAAACAAAGCAGAAACCACCGCAACGCCATCAATATCCGTTCCCGCAAGCTGCTCCACATTCTCCCGGCTGATTCCGCCAATGGCAACCACAGGTATGGGAACGGCATTGCAAATTTCCTTCAGCCCCCCAAAGGTTACATCCCCTGCATCCAGCTTTGTGGCGGTTTGAAACACTGCGCCTACACCCAAGTAATCGGCGCCTCTTTCCCATGCCAGGCGGGCTTCCTCCACGGTACGCACAGAAACCCCGATGATTTTATCTTCCCCAAGCTTCTGACGCACGCTGCCCGCTTCCATATCGCTTTGACCCACATGGACACCAGCCGCATCCACCGCCAGAGCGATGTCTATATTATCGTTAATGACAAAGGGTACGTTGTATTTTTTACAAACCGCCTTAACCTCCTTGGCCTGCTGCAAAAATTCCTCATAGGAAGCATCCTTTTCCCGCAGCTGCATAAAGGTTGCCCCTCCCAGCAAGGTCTCTTCCACATCATGGGCAAGGGTTCTTCCGTTTAACCACATACGGTCGGTCACTGCATATAACAATAAGCTTTTTTTATCTAGCTTCAATTTTCATACCCTCCTCTAATTTTTCATCGTTTAAATTACTCATGGCGTCAATCATATAGGTGCGATAGGATGAGGTGCCGCTCAGTGCCGTCTGCTGCAGCCGCTGAAACCCGATTTCTCCGCAAAGGCCCATGGCCGCCACTGCCGCCGCCGTGGCATCCAGCAAATGCTTGGGGTTTGCCACGCAGTATGCCGCTACTACACCGCTGAGCATACATCCCGTTCCCGTAATTTTAGACATCAGCCCATTTCCGTTACGGATGGCATACGCCCTCTTTGCATCGGCCACAATATCAATGGCACCGGTCATAGCAATGACTGCCCCCGTTTTTGCACTGAACTGCTTTGCAAACCTGATCATCTCGTCCAAATTTTCTTCCGTCACACGGTCTGCAATATCTGCATCCACGCCCTTTGTTTTGGCTTCACTGCCCCAGAGGGCTTTCAGCTCGGAAACGTTTCCCCGGATAACAGAAAACCGTACGGCATCCAAAAGATGCGCCGCCGTTTCCGTCCGCAGCTTGGACGCCCCGGCGCCCACAGGGTCCAGCACAGTAATATGCCCCAGCGCATTGGCTTTCTTTCCCGCCAGCAGCATGGACTGAACAGTGCGGGCATTCAGCGTGCCGATGTTGATATTTAAGCCGCCGCAAATGCTTGTAATTTCCGCCGCTTCCGCCTCGTCATCCGCCATAATGGGGGAGCCGCCGCAGGCCAGCAAAATATTCGCCACGTCGTTTACCGTTACATAATTTGTGATATTGTGTACCAAGGGTACCATTTCCCGTACATTTTTAATTAAGTTTTTTTCCATGCTTTCCTCCTTAAAATCCATTGGATTTTGCAGCAGAACCCTTCGCCAAAATCATGCGTATCACCTTTGCCCGCTACGCACGCCTTCTTCATGGGAGATTCGCAAGGGTTTGTATTCTCACCGCCCACAGTCCCGGGAACCGCCATAAAAAAGACACTCCCACAGGGAATGTCCTCCTAAACGAAGTATGTCCCTACGTTGGCATTATCCAAATCAGGTTTATGGTCGAAGTATTGGTACTTCCTCTCAGCCTGCCCACAAGCTCCCATTTTATTATCGGAATTGATTCCTTTTTTTAGAATATCACAGGGAATTCCCTTTGTCAAACATTGCCGCTCCGTCTATTTTTCTCCAACTTCCGCTGTATTTTTTCAAAGGTTTTTTTGCTGAGAATCCCTTGATGGGTATTTTCCACAACAACCCACTTCTCCTTTGGCACCTCCGCTGTTTTTTTTGATTTATAGCTCACCTTTTGCTCCCGCCCCTGCACCATATGGCCGATATACACAGGGTTTTTCAAAATTTTTCTTACGGTTCCCGCACCCCATCCCTCACAGGGTTTTCTCCCCAAATCCTGTCCTCTTTTCTTTTTTTGCTGAGACGGTGTGGGTATTTTTTCAAAATTTAATCTTTCCGCAATTTTTTTACAGGACAGCCCGGATAAGTACAGCCTTGCAATGGACTCCACCACCCCGGCCTCTTCCTCAAGAATCACCAAACGGTGGCGGTCTTCGGGGTCTTTTTCATAGCCATAGGGGGCATAGTTCCCCAAATATTGCCCCAGCTCCATTTTTTTGCGCAATACGGAACGAATATTTTCCGAAAGCTCCTCACAATACCATTCGTTAACCAAGCTATTGATCTGCCTTGCCTTCTTATTCTCTTTCTTCGCCGTATCCACACCATCCACCACCGAGACAAAGCGCACCCCCCACAGGGGAAATTTTTCGTGGAGATACTGCTCCGCCGTTACTGCGCTGCGGGTAAAGCGGGACTGGGTTTTGCAAAGGATAATATCAAACCGCTTCTGCTTTGCCTCCTCCAGCATACGGCAAAAGGCGGGCCGGTCCTCCCTCAAGCCGGAATAGTCCTCATCCTCATAAATATCATAAATTTCCCAACCGTTTTTTTGCGCATAGGCAATCAGCAAAAGGCGTTGGTTTCTTATGCTTTCACTTTCCTCTCCCCCGCCGTCCTCTACGGAAAGACGGCAATATAAGGCAGCCTTGGGCATACTTCCGCCCCCTTTTTTCCTCTTACTATCCATATATATTGGTAAGAAGCCGCCTTATCCCCATTTTTTGTGAATTCCACACACAAAAGGAAACAGGATTCCTTGTTTTCAGCATAAAAAAACCGCAGCAAGCTGCGGGCAGAACCTAGAAACGCCTATTCTCTTATCCAAAAATCCTTAAAACATCCGCAATGCTTGAAAAAACCTAGTCCAAGCCCTTGAATATGTACTTTTTGCAATGGGGACAGCAGGTATCCTCCATGATTTTTCTTCTGCAGTCAAAGGCTTTTTTGCAATGGGGACAGATATAAACCTTTGACTCCAAAACAAAGGTAAAGATCAAAATAGCTGCGGCCAACACATAGTTTCTTAAAAAAACAAAGCTGGCTGCGGCCAAGAGCAATAAGAATATATCTAGTTTTTGAAACTTTTTATATTTCGCCAACAACGCCTGTGCCTTTTCTGATATTTTCATAAAAAGCCCCCTATTTTGTTTTTCCTCGTTGTTTTTATTTTATAACAAACCCTTTGTAAAAGCAACAAAAAGATACGCCACCCATGTCACGGGGATTGCCTGCGGAAATGGAACCCTCTCCGGCGGCCGCTATGCAGGCATTGCGCCCCAGGCTCATATTATTTCCTTAAAAATTCTTGACAATAACGGGCAGGGCAGCTCTTCCCATGCAGTTGCCGCATTAAGATGGATAATGGACAATGCTGCAAAATATAATATAAGAGTAGTAAATTTATCCATCGGCTCCAATGACAGAAAAGTGAATCAGCCTTTGAAAGAAAGCGTTGAAGCATTATGGCGCAGGGGCGTTGTTGTTGTAGCTGCCGCGGGCAATCCCGATGGCCGCCGGGGGTATCAGCCGCCGCCGCCCATCAGCCCCATGGTAATCACCGTAGGCACTTGGGAGGACCGGGAGTATTTTCTCCGTCACAAGCCTTTTTCCCTATTCACCAAGGAGGCCTCTTATCTGCCGGATATTTGGGCCCCCGGGGAAAACATTGTCTCTGTTCTCTCCCCGGATTATAAATTTAATATGCCCAATCGCAGCCGGGAAAATATTATTTATCCCAACTATATCAGCATGAGCGGTGCCTCCATGGCCACCCCCTTGGTAAGCGGGGCGGCTTCCTTGTTATTGGAGAGATTTCCCCATGCCAAGCCCAATACCATTAAGGCTTCCCTCATGAGAATGGCTGCAACCCACGGGGGATTGTTGGATCAAAGTACCTGTCTGACACAAACAGGAAAGGTGGTTTTAGCGTAATGGAACGAAATTTAATTTATGAATTGGCAAAAACACTTCAGAAAACCGACGGCTTGGAAAAGGACTTTTTGGAGATGAGTACCTCTTTGCGGGAGGCCATAGAAAAAAACTATATCCAAAAAATTCAGATGGCCGCAGGGAACCAAAAGGCCTTTGCCGTAGAGCATCCGCCCAAAGAGGTTACCTTACTGCGGGCCATTGCTCCCTTCTTAGAAGAAGGCAGCCGCAAGCAGCTTCACGAATTAACCCGTTCGCTGCTATTTATGCATTCCCTGCAGGGGGTAAACCAAAGTGTTGCAAGCCTCACCCAAGACGGCGGTCTGATTGCGGCCCGCAGTGCCGACGGCACAGGTGAAGATTTAAATCCCCAGGCGGCCCAGATTGCCGGTCTTTTGATGTCCATCGCTCTTATGGATAAATTTTAAAGCACCCGTTCTCCGGGGCACAGCCAACAAAAAAAGTCCGTATTGCAATGCATTTTTATGCACTGCAAACGGGCTCTTTTTGCTCTCTACATAGCCTTTTTCCAACGTCTTACTAAAGGCTTTGATTGATCACAAACATATTCATTTTTTTGATCTGCTTGATATCCTCTCTTGTGATCACCAGCTGCTGTTTCATATCCTCATTCTCTTCCACAATCTCCAGAGAAAGTAAAAACTTAAAGGATACCGGCAAAATAGGCTGTGTGGAAAGCCCGGAGAGCATTCCCACCATACTGCTGTTATGGGTGAAGGAATTGATGGCATACATAAAAACCTGTTCCACCTTATTGTTCAAATTTTCAAAATTAAAATTGGTAAATGCATCAAATTTTCGCATGGTTCCATGGTATAAAAACTTACAATTATAGCAATTGCTGTAATCCTCTATGTCTCCATAAAAGTTTGATTTATAGATTCCGTTTTCCCCGATCCCCTGCACTTCAATCATATTTTTTATAATGCGTCCCCGTCTGCCATCATAAAAATACAAATAGTACCGCATTTTGCCGGACTTTCTCCTTCCGGCTGTCTCTCCCTCAGAATCACTGCAAGGGACAACCTCCTCATAATCTACCAGCTGATTGATGGAAATATTCAGGGCATCGGCAATGGAAAACAGTGTTTCAATATCAATCGAAATTTCGCCGTTTTCGTATTTTGAAACTGTTGCCTTGCTCTTATGAATCATCTCAGCAAAAACTTCAATGGTCAATTTTTTCAGCTTTCTATAAAGCCTGATCCGTTTACCCACATGGATACTGACTTCTTTCATAATTCCCTCCTAGTGCCGCCTCGTGTCATAAAATCTGTTAAAATGAAACTTCTCTCCGTATGCTTTTAGTATGCTTTTAGTATTCTTCAAGCATTTCTAAAATCCTTTTCAGTTTAAAATTGTTTTTATTAAAATACCAATATCCCTCTAAAATGTCCTTGCCACAAACACATTCATCTGCAAAATATCTTTGTTTTGAAAAAAGAACAGTGAATTCCTATGCCCTCTGTTGATGCAAAAAGATTTTTTCCACTCAGAGTAAAAATGCGCAGATTTCAATGAAGAAGTATTCCTTTTCATTGTTTATCATTTTGAAGGGGCGCTTCTTGTTTTTTTATATAAAATGTAGAAATTTATACAATATCTATTTATTATTTAAAATTAAATTATTCAAATTCACAAAATAAATAAAAATTCAACCTTTTCTCTTCTAAAAATTATTTGCACTTTGTACATTTCGTTAAACTAACAAAACTTTGATTTTTTGACCATTTATAATTTTTTTCATTCTTTTTTTGTATCTTTTCATTTATTTTTTTAGTTTCATTACATATTTTCACGAATTAGTTTCACTTAAATATTTCCCGTTTATTTGAAATTCAGGGCATTTTAGAACATAATAATGACGATGTTGCAATACCTTTGATCACTTTTATTGCTGCATGGGAGAGGAAAGGTAACTTAAAAAATGAAATACAAGGAGGTATTTTATCTATGAATGGAAAGAAAAACAGCATGATAGACGTGGCAGTAATCGGTTTGGCATTATTCGCAATGTTCTTTGGTGCAGGCAATCTGATTTTTCCGCCGTACTTAGGCACAAATGCAGGCACCGAATGGTTTACAGGATTTCTCTGTTTCTTCATCGCCGATGTTGGCCTGGCATTGGTGGCAATTTTAGCTATGATCAAATCAGGTGATGTTTCCATGAATGGCATCACAGGGAAATTGGGGAAGGTTCCTTCCGTTATCATCAATTCCTTAATTGTATTATGCATCGGGCCCTTTTTGGCCATCCCCCGTACCGCTGCAACCACCTTTGAAATGGGTGTAATGCCGGTTTTCCCTTCCATTAACTCCTGGATATTCGGCGCAATCTTTTTTGGCTTAACCCTGATGTTTACCATTCGCCCTTCCAGCGTGGTTGACGTAATCGGTAAATTTTTAACCCCAGTTTTGGTTGCTTGTCTTTTGGCGCTCATTGTCATCGGCATTATGCATCCCATCGGTGAAATTGCAGTTACAACGGGCTTTGATACTGTGAAGGAAGGTATTCTTTCCGGTTATCAAACCATGGACGTACTTGCATCTATTGTTTTTGTTATTATTATCATTTCCGCAGCAAAAGGAAAAGGCTACACAGAAACAAAGGACACCATGCGTGTGGTAATTCAATCCAGTTTTTTTGCAGCCGTTGCTTTGATGATCATCTACGGCGGTTTGGCTTACTTAGGCGCCACAACCTCTGCCGGCGGCTTTGAAGGGCATAATCAGACGGGCTTGGTGGTTGCCATTACACAGACCTTAATCGGCAGCTACGGTGTACTGATTCTTGGCATTATCGTATTCTTTGCCTGCTTAACCACAGCAATCGGCCTGGTTTCCTCCTGCGCCTCCTATTTTGAGGACTTGACACACGGCAAGCTTTCTTATAAAGCAGTGGTTCTGCTTACCGTAGGCTTCAGCTATATTGTTTCTAATTTTGGTATTTCCACCATCATCAGCATTGCAGCACCTATTTTGACGCTGCTGTATCCCGTTGTATTGGTTATGATTATTTTGACCTATTTTTCAAAACGTATCAAAAATAATAATATTTACATCGGCGCGGCGATATTGGCTTTCGTTGCAAGTGCGGCGGATGTGTTGTGCGGTTACGGTCTGCCCTTTGAATTTATCAAAAGCCTTCCCTTTGGTGCATTCCAGTGCGGTTGGATTGTTCCTGCAATTGTCGGCGGCATCATTGGAAAATTTATCCCCATGTCCTCTTCCGCACACAAGGAAAGCACCGATTTGGCTTAATTGTAAAGATTAAAACTGCCCTTTTCATGGGTTATATAAAACATTTTTCAAAGTGCGTATGTTCCGAGAAAGCAGTCAATAAAAAACAGAGTGAACTTTGGCATATTCCGTGCCGGCCCACTCTGTTTTTTTATTTACTGAGAATTTTATCCGCCACATACATTCCGTTGGCAGCAGCCTGAGAAAGGGAACGGGTGAAGCCCGCACCATCACCGATGGCATAAAGCCCCGGGCAGCCGTCCATCTCAAACTCCGTACATTTTGGCCTTGCAGAGTAATATTTACATTCAACGCCATAAAGCAGGGTATCGCAATTTGCCGTACCCGGCGCAATTTTATCCAACGCATGGAGTGTTTCAATAATATTATCCAGCTGACGCTTGGGCATACAAAGGCTTAAATCCCCCGCCACTGCCTGCAATGTAGGCCTTGTAGTGGATTTTTTGATACGGCTTTCATCGGAACGTCTGCCGATTTCCAAATCTCCCAAGCGCTGCACCATAACGCCGCTGCCGCAAATTAAATTAGCCAAGCTTGCCACATATCTGGCATATTCTATGGGCTTTTTAAACGGCTCTGTGAAGCGAATAGTGGACAGCAGGGCAAAGTTCGAGTTCTCTGTTTTTCTGGCCTGATCCCGATAGGAATGGCCGTTTACAGTCAATACGCCCCCTGTGTTTTCCGTTACCACATGGCCTCTTTCGTTAAAGCAGAACATTCTTGTGGTATCTCCATACTGTTTGGAGCGATACCAGATTTTCGGCTCGTAGATTTTTTTGCTGAAATGATCCCAAATCATGGCGGGCAACTCCACACGCACACCAATATCCACTTGATTATTTTTCAAAGAAATGTTGTTTTTTTCGCACCACTCGGAGAAAAACTGACTGCCTACCCGGCCTACGGCAAAAATAATTTTGTCCGCCGTCACTGTATTTTTCTCACCCTTGTGTATCAAATGGATTTCCTTAGTATCTTTATTCACATCGGTGGCCTCTGTATCCACGGCGATATCCACCTTATCCTCCAAATATTCAATCAACTTGCGCATGGTGTCAAAATTGCTGTCCGTTCCCAAATGCTTCAGCTGGGCCTGGCTCATGTGCAAATCGTATTGCAAACAAAGGCGTTTTAAGTCGTCATTGGGCATATAACGGTCTGTGGTAGCGCCGAATTTTACCAAAACCTCGTCCGCCTGTTCAATATAATTGATCACGGTTTTCGGCTCCAAAAACTCTGTCAGCCAGCCGCCGTATTCCGTAGAAATAACGTATTTTCCGTCTGAAAAAGCACCCGCTCCCGCCATACCTTCCATAATGGCACAAGAGGAACATTTGATGCATTTTTCCACCTTTCCTGTCACAATAGGGCAATGGCGCTGCTTGATTGCATGGCCCTTTTCCATAATCAGCACTTTCATTTCGGGATTATTTTCAACCAAACGATAGGCTGTCATGATGCCACCGATACCGCCGCCAATAATTGCTACGTCATAATGCTTTTTTAAATTCATAGAAGCACCTCCGAATAGGGCATTCAAAATGCCGGTTTTTCATTATTCACAATATTACACCTTACTGCATAAAAATTCTTTGCGCGCAGAAAAAGAGCGAAACTCTTCTATACTTTTGTAAGAAAAGTTTCGCTTTACTTACGACTTATTCTACCGTATTTCCCTCTACAAGTCAAGGGGTTTCTTGCACTATTTTACAAAATGATACAGGCAATTTTCGCATAATCATTCACCCCGAGGAATATTGTCCTTTTTCTGCGGACATACATTGTTTTGCAATACATACACTATCCTTTCCAGAAAGCAGTGCTTCTATGTTCCCGAAAGCTGTTTTACAAACAATTGGGATACCCCCATTGCAATTTTAAGCAATTTGGGCTAAAAATAGAGGTGCCGTATTTTCGGCACCTCTTAAAGCTTATTTTTGCAATTGCTGTGCAATGATTTTCTTGGCTTTTTCCAAAGCCGCACCAATTTTTGCGGCATCCTTGCCCCCGGCTTGGGCCATATTAGGCCGGCCGCCGCCGCCGCCGCCGCAGGCTGCTGCCGCCGCTTTTACAATATTGCCTGCATGGGCACCCTGTGCCACCGCATCGTCTGTTGCCATGACCATAAGGTTTACTTTGCCCCCGGCGCCTCCGGCCAAAACCACAATGCCGCTACCCAGCTGATTCTTTAGCTGATCCCCTAGGGTACGCATACCGTTAGCATCCAAATCCTTCACTTCTGCCGCCAAAACGGCAATACCGCCGATTTCCGTCTTCCCCTGCAAAATATCTGCTGCGACACCACCCGCCAGTTTTGCTTTCAGTTTCTCCAGCTCCTTGGTTGTTTCCTTCTGCTCTGCCAACAACTGCTCAATGCGGGCAACCAGCTTATCGGGGGTGGTCTTTACCAAACGAGAAATTTTCTTTAATTCCTCTTCCTGTGCCTGATAATGCTTCAATGCCTCGCCGCCGGTGACTGCCTCAATACGGCGCACCCCTGCGGCAACACCATTTTCCGAAAGAATTTTGAAGGAGCCTGCTTGTGCAGTATTTAGCAAATGGGCACCGCCGCAAAGCTCTATGCTGTAGCCGCCCATATCTACCACACGAACAACATCGCCATATTTTTCGCCGAACAATGCCATAGCGCCATTATCTCTTGCCTTGTCAATGCTCATTTCCTCCGCCCGAATAGGGTAGCTTGCAAAAATGGAGTCATTCACCATGTTTTCCACAGCCTTGATTTCCGCATCGCTCATTCCCGTAAAATGGGTAAAATCGAACCGCAGGCGCTCGGGGCTTACATAAGAGCCTGCCTGCTCCACATGACTGCCCAAAACCGTTCTCAACGCTTTTTGCAGCAAATGGGTCGTGCTGTGGTTTCTTGCCGTTGCCATGCGTCTTTCCCAATCTACGACGGCAGCGGCCTGCTCCCCGACAGAAGCAGTGCCTTCGGTCACTTTGCCCACATGGGCAATTTTACCGCCCACCACCTTAATGCAATCTGTTACTTGCACAACACCCGAAGGGGTTTGAATGGTACCGTGATCCCCCACCTGGCCGCCGCTTTCTGCATAAAAAGGCGTGGTATCCAAGAATACAGACACGATGTCGCCTGCTTGCGCAGTATCCGCCACCTCATGATTGGCAATCAAAGCAATCACCTTTGCCGCCGCAACTTCCTTTACATCATAGCCGGCAAAGCTTGTCTCCAACGTAACGGGCAGTTCATGATACACCGTTTCCGCCGCACCCATATAGGTGCTTTTCCCTCTTGCTGCTCTGGCTCTCTCCTTTTGCTGCTTCATTTCCTTGGCAAAGGCCTCTTCATCCACATACATACCCGCTTCTTCCAAGATTTCCTTTGTCAAATCAATGGGGAAGCCATAGGTATCATACAAACGGAAGGATTTCTCTCCGCTCATTGTTGTCTGACCTGCGGCCTTCATCTCTTCCATGTCTGACTTCAAAATTGCCATGCCGTTATCAATGGTTTTATAGAAACTATTTTCCTCAACAGAAAGGATTTTATAAATATATTCCTGCTTATCCACCAACTCAGGATATGCGTCACCGCTGCAGGCAATCACTGATTTTGACAGCTCCGCCAAAAATTCTCCCTCGATGCCCAAAAGTTTTCCGTGGCGTGCACCACGGCGCAGCAAACGGCGCAGCACATAGCCGCGGCCTTCGTTGGAGGGCAAAACACCATCGGCAGTCATCATGGTTACGGAACGAATATGGTCTGTAATAACACGAACGGAAACATCGGTTTTTCCGGATTTTCCATATGCCACACCTGCTTTTTGACAGATGGCATCCCGAATGGATTTCACCGTGTCTACATCAAAAATGGAGTCCACTCCCTGCAAAATGGTTGCCATTCTCTCCAAGCCCATGCCGGTATCCACGTTTTTCTGGGCAAGCTCCGTATAGGTTCCGTCTGCCTCGGCATTAAACTGGGTGAGCACGAGATTCCAGAACTCCATGTAACGGTCACAATCACAGCCTACACCGCAGGTTGGGCTATCACAACCGTACTGTTTCCCTCTGTCATAATAAATCTCCGTACAGGGGCCGCAAGGGCCTGTGCCGTGCTCCCAAAAATTATCCGCCTTGCCCAATTTTTTAATCCGATCCCTTGGCACACCAACTACATTGTGCCAAATATCTCCCGATTCGTCATCCTCTTCATAAATGCTGACATAAAGCTTGTCCTCGGGGATTTCCAAAACCTTTGTGATAAACTCCCAAGACCAAGGGATGATTTCATTTTTAAAATAATCCCCGAAGGAAAAATTCCCAAGCATTTCAAAGAATGTGCCATGACGGGCGGTTTTTCCCACATTTTCAATATCCCCCGTACGGATGCACTTTTGGCAGGTAGTAACCCTTTTGCTGGGGGGAATTTCCTGCCCCGTAAAAAAGGGTTTCATCGGCGCCATGCCGGAATTGATCAGCAGCAGGCTTTTATCATTGTGAGGAACCAAAGGAAAGCTTTGCAGACGCAAGTGCTCCTTGCTTTCAAAAAACGAAAGAAAGGCCTCTCTCACTTCATTTACACCCATGTATTTCATTGTATTTCCTCCTTAAATTTCATCTCTATTTTACGTTCTAAAAAAATAAGCCCCCGATCCAAAGGATCAGGGACGAATAACCGTGGTACCACCCTGCTTACGGCAAAAGCGCCGTCGCTTAAAGCCCATAACGCAGGCCTGCGCCCCGACATACTATAGGTTCCGCCGGGAAGCTGTGAAAATTCCAAAAAGACTGCTTCAATAACGGGCTTCCGAAAGCCTTCCACCAATGGCTTTCTCTCTGTAAGGGCCTGCCGTTACATACTTCTTCTTTTTATAGCTTTTAGCAATTGATTTAGATAAGAAGATTATAGTAAGCCGCCTTTCGTTTGTCAAGCAAAAGGCGCA
The DNA here is from genome assembly GCA_002316675.1 of Tyzzerella sp. UBA1042. Lineage (GTDB taxonomy): Bacteria > Bacillota > Clostridia > Lachnospirales > Anaerotignaceae > Chakrabartyella. The sequence goes on from DCDZ01000014.1 coordinate 26,414, forward strand.
ATTCTCTATAGAAAATACAAGGATATTCCTTAGGATTTATAAAAATGCAAAAATGATGCACTGTCTTTTAAAAAAACATATGCCAAACCAAATTTTTCCCTTTTACAAGAACAAAGCGTTTCATTTTTCGGGTTCTTTTTTATTGTCAGTACTGATAAAAAATACTAATTTTAGAAATCTGTATAAAGCAAAGAGTAAGCAAAGTATTTTTGCGATCACAACTCCATTAATTGCTAAATTATATCCACCCAAACTTAAAATAGTAGGTCTAAAAAAACAATACAGCGAGATAAAAATAACAATAAGCCCTGCTGTAACAATGTTGCTTTTATTCATTTCATTTCCGCCTCACAGCCATACTTTTTTGGAATTCCCTCCTTTAAAGAATTTAACACTCCCTGT
>DCDZ01000014.1:26998-47593 GCA_002316675.1 Tyzzerella sp. UBA1042
TTAAAGAATTTAACACTCCCTGTGCAGTGTAAGGCTTCTCTTTCGGCAAAAACGGCCTCAGTATTAAATTAATATTTTCTATCATGGGCATATCATGGTATTTTATAAAATTTTTATAAATTCCCTTTCAGCTGCATACTTTCAATGGTTTCCCCCATGCGTTTTAAGCCCACCTGAATTTTATCATCGGCAAGTCCGCAAAAGCTGAGGCGCACATGGCCGCTATCCTTGCCGCTGATTTCAAACTGGCTCCCCGGGGTGAGGATGACGTTTTTTTCCAGCATACGGCTGCAAAAGGCTTCCGCACCAACCCCCTCGGGCAGTTGAACCCAAAGGCTGACCCCGCCGTTTGGCAGGAAAAAGGAGGCCCTCCCCGAGAGATATTGCTTGGCAAAGGAAAGGGTTCTGCGGTATTTTTCTCCACCGAAGCGACGCATGGTTTTTGCGTGTTCCTCCCAGCCGTTCTCTCTAAAATATTGCTCCATGGCCTTCTGAATGAAGCCCGAGGTAGAAATATCCGTGGTGTATTTGGCTTCCATTACCCCTTGGTGTATCTTTTTGGGCAAAACCATCAGCCCCATGCGCAGGCCGGGCATTAATATTTTAGAAAAGCTTTTAATGTAAATCACCCGATTTTTATAATCCAACGATTTCAAAGGCACCGGCGTTTCTTTCCCATAATAAAAATCATAAAAATCATCTTCCTCGATGATATAGGTATCATACCGCTCCGCCAACTCCAGCAGATGGCGCTTTTTTTCCATGGAATAGGAAATCCCCGTGGGGGTTTGGAAATACGCCATCATATAGATAAACCGAGGGCGGTACAGCTTTAAATAATCCTCCAAAACATCGGTTTTCATGCCATCCCGTTCCATAGGGATTTCGATAAGCTTTGCCCCCCGAGACAAAAAAGCTCCCGCCGCACCATAAAAAGTGGGGCTCTCCACAAAAACCACGTCCCCGAAATGAATCATGGCCTTTGAAATCACATCTATGCCCTGCTGGGCCCCTGAAATGATCTGCACGCTGTCTGCCGCCGTTTTGATACCATAGGCCTCGATATAGCTGCAAAGCTGCTCTCGCAGGGGCAAATAGCCCATACTGTCCATATAACGGAAGGCACCCCCCTTTTCCCGCTCCAGCACCTCATCAAAGGCTTTTTTAAAGGCATCTACGGGAAATAATTCATGGGGTAGGGAGGTATTCGCAAAATTGATGGCATGGTCAAAGGAAATGCCCGCCTCAAAGCTATGGAGGTTTCCCTTTGCAACCGGCGCCGGAATGGCCTCCACGGGCAAGGGAGATACAAATGTTCCGCTGCCCTTTCTGGAATACACCATTTGCTTGTTTTCCAGATATTTATAAGCAGAAACCACCGTAACATTATTTACGCCGTAGGCCTCCGCCATTTTTCGGATGGGCGGCAGCTTACTGTCCGGAGGCAGGCTGCCTTCCGCAATCAGCCGTTCCAACCCGTCCGCCAGCTGCTGGTATAAAGGCACCTGCCCCTCCTTATGGAATGCAATTTGAAAAATGCTATCCGCCATATAGCCACCCCTTACTCGAAACGCTTTCTCCCCGGCGCACCGGCAATGCCCATGCCCTCCCGATATTTTGCAACGGTTCTGCGGGAAATTTGAATGCCTTCCTCCCGCAGCTTCTCCGTCAATTCTCTGTCGCTATAGGGCTTTTTTTTATTCTCCCCATCAATCATCAGGCGGAGCTTCTGCTGAATGCTGTCGGCAGAAACCGTCCCCTCTCCTTCTGCGTACAATGCCTTTGAAAAAAAGGAATGCAACGGAAAAATGCCCCGGTCACATTGGAGATATTTATCCTTCACGGCACGGCTCACCGTTGACTCATGCATCTGTATACGCTCGGCAACATCCGCCAGACGCAGGGGCTTCAACAGCCCGTCGGGCGCCATAAAAAACGCCTCCTGCCACTGAACAATACATTTTGCCGTTTCCAGCAATGTATTTTCTCTTTTGGAAATGCACTGAACGGCCCACTCCGCCTGCCTTAATTTATTGGAAATATACGATCTGGTTTCCTCTGCGGCGCCCTCCCGCAGCAGTTTTACATAAGACTGATTCACAAACAAGCGGGGCGTTGCCCCGCCGTTTACTGTTACAACCAATTCTCCTTCTGTTTTATTCACAAAAACATCGGGCAAAATATATTCCACAGGCTCCTCACTTAAAAAGCCGCAGCCGGGTTTCGGCTCGCAGCTCTTGATTTCTTCAAAGGCAGCCTTTATTTCTTCCGGGGAAACCCGCAGCTGCTTGGCAACATAATTTCTCCTGTTTCTGGCCAAATCAAGCAAATAAGTTTCTACCATGGCAATGGCAATGGCCGAGGCGTTTTTTTGCCTTAGCTGTATCAAAAGACAGTCCTGCAAATCTCTGGCGCCCACGCCAGGGGGGTCGAAGCTCTGCAATATGCCCAGTATTTCTTTGCTGTCGTTTCCTTTTAAATGGTATTTCTTCTCCGCCGCCTCTAAGGCGCCCTTTTCCAAATACCCGCTTTCCTCAGTGCTTTGGGCCAAAAAGCGCAGCACACGCTTTACCCTGTCCTCCACCTTTAATATATTGATTTGAAACAAAAGATATTCCCTGAGGCTCTCCCGCTCCTGTTTTCCGAAGCTCTCTCCCCGCTCTTCCTCATCCTCCTGCTCCACACGGTACAGACTACGGTTTTGTTCATCTGCCTCCTCCAGCCATTCCAGCTTACGCAGAAGCTTATCCTCTTTCACAGGCTCCTCCGCCGGAGCCTCTTGACATTCCAGAAGTGGATTCTCCTGGGCCAATTCGTGAATATATTCCGTCAACATAATGGTATTCATCTGCAAAATTTCAACAGATTGCTGCATTCTTTGAGATAATATCTGTTTTTGCACTAATTGCAGGGACAAATCCACAGTATCACCTTCTCCACTTATATTTTAACAATAAGTTTCTCTTGTCTTTAGCACATTTTTCATTTTATCATAGTTCGTATGAAAAAAAAAGCTGCATTTTTGCTATATTGCAATGTATTCCGTGTTTATAGCATCCTCTTTTTGTCAATTTGCCTTAAAAAATAGGAAGGGTTGTCCCCTTAATTATGGTAATATATTATCATTTACAATTTTAGATAAAAATAGTAAACTAAAGTAGGATTATTATTTAGCATACAAACTGATGGTATGCTTATCTAACTATGCATACAAAATGACGTGAATCGATGTTTCCCATCCTTTTTTCACTAAAAAAAATATGTTTTATAGTTTTTTTTGCAAATATGTTGTGAAAACATCATTTTTGTATTAAAATACTGCTGTTGTATGTATAGTTCTATCATTTCATAAAGGTATAACTAATCTTCGCGCTTCCCAAGCGCAAAACACACTTGACAGAGGGGGATAATATGCAAGCTTTAACGTTCAAACGTGGAGTTCATCCGCCTGATGGAAAAGCTCTGTCCGCAGAGCAGCCTATTCAGGTGATACTCCCAAAGGAAAACTCTGAGTTGTTCTACCCCATGAGCCAGCACATCGGTGCTCCCTGCGAGCCTCTGGTTGCCGTTGGTGATCATGTGAAGGTAGGGCAGAAAATCGCAGAGTCACCTGCATTCATGTCTTCTCCGATATTTGCCAGCGTATCCGGCGAGGTTGTGGACATCCGTCCTATGCTCGTTCCCGGCGGTACCATGGTAAAATCCATCGTTGTGAAAAACGACGCTAAAATGGAAGAAATCGAAGGGCTGAATCAGGGCAAAGACTACACCAAAATGACCAACGAAGAAATTCTTGCGGCAATTAAAAATGCAGGTGTCGTTGGTTTGGGTGGTGCCGGTTTCCCTACCCATGTAAAACTGAACCCGCCGAAGGACAACCCCATTGATTATATTTTGATCAATGCGGCTGAGTGCGAGCCCTACCTTACCTGCGACTACCGCTTGATGCTGGAAGAATCCGCACGTATTGTAACAGGCCTGCAGATCATGCTGAAACTGCATCCCAATGCAAAGGGCGTCATCGGCATCGAGATGAACAAGCCCAAGGCCATTGAAGCAATGACAAAGGCTTGTGAAGGTGTCAGCAATATCATGGTGCAGCCCCTGGTAACAAAGTTCCCTCAGGGTTCTGAAAAGCACTTGATTTATGCTGTGACAAACAGAGAAGTAAAATCCGGCGCTCTGCCCGCAAGTGCAGGCTGTATCGTTGACAACGTGGATACCGTGCTTGCCATCGAAAGAGCCATTGTAAAAGGCAGACCCTTGATGAGAAGAGTGGTAACCGTTTCCGCAAAGGGCATCAAAAACCCCGGAAACTACAAAATCCGCATCGGCATGACCCTGCGGGATTTGGTTGATGCCATCGGCGGCTTTAACGAGGAAAACCCTCCTGTAAAGCTCATTGCCGGCGGCCCCATGATGGGACCTACTCTTTATACTTTGGATGTGGCATCCGTAAAAACAACCTCCGGTTTGCTTTGCTTCACAAAAGAAGAGGCATACATTCCCGAGGAAAGAAACTGTATCCGCTGCGGAAAGTGCGTAGACCACTGTCCAATGGGCCTTATGCCTTTTATGCTGAACGCATTGGCATTAAAAGGCGACGGCGAAGGCTTTGTGCTTCACCACGGTTTGGATTGTATTGAGTGCGGAAGCTGCTCCTTCGAGTGCCCTGCAAAGCGTCAGCTGGCCCAGTCCATTCGTGCACTTAAGAAAATTGAAGCAGGCAAAAAAGCTGCGGCGGCTGCGGCGGCAAGAGCGAAAGCGGAAGCTGCGGCAAAAGCAAAAGCAGAAGTTACGCCTTATGCGGGAAAGAACTAAGAAGGGGGAGAATAAAATATGTCTAATTTTGTAGTATCCGGTACCCCTCACGTTCGTTCAAAGGAATCCATTCAGAGCATCATGCGTGATGTAATTATTGCTTTGGTTCCTGCTTCCGTGATGGGCATTTTCTACTTCGGATTGAAAGCACTGATATTAATGGTAGCTGCCATTGTTTCCGCTGTTTTCTTTGAATGGCTTTATCAAAAATTACTGAAAAAACCTATTACAATCAGCGATTTGAGTGCTGTTGTAACAGGTTTACTTTTGGCAATGAACTTACCTGCCGCAGCGCCTGTTTGGGTGGCCGTTGTGGGCAGTGCATTTGCAATTATATTTGCAAAACAGCTTTTCGGCGGCTTGGGTCAGAACTTTATCAACCCTGCTTTAGCCGGCAGAGCGTTCTTATTGGCTTCCTACCCCACCGAAATGACCTCTTGGACAAGTGCAGGCAACTTCGGCGTGGATGCCATTGCTGTTGCAACACCTTTGTCCACATTAAAAATCGGTGCAATGCCCAATGCAACCCTTACGGATGTTTTGATTGGCCGTGTGGGCGGCTGCCTTGGTGAAACCTGTGCCATCGCATTGATCATCGGAGGGATCTACCTGCTTGCAAAGCATATAATCAGCTGGAAGATTCCCGTAATTTACATCGCTACCGTTTTTGTACTGACGGCTTTGATCGGCAGAGACGGTTTGCGCGTACCTTTCTATGAAATTTTTGCAGGCGGCTTGATGCTTGGTGCTTTCTTTATGGCAACAGATTATGCATCCTCCCCTGTAACGGCAAAGGGTCAAGTTATTTTCGCCCTCGGCTGTGGTTTACTTACGACTTTAATCAGAATTTTCGGCGGGTATCCCGAGGGTGTATCCTACTCTATCCTGATTATGAACCTTACTGTACCTCTGATTGAAAGATTCACCGAGCCTACCATATTCGGTGCATTGCCTAAAGTAAAGGAGGCGAAAAAAGCATGAACATGAAAGAAGTTGTAAGACCTGCTGTAATATTGCTAATTATCGCCGGTGTTGCTGCGGCGGCTTTAGGTGCAGTTGAGGCTGTTACCGCAGAGCCCATCAGAGTACAGGAGGAGCAGACAAGAGCTGCCTCCATGAAGGCAGTTATGCCCGAGGCGGCCTCTTTTGAAGAAATTGAGGATGCGGAATTAAGCGGCTCCTTAACGGCTGTTTATAAAGCAGACAACGGCGGCTTTGTTATGACTGCCGCACCTAGTGGTTTCGGCGGTACTGTAGATACCATGGTTGGTATTGATGCAGACGGTGTGATCACAGGCCTTCGTGTTACAAAGCACTCTGAAACTCCGGGCTTAGGTGCAAAATCCACCGATCCTTCCTTCTATGAGCAATTTACCGGTATGTCCGGCTCCCTTGCCGTAACAAAGGATGGCGGCGAAGTTGTTCCTATTACAAGCTCCACAATCACTTCCAGAGCTGTGGCAAACGGCGCAAATGATGCTTTGGAATGGTTTGCTGCGAACGGAGGTGCTTACTAATGGCTAACCCATTAAAAATAATTAAGAACGGTATTATTGATGAAAACCCTACCTTTGTACAGGTAATCGGTATGTGCCCTACCTTGGCTGTAACAAGCTCCGCAGTAAACGGCATCGGCATGGGTCTTTCCACCGCAGCGGTTTTGATTTTTGCAAACCTTTTCATCTCTTTGCTGAGAAAGGTTATTCCCGATAAAGTAAGAATTCCTTGCTTTATCGTCGTTATCGCTGCATTCGTAACGGTAATCGAATTTTTGTTAAAAGCTTATTTGCCCGCACTGAACGCATCCTTGGGGCTTTATATCCCCTTGATCGTTGTTAACTGTATTATTCTTGCAAGAGCAGAAGCCTTTGCTTTCAAAAACGGTCCTTTCGCTTCTATTTGCGACGGTATCGGTATGGGTCTTGGCTTTACAATCGCTTTGGGTGTTTTGGGTTTGGTGCGTGAATTCATCGGTGCAGGCACACTGTTTGATTACACCATTCTGCCTGAGGCATTCCCAAGAACATTATTGTTCGTTATGGCGCCCGGTGCGTTCTTTACCTTGGGTTGCTTAATGGCTGCTTTAAACCATTTTAGAAATAAGAAAAAAGCTTGAGAAGGAGGGGAAATTAAATGAATCTAATCTTATTGGTTTTGGCCGGGATTTTCGTAAACAACTACGTTTTGTCCCAATTCTTAGGTATCTGCCCCTTCCTCGGTGTTTCTAAAAAATTGGAAACAGCAACAGGCATGGGCGTCGCCGTTATTTTCGTTATGTCCTTGGCAGCAGCAGCAGCATGGCTTGTGTATGAGCTTATTCTGGTGCCCTTGGAAATCACTTATTTGTATAACATTGCGTTCATTTTGGTTATCGCATCCCTCGTACAGTTTGTAGAAATGTTCTTAAAGAAAGCTGCACCCGCCCTGTATCAGGCGTTGGGCGTATTCCTTCCTTTGATTACAACAAACTGTGCCGTTTTGGGTGTTGCCGTTTTGAATATGCAGAAAGAATATAATTTCATCGAATCCGTATTAAACGGCTTTGGCGGTGCAACAGGCTTTGCTTTGGCAATTATTCTGTTTGCCGGTATTCGTGAAAGAATCGCAGACAATGATACACCGAAGGCCTTCGATGGATTCCCTTTAGCTCTGCTTACAGCAGGTCTTATGTCCATTGCATTCTTAGGCTTCTCCGGCTTGATCAAACTTTAATGCAGGGAGGGTGACAAAGATGGACGTTTCTAATATTTTATTTCCGATCCTTAGTATCGGTGGACTCGGTGTTGTTTTTGGCGCAGGCCTTGGCATCGCCGGCGAGGTCTTCAAGGTTGAAGAAGACCCCAAATTGGGCGAGATTTTAGAGGTTCTCCCCGGTGCAAACTGTGGCGGCTGCGGGTTCCCCGGCTGCGGCGGTCTTGCGGCAGCAATTGCTTCTGGAAATGCACCTGTAAACGGTTGTCCCGTTGGCGGTGCTGCGGTAGCAGAAAAAGTTGCGGCTATTATGGGTGTTGAGGCTTCTTCCGGTGCACCGGTTGCCGCTTTTGTAAAGTGCGGCGGTACTTGTGAAAAAGCCAAAGACAAATATGAATACTTTGGCATTGAGGACTGCAACATGGCTGTACAGTTGGCTGCCGGCGGCTCCAGAAGCTGCTCTTATGCCTGCTTAGGCCTTGGAAGCTGCAAAAAAGCTTGTGCTTTTGATGCCATTGAGATTCAAGATGGTATTGCCGTTGTGGATAAGGATAAATGTGTTGCCTGCGGCCAGTGCGTATCCGCCTGCCCCAAGCATATCATTGAGCTTCTTCCCGCAAAGAACAAGATTAAAGTAAAGTGTTCCTCCAAGGACATTGGCAAAAACGTAATGCAGGTTTGCTCCGTTGGCTGTATTGCATGTAAAATTTGTGAAAAGAATTGTCCGTTCGACGCAATTCATGTAATCGACAACCTTGCTGTAATTGACTATGACAAGTGTAAAGCCTGCGGCATTTGTGCAAACAAGTGTCCGAAGGGCACAATTACAGGCAAGAAGCCGGCACCTCCTGTTCAGGCGGCTGCACCGGCGGCAGCGGCAGAAAAATCTGCGCAGTGAGACCCAAAAACTAAGTAAATATTGCTATTTTAAAGGTGCCTTTTCCTGTGAGTTTATATACCATATGACAAGGCACTTTTTTAAGTTCCATTTCATCATGCTAAATTTACAAACAACTCTCCCCCAAAAAAAATTTTGGAGGATTTTGAATAATATTGAATAATTATTTTAATTACACCAAGCCAAGATATATATTTAGGTGGAAAATTGGTTACCATTTCAACAATTTCCCAAACAGCCTCTAGCGCGGCGATTACTCCTATGGCTTATTATGAATCTTGGCATTTTGATGATACAGCAATCGCACCAGAACCTTATACATCAAAAAAACTAATGGTCGAATGGAACCCCTGATCTAGGTTCCAGCACATTAAAATAGTATTTTAAAACCAAGACTGAATATTATAAGGATTCTAAATATAAAGAATACTACTTAGGCGGAACTTTATATGGTGTACAATCTATCAGAAATCATTAAGCAGATAAAGAGAAGGGATTTCTATGATTTGGATATGGGTATTGATCATTTTTTCTAGTATAATTATAAGCAAATATTTGGTCTACCCCTTTTTAGGAAGAACCCGGCCTGCTTCTTTTTAAGATTGACTTAAAACGGATCCTCAGAACAAACACCAGCATTGGAAAAAACTTAAGCAAAATTTGCTTGTATTCTTCCGAAAAAATAATTAAATTTGCAATACCTAAGGGGTGCCAAAAAACTATGCGTTTATTGCACCCCTTTTTTTAATTGATTTTTATTTTTTGTTCCCTTTACCCCCTTTTACAAATATGCTATACTATATTGCATTGGTTGGTAGATTGAAAAAAGTGCCGTAAGCACGATGCTGCAGGTGAGGAGGCAGAAATTTTGAAGGGGCAATTACAAAATGTATGGATATTCATTTTATTTCTTTTGGCCGGCATTGTATTGGGCGGCTTTATCGGAAGCCTTTTTTCCGGCATGCCTGCTTTTAGCTGGTTGGCCTATGGCAGTGAATTCGGGATTTCCACACCCCTTGTCCTCGACATTGGCGTGCTGAACATTCAGTTTGGATGCACCATTCGATTTACCATTGCAGGCATTATCGGTATGATCTTGGCAATTTTTGCATACCGCAAGCTATAATTTCACAGCCTCTGTATACCATTATTTTTGGAAGAGACCTTTGGAAAGAATCGTCTTTTCCGGATAACAAAATTTCGTGCAAAATGTGACGTACAAGCCCTTGCCATAGAGGCTTTTGCGGTGTATAGATATGAATTTCTCAAAGGAATGAAGCGTGGAAAACCATTGGTTTTCCAGACCTCTCCGCTATAGATAATTTGTTTATCTACAGTCTGAGCCGCCTGGCGGCTTTTTTTCTGTCATTTTTACAGCAGATAAATCCTATTTTTTTAGATAAAATGGCAGGCGGTTTTTATTGAAAAGACAGCGAAAAAGAGGTATGATAAAATATAAAGCTTTGATTAAGAAGTTTATTTGTGCTGATGCTAAATTCTGTACAAAACAGAATTTTTCCTATAAGAAAGGGGCTTGAAAATGTTTTCAAAGGATATGGGTATCGACCTCGGTACCGCCAACACACTGGTGTATATGAAAGAAAAGGGGATTATTGTAAATGAACCCTCTGTTGTTGCCATCAACACCCAAACCAAGGAGGTCCTTGCCGTTGGGAATGAGGCAAAAGAAATGATCGGACGTACACCCGGAAATATCATTGCCATTCGCCCTATGAAGGATGGCGTCATTGCCGACTTCGATGTAACACAAGCCATGCTGCGCTATTTTATTAATAAAGCTTACGTTCGTTCTATGTTTGGGCCAAAGCCACGCATTGTGATTTGCGTACCCTCCGGTGTTACCGAGGTAGAAAAAAGAGCCGTTTTGGAGGCTGCCATTGCCGCCGGCTCGAAGGACAAGGATACTTATTTGATTGAGGAACCCATGGCCGCTTCCATCGGCGCAGGCTTGCCTATTGCAGACCCTACAGGAAGCATGGTGGTAGATATTGGCGGCGGCACCAGCGAAGTGGCAGTCATCTCCCTGGGCGGCATCGTAACCAGCACCTCCCTGCGTGTGGCAGGTGATTCCTTGGACAACGCCATTGTAAATTTCATTAAAAAAGAATTTAATCTGGCCATCGGCGAGCGTACAGCGGAGGAAATCAAAATCACCATCGGTTCCGCCTATCCTTTGGAAAAAGAAGAGATTATGGAAATCCGCGGCCGGGATTTGATCAGCGGGTTACCAAAAACCATTGAAATCACCTCTGTCCATATCCGTGAGGCCTTGTCCGAACCTATGGACTCTGTCATTGAAACCATCAAACAAACCTTAGAGGCAACCCCGCCGGAGTTGGCCTCGGATATTATGGAGCTGGGCATTACATTAACCGGCGGCGGCGCCCTGCTACGCGGGCTTGATAAATTGATTTGTGCCGAAACCGGAATGCCCGTTCATATTGCCAACGAGCCGTTAAATTGTGTGGCCATGGGTACAGGCCTTGTTTTGGAACACATTGATACATTGAAATCTGTGCTGATCTCTCCCAGAAAAGCACTCTTTTAACAGAAAACTGAAGTGCATCCCCCACCTTGAAGGAGCGTTTTACTTTGATTCAATTTTGGGAAGAACATAAAAAGAAAATCATTGCTGTTTTTGCAATCCTGATTACTGCCGTTGCTTTATTTGCCGGCGGTAAAAACTTGAATGCCTCTGCGCTGGAAAGCGTCATAGGCTTTGTTGTTACGCCCTTTCAGGATATTACCACAGGCATTGGCAGCTGGGTGGAAAGCACGGGGAAGTCTGCCAAGGATAAATCTGTCCTTCTTGAGGAAAACGCACAGCTGAAAGAGGAATTGGCAAAGCTGCAGGACGAAACAAAGCGCCTTGCCCAGTATGAGAAGGAGAACGAAACATTATCCGCCCTGCTGAAAATTTCTCAAAAATATCCGGAGTACAAAAGCACCGGAACAAAAATTATCGCAAAAAATCCCGGCGTTTGGTACAACACCTTTACCATAGATAAAGGCACCGGCGACGAGGTATCGGCGAATATGATCCTCATTTCCTCCGGCGGCGTTGTGGGCAAAATTTTAGAAAGCGGCCACGGCTATTCCAAGGCTCAGTCCATACTGGACAGCCGCAGTGCAGTTCCCGCCATGAGCCTGCGCACAGGGGATTTGGGCGTTGTGAAAGGGGATTATACCTTAATGAACAACGGGCTTTGTAAAATGGAATATATCGACGCAGAGGCGCAGATTGCCGTAGGCGACGAAATTGTTACCTCTCAGCTTTCCGAAATTTACCCCGAAGGGCTTTCCATCGGCAAGGTGACGAAAATTGAGACTGACGGCAACGGGCTTACAAAATACGCAGTGATAGAGCCCTTTGTAGATTTGAAGCATTTGGGCACACTTTTAGTCATTGATAAAAATACGACGGAGGCCTCCCCTTGAGAATTCTAGTTACCACTGGTATGGTGTTGCTTAATTTCATATTGCAGACAACCCTGTTTCAGTATCTGGCAATTCAGGGCATCTTCCCCAATACGGCGCTGGTTATTGTTGTTTCTTACGCCCTTTTGCGGGGCAGCAAGGAAGGCTGTATTGCAGGGATATGCACAGGGCTGCTGTTCGATATTTTTTTTGCTACCGCAAAAGGCTTTTATGTCTTGCTTTTTCTTGGTATCAGCTATTTTACCGGAAAAGGCCAAAAAAATTTTTATCGGGAAAACTACCTGCTCCCCATTATTTTTTGCACCATGGCGGCGGGAATTTTTGAATTCAGCCATTTTTTCGCAGAATTGCTGTTGCGCAAGGACGGCAATCTTTTGTTTTTCCTGTTCAAAATTTTTCTCCCCACCATTGTATACACCGCAGTTGTTACAGTGCCCATTTACCGCATCCTGTTTGGTATCAACGAGTGGCTGGAGCTGAAGGAAAAATATAAATACCATCTTTTTTAGAGCATTCTCCCGGAATGGCCGGGCTTTGGGATGAAATCCCGCAGGGTGATACCTCTCGGGGTGATACCTCTCGGGGTGAAATCCCTTGAAAAATTGTCTGTTGCAATAGGAGGAACTGATGAGACATTACTTGGATCACTTTTGTGAATTATGTAAAAGCAGAATTTTCGTACTGCTCTGCGGTACCGTTGCGCTTTTTTTCATATTGGTGCTGCGTCTATTCTCCTTACAGATTATCCACGGAGAGGAGTATGATGCTTCCATCACCGCCAGCGTTTCCAAAAGCGTGAATGTTCCCGCACCCCGGGGAAATATTTATGACCGCTACGGCAGACCCTTGGCCACCAACACCGTTGCTTATTCTGTGCAGATTGATGACAGCATTACCTTGGATTTGTCCTCCTATAAAGACAGCCTGCTTTTGGAACTGGCCAATGGCTTATGGGAAAAAGGCACAACCCCTCAGGATACCCTGCCCATCTCCCCGGAGACACCCTATTCCTTTGTGTTTGAAGGCACAGAGCGGGAGCAGGAAAAGGCAGAGAAGGCATGGAAGGAATCCCTAGGCTTTCCCGAGGATATGAAAAATGCCACCGCCGGAGAATGCCTTGTGTATTTATTTGAAAAATACCATGTGCCGGAGGTCTATACCTCCGCCCAAAAACGCGCTTATGTTTCCTATTCCCTTTCCTTAAGCGACAAAAGCATTATGGCCCTGACCTTGGCCCTAAAGCTGGTGGAAAACGGCGAAACCCTTTCTGATGAGCTTCCCTTGTCACGGGAATATCCCTATGCCCTGCAATTCAATGAAAACCAGACCCGAGAGGAAGCCTGGAAGGAAGGCATGGGTATGCAGGGAGAGGAATTGAAGTACGATTCTTTGGAAACTCTGGAGTATTTAAGGGATTATTTCGGCCTGCCCGAGGGCTTGCCCACAGATATTGTGAGAAATACCGTGGGGATTCGTTATTCCCTTTATCTGCAGCGCTATCAGCAGTATAAATCCGTTACCGTTGCCACAAATATCAGCGATAAAACCTTGGCTTATGTGGAAGAAAACCAAGATATTTTCCCCAATGTACTGGTGGATACCGTCTCCCTGCGGGAATACCCCCAAGGCGAATATTTCTCCCACATTCTTGGCTACATCCGCCAAATGACCGAGGCCGATTATGTCCTCTATAAAGACGATAAGGACGAAATGGGCAACGCCATTTATTCCCAGACGGATATTGTGGGACAAACGGGCATTGAAAAACTTTATGAACGGCAATTAAACGGCACCGATGGCAAGGTTTCCATTGAAGTAGATAATCAGGGCCGCCGCATGAGCGTTATCGATGCTACAGACCCTACCCCGGGAAGGGATATCTTCCTGACCTTGGACAGCCAGCTGCAAAAGGTTGCCTATGACGCATTGGAATCAGAGCTGCGGAAAGCCGTCATCAGCAATTTAACCTATTCCAGTAAAAACTCTGTTTCCATTACGGATATGTTTATTGCAATGATCAAAGCAAACCATATTTCCGCATCAAAGCTGATGAAAGCCATGGACGGTGTGCAAAAGCAGGTATACGAACGCTTTCTTACGAAAACTCCGGATTTTAACAAAGATGATGAGGATGCCGTTGCCCAAGTGCAGACATATTTGCAGGAAAGCGTAACAAAAGGCTCCCTTCCTTCCAGAGAGGCTTTGATGCTTGCCATTGAGCAAGGCACCATGACCGCCACAGAGGAGGAAAAGGCGGCACTGCAAAACGGGCAGATCGCCCCCTTGACCATGGTTTTAAACAAGCTGAACAGCGGTGAATTCAGCCCGGCAGATACGGCGCTGGATCCCTGCACCGGTTCTGTTTTCGTTACAAGGGTGGGAACAGGCGAGGTTTTGGCCAGTGTTTCCTATCCCTCCTATGACAACAACGAGCTTGTGAATACGTTTAACAACAGCTATTATAATGACCTTCTGCAGGACGGCAATACCCCCTTGGTCAACCGTCCTCTCAAGCAAAAAAAAGCCCCCGGCTCCACCTTTAAAATGGTGACGGCCTTAGCAGGCTTGGAAACCGGTGCCATCTCCACCAGCACCTATATTCGTGACGGAGGCATCTTTAAGGATGCAGGTACCCCCTATGCCCGCTGCTGGCTGTACAGCAACAACGGCGGCACCCACGGCATGGTGGACATCACCACTGCATTAGAGGTATCCTGCAACTATTTCTTCTATGAGGTGGCCTTTCGCTTGGGCAATGCAAAAAACAGCGCCACTGAGCAGGGAATTACCACATTAAACGAATATATGGCGGATTTCGGCTTAAACTCCCTCACAGGGCTTGAGCTGGATGAATATGCACCCACCATGGCCTCTCCTTATTACAAGGAGCGCATTGTTAAAACCCTTAACCCCGACGCAACCACAAGCCAGACCCGTTGGACGGACGGTGATACCATTCGTGCCGCCATCGGACAGTCGGTAAACAGCTATACCCCGGCACAAATTACAAAATATATTTCCACCTTGGCAAACGGCGGCACACTGTACCGCCTGCATATGATCAGCCATTTACAAAATCCCGACGGCTCTTTATATTACCGTACCGATGAAATCGTGGAAAACGTAAAGGCCTTTCAAGAAGAAAACCTGGAAAAGGTATATCAGGGAATGTATCAGGTGGGCACCGGGCGCCGAGGCACACTGCGCCACTCCTTCAGTAATTTCCCGGTAAAGGTGGCTGTCAAGTCCGGCACTGCCGAGGAGGACAAAAACAGAAGCTCCCATACCTGGCTGGTTTGCTTTGCCCCTTACGAGGATCCCCAGATCGCCATTACCGTTTTAATTCCCTTTGGCGAAGGTAGCGGCTCTCCCGCCCCCGAGATTACAAAAGCCATTATTACGGAGTACCTTGGGTTAGACTATACTCCCGAAAATACCAATTTACAGACTGCTTTCACGGAATAACACAGGAGGGTATTATGAATTTAGAGAACTATGTTATATTTAAAGGAACAAAAGACGGTGTCACCATTCTGTTTCATGCAGATGCGCCCTTTGATGTTCTTTGTGAGCAATTGGAAAAAAAGGTGCAGGAGGCAGGGAAGTTTTTCGATAACGTAAAGACCTCTCTAGCTTTTAAGGGCCGTACCTTTTCCGAGGAAGAAGAGCAAAAATTGCTTCATATCATAACAGAACACACAACAATGGAAATCACTTTCCTAAAAACGGAAAACAATGAGCTTGTTCAGCTGACGACCCTCTTGGAAAAAGAAATGGCACCTCATAACCTCACGAAGTTTCATAAAGGTTCCCTGCGTAACGGCCAAAAAATCGAGTTCGACGGAAGCATTGTGCTCATCGGGGATGTAAACCCGGGGGCAGAGCTGAAGGCCACAGGAAACATTATTGTTCTGGGCCATCTGAAGGGCATGGCCCATGCCGGATGCAACGGAATGACGGAAGCATTCATCACAGCCGTTTATATGGCACCGGTGCAGCTGCGCATCGGGGACATTATTACTAGATTCCCCGAGGAAAATAAGCGGGGGCCTAAGTCCCCAGAGTACGCTTTTGTACAAGAAGGGCAAATTTTCGTCATGGCGCTGTCGTAATATAGAAATTTTTTTCTGTTTTTACTAAAAAAAATGGATGCAAATCTTGCTATTTTTTGTTAATATAGTAGTATATACATGATTCCCTATAGGATTTATGACAGGGAAAGAAAATTTGACTTCTGGATTAGGAGGAACATAAATGAGTGAAGTAATCGTAATCACCAGTGGTAAGGGTGGTGTGGGAAAAACAACTACAAGCGCAAACCTTGGCTGCGGTTTAGCGGTATTGGGTAAAAAAGTTGCTTTAGTTGATGCTGATATCGGTCTGCGCAACCTTGATGTTGTTATGGGCTTGGAAAATAGAATCGTATATGACCTGGTAGATGTTGTAGAGGGGAACTGCCGCTTAAAGCAAGCCTTAATTAAGGATAAGCGTTATGACGGTCTTTTTCTTTTACCGGCGGCACAAACCCGAGATAAGGACGCCGTTTCTCCGGAGCAGATGCAAAAGCTTTGCGAAGGCTTGAAGGAGGAAGGCTTTGACTTCATTATCATCGACTGCCCCGCCGGCATTGAACAGGGCTTTAAAAATGCCATTGCCGGTGCCGACAGAGCCGCGGTTGTAACCACACCCGAGGTTTCCGCCGTGCGGGATGCCGACCGTATTATCGGCCTTCTGGAGGCAAATGGGCTGAATAACCCCATGCTCATTCTCAACCGCTTACGCATTGATTTGGTACAAAGAGGCGATATGATGAACATTGAGGATGTGACAGAAATTTTGGCTGTGGATATTCTTGGTGTTGTGCCCGATGATGAGACAATTGTAATTGCCACAAACAAAGGGGAGCCTGCCGTAACCAATCAGGAATCCAGAGCGGGACAAGCCTATCGTAATATTGTACAGCGTCTGATCGGGCAGGAGATTCCCCTTATGTCCTTTGAAGAACAGCCTGTAAGCTTTTTGGAAAAGTTAAAGGGCCTTTTCCGTCATTAAAACTTACTATTCAAACGAAAGGATGTGTCCCTATGGATTTCTTTAGCTTCTTTAAAAAGAAAAATGCACCGCCTTCCGGCAGTGTTGCGAAAGATAGATTAAAACTTGTTCTGGTTCACGATAGGGTAAACTGTTCCTCCCAGGTTCTTGAAATGTTAAAGACAGACATCATTAAGGTCATCTCAAACTATATGGAGATTGACGAGGAAGAGCTGGATATTCAAATTACCCAGACCCAGTCCGAAGAAAATAACGGAACTGTTCCTGTGCTTTATGCCAATATTCCCATCAAGAGTATGCGCAAGGTGCAGGATTAAATACAGCCGGAGAGCCGAGAAGGAGACAGCGCTTGTTCCCTCGGCTCTCCTTGTATCATCAAGGCGGGCATTACCCGGTTGGAGGAAATGGATTCATGGAATGGAAAAAATATCTTCAAAATTTTGATTTGCTGCTTTTAGGCGCGGTTACCATACTCACCCTATTTGGCCTTGTTGCAATTGCCAGTGCCACCCATGTGAACCTTGGGGAAAGCACGACCTTTGTGGCAAAGCAAGGTGTTTTTTTTGTGATTGGCATTTTTCTGATGGGGATTGCGGCAAACATTGACTATGAATATTTTGCTCAATTTCATATTCCCATTTATTGCATCAATCTGCTTCTGCTGATCGCCGTGCTTTTAATCGGCACGGGGGCAAAGGGTGCGGTGCGGTGGATTGCCATCGGCCCCTTGACTATACAGCCCTCGGAGTTTGCCAAAATTATGCTGATTCTCTGCCTGGCGCGGGTCATCAGCCTACATTATCACAAAATAAATAACTTTTCTTTTTTGGCTTTTTTGTGTGTATATATTATGATTCCGATTATATTAATACAGAAGCAGCCTGCCCTTTCCGCCAGCATGGTGTTAATCGCCATTTTCTGCATTCAGCTTTTTGTGGCAGGGCTCAGCTATAGCTTCATCCGAAATGTGCTCATTATTGCGGTGCCCATGATTGCTTTCATTTTATGGGATGTGGCAAGGGAAGCACCGCTGATTATGGATAAAATCTTCGAGCCCCATCAATTTAACCGTATCCTCTCCTTCGTTGATCCGAAAAGAGATGCAAGCCTTTATTATCAGACAGAAAAATCCATCAGTGCCATCGGCTCCGGGCAGTTTACCGGACAAGGGCTTTTCAGCGGAACGCTGAACCAATTAAGCTACCTTCCCGAGCCCCATAATGACTTTATTTTTTCTGTTATCGGTGAAGAATTTGGGTTTATCGGCTGTATATTTATTCTGGGAGTCTTGCTTTTTATCGTTTTTCGTTGTATAGTAATAGCAATATCATCCAGAAATTTATTTAGTCAGCTTGTGGTGGCGGGCGTTGCCGGAATGTTTGCATTTCAAACCTTCGTTAACGCCGGTGTTGCCTTGGGAATCCTGCCGAATACTGGGATGTCCCTGCCTTTTGTCAGCTACGGCGGCAGCTCCATGTGGGCTAACATGGTTGCTGTGGGCCTTGTATTAAACATAAGAAAAAAAGAAACAAAATCATTGTTTGAGGGAGGATTGTTATGAATATCGGTTTGATCGCCCATGATAATAAAAAGAAATTAATGGAAAATCTTTGTATTGCCTATCGTCATATTCTTTGTAAACACGACATTTATGCAACAGGAACTACGGGCCGCCTTGTGGAGGAGGCTGCCAATTTGGTTGTGCATAAATACCTCTCCAGCCGCTTAGGCGGGCAGCAGCAGATGGGTGCGCAAATTGTAAATAACGATATCGACGTAATGATATTTTTGAGAGACCCTGTGTCTCCCCAAGATTATGAGGCGGAAATTAATTCCATATTCCGTTTGTGTGATATGCACAATATTCCTGTTGCCACCAATTTGGCAACGGCCGAGGTGCTTTTGCTTGCACTGGATAGAGGGGATTTAGACTGGAGAAATGTGGTGAGATAAGGGTATGAAGCAGATGCATTTTAACAGTATGGCCTTTGCCATACTGTTAGGCTACTATGTACTGATTAATTTAATTATTTACGGCACAATGGCCTTTGATAAGCGGGCGGCAATCAACCAAAAACGCCGCATCCCCGAAAAAAATTTTTATCTCATGGCAGTTTTGGGCGGTGGCCTTGGCGGTTTGTTGGCTATGATTTTTAAGCGCCATAAAACACGCCATTTAGACTTTGTTCTGGTTTTTACCATCACTGCAATTTTGCATATTCTGCTCATCTTTTTAATTATGGGGAAGTTCATCGTTACCTTTGGCTAAGGCACTTGGAAATATCTTTCAGAAAGCGCATAAAAACAGCACAAAAAAGCAGATATACCCTTCACAGGATATCCGCTTTTTCCATTTCACGCCGTTTTCCCTTCGACTGCCCCCGGCTATTTCTGCTCTTGCCACCATTCCACAACCTTGAATTTTATTTTGGGTGTCACTTTCTCCTGCTCCAAAGAGGATACAATCAAAAACTCCTCCTCGGTTAATGTATTTTCCAGCCTTTGATGGCTTTCTTGGGTGGAAAATCCCCAAGCTGCATCCACGTAACACATTTGGGGATACAGGACGCACCACCAATTTTGTCCTCCGGCCCGGCCGATTTCTATACGCAAAGCATCATAAACACCGGCAGGAAAAATCAAATCATCATACCGCTTAAAGGGAAATTCCTCTCGTACCAAGGATACGCTTACAGGGTAATCATACCCTTGGGCAAGAATCACCCTTTGCGCCGTTTTACAAATTTCCGTCTGTGCTGCCGCCAAGGCCGCCAAGGTCTCCTCCTTGCTTTCGCAAGCGGATAAAATTTCCCCATATTCCTTTAACACTTGATCCCGCACCTGCAGCTTCAAGGCCTGATCCTCATCGGAATCGCTATTTGCCAACACATGAAACCGAACCACCTTGGCAGAAATTCCCCCTTGGATCATTTGAGAATACCCCTTTGTCCATTGTGCACCAAAAGCGGCAGTGAGGGCAATACCAATGACAACAGCGGCACACCAATACCATTTTTCTTTTTTCCACAGCTTAATCACTAGATCTTTCCATTGGTTTACTCTTCCCATACTCTCACCCTTTTTTTCTTCGTTAAGGGAATGATTTCCTTTTTTTTCGGTTTTTATTCCAAAGAGGGCAAAAAGAATACGGGTGTGCAGCTAAATCCTTTTGAGCCGTGTTTTTATCGGATTCTTCCTGTGTCTCTAATCTTCAGGCTGGGCTCGATAGAGATTGTGACCTCCTCCCAAAAATTTCCGGAATCGTCGAGGTTTTTCTGCCGCAGACGCACCGCCAAGCCCAAAAATTCCGCCGTTTCCTTTTCTTGGGCTATCTTTATTGTATTCTCAACCTTTTCTTTTATGATCTCGGTAAAGAGGTTTTCCATTTCTTTTGCCCCTTCCTCCGTAAAGGCATCTGTATTAGCACTGCCCAACAGCTCACCGTATAGGCGCAAGCGTATGTGGCATACCGTTTTCCCGTCCTCTGTTTCAAACTTATATTTCGCACGGCTTCGTGCAATACGCAGGGGGATTTTCTTGCCGCCGTCATCCGCCTCCAGCACGGCACCCTCAGCTTCCCCCACCAAAAACAAATACCCTTGCTCCTCCTGATCACTGAAAAAGGCCGCAAGGCTGAACTCTGACAATGCCACGCCGCCCCCCAAATGCAGCCC
>DCDZ01000014.1:47721-51662 GCA_002316675.1 Tyzzerella sp. UBA1042
CCTCAATGGGCTGTATTCTGGGCAAAACGCAAGAGCCGTTCTGTTCCTCCAATTCCGTAAAAAAGGTATCCATATCTAAGCTTTTTGTAACCCCTACCTCTTTGGCCGTATTTTTATAAAAGTCCCAAAGGAAAAGCCCTGTGCCGTCGTCCTCTTTGAGCATAGCATCAATGCAGGCCTCCGCCGTTCCATCTGTGCCCAACACCGTCACTTTTTTTGAAATTTCCTGACTGCGTTTCAGCTCCTCTAAAAAGGACTGCAGCTTTTCGCTGTCCTCCAAAAGACTTTTCCCAAACACAATCATTTTCATCTGCCCCAATTCCGTTTTTTTGGAATTTCGGCTGTCATTGCCGGCGATGGCATCGGCCAAGGTGTTGCCTCTGCACAGCATTTTCTGCGGCTCCCCTTCCTCCGTATTTGCCGGGGCAAAGGAAACGGAATATCCGCTTTCCCACTTGTCTACCCCCATGGTGATCATGTATTCCCGATCCTCCGGGTCTCTCTTATCCCAGCACCCTGTGGCAAGAAAAAGGGGGATTACTGTTACAAAAACCCACTTCCATTTATTCATGTCCGCCCCTCCCTTTGACTGTATCTATAAAAAGCATCAGAACAGGCAGTGCCACAAAAAATATGCCGCTGAGCCAAGGCGTAACCCGTATCCTCAGCCAATACGCCTCCGCCATATCCTTCGGCAGCAATGCTACAACAAATAGCAGGGGAATAAAAAGAAACAGCCAAAGATTCCGCTTGTTTTTTTTGCTTTGAAACACCCTGCTACAAAGCTCCTGCCCGAAAAAAATAAGACTAGTTACATACAAAAAAGTGGTGACCATCCAAAACCAAAGCAAAAATAAATCCTGCCTCCCCAAAAAAATGCCGGAAAAGCTGACCCGTTCCATCATTTGCAGCGTAGGCAATAATTTTTCAGACAAAGCCGCTGTTCCATAAACCGCCAAGGATAGAAAAACCAAAACCGTCATCAGCCCTGTGGCCGCCAGACAAGTGAGCCAAATACGCCGCTTCATATGCCGCCTTTTTTCCAAGCTGGGAAATATAAACAAAAACACCATGAAGCCTTGCAGCAATGGCGCAAAAAAAGGCATACTCTCCCGCAGGCTGGAAAAGGCCGGCATCTGTACCGGTAAAAGACGATTGTAATTTGTTGAGATTGCCACAAAAATCAATACCACCACCAGAGGGATCAGCACTGCAAAAAATAGGATCTCTCCGCTTCTTGCGGCGCACTCTATGCCATAAGAGGCCGCCAGACAACACAAAAATAATGTCAGGGCAATAATCAGCCACTGGGGCGTTCTGGGCAGCATAGAGGAGGAAATAATATCGCAGAACAGGCGTAATTCCATGGCGCCGTCAAAAATTATTTTTCCCCCTAAGCCAAGAGCCAAAACTGTGCCAAGATGCCTTCCAAAAGCCCTTCTATACCATTCCACCGCAGTATAGGAAGGATGCTTCTCTCCTAAATAAACAAAAAGCACCGCCAGAAACGAGGCGGCAACACCCCAAAGTATAGTTACAATCCACCCGCTATTCCCCCCTGTCACCGCCGCATCACTGGGTAAAAATAAGGCTGTGGTTCCAAAATAATACAGCAGCAACAGGACTTGCAGCTGCCGCACCGAAATTTTTTGATTCTCCGCAAACATTTATGCCCCTCCTTTTCGCCCTCTTGCCGACGGCTTTGTAAAAATCGGACGCCGTTTCATTTTATTTAAAGGCATACGAAAAACCGTATCCTCCCAATCCACATCATCATTCACAGAGGCAGAGCAGAAGGGATACATAAAGGGAATGCCATAAGACGTAAGGCTGCAAAGATGGGCCAATATGAACAGCAGGGCAACCCACAGGCCAAACAGCCCCAGCACTGCCGACAACAGAAAGGCCAGATATTTGCAAAGCCTTAGCCCCGAAACCAATGCCACATTTGGAATGACAAAAGAGCAAATTCCCGTCAGCGCCGACACAATGACCACCGTAGGGCTGACAATGCCCGCCTCCACCGCCGCCGACCCGATGATGATACCGCCCACGATACCAATCGTTGAACTGACTGGCGAGGGCAATCGTATACCTGCTTCCCGCAGAAGCTCAAACGCCAGTTCCATAATAACCACCTCACCCACCACGGTAAAGGGAATATTCTGCCTTGTGGCGGCAATTTTGATGGCAAGCGCCGTAGGAATCAGCTCCGGATGGTATACCGACAGGGCGATATACAGCCCAGGCAGGGCAATCGCAACCATCGCCGCAATATAGCGAATGGTTCGGATAAAGCTCATGATTGCCCAACGGTCATAATAATCCTCTGCGGCCTGAAAAAACACATTCAGCGTAACGGGCAGCATGACCACCACAGGGGTATTATCAACCACAAGCACCACCCGCCCCTCCAAAAGGGCCGAGGCCGCCTTATCCGGCCGTTCCGTCATTTGCAGCTGAGGAAAGGGGGACGACCAATGCTTTTCCATCAGCTGTTCCACATAGCCGCTATCCAAAATAGCATCCAAATTCATACGGTCCAGCTGTTTCTCCACAATACGCAAGGTCTCCGGCCGCACCAAATCCTCCATATACATCAAAGCCACATCGGTCTTACTTCTTCTTCCAATTTTTTTTCGTTTCAGTTTCAAATTACTATCCCGAATGCGCCGTCGAATCAACACAATATTTGTTGCCATGACCTCTAAAAAGGCATCCTTCGGCCCCAATACCACTACCTCGGTTTGGGCTTGGCTTACCCCCCGGGAGGGAAAACCCTTGGTGGAAACCTGCAAGGCAAACTCATTGCCCTCCATAAACAGCACCGTATCCCCCAGCAAAACCCCATCGACCACCTGCTGCAGGGTATCGATTTTACCCACTTCTCCGACGGCGATAATATCCTCCATCAAGACCTTCAGCAGCCCGCTCTCATCACATTCTTTATAGAGACCCATCAAATTGGTCATAATAAACTCATGTATGGTATCACTGTCTACAATATTATCTGTGAAAATCATAAAAATCCTTGATTTTCCCGAGCCGACAACAAACTCTCGCATGATCACATCCCCGCAATCACGAAAAGTTTCCTTGATGGCAATCATATTCTCCGACAGATTCTTTGAAATCTGCATACCCATCCACCGTCCTTCCTTTTGCTTATTTTTCCAAGAAGGACAAAATCTATACCTACAGATAGGGCTCTTTTCCAAATAAAAAGGCGCCGACTTTATCGACGCCCAAAATGATTTCATATATTCAACTTTTTACGCTGTTTCTTCGCCGGAAGAGGCTCCCGAACCGCTGCTGATTAAGCTGGGGTTTTGAAACATAAACACCTGCATATCATATTCACGGGACAGCTTCCGCAACGCAAGCTCTTTCTCTGTAACGGCCAACTGCGCCTGATCCAACACCAGCTTTGTAACATTACCAATTGCATAATTTACCTCTGCCGTTTTTAAATCCGCCTGAACCAAAGCCAAATCCGCCTCTGCCTGGGTATAATTGTCTTCCGCCTGCTGCAGCTGCACATAAGCATTCCGAATGGCAATTTCCTTATTCTCTTTTGCAGACTTCAAAGTTCTCTTTGCGGAATCATAGGAAAATTTATTGTTCTTATTTGTCTCGTTGGTCGTAGATTCAGACAAATAATTCTGATTAAATTTTGCATCCTCTACGGCCTGCTCCTTCAACAAAATACCGTAATCCTTATTAATGGAAGCATTAATATAGGCTTCAAGGTTTCCTTGTAAAACATAAGGCTCAAACTCGGCAGGGTATTCTATGGTATATTTTTGATCAGTAGGCTCCCCAATGACGTTATTCAAGCTTATATACATCTGGTCTAAGGATTTTTCCAACTGACTTACGTTTACTTTGCTTTTCTCATACTTGGCTTTCAACTCATTCAGCTTATACTGGCTGAGCATCCC
>DCDZ01000014.1:51803-55671 GCA_002316675.1 Tyzzerella sp. UBA1042
AAGTTCAGCTTGGCTTGCCCCTGTTCATACACAGTTTTTTCAACGGCGCTTATCTCCTCCAAAAATGCAAGGTTTTCTTCATTCTCTACAATAGAGGCAAAAGTGCTTTTTAATGTTGCCTCCAGTGCCAGATTTGCAATCTGCGATGTGTATTTATTTTGCTTCATACCGCTATCTGTTTGGTAAATGGCAGAGGTATAGGCATGCACCCCATCATTTACCCATTTTTGATAGTCATAGGTGGGGATGGAAAAGGTGCCCACGGCATCCCAAATATCCTCTTTTGTTTCTTGCAAAAGCTCGTTGGCTTTTTGCAGGTTCAATAAGTCTATGCTCTTTTTTTTCGCCTTTTCCAAGGCTTCCTCATAGGTTAAAACAGGTGCTTTGTCTTCTGCTGTTGCAGTTTCCTCTGTTGCAGTGGTTTCTTCTGTTTCAGCAGTTTCTTCTACTGTAGTGGTTTTTTCTGCTGCCTCTGCGCCATATGCGGTTGTACCAAAAAGAGACACTACCAGTGCCAAGGCAATGACACCCTTCGTGCGCCCTACTATTTTTTTCATAGTATTCCTCCTCAAAATCATATACTTTTATAATAAAACCAATTATACCATATTTCTTTGAAAATACCATAGGATTAAGGATTTCTTAATGAAATCTTTTTATATATTTCATGATTCCTTTTTAGAAAAACTATGAAAAAGGGGCAGACCTAAGTCTGCCCCTTCGGGATACTGAAAGGCGAAGCCCTTCATGTTTTTTCAGTTACAATTAGTTCAATGTAGCTGTCTTTGTAGTTGCATCCCATGCTACGTTTGTTACGCCCAAAGCTGTGCCCAAATCTCTCAAAGGTAAGAATGTTCTTTCGTTTGTGATTTCGGGAGCTGCGGATGTAGGGATTGCGGAACCATTTACATATACTATCTTCTGACCAACAGTCATGGAGATGATTCTCTGTGCATACATAATTGTTACTGTTCTTGTTTCAGCGTTCCACAATACGTTGTTTGTGTCTACGCCAAGAGCCTTGGATACTGCTCTTACAGGAAGCATGGTGTAACCATCTGCACTGATGTAAGCAGGTGTATCCAATGTGATCTGTGTTTCACCAGCGATGATGTAGGATTCGCCAACAGGTACTACTACCTTTGTTGTGAACAGGTTATCCTGATCTCTACCGGAGGTTACTACGTTAACGAATGCTTCTTTTACAGTTGTGCTGTAATCGCAAACATCTTCAACGAAGGATTCTTTATCTTCGTCACGATCCTTGAAAGATGTGTTTGGTTCGTCAGGAGCAAACAAGCCTTGTTCTTCATAAGCTGCTGCTAAAGAAGTCTCAAGTTTCAAATCATATGCGCCTGCAGGGATGTTTCTCTGCATGAACAGTTCCATATCTTTGATTGTTACTGTTGCAGCGGAATCGGATTCTTCCTTCACTGTGAAGGACAATGTGCCTTTGTTTGTGCTATCTTTTACTTCAAGTTCGGAATCTTCATCAATTTCAAATGTTGCGTCATCTTCAAATTCAAGTAAATCGGATTTGTCGATGATGAAATCGAATTTAGCACCCTTTTCCCACAAGCCTTCTTCAGCTTCTGTGATTACGATAGGTGTAGGGATAGCTGTGTTTCTGTAGTCGATGATCAAATCGTTCTGTTCTGCCTTAACTGTGTAAGGTTTTACAAACTTAGCGATTGTTACTTCCTGTGTTTCAACCAAAGAACCTTCAAATGTCAATTCTACGTCGCCTTCAAAACCAGGATCAGCTACTAACTCAAGCTGGAATACGATTTTCGCTTCGTCAGAATTCAAGCCAACGTTTACGTCATCGAATACTCTCTTACCAAATTCAAAGTTCTTATGATCTCCATCTTTGTAAGCTTCTTCAAATGCGTCTAAAACATCCTCATTGCTTGCATCCTTGTCATTGATTGTTAAGCCTTCCTGCTCAATCAATTCCACATTTGTAACATAAACACCTTCAGGCAGGTTGAAGTTAAAGCCCTGTCTCATGGACCAAGCGCCGGGGAATGTTTCCTCTGCAGTTACTTCCAAGGACAAGTGTTCGGAATCATCTGTGATACCATCGTTCTCAACGTTAACGCCGCTGTAGATTACAGGAAGATCTTCATCTTCATCAACGGAAAGGCTTACTTTGTAATCAACAACCTTAGCTACTTCTACGGAAGCAGAATCGTTGCTGCTAGCCTTTGCTGTAATTGTTGCAATAGCACCGGACTTAGCGGAGGTAGCTTCGATTTCGATATCTTTGATTGTGATTTCATCCTGATCGCCAAGTACTGTTACTGTCAATTCATTGTCGTCTGTTTTTTCAACAGAGTATCCTGTTCCGGACAAATCATTATTCTTTGTGAACTCAAAGCCCTTAGAAATCTTCAATGTAATTTCCTTCGGCAAGTTGCCAACAGCAGCTTCAATCTTCAAGCCGTTGCTGTTCAACTTTGTTACTTCTTCTTCAGCTACATCTACTGTCTTCTTGATGGAAGCCTTCAAGCCTTTGCCAAGAACAGAAGCAAAAACTAAGTCATCAGTAGTTACAGCCTTAGAGTCTACAGATACTGTAGCCTTTGTGCCTTCAGATGTCTTTGTCAACTTTGTATCAAGATCAACAATAATCTTGTCGTCTTTCTCAAATCTGCCATAGAACTTATATGTTACGCTATCTTTCTCAGCGTCTTTAACTTCTACACCAATTTCAGTTTCTTCATCGATGTCTGTTGCTGGATCCTCAACAGCTATTTTTTCTACAGCAACATAGCCATCATAGTCACCATCAGTGCCAATTGCTTCAGCAACAACAGCTTCCAGTGTCTTTGTTACGATACCTTTATTAATCTCTGTTGATGTATAGCTTGCTTTTAAAGGCTCTTCTGGAGTCTCAGGAGTAGTAAAAAGACCATCTACTGTACTACTGTAACCCTTACCAAGCAAGAATGTTCTTGCATCATCACCCTTAAGAGTTTCTGCTGAGAATTCAGAACTGCTAACTAAAGTATCTTCATCAACTTCGCCGTCCTTTAATTCTGCAACACCTGCAAAGTCATCATCATCCCATGTGGTTAACTCTTCGTACGTATATGTTGTGGACCCCTCACCATAAAGTACTTTGCCTTTTGCTGTAACATCAAAGTCAAATGTTACCAAGTCATATAAATCAGCAGATGTATACTTCTTGAACTCAGCATTGTCCAAAGTCAGTTCTACTTCTAAGCTAGGTGTATCCCCGCCTGTTGCGTAATCAGCAGAACCTATCTTGATTTGCAATTCTGGGCCGCTAACTGCAGACTCGCCTTTCTGAAGCTCTTTGGCATCAATGACTTTAGCTGTCGCAGAAACATCGCCCTTTGCTGCAAATGCAGTTGCAGGTACAAGGGAAGCTACCATAGCGCCAGCCATAACGAAAGAAATAAATTTCTTCATCGTTTTCATTCCTCCTTTTTCATTTTAAGTATTTGTTTGTTGTTTCGTTTTATAATTATACAACGAATGCAGTTCAATTGCTCCGCCTGCCTATTCACAGCCCTTTGCGCTTCGTTTGCCAAGCCTTGGATTCTTTGTTTTCCCCTCACACCCATTTAAGAGAGCAAAACACCGACCCCAAGCCTTGCCTCCCGTCCCGCTCCGTTTTGTCAAGAGGAAAGCATTGCCATCTACCATGCAAGATCATTATACGCAGGGAATTTCCAATTGGCAAGTAGGATTGGCAAAATGTAACATAACTGTAATAATGCCTGGCTTTTGCAAAAATCTCACTTCGTTCAAGCTTTTTTCAAGTAGACAGCGGTAAAAGGCCTTGGGGCTTCACCCCAACCCCCACTTGCTTTTTGAAAAAAGCAAGACCAAAAACTTT
>DCDZ01000014.1:55866-65775 GCA_002316675.1 Tyzzerella sp. UBA1042
CCCCCCCAAACGGGTCAAGGGATGAAATCCCTTGCAGGGTATTGGGGCGGCGCCCCAAGGTCTTACTCTTTTTTTCTTACTTGCTGCCGTTTAATGTTGCTGTTCTTGTTGCTGCATCCCATGTGATGTCAGTTACGCCTAAAGCCGTAGCTAAGTCTCTCATAGGCAGGAACGCTCTGTCGCCTGTGATTTCAGGTGCAGAAGATGCAGGGATTGCAGAACCGTTTACATTAATGGTCTTGTCGCCAACTACCATTGTAATGATTCTCTGTCCGTACATGATGGTGATTGTTCTTGTTTCAGCACTCCAAATTACGTTGTTGGTGTTTACACCAAGTGCCTTGGATACCGCTCTTACGGGCAGCATAGTGTAGTTGTCTGCGCTGATGTAAGCAGGTACGTCTAACTCAACTCTTGTGGTACCAGCCATTAAGTAAGCCTCGCCAACAGGTACAACTACCTTTGTTGTGAACAGGTTGTCGTTGTCTCTACCGCTTGTTACTACGTTGATGAATGCTTCTTTTACTACGTTGCTGTAATCCGCAACATCATCAATTACGTTGTTGTCTTTGCCGTCTGCCGCATAGATCGCCTGCTCGTCATAAGCATTGCTCATTGCAGTTTCAGCCTTTAAGCTGTATGCGCCTGCAGGTACGTTTCTCTGCATGAACAGCTTGATGTCTTTGATTTCTACAGTTGCCGCTTCGTCAGATTCGGATTTTACAGCAAATGCAAGCTGGCCGTCTGCTGTTTTCTTGTCTTTCAATTCCAAACCGGAATCTTCGCTTACTGTGAAGGTTGCATCATCTTCAAATTCAATCATGTCGCCTCTGTCTACTGTAAGGGTGAATACAGCGTTGGATGCCCATAAGCCCGCTTCTGCTTCGGTTACAGTAATGGGTGTTTCTACTGCTGTGTTTCTGTAATCGATGATTACATCGTTCTGTTCTGCCGCAATTGTGTAAGGCTTAACGAATTTTGCTACGGTTACTTCCTGCTTGTCAACCAAAGTGCCGTCAAAGCCTAATACTACATCGCCTTCAAAGGTAGGGTCAGCTACCAATTCCAGCTGGAAGGTAAGGGTTGCTGCGTCATTTTCAAGGGTTGTGTTTACATCGTCAAATACTCTTTTTGCAAAAGTAAAGCCTGTGTAATCGCCTTTGTCATAAGCCGCTTTGAATGCCGCTTCCCAAGCGTCTGTGCCTACTTCTACGCCGTTTTGCAAGAAGTTCTCAGCTTCAATTACTTCTACGCCTGTTACATAAACGCCTTCAGGCAATATGAAGTTGAAGCCCTGTCTCATGGACCATGCACCGGGGAAAGATTCTTCAGCGGTGATTTCTACGGTCTTATGATCGGAATCATCTGTCAAGCCTGTGTTTTCAACGTCTGTACCGCTGTAGATTACAGGAAGGTCTTCGTCTTCATCAACGGTAACTGCTACCTTGTAATCAACAACCTTTGCAACTTCTACGGAAGCCGCACTGATACCCTTTGCAGATACTTTGATGCTTGCAACATCGCCAACCTTCGCGGATACCGCTTCGATTTTGATGCCTGTCAAAGTGAAATCCTCCGCGGAGGGTGCTGTGAAGGTTGCTTCGTTGCCGTCAAATGCAAAGTCGGAAACGCCTTCTACCGTGGAGTTTGCAAATTCAAAGCCTTTGGACAGTTTTAATGTAAACTCTGTACCTGCTTCATAAGAACCTTCTACGGAAGATTCAATTTTCAAGCCCCTGCTGTTCAATTCTGTTACTTCATCAACAGCTACGCTTACTGTTTTTCTTACGGAAGCCTTGATGCCTTTGTCTAATACGGAAGCATACACCAAATCATCCGCCGTTACCATCTTGGAATCTACGGAAACAGTTGCTGTTTTGCCAACGCCTGTTTTTGTCAGCTTGGATGCGAGGTTGATTGCAAGCACGTCATCCTTTTTGAACTTACCGGACAGGGTGTAGGTTACTTCGTCCTCGGAAAATTCTGTTTTTGCTACGGTAATAGCTGTGGGTGCATTCACCAGAGCCGCAAAGCCCGCTTCATCCTCTGCGGTAAATTCCGCACCGTCCAAGGACACTGTTACATCCACTGTGGGTACGTCGCCACCTGTTGCTAAATAATCAGCACTTGTTACCTTTAACTGCAATTCGGGTGCTTCTGCTGTTGTGATTACACCGTCGAAATCTTTGCCTTTTTCCAAAGCGCCGATTACTTTGGCTGTAGCGGAAACATCGCCTGCCGCAAACGCCGTTACGGGAACAAGTGAAGTTGCCATGGCTGCAGCCATTACGAAAGAAACTACTTTCTTCATCGTTACATTCCTCCTTTAAAAAATATGTACTTCGTTTTTGTTCGTTGCATAATTATAAAACGAATGCAGTTCAACCCTCCCTGCGACTGCCTTGTTAAGGCCTACCTGTTTGACTGCCTGCAAACCGCGGTTTTTTCCTCACCCATTCAAACAAAAAACCTTGCTTTGCCGACAATCTCCCCGCAGCCCTTTCAAAGCCTCCCAAGACATAATTTACTTTGCCTGCTCATTATACGAAGCTTTCAAAATTTTATCAATATATTATGTCAATCTGTAATCTAACTGTAATACCCCTGCAATAATCGCGCAATTTTTGTGCTATTTTTTTCATTTATATGGTTTTATAGGAATATTATAACAGTATTTCCATGGTTAATATTTCTTTCATTGTGCTATTATTCCAATTTCTTCATTTCATTCCTTGCTTGCTTTTTATTGCCAATTCTGATAAAAATCATAATATTATGGTAACTAAAAAGAGAAAATCTTCCCCTTTGCCGGCAAATTTTCTGCATCAAAAAAACAGGCATTGTGGATTTCCTCCGTTTTGCCTGCTTTTGATTCAAAAATTGTGATAACGGTATCGCCCTTTAAAATCCTTTCTTTTGATATTCTGTGCGCAAGGCCTGATTAAACACCGCACCCATGAGTATGGCGGCCACGCTGGCATTTAACCAAACCAAAAAGGCAATGATGGCGCTGATAGAGCCATAAATTAAAGAATATTTCCCCGCATGGTCTACATAATGGGCAAAGCCTGCGGAAAACAAAACCCACACCGCCATGGATAAAAATGCCCCGGGGAAAACAAATCTTTTTGACGGGCGCTCATTGGGGGCAAGAAAATATACCCCGCTGATCAAGCAGAAAATGCCGATGGAAATGGGTAAAAAGCGTATCCGTGTCCACAAATCAATAAAGGTATCGGCAATGGGAATAAACACACTGATAAATTCCAGCACCTCATGGCTAATGAGCAAAATCAGCAGCAAAGCCGGAATGAGCAGAATAATCAAAACCGTGAGGAATAGAATGCGCATGGTATGCTTTTGCATTTTTTCATCCCCATAAATACCATTTACTGCCGCAACCAAGCTGCGCACCGCCCGCAGAGGGAACCAAACGGTAAAAACCAAGCCGAAGGTCAGCCATGCGCCGCTGCTGCTTTCTGTCATATGGGCAATGGTCAAATTAATGAGGGTAATAACATCCTCCGGCAGCAGGGCGGAAACGTCCCCCTCCACCGTAAGCATGGGCAGATGCAAAAACCCCAAAAGAGAGCTGATAAAAATTAAAAACGGGAAAATGGCAAAGACAAAATAATACGTTAAATATGCCGCTGTTTTGCCGACCCCATTGGAAAAATAACCGTTCAGCGTATGAAACAAAATGCGCCGCCAACGGCTCTCCGCCCGATTGCCAAGGCTTCCCACAGACTTCACCCTTTCTTTTTATGCTGGAAGGAATACGCTGCCCGAAGCAAGGCTTCCTCGCTCAAAAATTTTCCGCCGAGGTACGCCAGCTTCATGGCGATGCCCGGGATAATGACAACTTTTTTTGCAAACATACCCTTTACAGCGCACCTTGCCACATCAAAGGAGGGCATACCCGGAAGGGCAAACCGCACCCCCGCCCGATCGTTAAAGCCGGTATCCACAGGCCCCGGACAAAGGGCGGAAATATGCACATGGCTTCCTTCCCGGCGGAGCTCTTCATAAATGGCCTCCGTAAGGCGCAAAACATAATTTTTTGTAGCATAATAAGCCGCCATGAACGGCCCCGGCAAAAAGCCTGCGGCGGATGACACATTTAAAATATATCCGCTGTCCCTCTTACGGAAATCCTGCAAAAACAGCTTTGTCAATATATGCACCGCACGGACATTTAAATTCAGCATATTTAATTCCCGCTCCAAGGGCATCTCCCAGAAATATCCAAAGGCGCCAAAGCCTGCATTGTTCACCAATATATGAATATCCTGCCCCCGCACGGCTTCATAAAGGGCAAAGCATTCCTCCTCCACAGATAAATCTGCGGAAATGATCTGCACCTTGGTTTTCATATGCTTTTTCACTTGCTCCAGCTTGGAGGTATTACGGCTCACCAAAATCAAATCATACCCCATACGGCTTAAAATCAGGGCAATGTCTCTGCCAATGCCCCCCGATGCTCCTGTCACCAACGCCTTCATCACTTCACATCCTCATCCTTAAATTTTGAACCCGCTTTATTGTTATGTTTTTCAAACCCTTCTTACTGTATTATACTTTCATTTCATAAAAATATCAATTTTAAGCTCCCAGCGAATGGAGAAGTTTGTCCTGACTATGTTTCCCATACCTAAAAAAACCGCCTGCGGCTTTCTGCAAACAATATGCAGGCGCAGGCGATTCTATTTTTTTAGTTCAGACGGCTTTCTATGGCACAATCTCTTGATTATTCTGCCAAATTTACAACCAACGGCGTTACATCCGTCTGTTGGGAAAGAACACCTCTTTCATACAGCCAATCTGCATTTTTCTGCCAAACGCTTACCTCTTGATGGAGGAAGGGCGCATCGGCAGTTTCCATAACGGGCAGTAAGGTTGCAATGCTCTGCTCCTCTACGGTTTTCGACAGGGGGAAGTTTTCCTCATTTTGGTTATCCAAAAGAATCTGCAGGCTTTTGTCGGGGTCCGCCTTCAAATCTGCATAGCTTTTCTGGCAAGCCCGGAGAAATTTCTGAATTTTTTCAGGATTATTTTCTACCGCATCTCTTCCTGCCAAAAACACCAGCTCATATGTCTGGGGCACACCAAAATCTGTAGGATAGAAATAGTTGATTTCAAAACCGTTTTCCTCCAGCTGGGGCACTTCATGGTTTACCATGTTGCCGATGGTGGCATCTACCTGCCCTGTGGTCAAGGCGGTTAAAAGATCAAACCCGACATCAATAAATTGGCTGTCCTCTGCGGATAACCCCACATTTTCCAGCATAGCCTTTGTCATTTCTTCGGAAAGCACCGTACCCGCATAGCCAATTTTCTTTCCCTTTAAATCCTCCGCACCGTCAATGCCGCTATCCTTTAAGGCAATCACAACATTTAAGGAGCTTTGTGTCAGCGCACCCACTGAAACAATGGGTACGTTTTCTTCCGTTGCTGTTAAAATGGCATCCTGCAAATAATAAATGCCCAAATCCGCCTTGCCTGCGGCCGGAAGGGAGATGCCATCATTGGGGTTGGAGGGGAAATTGATGACCAGATTCAAGCCCTCCTCGGCAAAATACCCTTTTTCAATGCCGGTATACAAAAAGCTGTGTATGGCATTGGGATACCAGTCTAAAACAATAGAAAACTCCTCCAGCTTTGTTTCTGCCGAAGTATCCTCCCCCGCATTGCTGTCTGTAGTGCTTTGACCGCAGCCGGCCATACCCATGGCAAGCATTGCTGTCATAAAAAATGCAACTAGTCTTTTCTTCATTTTTATAATTCCTTCCTCCATGTAATTGTTTTCTTTTCTACTAATGTAATGATCCAAACCGTCAGCATTGCCACAACGGAAAGCAACACCACCGGGGCAAAAACCCCTGCCCCATCCAGCTGGGTCATCATTCTTTTGCTAAAATAGCCTAAGCCCTTTTGCGCCCCCAGCCACTCGGCAATGGCCGCCCCAATCACGCTGAGGGGAATGGACATTTTGATGGCGGAAAAAAAATAGGGCAATGCCGTGGGCAATTTCAGCTTTACAAAAATATCTTTTGGGGAAGCGCCATAAGTAAACAGCAGCTCCTCCATCTCCCGTTTGGTAGACTTAAACCCATCAAATACCGTAATGGCAATGGGGAAAAAGGTGATTAAAATGGTAACCAGCACCTTGCTCCAAATGGAATATCCAAACCAAAGGATAAACAGAGGGGCAATGGCTGTGGTGGGAATGGTTTGGGAGGCCACAATCACGGGATAAAGTGCCTTTTCCAGCTTCGGGTTCCAATCCATGGCAACGGCCAAGAGCAAGCCCAAGGCTACGGAAATCAGCAAGCCCAAGGAGGTAACCCCCATGGTTGCCGGAAGGTGCATGGTAAAAAGGGGCACCCGCAATTCCCAAAGGCGCACCAAAATGCCTGTGGGGGAGGGCAATATATACGCCGCATCTATGCCCATGGCTATGCTCTGCCAAAGGATTAATAAAATCAGCACCAAAAAGACGGAGGGCAGATTTTTTTTCATAGGCTCACGCTCCTTCTCAGCTTCCCGATGAGGCTTTCCTTCAGTTCCACAATTTCGCTCCGCTTCAAATCCTCGCGGTTTCTGGGATACGCCAAGGGCACTGTAATGCACTCCATTTCCATAAAGGGTCTGGAGGCTTGGATGATATAAATCTTTTTTGCCACAAAAATGGCCTCCTCCACATCGTGGGTAATAAACAATATGGTTTTATGAAAATGCTCCCATTGCCGCAAAAGCCATTCCTGCATTTCCACCCTGGTCAAATAATCCAAGGCACTAAAGGGCTCATCCAACAACAGCATATCCGCACCGGACAGGAGGGTTCTAGCGAAGGCCGCCCGCTGCTTCATCCCGCCGGATAAATCCTTTGGGTATTTTTTTGCATAGTCCTGCAGACCCACCTGCTCCAAAACCTGGGCAGCACGTTTTTCCTGCTCTCCTGCCGGCACCTTGGCAAGCTCCATGGGCAGGCAAACATTTTTTTCAATACTGCGCCAAGGGAAAAGCAAATCCTTCTGGGGCATGAAGGCACTATAATTTTTAATGGCCGCAATGGGCGTTTCGTTGATTAAAATTTTGCCGTTATCGGGATGCTCCAAGCCGTTGATCAAGCGGAAAATGGTGCTTTTTCCGCATCCGCTTGCGCCGATAATGGCCACCAGCTCCCCGTCCTGCACTGCAAAGGACAAGTCCTCCATCATGCCTTGGGCATCCTCCGGATAGCGGAAGGATACTCCTTCGAACCGCAGCATTACACAACATCTCCTTTTTAGTCTCCCATATCCATATGGTAGGCCATTTCCCAAAAATCTCTTTCGTATATGCAGCATTTCCGGAAGATTTCTTTTAAATATGCTTCCTTTTTGGAGGAAATCTCTACCCCCAGCTCATTCACCGCATCAATAATATCCATAACACCCTTACGGTATTCCTCGGAGGAGTAGCCGCTGACCCATTCGCCATACAAGGGATGCTCTAAGGCACCGGGGATATTTTTATGATGCTCCCCGATCATCTGATAGCTCCATGCGCAGGAGAGCACTGCCGTCAACACATCCAGCACATCCCCCTTGAAGGCAACCTCCAGCATATATGAGGTATAGGATTGGTTGGCCAAGGCGGTTTTGGTGGCTGCAATCTCCTCCTCGGTAATGCCCAAACGCTTCATATACAGCTTATGTACGTCCATCTCTCCGTCCAGGGTTTCATGCACCATGCAGGCAAACCGCCGCATCATGGCCTCGTCCTCCGCTTTTACAATGCCCAAGGCAAACACCTTGGAATATTGCAGCAAATAGCGGTAATCCTGGATCATATAAAACCGGAAGGACTCCTCCCGCAGTGTTCCCTCACCCAATTCCTTCACAAAGGGCTGCTGCAAATATCCCGTCCAAATGGGTTCTACTTCTTCATACAACCAGCCTGTTAATTTCATCATCGTCCTCCTTTCTTCATCCGGCTTTCGGATATACCGAAAGAAAGCACCCTTCTGCAAAAAAGTGCCCGCCCTTCAAGTACAAGGTGCGTTTGCCCTTTATAAATAAAAAAAGACCTATCCCCATCAGGAAAGACCTTGTGCTTTCAGATATAAAATGCTTCCCTTCGCTGGTACTAACCACACAAGTTCAAAGGGTTGGAAAATGAAATTCCTCTCAGCTTCGACGTATCGAAGCACCCCCAGCCTTATTTATTCAGTTGTATTTTTATAGTATAGTATAAAATGGAAGCCTTGTAAACAAGATTCTCCTTTGTTTGGAAAATTACACTTTTTTTCATGCCATACTACTATGATAAACTACCTTTATTTCTTCATGAAAAATCTTTTAATTTTTCATACTATCAATTGTATCCTTTGATATAATACAGTATACTCTAAGCTATGAAGTATAACAGCTTTGTTTTATGAAAAGAGGCATAACTATGATCGACGATAATTTATTATTAAAATTTGCTTTGGATTCCGGGGAGCTGATGCTTTCCAGCGGCGCCGAAACCCACAGAGTGCAGGATACCATGCACCGTATTTTATCCGTCAGCCACTCCACAGGGGTTGAGGCCCTTGCCATGAGTACGTTTTTGATTGTCAGCATTCCCAGCAAACGAGCAGGTTCTCTCACCCTCACCCGGGGAGTATACAACCGCTCGGTGAACTTTGGGAAAATATGCTCGGTAAATGAAATTTCCAGGGCCTTTGTGTCCGGGCAGATCACGCTGAAGCAAGCGGCAAAGCGGCTGGAGGAGATCAGCCAAACCTCCGCCTACCGGCCCATCTGGCGTATCATCAGCTCCGGTGTTACCAGCGGCGGCTTTACGTTGGTTTTAAGCGGCACTTGGATTGACGCACTGGCGGCTTTTGTATTCGGTCTATTCATTGGTATTTTGCTGAATTTAAACGGAAAAACCAAGCTGCCCTATTTTTTCACTTACTTAATCGGCGGGTTTATTGCGGGAGCAGGTACCGTTGTTTTTAAAAAATTTGTGCCCTTTGCGGGAACGGATATGATTATCATCGGCAGTATTATGCCTATGCTCCCGGGAATGACCATGACTAACAGTATGCGTGATATTATGGAGGGGCACTATATCAGCGGAACCTCAAAAATGGCCGAGGCTTTGCTGACGGCCTTTGCAATTGCGGGGGGCGTGGGCTTTGGCCTAACCACGCTAAGCCATTGAGGAGGGCAATAGAATGAGTTTTACTACAATTATATTCCAAAGCTTAATGTCTTTTTTTGCCTGCGTGGCCTTCTCCGTTGTGTTTAATGCGCCAAAAAAGGAATTGGTTTTTTGCGGTATTTCCGGCGCTTTAGGGTGGTTTTTTTATGCCGCCCTAACGCGGTACATCAGCCCCACCTTAGCAACATTATCCGCTTCCGCTTTGGTTACGGCATTCTCCCGTCTTGCTTCTTACCACAGGCAAGCGCCCTCCACACTATATCATATCCCCGGTATCATGCCCTTAGTTCCCGGTACTATGATATACAACACCATGTACACAGCATTAAACGGCATGATATTAGAGACTTATACCAATATTTTGCTTGGGCTGAAGCTAGCCGGGGCAATCGGTGCGGGGTCTTTGCTGATCCTTGCGCTGCCGTATTCTTTCTTTGAGATTATACCACGGCGGAAAAAGACAAAATAAAGAGCAAAACCTACGCTTGCGCTTTTGAAGAAAGCTCACTACGTGCAAGCTTTTTTCAAGTAGGCAGGGATAAAACAGATGTGTTCTTCGGGCGGGCAAGGCCCGCCCTGCGGATTTAAAAAACGTTTATCCCTTCAAATATCATAATAAAGAGGCCGACGGATGTCTGCCCCTTTATATGTTAAGTGTTCAAAGAAAAACCGCATGAATATGCGGTTTCAGTCAAAGTTTTTGGTCTTGCTTTT
>DCDZ01000014.1:65890-77754 GCA_002316675.1 Tyzzerella sp. UBA1042
CTTGCTTTTTTCAAAAAGCAAGTGGGGTTTGGGGTAACACCCCAAGGTCTTATGCCCCAAGGTTTTACAACTCCCGCCTGCCTTCCAATGCCCGGGAAAGGGTCACTTCATCCACATATTCCAAATCACCGCCAACAGGCACACCGTTTGCAATTCTCGTCACCTTTACGCCCAAAGGCTTTAAAAGCTTGCTGAGGTACATGGCCGTCGCCTCCCCTTCAATATTGGGGTTCGTGGCAAGAATCACCTCCTGCACCGTGTCATCCATACGGCTGATGAGTTCTTTAATACGAATATCCTGGGGTGTTATCCCGGCCATGGGAGAAATTGCACCATGCAAAACATGGTAAACCCCGTAGAACTCTTTGGTTCTCTCATAGGCCGCCATATCCCGGGGATCCTCAACCACCATAATCACGCTGTGATCCCTTTTGGCATTGGCACAAATGGGGCAAACCGCCCCCTCCGATAGGTTACAGCAAATGGAGCAATAGCGTACCTTATCCCGTGCCTCGATAATTGCCTGAGATAAATCCGCAGCTTCCTCCCTCGGCATATGGATGATATGAAATGCCAGCCTTTGGGCCGACTTCCCACCAATGCCCGGTAACGCCGCCAACTCCTCAATCAAACGAGTCATGGGGTTTCCATAATAATTCATAGTATCCCTCTTTTATCAGAAGCCCATGCCCATACCGCCGGTCATTCTGCCCATTTCGTTGTTATACATTTCCTCTACCTGACGGATGGCTTCATTTACCGCAGACATAATCAAATCCTCCAACATTTCCACATCATCGGGATCCACCACATCAGGGTTCAGCTTCAATTCCTTAATTTCCTTCTTCCCTGTAATAACCACCTTTACAGCACCGCCGCCGCTGGTCATTTCCAAGGTTCTTTCCGCAAGCTCCTCCTGCTTTTCCTGCATCTGCTTTTGCATTTTCTGCGCCTGCTTCATCAAATTATTCATATTCATCCCGCCCATGCCGGGAAAACCGCCTTTTGCCATGGTTTCATTCCTCCTACTAATCTTATCATTCTGTTTTTACTATTCTATAATAAAACACCCATTCCATGCAAGCCTTTTACTCCTGAAAATCCGCCTCCGGGAAATAACTGCCTAAAAGACTCTCAAATTCTGAATCCTTCACCTTATTTTCCGCCTTTCCATACGTCGCCTCATACCACCGGTCATATTCCTCCTTGGTAATGGTACGCAGTGAAAAGGCCTTGCCCATGGCTTTTTCCAGCAGCCCTTCGATTTTTTCCATATTTTTTGTAAGCATATCCGCCAATGCGGCATACGGACAAACCAGATAAACAAACTCATCCTCCCGAAAGCCGATTTCCGCCTGCTTCAGCTCATTTCTTAAAACAATATCCTCCACCTCACCGCACAATAGCGGCCAGTCCTCCTTCAGCTTTTTTCTGTCCTCAGGAAGGGCCGGAGGCTTTTTCTTGGGCTTTGGCGGTTCTTTTTTTTCCGCCTTTGGTGCCACTGTCTGTATTTGCACAGAAACACCTTGGGCAACCTGCCGCTCCAAGCCCGCAACCCGTGCCGCCAAGGCTGTCACGTCTGTCTGTGTCCAAGGGGCGCACAGGCGCAGCAGGGCAACCTCCAGCAAAATCCGCTCATTGGAGCTGTGCCGCATATCCCCCTGCAAATAGGAAAACTGCTCAATCAGAAAAATTGCCTCTTGGGGAGATAAAAACGCACCGCATCCCTTGAGCCGTGCCAAGGCCTCCTCGGAAAGGTCCAAAACCCCCGAGGCTCCGCCAATGGTGCTTACCATTAAAAAATTACGCAGATGGGCCAAATATTCGGAAACAAACTGCTTAATGTCTCTGCCCGCCAGCATCATTTTTTCAACCAGCTCCATGGCCTGTCGGCTATCCTTCTTCCCCAAGGCCTCTGTCATCTCAAACAGCACGGTTTGATCCACCGCACCCATCACATCCAAAACCATCTCCAGCGTTACCCGCTCGCCGCTGTAAAAAGCAAGGCATTGGTCTAAAATGCTTAAGGCATCCCGCATGGAGCCATCCCCCAGCTGTGCCACATAGCGCACTGCCTCGGGTGTGATCTCTGTTTGCTCCTCCGCCAAATACCCCCTGAGGGTTTCGGCAATTTCTTCGGTGGTGATTCTTCTGAAATCAAACCGCTGACAGCGGGAAAGAATGGTGGCCGGCACCTTTTGGGGATCGGTGGTGGCTAAAATAAAAATAACATGAGCCGGCGGCTCCTCTAAGGTTTTCAGCAATGCATTAAAGGCGCTGTTGGAAAGCATATGCACCTCGTCTATAATATAGACCTTAAACTCTCCCTCGGTGGGGGGATACTTTACTTCCTCCCGGATTTCCCGCACATTATCCACGCTATTGTTGGAGGCAGCATCAATCTCAATCACATTGACACTTCTGCCCGCCAAAATATCCCGGCAAAGGGCACAGGTATTACAAGGCTCCCCCTCTTCCGTAGGGGAAAGACAATTGATGGCACGGGCGAAAATTTTTGCCGTGGAGGTTTTTCCCGTTCCTCTCGTGCCGCAAAATAAATAGGCATGGGAAACCCTTCCTGTTTTGATCTGATTTTTCAGGGTTCTTACAATATGCTCCTGCCCAATCACCCCGGCAAAGGTGTTGGGCCTGAATTTTCTATATAATGCCGTATAGGCCATGGTCTCCCTCCTTTTTCTTCTCACGACAGTATACCATAGGGCAGAATAAATGAAAAGCACCCGTCTCTCTTCTGCAAAAAAGAGCTTGTATCTATTTTTCTCTCTTTTTCAGAAAATGATGGAAAAACATTTGCCGAAAATTACATTTATGTTATACTAAATGTAATTTCAGGAAAAATCCTCTGTTTTTAAAGGAGTGTGCTCTATGAAAAACCAACAAAAATCCCATGAAAAGAGTTTATTAGAATATTTGGCGGATTTGACAAAAAACAGCAGCATTTCAAGCTTGTTTTATGATACCCCCTTTTCCGCCATCAGCCGCACCATTTCTTCCATACCCCCAGATGCATACCCCCTGCGGCAATGGGAGGATGCGGCAAATTATTTACTTAGAAAGAAAATTTCCTTTTCCACGGCAGAGGACGCTGTTTCCTTTCTTTCCGCCGTGGGGCGTTCCATACATCAGCCACCTTATGGCATTTTGACGGAGAATCCCTTCGGGAACACAACCCAAGAAAAATAAAATTTCTTATGCAATACCCTTTGCTGCAGGATACCTGCGGCTTTTTTTGTGCTTCTTGGAAGCATATTTTAGGGTTTTCCTTGGGAGATTTTGCCCTACCCATTGCAAGGCCCCTTCTGTAAAACCACGTATTGACTTTATATTCCACAAGTTGTATATTGTACTTATATAATATTAGGAGGTGCGCCTATGTCGCTCAAGCATGGTTTATTGGGGCTTTTGCAATATGGCTCTATGACAGGATATGAACTGGATAAAGCATTCAAATCTTCCCTCTCTTTTTTCTGGCAGGCAAAGACCAGCCAAATTTACAGAGAGCTTGATGCTATGGAAGGAAAGGGATGGCTCATCAGTCAGCGGATTTTTCAGCAAGAAAAGCCCAACAAACGAGTCTATACCATAACAGATGTGGGAAAAAGGGAGCTTAGGAACTGGCTTCCCTCTCCGGAGGGAGATATTGCTGATGCAATGGGGGTGCGCAGCGGGTTTCTTATGCGTGTATTTTTCGGGGGAGAAATGAGCAACCAAGAGGCCTTGGCGCTGTTGCGGGCATATCGGAAAAAATGCCTTGAAAGCAGGGACGCATTGCTTGCCGCCCACGATGCCATGGCGGAATACGGCCCCATGGTGAAGGATGACAGAACAGCGAAATTCTGGAATATGACCCTCGCCTACGGTGAAGCCTTTCACCGGGCAGGATTGGAGTGGGCGGAACAGTCCATTGCTTTTTTGGAGGAGGAACAGCCATGAAAATTCTAGTTTTAAACGGATCCCCCAAAGGGGAAACCAGCAATACCCTGCAGCTGACCCGTGCCTTTTTGGAGGGCGCCCATTGGACAGATGCAGAAATCATTGACGTGGCAAAGGCCAATATCAAGGGGTGCTTGGGATGCTTTGCCTGTTGGAACAAAACCCCGGGGAAATGCGTGATTTCCGATGGCATACCTGCCATTCTTAACAAACTGATTGCGGCCGATGTGATTTTATGGTCCTTTCCCCTCTATTATTTCGGCGTTCCCGGCCCGCTGAAAAACCTCATAGACCGGCAGCTTCCTCTGAGCCTGCCCTTTATGACAGATGAGGCATCGGGGGGACATCCGCCCCGCTATGACCGAACAGGGCAAAGGCACATCCTTATTTCCACC
Source organism: Tyzzerella sp. UBA1042 (assembly GCA_002316675.1). GTDB lineage: Bacteria > Bacillota > Clostridia > Lachnospirales > Anaerotignaceae > Chakrabartyella. The sequence goes on from DCDZ01000014.1 coordinate 70,240, forward strand.
TGCGGCTTTTGGACACCCACAGGAAATTATGACGGGGTGCTTTCCATGTTTCACCATATGCTGGGACATTCCTACACCACCCTCTTTTGCGGGCAGGGGGAGCTGTTTCGTGTGCCGGAGTTAAAAGACCGTACAGAGGCATATTTAGAAGCGGTTCGCCAGGCAGGGGCAGAATATGCCGCCGGAGGCATTTCCGCTGAAACCACGGCGATCTTGGCGGAGCCGTTGTATCCCCGGGATGTTTTTGAAAGGATGGCCGACGCTTCTTGGGGGGTTCCCTCGGAAGAGGATGACAGCCTTTCCTTCACAAAACAAATGGCGGCCTTATACCGCCCCGACGGCACAGAGCGTGTTTTGGAGTTTTATTATACCGATATTAAAAAAACCTATCAGCTTTTATTATCAAAGGAAGGGGCCGAGGTAATTTCCGCTGACTTCAAGCCTTTCACCACACGCATTGAAACACCCTATGCTCTCTGGCATTCCATTTCCCGTGGGGAAATTTCCGGGCAGGAGGCATTATTTCAACGGCTTTATACCGTTTCCGGGGACTTTGACCTTATGCTGCAATGGGATGCACTATTCGGCCCCCCAGCCCCATCCAAGCACAGCCATATTCCTCAGAAATCCAGCAATATGCTGCTCCTTTTACTGCCTTGGATTGTTTTTTGGACAGTACCGGCCATTCATGCCTCCTTGGGCAGTGGCATCAGCATTGGTGTAACGGCTTGTATCCCCCTGCTTTGGCTGAAATTCCGCCCCGTTATTTATGAACAACTCAGCATTCCCGGGGTTATCTTTCTTTCTCTGGCGGTTTTACTGGGAGGAGACACAAGGATAGCGGTTCCCGCAAGCTATTTGGCTTTTGGTTTGTTATGGACACTCGGCGCCTTCCCTGCCATCCCCCTCACCGCCCATTACAGCAGTTCAAGCTACGGCGGAGCCCGTGCCTCTGAAAATCCCCTTTTTATCAAAACCAACCGCATATTAACCGCCGCTTGGGGCGGGCTCTATCTGATCATGCCCCTTTGGACCTATTTTCTCATGGGCACAGAATTTTCTGCCTACACAGGGCTCATCAACTCCATTTTTCCTGCTTTTCTGGGAATTTTTACGGCATGGTTTCAAAAATGGTATCCTGCACGGTATGCAACGGGACACAATAAAAAAAGAGCAAGCTAGCTTGCTTTTTGCAAACAAATAGAGGAAAAAAACCCTTGTTTCGCACAAGGTTTGCTTTCCAAACCCTTACAAGGGGGCTTTTGCGTTTTGCTAAGATCCATTCCGCAAAACGATTCCATTTGGAAAATCAATGGTTTCCCAAGCCTTTCCTCCATAAAACCCTCTTTCCAACAAAAAAACGAGCAAGATAACTCACTCGTTTTTTGTTGGAAACCCGGCCCTGCCCAAAATCATTTGTACAAGGGAAACCGGCTTCTTATGCTGTAGGTGCTACTGCACCGCCATATGTATTATTGATAAAATCAGCTACAGTCTGGCCGTTTAATACCTCTAGCAAAGTAATCAATTCGGGTCTTGTTTCGTCCCCTTCTCTTACGGCAACCACGTTTGCATAGGTTGTTGCTGCCAAGGAATCTGCCGCTTCAATTGCCAATGCATCCTCTACCTTCAAGCCGTTTTGCATAGCATAGTTACCATTGATTACCGCAATGCCCAAATCGCCCAAGGATAAAGGCAACTGTGCTGCTTCCATTTCCACAATTTCAATATTCTTAGGGTTCTCTGCAATGTCTAATTTTGTTGCAGAAATGCCAGCATCAGAATTTAACGTAATCAATCCATTTTCTTCCAATAGCAATAATGCACGGCCGCCGTTGGTGCCATCTGCAGGAATACCCACCTTTGCACCCTCAGGCAGCTCTGCCAAATCTGTAATGCTTGCGCTGTAGATGCCCATGGGCTCATAATGCACGAAACCCAAGCTTACAATCTTTGTTCCCTGCTCTTCGTTAAAGGAATCTAAGTAAGGTGTGTGCTGGAAATAGTTTGCATCCAAATCCCCGGAATCCAAAGCCAGGTTAGGCTGCACATAATCTGTAAATTCAACGATTTGTAAGGTGATGCCTTTTGCCGCCAATTCTTCCTTTGCAGCTTCTAAAATTTCCGCATGGGGTGTGGGAGAAGCTCCAACCTTCAAGGTAACAGCTTCGCCTTCAGCTTCCGCCTCTTTTGTAGGCGCCGCATCCGCGTCTGTCCCTTCTTCCTTGCTTTGGCCGCAGCCGACAATTCCCAGCGCCAAAGCGCCTGTCAATAATAATGCTAAATACTTTTTCATAATAAAATCCCTCCTAATATTTTCATTTCACTATATATTGAAACCCCAAAGGGCTTACAATCGTTGATCGGTTTTCTTGGCAATCTGCATACCCATTTCCTGCAAAACCTGCACAATCACCACAAGCAAAACCACCATAACATACATAACATCTCTTTGTCCACGGTAATAGCCATAGTTGATGGCAACGGCACCCAAGCCGCCGCCGCCCACGAAGCCTGCCATAGCGGAATAGCCCAAAATGGTTGTCACTGCAATGGCACTGCCAATCAAAAGGGAGGGCTTTGCCTCCGGAAGCAGCACCTTCACTAAAATTTGAAGGGGAGATGCCCCCATGGACTGAGCCGCTTCAATAACGCCCTTTTCCACTTCCTTCAAAGAGGATTCCACCAATCTCGCCACAAAAGGTGCACCGGAAACCACAAGGGCAACAATGGCGGCTTTTGGACCGATTACAGTGCCTACAACCATTTTTGTAAAAGGCATGATGGTAACAAGCAAAATCAAAAATGGTATAGAGCGCAATATGTTTATGAGAATGCCCAATGCTTGATGAAACACAGGCATAGGGCGTACACCCTCCTTATCCGTCATAATCAAAAATAGTCCCAAGGGCAAGCCAATGATGTATGTTAATAAAGTGGAAATCAGCGTCATATAAATACTTTCTAAAAAAGCTGTTCCAACCACTGCCAGCATTCCCGCTTTAAACATACTGCACCTCCTCTACCTCAACCTCTCTTGCTTTCAAATAAGCCAGCATTTTTTCTCTGATTTCTTTCTCTTCCGGCAATTGAATCATCATCTGCCCATACACCCGTCCCTCAATCATACGGGTATTTCCTGAAAGAATATTTGCAACGGCATTGCATTCCAGCATCATTTTACCCAAAATCGGCTCGCCGGAAATACCCCCCCGGAATACCACCCGATAGCAATGTTCCACAGGGCCTTCAATGGCCTCTTTATTGTTGCCTTCGTGATATACCAGCTCACGTCCCGCCTTTGTTTTCGGCGCACGAAATATTTTTTCCACCGCACCCATTTCCGCAATCTGCCCTTCATCAATAATGGCAACCCGATTGCAGATTTCCCGGATTACGCTCATTTCATGGGTAATGACCACAATGGTGATACCCAAACGCTCATTAATATCTTTCAAAAGCCGCAAAACCCCCGCTGTTGTGTTGGGGTCTAAGGCACTGGTGGCCTCGTCACACAAAAGCACCTTCGGCTCTGTGGCCAAGGCTCTGGCAATGGCCACCCTTTGCTTTTGTCCGCCGGAAAGCTGGGACGGATGGGCATCCAGTCTTTCCCCCAAGCCAACCAACTCCAACAGCTCTACGGCCCTTGCCCTTGCTTTTTCCTTGGAAACTCCTGCAATTTCCAGAGGAAAGCACACATTTTCCAAAGCTGTTCTTTGCATGAGCAAATGAAACTGCTGAAAAATCATGCCCATAGCCTGACGCTGTCTGCGCAATTCCTTTTCGGGCAGGCAAGTCAGCTCCTTGCCATCAAGATAAACCAATCCCCCTGTGGGACGCTCCAACAAATTAATACAGCGCACCAATGTGCTTTTTCCCGCACCGCTCATGCCGATAATGCCGAAAATTTCGCCCTTTTCGATCCGGAGGTCGATCTCTTTCAATACATCTATGGAGCCGCCCTTTTGGGGAAAGCTTTTGGAAACGCCTTCCAATCGAATCATCGTTTCTTTTGTTTCCATATTTTAATCACCTTTTCCTTTTGCACATCATAAGAAAAATTCTAAGGTACGGCGCCTTGCTTGAATTTCCCATTAAAAAAGCTCTCTCCCAAAGACATTTCTGCCAAAGGGACGAGAGCATTTGCTTCGTGTTACCACCCTGATTCACCATAGCTTCACAGCTACAGCCTCTGAAAGTACAGGCAAGCATTTGCCGATACTCCGTCGCTATCACGGGCGCTCCCGTCGCAGCCTAAAGGGATCCCCTCTCGGTACGCAGCTCCAAGACCATCTTCCGTCATTTCCGAATTACCTCCTTCTCAGCCTGATGGGAGGTTCTCTGTAAATCATCCACGATGTACTCTTCTTTTCACAGCATTTTACAATAAAGTTAAGTTATTCTTCATTATACTAACTTCTTGAAATTTGTCAATTACAAATTTTTGCAGCGTGCTTCCGTCGGGGAAATTTTCCCATCACCTTGCACAAAAAAACCTACTTCTTTTGTATGTAAGTACTATATTTAAAAAGCCTATGTTCCTTCTAAAAATCTTAACTCGTATTTTTGCTGTTTTTTTGCAAGTTTATACGCCATATTGTTCATAAATCATTCACAATTTTATTCCGTTTCTTCCTCCGCCGGGTCTTTTCCATATTGATCAAAAGGAATATCTTGATAAATAAAGCTTTCGATCATATCCGCCGCCTGGGGGATGTCGTATACATAATACCACACATTATTTATGTATTCCCCGCCGGAGGCAATGTTTTCATTGGGCATACCCGCCTGTTCCAAGGAAACACCGCTTTTCATAACCGCCGAAGCAATTTTCAAAATTTCATCATTGCCTAAGGAGGTTTCCACCATAGGGGCAAACTTTCTCACATAAGCAGGATAGGATAAGGGATTGATTTCCAAGGCTTTTTCAAACAAACACTCCAAAACCTTCCTTTGTCTTTCCCCACGCATCACATCCCCGTCTATTTTCCGGATACGGGAATAGCTTACGGCCTGCGGCCCTGTCAAATGCACCAAGCCCGACTCCTGCTGTTTCTCCCCTTTTAGCAAATAATTGTTAATCTGCTTCCGCTCGGCCTCGGTAATTTCAAGATCAATTCCTCCCAGCTCATCAATCACGTCTGCCAAAGAGTCAAAATTTACAGAAACATAATCCTTAATGTTCAAATTAAAATTTTCATTGAGTGTCTGTATCGCCAGCTGGGGACCTCCATAGGCATAGGCATGGTTGATTTTTGTTTTGCCATGCTCCGGCACATCCACATAAGTATCTCTTGCAATGGAAATCAGCTTAATCTTCCCTGTTTTGCCGTTGATAGAGGCAACCAAAATGGCATCGGAACGGCCTTTATTTTCCTCGTTTTGGGAATCAATGCCGTACAAGGCAATATTCATGATGCCCAAATTTCCATATGCCTGCAAATCCTCGTTCACGGAAAGGGTTTCCTCGTCCACACTTTGGCGGTTTAATCCCCCCACCATATACATAAAAACGCCGTATAAAACAGCAAGCACCCCGCAAAGCCCCAGCAGTGTAAGCAGCAATGTTTTAAAATACAGCCTCCATAATCTTCGATCCATACAGGACATCCCTTCTACAAATTTCGTCAGAGTCGTTTCTTATTATATTCCTCCAAGTAGAAAAAAACAATAAAAAATCCCTTAAGAAGAGGATTGGTATCCAAATTTTCAGGGCGGTGCAAAGCTTTTTTTGTTGAAAAACGGCAGAAAGGGCAGACACTTTTGTGCCTGCCCGAAGGTATCGCCATATTTCTATTAAAAATCCATTCAAAACAATTTCTATACAAAATTTGCTTAAAGGTAAACATCACAAAGAGGCAAGACTTTCCCTCAATCCTTGATATCGTCCCAAATGCCCGCTTTCTTATAAAGCTCATAAAAATGGTTTGTGGGGCCTACGCCTTTGCCGATATCCAAGCTATGCTCTATGGCTGTGGTAATATATGCCTTGGCAATACGCACCGCTTCCTCCACAGTCTTTCCCTTTGCCAAATTTGCCGCAATGGCAGAGGACAGGGTACAGCCGGTGCCATGGGTATTTTTCGTTTCTATACGGTCGGAATGAAGCAAAATGGCATTTTTTCCGTCAAACAATAAATCCGTAGCGTCATTCTCAAGATGGCCGCCCTTAATCAATACGTTTTTCGCACCCATTGCAAATATTTTTCTTGCCGCCTGCTCCATGGCAGTCAAATCCTTGATCTCCATGCCGGTAATCACCTCTGCCTCGGGCAAATTGGGCGTAACCACATAGGCCAGAGGAATCAGCCGCTGAATCAAGGTATCCTTTGCATCGGGCTGCATCAGGTCGAAACCGCTTTTTGAAATCATCACCGGGTCAACCACAATATTTTTTGCATGGTATTCCTGAAGCTTATCCGCAATGGCATGGATAGTCTCAATTTGGGACACCATCCCCACTTTTACGGCGCTTACCCCAATATCGGTAAAAATTGCGTCAATCTGCTCCCGAATGATGTCCGGTGAAATATTCTGACAGCCAAAAACCCCTTGCGTATTTTGCACTGTCACCGCCGTAATTACGCTCATTCCATAGGTTCCCTGTGCCGAAAAGGTTTTCAAATCCGCCTGAATGCCTGCGCCGCCGCAAGTATCTGAGCCTGCTATGGTTAAAATATGCTTCATTGTATCCGCCTCCTGATGTATTAAGAAGTTTTTGTTGTTATTGTTTTCACAAAATATCCAGACTGCAATAACAGCACGGCAATGACACTGCCCCCGAAGGAACTGAGTAAAAAGGCAGGCACATAGGCCAAGGCACCCACGGCTTTCCCCATGGCCAAAATGGCAATGGGCACAGACAACAGGCCGCCCAAAACCCCTGTTCCAAACACCTCTGCCCCCGCAGTCAGCAAATTGTTCTTTGTTTTTTTGTATACAAGGCCTGCCAAAAGGGCACCCACCATGCTTCCCGGAAATGCCAGCAGGGAACCTGTACCCATCAAATTTCTAAGCAGGGAAATGCAAAAGGCATTGACCACACCATACATCGGGCCAAGGAGCACCGCCGCCAAAATATTCAGGGTATGCTGAATGGGAAAACATTTGGAGGCACCTACGGGAATGTAAATTAAATTCCCCGCCAACACCCCAATGGCAATAAACATTGCAGAAATAGTCAGTTTTTTTGTTTTCATGATATATCCGCTCCTTTTTTATGCCGGAGGTTTTCATCCCCTTCGGGGCTTCTCCGTTTGTGAAAACACACCCGAGAAAACAGGTTTTTTTCGTAAAAAAACGCAGCCACGATCTCTCGTTTGCTGCGCCTGATTTTGAAGTATTACGCTTCCCTACGCTGGTATAATCCAGATCAGGTAGAAAGGGTAACAAGCAATGCCTGATTCTCAGCCGTATTCGGCACCCCCAGCAAAATTATGATTTCTTACATTTAAAAGTAGCACATTTTATTTCCCTTGTCAAGCCTCCTTTATCTTGAGTTTCCGCAAACTGTAA
>DCDZ01000010.1:0-6141 GCA_002316675.1 Tyzzerella sp. UBA1042
ATGATGAAAGTGGATTTTCAATCTATCAAAAATGTCCGCAATCATCCCCGGGGACTTCTTATCTCCAGCGGAACAAGTTGGCTGATTAAGCCGTTTCTCATGTTCGGTCTTGCCTCCTTCTTTTTCTTCGTTGTTTTTAAGGCACTCATACCGACTGAGCTTGCACAAAGTTATGTCGCCGGAGCTGTCTTATTGGGTGCAGCCCCTTGCACTGCAATGGTGTTTGTTTGGAGCAATTTGACCAAAGGCGACCCTGCTCATACCTTGGTGCAGGTAGCGGTCAATGACCTGATCATCCTCGTTGCATTTGTCCCCATTGTATCCTTTCTGTTGGGCGTGACGAATATTTTTGTACCGTGGGATACGCTGATACTTTCCATTGTTTTATTTGTTGTTGTGCCCCTCGCAGGCGGTTTTCTCACCCGATATTTTATGGTGAAGAACAAGGGCGAGGAATATTTCACGCAAAGATTTATCCCTAAATTTGATACGATCACAACCGTTGGGCTTCTGCTGACATTGGTTATCATCTTTTCTTTTCAAGGAGACGCCATACTGAAAAATCCCTTGCACGTTTTTTTGATTGCTGTGCCGCTGATACTACAAAACGTCCTCACTGCTGCTTTTGCTTATTGGATGTGCAAGGTGACAAAACAGCCCCATACTGTTGCGGCTCCTGCCGCACTCATTGGCGCCTCGGACTTTTTTGAGCTGTCGGTGGCTGTTGCTATCGCACTTTTCGGGCCGACCTCCTCTGTAGTATTGGTCTGTACCGTTGGCGTTCTAACAGAAGTACCGGTTATGCTGATGCTGGTGCGGTTTGTGAATAAGACAAAGCACTGGTTTATTAGTCCCAAGACCGCATAGTAAGGTATTTGCATTTTATTAACGGAGATCGGTGGTAACCACAATCAGTCTAGGGTAATGAATGGCGTATTGGCTGAGTATGACGATACGATCTCTAAAAGCCTTTCTAACAAATTCAAATGGGTAAAGGGGGAAACTCACTTGCCTCCATCGCTTTAGGGCTTCTGAAAAAAGCAACCACCTGCATTCAACCACTATGATAAACGCAATAAATAAAAAATCTGTAAAAGGAGATCTTACATGAAGAAAGAATCGACCAAACCCAAAGTCGCATTTATTTGTATCCACAACTCTTGCCGCAGCCAGATTGCGGAAGCACTGGGCAAGCACTTCGCCTCCGATGTGTTTGAAAGCTATTCTGCCGGAACAGAAACCAAAGCGCAAATCAATCAGGATGCCGTTCGGTTAATGAAGCAGCTCTATGGCATTGACATAGAAAAAACACAGCGTTCTAAGCTGCTTTCGGAAATTCCTGCGGTTGATACCGTTATTACCATGGGCTGCAATGTGCAGTGCCCCTTTTTACCCTGCAAGCACCGTGAGGATTGGGGGCTTGATGACCCCACGGGTAAAGGCGAGGATGAATTCATTGCCGTCATACACAACATAGAACAGCACATAAAAAATCTTAGAGCAAGGATCGAAGCCGATTCCTTTTAAGCATAAAAACATCCCTTGAAGAAGCATACGGTCAGGCCTTCTCTTTTACTGTTGACTGCGATAATAAGGGCTTAAATTTTTTGCATCCATCAAAAAATTTTGTCAGCTTTGTTAAAGCCCATTACAGCTTCTGCGCTTCTGTCAACTCTTTGCTCTCTGGAAGTGTTGAGCGGCTGCTATGGCATTTTTATGTATCGTCTCCTTATCCAGAAAGATTGTGACAAGCACTTCTATTTCCCTAAATCCGTTGATGTTGACACATCCAAACGGCTTGTACGATTTTCGTCTGCACCAATGCACATAATGCCATTTTCATCGTAAAAAAAAGTTCGCAGACAGCGATGATATATTTTATATAAATCCTGTCAGCTGTTTTATTTGAAGCCGTCTTTCGTATGTTTTTCCGTTTGGCACAGTTTTATTTCGTTGAGCTTTGCCGGTTATTTTCCGGTTCAGCAAAAAGCAAGGATTTCAGCTTATCAACGGTTTTCTCCGTCAAAAGGAAATCCTCCGTGACGGTGCCGTTTTGCAGATGTATGATTCGCCTGCAGGTATTCAGCAAAAACTCAAGGTCGTGAGAGATGATAAAAATCAGCTTCCCATTTTGATTCAGTGCTTCAAGGATTTTGCTGACGCTCCTCATGTTCTCTCCGTCCAATCCGCTGGTAGGTTCATCGAAGAACAGTATCCTTGCCGGGTTGACCGCTGCGGACGCAATTGTAACCCTTTGTTTTTGTCCCCCCGACAATGCCATCGGGTGTATTTTCCGGTATTCTGAAAGTCCCAGCATAGCAAGAGCATCCGTGATTTTCGCCTCTAGCTCCGGCACTTTTTGATTTCCTAACCGCAGTTCATCCTCCACGCTCTCCGTAAAAAGCTGATAGTCTGTGTCTTGCATAACAAAATACATTTCACGGGCACGCTGGCGGCTGGAAAGGACATGGCCATCAACCTCTACCGATCCATGCTGCCGTTTCAACAATCCGCAGAGGCATTTTACCAGCGTTGTCTTTCCCACGCCGTTTGCTCCAGTGATGCCAATAATACCCTGACCGTCTTGGGGCGCGACAGAAAAATTGATTCCTCGCAACAGGGCGTGTCCCGACAAATTGATAGAAATATTCTTTACGGCAAACGCAGGCATTGGCGCAGAGGGCGGGGGCAGCTGGTGCTCCGGCAGGGTCAACATATCGAGGTCAAATGCCCGCAGACCCTTTTCCACCAATTCACGTTCAGGCAGTTTCAATGTCTGCTCCGGCATCCATTCCTGAAGCAGTTCGCCGTCCCGCATATAAATAACCCGGTCAGCCAGTTCCATCAGATAATAAAGGCGATGCTCGGACACGATGATGGTAGCTCCCTGCTCCTTTAGCGTTTTCAGCAGCTTTCCCAGCATTTTTGTGGCATGGATGTCCAGATTGGCGGAAGGTTCATCCAGGACATAAATGCCGGGGCGCATAGCATAGGTAGAGGCAAGGGCGATCTTTTGTTTTTCTCCGCTGGAGAGACTGAAAATGCTCCTGTTTTTCAAATCCTCGATCTGAAAGGCAGTAAAGGCATCGGATACCCTTTGATTGATCTGGGCAGAAGGCAAATTCAGATTTTCACAGCCGAAGGCTACCTCTGAAATAGTGTTGGTGGTAAAGAATTGGGAGCGCGGGTCCTGAAAGACCGAGCCTACCATCTCGGCCAACTCATAGGTGGATGCTTTCTGCACATCTTTTCCGTTTACTAAAACCGTCCCCGACAGCTCTCCGGGGAAAAAATGTGGAATCAAGCCATTGATGAGCCGGGTGAGTGTGGTTTTTCCGCATCCGCTCCGTCCGGTCAGCAGAAGAAACTCTCCCTGTTTGACATCCAGATTAACCCCTTTCAGCCCTGTGTCCTTTACACCCTGATAGGTAAAGCAGACATTTTTGAGTTCTATCGCATTCATCCAAACACCCCACTTTCAAAGAAATAGAGAAATACTGCGTAAAGAATGACCACCAGCAAATAGATGAAGTCCTGCGGCCTTACTTTAATTTTAAACAAAGCGCCTCGCCGTCCCGGACGCTCAATCCCCCTGACCACTGCTGCGGCAGCAAGCTCTTCCGCCACCTTTACAAACCGCATCATCAAAGGCACCATGACAAACTCCATCATCATCAACGGAGCCTTTAGCACATTCCAGAGATTAAGCGGAATGTTTCTAATTTTCATGGAGTCCTTGATCGTGCTCATTTCCTGCCCAATCGTGGGCATAAAGCGCAGGGTTACGGCAAGCGTAATTGTGATTGCCCTGGGCAGCCCAATCTTTTCCAAGGCATTGACCAATTCACTTGCGCTGATGCTTTTGGTCATCATATAATAAATGCCCACTACGGGGGCGAACTTAAAAAAGATATACACCGTTACACCGATAAAGGCGGCCATCCCCCCAGTAAAAGCCAATAGCTGTGTTAAGCCATATAAAACTGTCGTGTATATTGTCAATCGCACGGCACAGCCATACAGCCCCAGAAAAAGCAAAACGGCAACCATGAGCGCTACATTCAGCAATACTCCGGCATTGGAACGAACGATGAATAGGAGGATGCCCGCAATCAGCGTATGAATGAGCTTGATTCGCGGGTCGATATGATTGATGCGATGGGGATTTGTCATGACGAAGGATTGATCCAAATAAAATACCTCCTACAATGAATCTGCCGTAGTATGCCGCAGCTTGCGGGCGGCAAGTACCACGGCAGATTCTTTCTTTTTATTCTAAGTTAAATGAGGCCGGCCTTTTCAAAATGCTTTTTTAGAATTCTTTTTCCAATGACAGTCCCCAAAAATGCAGTGATGAGGCAGGAAATCACTGAGAGTGCACCCAACCAGCTTTTGGCAACGCCAATCAAAGAATTCAAGTAAGTCATATCCGCCCCGGCTACGCCGCCGGTGGCCTGCTGGATATACCAATCGGTGAACACATAAATGGGGGCGATGTCTCCGGCGTAGAATCCCAGCATCAAAACGATGTACGCAATAGAGATGCGCTTATAGTCCTGATACTTGCCGGAGTTCGCGATAAGCTCCGCGATGATGCCAAATACGATAACGGTAATTAAAAGTGTCTGCGCCCCCATCAGTCCCAGCAGAATACCCATGATAGCGGAAGGAATGAGAAATGCGCCGAACTTCTGTACCTTGACGGCAATCAGCATAAACAGCGGGCCGCAAATCAAAGCAAAAATGGCGGGGTAAAAGAGGTAGACGGCGGGCGTCACACCTGTAATAAACATGAGCACCATTGCCAGTGCAAACATGATCGCACTGAAAATGCCCATCAGCACAAAATCCTTAATGCCAAGTTTCTTCTTCACAGCTTGATTATTCTCCATGGTAAATTCCTCCTGATTATGTTTTATAGTTTCCAACCGGCCGATTTTTGCCGGATGTTCCAAAAGTGTTGGTAAATGCCTGTTTTCCGCATCAATTCATCATGCGTACCTCGCTCCACGACTCTTCCGCTGTCAACAACCAGAATTTGATCGGCGTTCTGAATGGTGGCAAGCCGGTGAGCAATCACGATTTTTGTTTTACCCTGAGTCAGTTCTTCAATCGCCAGCTGAATCTCCCTCTCATTTTCCGGGTCGATACTGGCCGTGGCCTCATCCAGAATAACGATAGGGGCATTCTTCAGGATGGCGCGGGCAATAGAGATGCGTTGGCGCTCCCCTCCCGATAGACTAGAGCCGCCTTCTCCAATTATCGTGTCGTAGCCCTGGGGAAGCTGCAGGATGAAGTCGTGGCAGCAGGCCCTCTTTGCGGCCTCCTCCACCTGCTCACGGGTGGCATCCGGTTTTCCGAATCGGATATTGTTCAGTATGGTGTCGTGAAAAAGATAGACCTTCTGAAAGACCATGCTGATGTTCCGCAGCAGACTGTCACAGGTCATTTCTTTCACGTTGACCCCGCCCACCAGTACCTCTCCCTGCTGTACGTCCCAAAATCGGGCGATGAGATTGCACAGGGTGGTCTTTCCGCTGCCGGAAGGCCCTACGATAGCGGTCATTGTGCCTTGGGGAATGGTGAGGCTGACATCACGGATTACCTGACGCTTTCCGTAAGAAAAGACTACGTGTTTCAGTTCAATGTCATAGCGAGCAAGCTTCACATCGCTGCCGTTTTCATCAATGACCTCCACATCCTTTATGGCCTCAATCCGATCCAGAGAAGCGTCCATCATCCGCACCTGAACCGTCACGCCGCCCATGCTTTCAATAGAAGAAAAAATTGTAAAGGAGGCAATCAGAAGCATAAACAGGACAGGTGCCGTCATACTGCCTTGAAGCGCAAACAATGGAGCCACTACCAGAATCAGGCAGCTCGCCACCTTAAACAGGAAATCGTAAACTGCCACCACGGGGATCAGTGTTTTCTCCATTTTGAAGTTTGCCCTGCGGCTTTCCTCAAAGGCCTCGTGGACGCGCCGTGAACTGCTTTGCACCATGTGAAAGGCTTTCACCACCGCCATACCCTGTATGTATTCCAGCACCGCCGATACCAGCCCGGCCTGAGCCGCCTGACGCTTTGGGGCCAGCTCCTTCCCCCGTTTTTGCAAATAGCGATACAGAAAGGTAGAAATCA
>DCDZ01000010.1:6323-6562 GCA_002316675.1 Tyzzerella sp. UBA1042
ATCGCAGAGGTAAAAATCAGACCAATGCGCCAATCAAAGACCAGCATAACGGCGCTGTACAACACTGCGCAGATATATCCGTTCACCACCTTATCCAACAGATACATGGAATACATCTCCACAAAGGTCATATCTGTGGTGACAGCAGAAGTGATCTGCCCCAAATTGTTATCGCTAAAGTAGCCCATAGGCACCCGTTTCAGCATATTCCCGATCAGCAGACGCTGCTTAGCAAACAT
>DCDZ01000010.1:6724-7346 GCA_002316675.1 Tyzzerella sp. UBA1042
CTGCTTAGCAAACATCTCATAACCGGTTCCGCTTTGAAAACGGTTGAGCAGATAACGGAACAGCATCCGGCCCATAACACCGATGATCAGCAAAATCATGCATAACCGAATGATAGAATTCTGTATTGTGCCGCCGGATCGCTGCACCCTGTCGAGTTCCTGCAAAATCAAAAATACGGAAATGAGAGGGAGCGCGCTGAAAATTGATTCCATGAAGCCGAAGAGGAAGCCGAGCTTGATTTTAACAGCATCTTTTCCGGCCAGCCTCAAGAGCCTCCTGATAATTCGGATCATACATCGGCCCCCTTTCCGCCCATGCCCCAGTGCACAGAATCCATGTGTGTCTGCCAAAGTCGCTGGTATAGCGGCGAGACTTCCAATAGTTCCGCATGGGTTCCAATAGCCTCGATATCGCCGCTCTGCAGAACAATGATTTGATTTGCGTTCACGATGGTAGAGAGCCGATGAGCGATAACAATCAGCGTTTTTCCGTTGGTCAAGGCAGAAATGGAAGTCTGTATCTTATCTTCGTTCTCCGGGTCGGTAAAGGCGGTCGCCTCGTCCAGAATGACCACAGGCGCATTTTTCAGGATGGCTCTGGCAATGGCGATACGCTGGCGCT
>DCDZ01000010.1:7475-7820 GCA_002316675.1 Tyzzerella sp. UBA1042
GGCAATGGCGATACGCTGGCGCTCCCCGCCGGAGATCTGACCACCTGCATCTCCGGCTAATGTTTCATAGCCCCGTTCCAATCTCTGGATAAATTCATGACAGCAGGCTTTTTTTGCCGCCTCCATAACCTCCTGATCGGTCGCATCCGGCTTCCCAATGCGGATGTTCTCCAAAATAGAAATGTTGAACAGGTAATTATCCTGCGAAACATAGCTGATGCTGTCCATCAGAACCTCCTGGGAAATATCCTGTACCCGCTTGCCGCCCAGCAAGACCTCACCGGAACCGTTGTCCCAAAAGCGCACCATAAGCTTTGCAATCGTGGATTTTCCGGAGCCGGACGG
>DCDZ01000010.1:7949-25877 GCA_002316675.1 Tyzzerella sp. UBA1042
TTTTCCGGAGCCGGACGGCCCCACAAGTGCCGTCATGCTACCCTCTTTCGCGATGAAGGACAGATTGTGGAGCACCTGTTGCTCTCCATATCCAAACCCTACATTCCGAAATTCAAAAGTATATCCGTCCGGGCGGCGGGGATGCTCTGGCTGCGGCAATTCCTCCGCCGTCAGAAGTCCATGCACCATCTCCTCTGTCTGCTCCATAATAGCGAAATTGTCCAGAAACTCGACCACTTTAATCAGCGGCGGAACAAGCCCCAGAGAAAGAATCATGCAAAGGAGATAGACAGGCAATTCCAAACTTCCCCCGGCATAAAGCGCCGCCCCCACAGGCAGCACTGTCAGCAGGACAGAAGGCATGATAGAGTAAGCGGCGGAACTGAACTTCCATGAGCGCTTGTACCATTCCAAGGTGTAGTCCCGGTAGTTTTTCACTGCGTCGGCATATTTCTCATAGGAGGAAGTAGACTGGCCAAACGCCTTGATGACCTCAATGCCGTTTACATATTCGATGACGGTGGAATTAAGCGTCTCACAAGCCTCGGTATATTTCGCAAAACGAACTTCGTAATTACTCATCATCAGCTTGAAGCACAGCAGGCCCAGCACAACAGTAATCAGCGAGCAGAGGGCCAGCCGCCAATCCAGCGTCAGCATATAGGCAAAAACCGCCGCAGGAATCAGCAGATTCGAGGTGAATTCCGGCAGCATATGGGCGATGGGAAATTCCACACGCTCCACTTCGTCCACCAGAATGTCTTTGTATTGACCAGAAGACTTGTCCATAATTGTTCCCATTGGCATACGAATCAGTTTTTCTGCAATCGCGCTGCGAATATTTTTCAAAACCGCAAAAGCGGTTTTATGAGACAACACCGTTGCCGTACTAAACAACAGACGGTGCAGGGCGTATCCCGCTAATGAAAGAGAGGCCAATACAATAACACGCCCCATGTCCGCCTCGTTTTGCAGAAAAAGAATGATGATCCGGGATACGGCGAAATAAGGAATCAAGCTGCAACCTACACTTAGAACGGCAAGGCTGACGGAGCCAATCATAGTGCCTTTATAATTTTCGATGAATTCAAAGATACCCGCCATCCAATTCCTTTTTTTCTTTTCCAACTAAAAGCCTCCTTTCTCAATGAAAATCAGTTAGACCACGCTAACCATTATAAGGAACTGCGCCGTTCACTTCGCCCCCAAAACGCTGTTTTCATACCCCAAAACGCCAAATGTGCTTAGAGAAACAGAAAAAACAGCCAGCCCGAAGGCCGGCTGTTGATCATTTATGCAAAATCAAATAGAGATTGATTTAATGTATTCACTGGGCGTACAACCAAACTTTTTTCGGAACGCCTCGCTGAAATGACTAATATTGCTGTACCCCACAAGTGACGCCACATCTTTTACCCGGCAATTCTGTTCTGTGAGAAGCTCTCTCGCTTTTTCCATTCGCCGTTCAAGAACGTACTGATAAACCGTTACACCGTACTGTTGCCGAAACACTTCCCGCAGCTTGGATTCGCTCATGAAACTCTGTTTTGCAAGTCCGGCAATTGTCAGCGGTTCTGTAACGTTTTCATCAATGATTCTTCTGATCCGAGCCAAGGCTGCACTATCGGAAATGCTTGGCTCTCGCCGCACGGTCGCAAAGTCTTTTTCCAGAATGATCTCATTGGCAAAAGCAGCGGCAAGCTCCAGTATTTTGCCCTCAAGATAGAGAGATTTCAGATTATCCATATAGTTGCATCTAAGAATCTGATGCAAAACGGCTTCTACCGACTTTGTTACTCTGTATTTGTGGAATTGGGATATCGACTGTTCTGGAACAATCACTGCTCTCTTTTTCAGAAGACAATCCGTCACTGCGCCAAAACGGCAGGGGTGAAGGTTCAGGCCAATTCCAATATACCTCTGTCCTGCTTCATAGTAGTTTTCCATCTCGTAATGGCCATTTTTATAAATGCAGCAATCGCCCTTCTCCAAAAGAATGCGGGCTTTACCGCTGGGGGTTCCCCATTCGAGGGTATCCGAGAAGCAGAAAGAGATGGAAAAAGCATTCCGGTGAGTCTGCTCGCCCAATGTTGTATTTTTGTGAAAGGTCACATCACTGATATATAGCTCCATGTTCTTG
This sequence comes from Tyzzerella sp. UBA1042, assembly GCA_002316675.1. Taxonomy (GTDB): domain Bacteria; phylum Bacillota; class Clostridia; order Lachnospirales; family Anaerotignaceae; genus Chakrabartyella. The sequence goes on from DCDZ01000010.1 coordinate 10,090, forward strand.
CAAGGAGAGATATAGCGGTAATATCCGGTTCCTACATCTGGTGGCAGAGAAATGATTTTATCTTTCATTGCGCCACAAAACTGTTGCGTCATAGGCGTGCAAATATCGTGGTAAATAGCCTGATCATGAAAAAGCTCATATTGTGTTTTTGGCAATGCACGTCACCTCCTCAAGTTAGCTTTATCTAACTCAAAATTATAGCATATCAGACGAATGAATTCAAGATTTTAGCAAGGGTAATTTGTTATCAGAGAAATCATAAAAGTTGTAGTATCCATACCTTGACTGTCTCGTTGGCATCAAAATAATAACAACAAAATTTCTCTTTAATTCGCTGTTGCCATACCACTCTAAACTTATAGAAAAACTTACATTATCTATCGTTTTCTTTATTTCTTCACTCAGTTCTAATAATGTACTTGCGATAATCCAATTCTTGATTGTTCAGTTTTAATTTTACTTTTTTCCCTTTATTCAAATAGAGATACCACGCAAACTCTGTTAACAATACATCCTCTAGGTTTTCAATCGACAAGCTCTCTGGAAGCAGTCCATCAATACCCCAAAAGTTACGCCAGTACCACTATGCTTAGCCTGCACAATTTGAGGTGCAGTGTAATCCAGAATCTCTTTATTTGCATTTGAAAGTGTAATATTATATTGTTTTAGCGCTTTCTCCGCTTTGTAAATTGTATGCCATTGTGCATCGGATGCAAATGCTACAAAAGAGAACCGTCCTTTCCCTTTATTCGCTTTAGATTTGACTTTAAGAGAGAGCGAATTCTTTTGTGATGCTAAAAAAGTTTCGAGCGTTTCCGCTAGATTTTCAAAAACAATACCACCGCCATTATCACTGATGGTAATGGTATCGATGCCACCAACTGAACTCACGGTGTAGGACGCAACTACTTCCGTTGCACTTGCCTCAAAACTATTCCAAATATATTCACATAATGCTTCTTTGTAGTCCTTGGTAATTCCAGAAGCTTTATTTGATTTTTAACGCTTAAGGGCACATAATCATGAATATATCCTCCCAAACAGTTTATTTATTTTAAAAATACAGCCATTACGCTTTGTAAACAAGGAATATTTATCAGAATAAAACATTGATGATGCGTTTAAAGTGGAGTCATTTCCCACTTTAACTCCATTGCATGATAAAACATCTCAACATACCATGCTAAAATATATGTAAAGCCGAGCCTTTTTGTAAAGGTTCGGCTTTTTGCATCTGTAGCTTTGTTCGGGATTTACCTGCAAAGCAAATTTGCGAGTGTCCATATCAGACTGTTGGAAAGGGGGGGTTATATGAGAAAAAAATTAGAGGCAGGCGAAATAACTTACTGGAAGAAGTCTGCGCAAACCGAGAGTAAGAGGCAAAAAAAGAAAGAGCGCATCCAACAGGCTTTTTCCAATGCAGTAAGTGTGGAGGTTATCCCCGCTACGGAATCGAACTTGACAGATGATAAGCCATATTGCGCGTTGCCGCCTACTGCCATGTCAGCACCTATGAAGAGGCTCAAGCCAGGAGCTTTGAACTACAGGTGCAGCATTATTAGGTTGTGAATCCTCCATAAGCTTCTATGTAGAGAGTATCTTTTATATCCCCTTGCTCTTTTATATCTAAATTATTCTGCCTCGGATAATTGTATACGTTTGCACAGGTTATACTATCTTCTATTCGCTTATTTGACTGTTCCATACTCATAGTTGTGCGGGCTTCCAATGTCCAGAGAGCTCAATGCTTATAGGAAAGAAGCCCATTACTACCCGAGCCGGGTCAAGGAACTTGAGCTCTTTTGAAAAAAGATTTCTAGCCTATTCATCGCATCTATGGAAAATCCATTACCCAAAACGATATATAACGTGCTAATAAGTACCACCTCACTATGATTTGATTATGGCATACATAAATCAATAAATCGACAAATACCGTCACACCTCTGTATTATAAAAACCTGTTGCCCACGTTGCCCAAATGGTCAACAGGTTTTGGGCAACAGAAAACCCCTCTAAACTAAAATCAGAGGGGGCTAAAAATCGTTGGAGCTGGCGGTGGGAATCGAACCCACAACCGCTTGTTGTTGGTAAGGAACTCAATTAACGTCATCTTGTATCGGCATTTCAATCAAGTCGCTCCAAATTAATAGTTCCTTACCTTTTCGAGTGCTACCCGCACTGTAATTTAATGTAATTACTTGTTGCGGGCAGGTGTCATACAAATCTCGTATCAATTGGCATTCATCATATGTTACAATCCACTTGTATGGTAATCCCTTAACAATTTGACTCAATTCTGTATGGTCATTTTCATCGAAGGAATTTTCATAGAGTAACTTTCCTTTTTTTACATAAGGGGGATCAATGTTTAATAGTACGTTATTAATCTGAGCCCTTGGTAGCTCGTTTTGTAAAAACACTGTGGCATCTAAATTGTAAAAGGTAATTCTATCTGCTAGCATGCCTATTTGTTGTATCCTACTTACTAGATCCTTTTTATTAAAGCGAGCATCAATTAGATATGTCCCCAACTGCTCAAATCCACCTATTGGCCCCCCCAGAATAACACCTGAAACATTACATCTATTTAAAAAAAAGGTTGCAAAGCCTACCTCTGTTTGCGTATAGGATTCTGGAGATAAATAAATGCTTTTTTGTATCTTCCATGTATCTACAGTTACGTCACAATCTGATACTAACGAACAAAATCTCTCTGTATCGTGTAAACATGCCTGCCAAAAACAATAGATGCGGTAATCAATATCGTTAAGTAGCAATTGGTCAACATCATTATTAAACAGTAATTTCAGAGCTAAGCCACAACCACCTGCAAACGGTTCTACATAAACACGATTTGCACCGTTAATATTTCTATCTACAATTGGCTGAATTAGCTTATATAATTTGGCTTTTCCTCCGGGATATCTTAGAGGAGATGGGGTTGATGCCATAAACTCACCTCACTTTAACTGTTATGCTAACAGATAATTTATTACACTCAACAGCCCATTCCCCGGCAATTCAATCAGCGTTGTGGAATGCAACACAAACTCATCCGGCCTATGTACTACCCAATTTAATGGATTAGCTGTCGTATTATAGTCTTTAAATAATGCTGTAAAATAATCCCTAATTTTTTGATCCATTATGTAGTTAGGTAAGTTCTTGTTGAAAGATTTAATTATGTCGCTTAATTGTGGATCACGTTTCCCATCACAAACCTGATCCCATATAAGTTTACTTTGAGCCTGAATATTATGTGTTTTTGCATAATAGATAATGGACTGCTCAATCAATGATCGTGTTAAAAATGCTGCCGCAATTGGAAAATCATTAACTAGCTTTTTGCTAGAGAACTTTCTGATTTCTTCACAGACTCGTGCAATACCATGTGTAATAGCCTCATTGCAATCTAGATGTCCATATTGCAAACCATCAAAAAAGTAGGGAACATTCTTTTTTCCGCCAGTTCCAGAAGTACCTGTTCCACCTGCTGATCCTCCTCCAGTTGAAGGAGGCGTTGCAGTTCCCTTGCCGTTATTCCCGTTAGACGGTGGAGGCGTACTGCCACTAGACCCACCTGCATTGGTAGCAGCACCATTACCGTTGGTACCACTAGTATTTTCCGATGGATCATCTTCATGGTGAGGCAATACATCAAGTTCTGGAATAGCAGATATAATCTTACTCCAAACATCATCAATTGATGTTCGTGTATCCACTTCTCCGGTAATAAAAGCCATCTTGGTTAGCAGAATGATAAGTTTTGTTATGGTTGCTTCATCAAACTTATTTGATAATAAATCATAGTTGTCAGAGTAAAACAACCCCAACCGTTCATTCGTATCTTTTAATCCTAAAATCCGAATTAATTTATCTGGCTTAATATCTAGTGGGCTTAAACGCGCTCTTTCCTCTACTGTCCAATTAGGCGAATTAATGCCACGCAATAAGACTTTATAATTGCGAATACTAGTACGCACTGTGTTAGCCGACATAACAAGCCGGGTAGCGATTTCATTAATTGCATTCCCATCTTTGTAGTATTCATAAGAAATCTTCCATTTTGAAACAGACGACCATTTTGCAACACCAACAATATGGCGTGCTGCAAGAAACGCCATGGCTTCTTGGCGATTATTAACCACATCAACAGGTATGGTGGATATTTCAGATAGAAAGTCCTCTGTTGCTACCGGAAACGAAGATAAGATTTCGGAAGGAACTAGACTTCTGTCCAATAACATTTGATAAACACTGGTTCTTCGGTTTCCCTCTAAAACAACGTTTTTCTCTCCATCATTAAAAATAATAACACGTTCGCCCGGCAGTAATGTGTTCATATTTGTCATAGAATTTGCTAAAACAAGCAATTTCTCATGCTTAATCATGTATTTTCTGATATCTTCTTGAGATGGGTTAATGTTGACCCGAAATCTTGGATTGTTCTCATCTAAATGCAAATCCAGTGGAGATACATTTGTAGTCATAAACATTGTTCACACCCCCATAACTCAATTTTAAACTGGCTTGTTTTCAGAAAGACGTTTCAATTCAGGAATTATCTCTTTGCAGACTTGCTTCTGCTGACACAGGTCAATTAGCATAACAATAGCAAGTTTATTGGGTTGTGCATGGCCGTTTTCCCAACGATTCACAGTTGAAAAGCTGACATGCATTTGCTTGGAAAAGGCCATTTGAGACAGCCCTAATGAAAAACGAATTTTTCTTATAATTTCATGCATGGACATGTACACACCCCCTTGAAATATTGTAGCACAAGCTATATAGCATTGTATATATATTTCGACAAATTTTAAAGATTTCAGCGTCTTATATTGTAATGCAGTAAAAACAAACAATAAATATCCACTCGTTGGCCCCCTTGCTACCATTCTTATTTAAAACTGCTATAGGCAGTCGAACTATCTTTTAAAACTTTTTAAGAGAAAATTTATAGAATACTTATCTCCCAATTTATTCTCTTTGTAAGATGGAACCACACAATATATCATGCTAAAATATATGTAAAGCCGAGCCTTTTCGCAAAGGTTCGGCTTTTTGCGTCTGTAGCCTTGTTCAGGATTTACCTGCAAGGCAAATTTGCGAGTGTCCATATCAGGCTGTTAGAGAGGGGGTGGTTATATAGGAAAAAAATTAGAGGCAGGCGAAATAACTTACTGGAAAAAGTCTGCACAAACCGAGAGTAAGAGGCAAAAGAAGAAAGAGCGCATCCAACAGGCTTTTTCCAATGCAGCAAGTGTGGAGGTTATCCCGGCTACAGAATCAAATTTGAATGATGATAACGCCATACTGCGCGTTGCCGCCTATTGCCGTGTCAGCACCTATGAAGAGGCTCAAGCCGGGAGTTTTGAACTACAGGTGCAGCATTATAAGGAGATGATTGAACAGAACCCAAAATGGGAGTTAGCAGGAATTTATGCTGATGAAGGCGTTTCTGCAACTTCTATGCACAGGCGCGTGCAGTTTCTGCGTATGCTCGAAGACTGCCATTCTGGGAAAATAGACTTAATTATTACTAAAGGCGTAAACCGTTTTGCACGTAACACACGGGACTGTCTTGATGTCGTCAGGCAGCTCAAAATGTTGAGTCCACCTGTGGGTGTCGTTTTTGAGACTGAAAGCCTCAATACTCTTGAGAGTAAAAATGAATTTACATTGGGGGTTATGAGTTTGGTAGCTCAAGGTGAGAGTGAGCAGAAAAGCGCAGCAATCACATGGTCTATCATTGAACGTTTTAAAAAAGGTATTCCCATTATCTCCACGCACAATCTGCTTGGTTTTGACAAGGATTCATTTGGGCAGGTTGTGATTGTGGAAGAAGAAGCAAATATTATACGCTATATTTATGACAGCTATATGGATGGCTCTAACGCTCGTGAAATTGCGCAATCGCTCACAGATGCTCGCATTCCTACTGTACTCGGAAACCCTGTGTGGAAAAGCAGTACTATTCTTCGTATTTTAAAAAATGAGAAGTACTGCGGCGATGTTTTAATGCAAAAGACATTTACCGTAGATTGCTTTACACACAAAAAGATGAGGAACACAGGCCAGAGACCTCAGTATCTTCTAAAGGGAGGAATCCCGGCCATTATACCAAAAGACAGATGGCTGGCAGTACAAAAGCTGTTAAAAGAGCGCCGTTTCTCAAAAAAATTCACTGCAAAACCAGATGTAGGTGTATTTGTCAGACGAGTGAAAACGGGCGCTTTACAAGGATTTGTTTATATTAATCCAAGCTGGAGCAAAAAAGAAGTTGCTCAGGTGCTTGAAAAATTGTCACATGAAAGGAATTAAAATAATGTTTGATCAGATGAATTTTGAAGATTTTTGTTTCGAGGTTATTGATGTTTCCGTTACCGGCACTCCCGATGTTCATATTACGCAAAACGGCATCACTTTTTCCCTCAAATGTATTGAAGATATGGGATACCCTCAGTACATAACACCCATGATTGATGTGAAAAACAAGGCGTTTGCTATCAAGGCCTGTAAAGCGGATAATGAGCATGCCATACGCTTCTCTAAACCAAAGGGTGAGCAAAAGCGGGCCATTGCCACATCTTTCAGTGCTATTCGCAGAATGATACGTGGTGTCATGAGTGAACAATGGCAACCCAAGAACCGCTATCACATTACTGGAATTTGGTATGCGGAGGCCAAGGCTATGGTGTTTAATCTAAACACTGCCAAGGAGTTACCTCCATTTTTAAAACCGGGACTTGTTACCCAATCCGAAAAATAAACAACCGAATTTAATTGAGAATGGCGGCAAATGCAATCTACATTTGCCGCCATTCACTTTCACGCTCACCCTAAATACCCCACAAATTTATAATAAATATCCACCCGCTGGCTCTTACTGCCATCTTCATTTACGGTCTTTTCATGAACCACAATCCGTTCAATTAGCTCATTGAGGATGTAGACATTCAGCTCGGTAATATCCGTATATTTAGAGATAATCGGCAGGAATTCTTCAATTCGGCTGTAGGTATCCTTAGCCTGATTCACAGCTTGCGTAAGCGATATTTCTTTAGATTGTAGTTCTTGCAGCTCAGATTCGTATCCGGGAGCCATCGACTGATACCGACTTTCAGTGATACGCTCCAGCGCTAAATCTTCATAAAGCTTGTTGAGGATTTTCTCTATATCCTCCATCCGTTTTTTGATAGACTTTAATTCCTTACGGGATTTTTCAATCTCCCGCTTCTGCTTTTCGCTCTTTGCCGCCACCAGCATGTCTATGTATTGCCGCTTGGCAAGCTTGGCAGCTTTGGCATTACGGCGGATATCCTCCAGCACCAGCTGATTCATGGTAACCCAGCCGATGGCATGGGAGGTGCAGCGTTCTTTCCCATAGTTTTTATAAACCCAGCAGGAAAACCCGGTATATTTTCCTTTGGGCTTGCTATACGAAGCGTTCAGGGAAGAACCACAGCCCGAACACTTCACCAACCCGGCAAACATCTGCACCTCCCCGTTGCTATTTTCTCTGCGCCTGCTTTTCATAATCTGATGCACCGTATCCCATACTTCCTGTGTAATAATTGGCTCATGGGTGTTGTCAACCACAATCCAGTCTTGTTCCGGAACGTCTACGATGCTCTTATCAAAGAAGCCTTTTGTCTTGCGCCGACCAAACACCACCTTGCCGAGATATACAGGGTTGTTCATGATGGAGCGGATAGAGGTGGCATGCCAATCAAAAGGCTTTCTCCAATATTCGCTCTGGAAATAGTCCGGGTTGTTCTGATTAAAATAGGCCTGCGGGTTGAGAATTCGTTTCTCCCGCAGGATTTTTGTTATCCGGACATAGCCTACCCCCTCGGCAAACAATTGGAAAATCTGCTGTACCACATCGGCAGCAACTGGATCAATAATCAGCTTGTGACGGTCGTTAGGATCTTTGATATACCCAAAGGGGGCATGGCTCCCTAAGTACATACCAGTCTTGGCTCTTGCCCGATGAGCTGCTTTCGTCTTGGTGGAACACTGCCGGGCATAGTAGGAATTTACCACATTAGTGAAGGGGAACACAAGGTTATCCGTCCCGTTAGCGGTATCAATATTTTCACTAACAGCAATAAAACGAACACCTTTTTGCTCAAAGTAATGCTCAATATAAAGCCCCATCTGTGCATACTCTCTGCCGAAGCGGGAGAGGTCTTTTACCAGCACGATGTTGATTTTACCCTCTTCAATATCCTCCATCATCCGCTGAAACTGAGGCCGCTCGAAGTTTGTACCCGACCATCCATCATCACAATAATAGTCAGAGATACCAAAATGATGGTCATTACAATACTGCGTGAGCAGTGTTTTCTGTGTTTGAATGCTGCCGCTCTCGCCAGTCTGTCCATCGTCTTGGCTGAGGCGGCAGTAGATTGCTGTATTCGTTTGTGCCATAGTCGCACCTCCTTTAGCACGACAGGATACCATCAATCCGTTGTGATAGCTATACCATTATCCACTAAAGATTCGGACGGAATCTCGACCTCTTGGGATGCTTCACAGGAATGGGTGATGAGATTTCCGACCTTATCAAAAATGGTGCTTTCTCCCTGAAAAAAGCTAAAGGTAACATATTGCACTCCGTTGATTATTGTCGAGTGAACACTAAAATCTCCCTTACATAAAAACGGCATATTCTCGCTCCTTTCACGACAGTATGCAAAAACAGAGGAAAGAAAATGGCTGTGTATCGGCGCTTTCTGAATATCTTACATAACAATTTAAGTTACAGAGCAAAAAGTTATGTCACTTTCAAATCCCCCAACGGCTTTGCCGGTGGGCGTTTCCGGGAGTTATGCTGCCAAAGCAGCATAACTCCTTTAACCTGCACAATATTCAACCCTGTCTTTTTAGGCAAAAATATGGCTATTCTTTCTTCTCTGTTTTTAATAAATTGTTGTTCTGGTAGGTTACAATTCTTCTTGTTTACTCCTATCCATTTGTAAGACAGGGGATGTGCCATCGTGACCTATGGGGGCATCTGTGTCGCAGCCAGCCAAATCGGTAATCTCATAAGAATTATTGATCTGCCTGCCGCTGCGGAAGTTTTGGGCAACCACAATTAGCTTTGCATCCGAAAGCTGCCTGATGGCTTTACTGACAGAGCTTACTGCAATTCCGCAAGCCGATGCAATGGTATGCTTACTCGGATAGCACCCACCTTTTCTGTTTCTGCATTTGCAGAGATAGCAGTAGACATAAAATGCAATCGGCGACAGCTTGTAATCAAAAATCCGATTCTGCACGACAAAAAAGTTTCCTCGTTTCATCTTGACCAGCACTCCTTTCCAACGAGAGAGAAGGCATAAAAAATGCCCCTCACTTCTATTAAGGAAAAAGTGAGAGACTATACAACCGATAAAGTTAAGATTTTCTATCTTGATTTAATTCGTTCAGACGAATACACTATACACATATTCTTTGAAAGGATTCGATGATATGGAATATATGACTGTGCGGGAAGCAGCTGAAAAATGGAATATCACAGAGCGCTGGGTTCAGAAACTCTGTGAAGAAAATAGAATTAAAGGTGTTGTTCGGTTCAGCAAGGTATGGATGATTCCTAAAGGGGCAGTCAAGCCTATTGATGGGCGGAGAAAGGATGGCGAACCTAGATGAAACGAATATTTTTGGTTGAGGATGATAAGGCAATTGCAAAGAATCTTGCGCTGCTGCTCCGTTCAGAGGGTTTTACAGTAATCCACTCCTCTACACATAGGGAAGCTCTTACCGCGCTTACAGGAAATAAATTTGACTTGGCACTGATTGATATTTCTTTGCCCGATGGAAATGGCTTTACGATTTTTACAGAAATCAAAGAAACAATGGATATCCCTGTAATTTTTCTGACCGCCTCCGGTGATGAGGCGAGTGTGGTAACCGGTCTGAACATGGGTGCGGATGACTACATCACCAAGCCTTTTCGTCCACGTGAATTGATTGCACGAATCAAAACTGCCCTGCGTAAAAGTGGAAATTCTGCATCATTCTTTGAAATCTATGGGCTTCATGTGGATACAGCAAGCGGTGTTGTGAAAAAAAATGACAGCGAGGTCTTTCTTTCCGCTTTAGAATACCGGTTACTCTTGGTGTTTATTAACAATCCGAAAAGTATTATTACAAGGAGCAGGTTGCTTGACGAATTGTGGGATGCTGCAGGCGAGTTTGTGAATGACAATACGTTGACTGTCTACATTAAACGCTTACGAGAGAAAATTGAGCACGACCCAGCAAACCCGCAAATCATTCTAACCGTTCGCGGGACAGGTTATCGATTGGGGGATGGACATGTTTCGGAATAGGGAGATACGGAAATTTGCTGTGGTGTTTGCAGCAATCGCTGTCACATTTGCCGCAGTAGGCTTTGCCATCCAACCAGCTGCCGGAATCCTTGTTCTCGCAGTTGCCGCTGCCTTCGGCACGGTATTTTATGTTTTCACGAAAGCAAGATATCAAAGCATTGCGCAGCTATCCGAGCAAATAGACCTTGTGCTGCATAATGCCGACCATCTGTTCATCGGTGAAACGAGTGAGGGCGAGCTTTCCATTTTACAAAGCGAGATTACAAAAATGACACTGCGTATTCGGGAGCAAAACGATGCATTGAAAAGGGAAAAAGAACATCTTGCCGAGTCGATGGCTGACATCGCCCATCAGCTGCGTACTCCTCTCACATCGGTAAACCTGATTTTATCTCTATTGGAAAACAATGCAGATGAGAAGGAACGGAAAGCAATGATCCGTGAAACAAAGGAACTGTTTGTACAGATGGATTGGCTGCTTACTTCTCTTTTAAAGCTATCCCGCTTGGATGCGGGCATTGTAGTGTTTCAGAGAGAGAAAATTGATGTGCATACTTTGATCAGCGGTGCAGTTCATCCGTTCTTGATTTCTATGGAGCTGCACAGCATCACCTTCCAAACGGATGTACCGAAAGAAATATTTATTCAGGGCGATGACCGCTGGATTTCGGAAGCCATTCAAAACATTCTTAAAAACTGCATAGAAAGTGCCGGCAATGACGGAAAGATTGCGATTGCATGCGAAGATACTCTGCTGTTTACCGAGATTATGATTTGTGACAGTGGAGTCGGCTTTGCAAAGGAAGATTTGCCCCACCTGTTTGACCGGTTTTATCGAGGAATACACGCAGGGGCTACCGGATATGGGATTGGACTTGCTCTCTGCAAGACAATTATCACACGACAGGGCGGTACGATTACCGCAAAAAACCACCCACAGGGCGGTGCTGTATTTACAATTCGTTTTTCTAAGTGACGGATCTCTCACCAAAAAGTCACCGGGATGTCAGTTAAAAGTTCTATGATATGGGTGAACCATGAGAAAGGAGACTCATACAATGGAGTTTTTAAAAATTGAAAATTTATGTAAGGTCTACGGCAAGGGTGACAATCAGATCACCGCGTTAGACCATGTCACTCTTACAATTCAAAAGGGCGATTTTACTGCAATCATCGGTTCTTCCGGCTCCGGTAAATCCACCTTGCTTCACGCCATTGCAGGTGTTGATGTGCCCACAAGCGGGAAAATCTATTTGGACGGGCGGGATGTATATGCGGGAAGCAACGAAAAGCTTGCCATTTTCCGCAGACGGCAGGTGGGTCTGATTTATCAGTTTCATAACCTAATCCCCACTTTAAATGTGGTGGAAAACATCACTTTACCCATTCTGATGGACAAGCGAAAAGTAAATGCAGAACGGCTGAATGACCTGCTCGAATTGCTCGGATTACAGGAACGCAAAACTCATCTGCCCAATCAGCTTTCTGGTGGTCAACAACAGCGTGTTGCAATCGGGCGCGCTTTAATGAATGCTCCGGCAGTCATGCTGGCCGATGAACCGACAGGCAGTCTGGACAGCCGTAACGGTCAGGAAATCATCAAGCTGCTCAAGAAAAGCAATAAAAAATATGGACAAACACTGCTTCTTGTCACTCACGATGAAAATATCGCCTTGCAGGCAGACCGCATTATTACCATTGCGGATGGAAAAGTGGTGCGGGATGAGAGGCAGGTAGCGCGATAATGAACATCTTTCATAAAGTTGCCCTGCAAGGACTGAAAAAGAGCCGCACACGAACACTTGTAACAATTGTCGGAGTTGCTTTGTCTGCTGCTCTGATTACGGCAGTTGCCACCTTTGCTATTTCATTGCAAGCCTATATGGTGGGTGGAGCCATCATGAAATATGGTAACTGGCACGTAGCATTCTCCGATGTAGACACCTCTTTTATGCAGGAACAAGCGGATGACAGCAGAGTTGCAAATATCGCATCCTTTGAAAATATCGGCTACGGGACGCTTACAGATGGTCAAAATCCCAACAAACCCTATGTGTTCCTTGCTGGATTTAACAAAGAAGCCTTTTCCGCTTTGCCCGTTGAACTTCTTTCCGGCAAATTACCGGAAAACAGCAACGAAATTCTGGTTCCGGCGCACGTTGCGGCAAACGGTGGTGTGAAAATATCAGTTGGCGATACCCTCGCCCTTGCGGTCGGAACCCGTCAGGCTGGACAAGAAACACTGAACCAACACGATCCGTATCGTTCCGGGAAGGAAACTCTCATACCTGCTACGGAAAAAACCTACAAGGTGGTCGGCATCTGCCAAAGACCCGCCTTTGAGGAACGTTCTGCTCCCGGATATACTCTAATCACGACAGCAGATACGGCAGCTCCGCCGAACAGCTTCAGTGCATTTGTTGTGCTGGAAAAGCCGAGCCAGCTTCGCTCGTATATAAGCAGTGAGGCCGAGAGTCATTCTTATGTCCTAAACGATGAAGTGCTGCGCTTTATGGGCCTTTCGGCAGATACGATATTCAATGCGCTTCTCTATTCGGTCGGGGGAATTCTGGTCGCTTTGATTATGCTCGGTTCGGTGTTCCTGATTTACAATTCCTTCAACATCTCTTTGAATGAACGCACACACCAGTTTGGCATTCTCATGTCGGTAGGCGCGACAGAAAAACAACTTCGCAATTCCGTATTGTTTGAGGGTCTTTACATCGGAATAATCGGCATTCCCATCGGCATTTTAATTGGACTGCCAAGCATCCGGCTTGTACTTTCTATCGTGGCTGATAATTTTGCAAATGTTCTTTACAGCAACGTACCGCTGACTTTGGTGGTATCGATCCCGGTTCTTGCTGCTGCTGCGGTTATCAGTATGCTGACCATTCTGATTTCAGCCTATATCCCGGCAAAGAAAGCTGCCGGTACGCCCGTGATGGAGTGTATTCGCCAGACAAACGAGGTCAAAGTGGAAGCCAAGGCCATAAAAACCTCAAACCTCACAAAGCGGTTTTATGGTTTAGAGGAAACATTGGCGTTAAAAAACTTTAAGCGAAACAAACGACGTTACCGCAGTATTATCCTGTCACTGACACTCAGCGTTGTGCTGTTTGTAGCGTCAAGCGCCTTTGGCACCTATTTGGATCAACTGACAGAGCAGTCGGCTGTTGAAATGGATGGTGACATCCTGCTGTATACACGGGATATGACCGAAATCGAATTCTCCGGGCTTTATGATACTCTGAAAACCGCTGACGGAGTGACAAGAAGCACCAATCAGGCCGTTACAACCTATACCTGTGAGGTTGATACAAACGAGATTACCAAAGGCTTTTTAAACAGCGACCTGAAATCTGATGGTCTTAATTCGTCCAGTGAAAAGGTAAACCTATCGTTGGATGTTCAGTTTATTGAGGACGACATGTATCAGAACTTTATCGAAAGTCTTGGCTTGTCCACAGCGGAATATATCGGACAGGATGCAAAAATGATTATTGTCGGGAAATATAACGGCGGACTTGATATATTTTTAGACCGTTCAATGGATTTTACGATTGGAACTGAATCCGGGGAACAGACAAAAACCATTCACACTACTTTTGTGGATAGCTATCCGTTAGATCCACCGCCCGCAGAACCCTCTGAGGTGAAAGGATACGTGTTGATGGTGGTTGCCCCGCATCAGATGAAACCGCAGTTTGACACACTAAATGCACCTACCAAGCTAGGCTTGACTTTCTGGTCAGATAATCCCGCACAGTCAACGGCAAAAATGCAAGGAATAATCGAGGGATTGGGCATTACCTCAGGTTATACTTTGTACAATGTTCATGCGATGCTGGAGCAAAACCGCAATATCCTGTTCATTGTAAATCTGTTCACGGTTGTTTTTATTGCTATGATTTCCCTGATTGCGGTTGCCAATGTGTTCAACACGATTTCCACCAATATCAAGCTGCGCAGGCGGGAGCTTGCCATGCTCCGTTCCGTAGGGATGTCCGACCGGGATTTCAATAAGATGATGCGTTTTGAATGTGCGCTTTACGGAGCGCGAACGATGCTTTGGGGCTTACCCCTCTCGGGAATTCTTTCATGGCTGATTTACAAAGGAATGATTGTCGGCGGAGGTGATATTAAATTTATGTTTCCTTGGGACAGCATCGGAATTAGTATGCTTGGCGTATTCCTTGTTGTGTTCATTACCACACTGTATGCCATTCGCAAAATAAAAAGGGAAAACATTATTGATGCACTTCGAGATGACATGACCTAATTAATTCTACAAAAGACATTCTGCAGAAAGAGCGTAATTTAAAAATGCGCCCCAAAAAAAAGATTCAGAACCCGCCTAAAAAAAACGGTGCTTTGGCGGGACACTCCATATGCTTAAATACAAGCTAAATCCCTCCAAACCCGTAAAGTTTGGAGGGATTTTATATGTGTTGGTCAATACAGACTACACCGCTGCGCATTTGCTGCAGCGACATTAGGCTATTCTCATAACCAAAACCTACATAGGTAATTTGTTAAAAAAAGCCTGCACTTCTCAGGGGAGAAGTGTGTCCATGTACACGAACTACTGGTTCGTATTAATCTGAACTATAGTTTCGCGAAAGACACACAGAAAGGCATTGCTTTACCTCAGTGTGCCTTTATTTTTGTTATCCTGTATCGGTGCCGATCTCCACCTACCTCCAAATTTTCGCTTGGACACATTGGAAATTTGGAAGTTAAAAACATGAGAGAGTACACATTAATCGTAAAAGGGGAGAGAATCCCTGTAACTTACGAGGTATATAAAGTCTATTATCAAGAATATGAACATGAAAGATATCTGAAAAATAAGTCTGCCAAGCATGAATTCTCATTAGAACAATTTATTGAAACCGGAGTATCCATCGAATATATTTGCTTGGATAGTATTACCCCTGTAGAGGATGAGGTGCTGAAGACAGAACAGATTGTTCACCTTTATCGTTGCTTGGACAAGCTGAGCGCACAGGAACAGATAATTATCCGTGGCATCTTCTTTGAACAAAAAACAGAAAGAGAGTTAGCTATGCAGCTACAAATATCAGCTTCGGCAGTCAGACACAGGAAACATAAAATTCTAAAAGCCTTGTTTCAGGAAATGAAAGGCTACTACAGGTAGGAAGAATACATTACTTCCCCCTGTAAGCCGCACAAACGCCCCACAGCAGCTTTTCCTTGTTGAGATGGTACACTTTCCTGCATTTGTTCTGCAAGGCCTTTTGTGGGGCAAATTCCCGCTTGTTTTTCTGCTGAAAAGCAAGGAGGCGAACCATGCCCCTTGGGTTGTATTATTCTGATTTAAACATATACAAAAAAGCCTGTAGATACGCATATCTACAGGCTTTTTACCTTGGAGCTGGTGGTCGGAATCGAACCGACAACCTGCTCATTACGAATGAGCTG
>DCDZ01000010.1:26058-33462 GCA_002316675.1 Tyzzerella sp. UBA1042
GCTCATTACGAATGAGCTGCTCTGCCATTGAGCCACACCAGCATATTTCATTTTTTGCCATTCGGCACTTAAAAATCTTCTTTGCTCTAACGATACTACCTTAGCAACAACCAGCGACCTCATCATTACGAGTGATGTGCTCTACCATTGAGCCACGCCAGCAAATATTTAGTTATTGATTACAAGTGAACTGCTCTAACCTTGAGCCACAGCAGCACATTATGTTTTGTGCCTTCCGGCACTTGGTAATTTTCTGAATTTATCCATATTGCTTTATGGGCACCCAACAACCTATTGACCGCAACTGTGCTTTCCCCGGACATTCAATATAATACACTTTGGATGGGTGTTATGCTTTCGTACCCGGCTTCTTAGCTCCCTTCATGCAATATGGAGGAATGCCTTTAAAGTCCTTTTCATGATGTTCTATACATTCCTTGCAATTCCCATGGCGCTTACAAAATTTCCTAATACAACTGCACTTTTCATTCTGATGAACACTACCATTAAACCTTGTGTTTTCCATAACAATATCCTACAATCTTTTTAAAAATGAACCTTCGCTATTATATCACAGGAAAGAAAAGAATGCAACATCTTTACTTTCTACTTATTTCTTTTTTCATCACAAAAGGCTACAATAAAATACACTGCAAAACAAGCATCGGCTTTTTCAGAATTTTGCTTTGTCATAAGCCTCCAGACAACTTATTTAAGAACCTTCATCCTCAACCTTTGAAAATTAACCGGCAAAATTTCTGCGGACATTTCATAACTTTCCAACAAAATGAATATACATATGTAAACTTTCAAAAAGCCACTCTGTTGATGTACCCAAGAATCAGTCGGTTTTGATTTTCAAAATTAGGCTGATTCTTGATGATTCAGTATTGGAGCGTGATATTAAAATGTCTAAGCATCGCATATGCGTTTATGCCATTTGCAAGAACGAAGAACAATTTGTTGACCGCTGGATGGATGCAGTTTCAGAAGCGGATTTGGTTGTGGTTACTGACACAGGCTCTACAGACAAGACCGTGGAAAAGCTGCGGGAACGAGGGGCCCTTGTATATGAGGAGCATATCCAGCCATGGCGGTTCGATGCAGCACGCAATGTGGCGTTGGCACATACGCCGGAGGATATGGATATTTGTGTATCCAATGATCTGGACGAAGTTTTTGAACCGGGCTGGCGGAAAAAACTGGAGGCAGCATGGAATCCATTCTATACCCGTGCCCGCTATTTTTTTGCATGGAGCCACACGGCAGACGGAAGGATCCAAAAGCAATATCCCATGGAAAAAATCCATCGCCGCCATGATTTCCGGTGGGTTCATCCTGTGCATGAGGTTTTGGAATATAGTGGCTCCGATCCTGACAGAACTGTTTGGGTGCATGGGCTTATCCTCCATCATTATCCCGATCATACAAAACCCAGAAGTCAATATCTTCCCCTACTGGAGATATCCGCCAAGGAAAATCCCCAAGACGATCGAGCCATGTTCTGGCTAGGTCGGGAATATTTTTACTATAAGAAATTTGATGCGGCAATACAAACCTTAAAAAAGCACTTGGCCCTTCCCACTGCCACATGGAAAGAGGAACGAAGTGCCTCCATGCGCTTCATTGCCCAATGCTATGAAGCCAAGGGCAATAAAACAGAAGCATTGTCCTGGCTTTATCGTGCTTTGGCAGAGTGCCCGGACACGCGGGAGCCCTATTTCAGCTTAATCAAATTTGGTTATCATGCGGAAAATTGGCCTTTGGTTTATGCCATGGTCCAACGAGGACTATCCATTACCAATAACACAGAGAGCTATCTAGCGGAAACTGCGTGCTGGGGCGAAGCCTTTTACGATTACGGTGCCATAGCGGCCTATCACATGGGGTTACTTGAGACTGCTGAAGCATATGCCTTAAAAGCATGGGAAATGGAGCCTTCTAACAAAAGGCTGGAGAACAACCTCTCTTTCATGAAACAAAAAATGCAAAACACAACACCTTTAGGAGGTGCGACGTGAACCAATTGAAGATATGCGTTTATGCCATTTGCAAAAATGAATCAAAATTTGTAGCTGCGTGGATGAACTCCATGGGCGAAGCCGATGAAATTATCGTAACAGATACAGGCTCTACGGATGATACCGTAGAAAAGCTCCTCAAGCTAGGAGCTAAGGTTTACATTGAAGAAATCAGCCCTTGGCGCTTTGATGAAGCACGCAATATTTCCCTCAGCCATGTTCCGGAAAATGCCGACATCTGTGTTTGCACCGACTTGGATGAATTGTTTGAACCGGGTTGGCGGAAAGCATTGGAAACTGCATGGCGCAATCACAAGCCCCAGCATGAAGGCCCCATTGCCAAAACAGGACGCTACATTTACAACTGGAGCTTAAAGGCGGATGGCAGCACGGATGTTCAATTTTATTATTTCAAAGTACATGAAAGGCAGGGATTTCAATGGAAATGCCCCATCCATGAATATGTAGATTATGTGGGCACAGCGCCCCTTGAAACTGTCTATATCAGCGGAATGGTTTTAAACCATTATCCGGATGCCGCGAAGTCCCGAGGGTCTTATCTTCCTTTGTTGGAAATGGCTGTGGAGGAATCGCCGGAGGACACCCGGATGCGCTATTATTTAGGAAGAGAGTATATGTATCAGGGACAATGGCAAAAAAGTATCGATACCCTATCCCTTTACCTCTCTATGCCAAAGGCAATTTGGAACGAGGAGCGTTGTGCGGCAATGCGGTGGATTGCCCAATCCTTCCACCAAATGGGCAACGTAAAGCAAGCCTACGGCTGGTATTTTCGGGCAGTGGCCGAGGCCCCTCATATGCGTGATCCTTATATTGAATTTGCTAAGCTATGCTTTGCGCAGGAGGATTGGCCTATGACATACTATATGACCAAGGAAGCCTTGAAAATTGAGGAAAAGTCTAAAACCTTTGTAAATATGGGATATGCTTGGGATGCCACCCCCAACGATCTGTGTGCCATTGCCGCATATCATCTGGGCATGATGGGGGAAGCGCTTAGGCACGCTCAGCTGGCGCTGGAGACCGACCCACAAAATGAACGACTGCAGAAAAATTTGCACATCATAGAAGGGGCACAAAAAAATAAATAAAAACTTCACTTCCCCCCTGCCGCCTTTGAACTCGTACTATTTTGCCTTTTCATTCACTATCATGCATTCACTTAATATTATATAGTATATGAACGAAATTAAGGTGGTGCATTTATGGCAAGGATATATATAGATCAAGGACACAGCCGTACTGTGAATCAAGGGGCAGTAGGCTTTGGACTATATGAGCAAGATGTTGTTTGGCAGGTTGGTATGTATTTGGCAGAGCTTCTCAACAATACCCCCGGATATGAAGCAAGGGTTTCCAGACCAACCATTGATACCGCTTTGGGATACAGCAATTCCACAAGCCTCGCCGCAAGAGTTGCTGATGCAACCGCTTGGGGTGCAGATTATTTTATCAGCATTCATGCCAATGCTTCAACCAATCCCGAATATAACGGCAGCGAAGTCTACATTTACAGCGAAGCTTCCAGATCATATCCTCTGGCAGAGTCCATACTAAATCAAATTGTAGCAGAGGTGGGTACAAGAAATAATGGAATTCATGTAAACCCAAGGCTTTACGTTCTGCGCAGAACCCCCATGCCCTCCCTTTTGGTGGAGCTGGCTTATATCACGAACCCTTCCGATGCGGAAAAACTGCGCAACAATCAATTTGAATTTGCACAGGCAATTTATGATGGAATTCGCATACAATTAGGCTAACAGCCTCTCCCTTTTATTACGCCGGGCATCGACTTTGTCGATGCCCTTTTTAAAACTATTTTCCCCCGCTATTTCTTGCATTCCTCCGCAGAAAGGGGCTAAATTGTACTACATCACGATCCTTCACGAATATACTTAAGGTAACATTACAAAAGGAGATGACGTGAATTGAGAAATCGAATTCCGTATCCCATCAGTCGTATCGTACAAAGAAAAATGCTGCCTTTACTCATTTTTCTCTTATGCGGGGGGCTTTCCCTATTTTTAGCCATAACCAAGCAACAGGAGGAAACCGTAATGGTTATGGGCGGTGTGCTGGAATCGCAATGTATTGCGGTGGATGAATTTTTAGAAGGAAGCACCATGGATTTAGAAAAATATTTCCGTCCCTCTAAGCTTCCTATATTAAACAATAACGTCCTCTCTCAAAGCTTTCTTGAAAACACCTACGACAAGAAACCGGAAGAGATTTTTCTCCCTCCTTCTTTGAGTGACACAGCGGAAAACACAATATTGAACTATTTCAGCATACTGCGTGATGCAGCAAATCCCGTCCCCGGAAAATCTGCCGGCTGCGGCACTATCGGGGAGGCACAAATGCCCTACCCCATTTCCTACGGCCTGCTTTCCAATGCATATCAAAAAAATCTGCCCTACGACGCCTATTTAAAAACATATGAAAATATACTTCATATCAGCTTACTCAAGCTTCATCAAATACCTTTGAAATCCTCCAGGGAAAATGCACTGCAGTATTTTGTAGAGCTGGAAACCATTGAGGGTACGGAAAAAGAAACGGGTGTTTTTGCTTATTATTACGGTTTTATAGATCTTGAAAAGGAAGCTGACCAATACAAAATTACAGACCTTCATTATTTTGATGAAAACTTTTTATGTGCTCCTTATCACGGCTGGCAGTGGGAGGCGGAAGCAAATGTGAATATACGCTATGGGGATTGGTGTAATCTAATCAAAGGAGAGATTCAAAAAACACAAACTGATGACATCATCCGTGTCTTCTTTGACGGAACCGATGGGTTTAATTATTGCATCGTCTTTTTTCAATTGACAAACGGCACCGATTTAGAGGTTGCTCAATACCGAAAAACCCTGGGGGGCACTTGGGAGCCTGCTTTTATGAACGTTGAAGATTGTCTTGAGAACAAACAGAAATTGTCCCGTTAGGCTGGGGAAAAGCCCTGCATATAAATGAAAAAATTTATATGCAGGGCTTTTTGTGCAAAAATTTCAGGCATTCTGCCTTTTCAAGGACTGCAAAATTTTATTTATGTTTTTCTCTTGGAACGCTGTTTCCATATAAAAAACAGGAGTACTCCACAGGCAATTCCTCCCGATAATTGCCACTGATATGCCTTTAGGAAGGCTTTGCAAAGCTCCCAATGGCTGCCCAGAAAATATCCGGCACTAATTAATGCGGTATTCCAAAGAAAAACGCCAAAGGCCGTATAAATCAAAAAAGGGAGTGCAGGCATTTTGGCGATACCCGCAGGGAAAGAGATATATGTACGGGCAATAGGAAAAAGCCTAGCGAAAAAAACAGATTCTTTCCCGTATTTTTCAAAAATGCCTTGGGCTTTTCCCACACCTAATGCAACACCTTCAAACCGCTCTGCTAATTGATCAAACATCCTTCCGCCAATCCTGCCAACCAGATAACAAAAAGTAGTCCCAAGCATCCCTCCGGCCGTTGCAATCCATATGGCTTGTAACAAGCTATACCCATTGGTCGCAATCACATATCCGATAAAAGGCAGTAAAATTTCACTGGAAACGGGAAAACAGCCATACTCTAACGCTGTTGCCACAAAGATTCCCCCTGCCCCTAATTCCATAATAAGCTGCTTTATTGCCTCAATTAAACTCATGTTTTTCGCCCCCTTTTTTCATCTTATGATGCCAATAAAAAAAATAGGACGCTACCACCATCTGAATAGGCAAAACAATCAAAAAAGCCCGTTTTCTTTTGCCAAATCAAGCTTAGCAAGAAAGAAACGGGCTTTATATTCAGCTGCATATGGCAGTACGCTTCAAGCATAAGAGAAAACCATGGGACTATTCTTCCCAACCCCAGATACCTTTTATATGCGAAAGATCACGGATACTAAACATATATTTTTCAATCATTTTTACAGGATGATATGCGCGTTTTGCCTGACGCATACCTTCAATTCCCATATCCTCTTCTCGATTGACTAATGTAACCTCTGTGCATTCGTTTTTTACATATTGCTGGTTAATCATAGGATAAATGCCCTCAAAGCTTGCATCGGCCTTTTCAATATGCACCAGCTGCATATGGGGCTGCAATCTTTCGCCCACCGTAAAGGCAATCAGCCTGTCATCCACAAAAATGGCACCGCCTACTAAGCCTAATTCTTCCATATTATTTAAAGCCAATAATACGGAATTACGTTCTTCCCTAAGGCCTGCATTGTCCTCTTCCTTTTCCTCTTTCCATTGATCATAAAGCGCCATGCAATCCTGTATCATGGAAGGCTCCAGCTTTTTATATTCATACTCCGGATAGAGGGAACGAAACTTATTGATATGGTTTCTTTTTGCATGGAGCTTCTTCCCAGACAGGGTGTCCAGCTTTTCCCTCTCATAAACATAATCCCACGCAATATCCGTAGGCAGCACAAACAGCTCAGGGCAGGCCTTACGCATCATTTCATAAAAGGGAGAGGAAACGGAACGGAATGTGGGTTCAACCCCCGCCTTTTTCATGTACCCTATAGCACGGTAAACAGCCTTGCCGTAGTTTACATCGGCACCGCGCATTGGTATGGGTGCCCAAAAATAAATAGGCACTCTCTTAAAATCCAACTTAATAAAAAGCACATGATCCTTTTCAGCATATTCCATCTTGCTGTCGGTGCCCCAAATAAACATATTTGTAAAAGAAAGATCAGAACATTCCGCCCCCCAAGGCTTTGTATAGCTCTCAATTAACTTCTTTTTGTCCAATGTGATTGGCTGAAACTGAAACTCAGTATTTTCTATGATTTCTCTTGTTTGCATTGTTTCGTTTTTTTCTTTATCTTTACATATACATTGTGTTTCTGGCATATCATTGCCTCCAATTTTAATATTCATCTATGATATAACAGTTACATTTGGGTAAAATCCCATTGATAAAATCATATCCATCCTGATTCAATATTGTGACAAAGGGGCGAATATCCTCCAAAGCGTTATAACCCATTAAAACCCCCAGAAACCGGCCGGCTTCTACCTTAATGGCAGCTTCCCTGGAGGTTTTTGCACCGTCAAAGCGGAAAACGCCATTATTTCCCGCAACAATGGGGTCAAAAATTTCAACTGCATAAGGACAGTCTATTTCCAAGCCCTTGAAAAGTGCACCGATATTGCAAACCCCCGCCACGCCCTTCGTCATAGAAATCGTTTCAATCCCCATATGGGATAATTTCACTTCAGGGGGCAGCTTTACGGAAATTTTTTTGCCCTTGGCAAACCCAATAATTTGCTTCACCAATGGGCCATAATATCCTTCCTCCGCCACAGCCTCAGGACAGATGATTTGATTTTCTATTTGATACAAAAAAGCATAGCCCTGTATG
>DCDZ01000010.1:33613-41040 GCA_002316675.1 Tyzzerella sp. UBA1042
GCCCTGTATGGTTTCTTCTTTTAGAACAATACAACGGCCTCCATCTGCGGCATAATCATCACATTTGCGCAGAAATTCTTCTTTGGTACGTTTGATTGCGCCGCTATATTTGCTTGCAATGTTCTTTTCATATAAAGGAAAAAGCTCTGCCCACTGGTTTTTTTCATAAAAACGCCCATGCTTGCCTTCCTCCCCCAGGCTCTCACCTTGCACATAAAGGGCATCTGCCACGGGATAATGGCCATAAGCAAAATAGCTCTCCAAAACCGCTGGAGTATGCACCGCAAGGGGCAAGCCCTTTTCATGGAGAAGTTCCATCTCCAAGGTGAAAATTTTACGCATATAGCCTTTTTTGCGATGGGCAGGATGGGTGGAAACACCGCAAAGCATAACGCTCTGCAAATTCTTACCCCGCACCCCAATGGTATAAGGCACACCCTGCATAGCACTTAAAATTTCCCCCTCTTTTTCCAGACAAACGGAGTACTGGGGGTAAAATCTATTTTGAAAAAGCCAGCTGCAAAATGCATCGCTATCGTCAAAGCAAAGCTTCCACAAACGGCAGAATGCGGCTGCATCCTTTTTCTCTGCCAACCGTACCCTTTCCTTTTCTTTCATCATTCGTCACTCTATTCCTATCATATTCTTTCAGCCATTAAAATTTCGTCAACCATTGTTGCTGATTGCCTCACCAAGGCCTATGCCCCGAAAATGGTACACTGAAAAAGCGGGTTTTACCGCTCTTTTACTATTGTACTAAAGTTTTTACAAAAAATCAACAGATAATAATTATCAATAAATAATTTTTTCAATGACTTTTTTGTAAACCTTTACAAAATTTTTCTCTTTGCAATTGGGTTCCATTTCATTTACAGGAATCCAAGCCACTTGGGAATTTTCATCCTCTTTGATTGACAGCCTTACGCTCTCTTCCGCAAAAAATGCATAGGTTGCATTGATGTGCAAATGGTTTGGCACATAGCTTTCTCTTTTATAATGTGCCATAACCGAAAGAATATCCAAGGATACCATCTCCTCCGAAAAGGGCTTTGCATCAAACACGCCTGTTTCCTCCCGCAGTTCTTTTTTTGCAACCGAAAGAAGGTTTTCTTCTCCATCCGCATGGCCGCCAACGCAAGCCCAGGTGCCTAAAATATTGTGCTTTATCATCAGCAATTTATCCCTTTCGGGATTAAAAACCATTACGGCTGCCGTTACATGGGCAAGGGGTGAAGTACGATATAGAATCTGTTTGCCTCTTTTCTCCAGCAAATCCAAAACAACTTCTTTTTCGACTTTTTCTTCTGGGGTATATGGTTGATACCGCCCAATCGCCTGCAAAATATCCACTTTTATTCCTCCAAGCCTGCACAGCCTTCCCACCATATTTTTTTAAACGCTGACGGCAGTGCATATTCCTTCTCCGCCGTTTGCCGATCAATCCAAAGAAAGGTTTCATTCCGGTTTTCTTTCACTTCCACAAAATAACAGTCCATATGCCATTCAACATGGGTAAAAATGTGCTTTTGTGCCTTCATCCGCCGAATATCCGCCGATAAAATACCCCATTCGTTCAGTGCGGCGGGCAAAGCCATTTCCACACTGCAATTCGGCAGCTCCCATAGTCCGGAAAGCAGACCCTTCTTCCCTCTTTTTTGCAAAGCAATTTTATTATGATCCACCAAAAAGAATACCGATAAAGAAACCTTTGTACGCTCCTTTTTCGGACTTTTTACAGGAAACTGCATAACCGTATTTTTTTCATATGCCTTGCAATGCCCACGTAAGGGACAAGCCGCACAATTCGGTACACCGTTGGGAAGACAAACGGTTGCGCCCAACTCCATCAAGGCTTGTGTCAGGCTTCCTTCCTCCCCTTCCGGCATCATTAGAACGACTTCCTCTTCCCAAGCCTTTTTGGTTGCCCCAAGGGTAATATCTCTGGAGTCTGCTGCCAAGCGGGACATTACCCGCAAAACATTGCCGTCCACGGCGGCATAGGGCAATGAGAACGCAATAGAGGCAATGGCGCCTGCAGTATAGGGGCCAATGCCCGCAAGCCCACGCAATGCCTCATACTCTGCCGGCAAAACCCCGCCGTAGTGCTCCATCACAGTTTTTGCGGCCTTCTGCAAATTTCTCACCCTGCTGTAATATCCAAGGCCTTCCCACAGCTTCAATAGGGCCTCCTCATCAATATTGGCCAAGGCCTCTATGGTTGGGCAACGCTCTATAAACCGCTGAAAATAGGGCTTTACCGCCTCAACCCGGGTTTGCTGCAGCATAATTTCGGAAAGCCAGATATAATATGGATTTTTTGTTCTTCGCCACGGTAAGTCTCTGGCATTTTCCTTATACCATACGATCAGAATTTTCCCGACCTCCAAATGCTCACTCATATTTGCTCCTTATCTAACATGAAACAGCTTTAAGTAGGCAGGAATCAAAAGGCCGCCTAAGCTGTTTCCCAATGTGGTAACAAGAATTGCCGCAAAACAATGTCCGCTCCAAGCGTTTACTAGGCTAAAATAAAACATATTTGCAATCACGTGCTCAAAGCCGCATAAAATAAACACCATAACCGGAACAAAAATACCAATCATTTTCAGCATAGAGCCCTGCATATTTTGGAAGGTATCCACAGCAATGAACATCAAAAGACCGCACAAAATTGCAAGAAAAAAGATGCTAAAAAAAGTATCCCCCATCTTTACTGCAACAATTCTTTTCGCCTTCTCTAAAATTATAGCATAAAGTCTTGTGTTTTGTACCATCCATGCCGTAATATAGGTGCCGATCAGGTTCCCCAGCCAAGTAATGCCCAGTTCAATAAAATACGCAGGCTTTTGGAACATAGCATAACCGATTTTTCCTGTAAAAAGCTGTAGGCGAAAGCAAACAATAGAAAATAATCCGATTCCAAATAAAAAGCTGCCGACAACAGGATTTTCAAGGGACAAAAAAACCGTCCCGCCCATTCCGATTAACATACCTGCAAATATGGCTGATACCATTTGCCTAATCCGTTCCATTCCTGTTATCCCCCTCAAGTCGATATGATTTAGCATACAAGATAGCAAACGGAATTGTCAATATGTAGCGTTAAATTTCAAATAAAATCTAGATATAGTTACTCTTGCAGGTTTTCATGCAATATGATACAATTACTCTGATAAAAATAAAAATCTTTGTTTAATTCAAACAAGGCAATGGGGGGAACGTATATGGAGCAAGGGCTTTGGAATCAAATGCAATGTAAGGAAATTCTAAAAGAAGTAAGTAATGGAAATGAAATTGTTTGGATCAATGAAAATTTGGAGGACACACAAAAAGCCTTATCAAAAATTCCGCTTACCCTAAAGGACATTCATGATGCTGAGGCACGCTTAACCCGGTTTGCCCCCTTTATTCTAAAGGCCTTCCCGGAAACGGCTCCGGAAAACGGCCTGATTGAGTCGCCTTTGGCAGAAATTGAAAAAATGCGGCTGCAATTGGAGCAGGAATACCAAACCACCATACCCGGCAGGCTTTTTCTTAAACAAGACAGTCATCTTGCCATTTCCGGTTCAATCAAGGCAAGAGGCGGTATTTACGAGGTACTAAAGCACGCAGAAGATTTGGCGCTGGAACACGGTATTTTAAAAGAAACGGAGGATTACAGCGTATTTGCCTCCGAGGAATTTAAAAATTTCTTCCGTCAATTTAAAATTCAGGTTGGCTCTACGGGAAATCTGGGCATGAGCATTGGCATCATGAGCGCTGTCCTTGGGTTCCATGTAATTGTGCATATGTCTGCCGATGCAAAGCAATGGAAAAAGGATTTGCTGCGCAAACGCGGGGCAGAAGTAGTGGAATATGACAATGATTACAGCAAGGCCGTTGAAGTGGGGCGGAAAAACTCTGATGCCGATCCGAAAAGCTACTTTGTGGATGATGAAAATTCCGTTACGCTGTTCTTGGGCTATGCCGTTGCCGCAAAGCGCATCAAAACCCAGTTTGACGCACAAAATATTGTAATTAACGAAGAAACGCCCCTTTTTGTTTATATCCCTTGCGGTGTTGGCGGCGCACCGGGCGGCGTTGCCTTTGGATTAAAGCAAATTTTCGGAGACAATGTGCACGTATTCTTTATTGAACCCACCCAAGCGCCCTGTATGTTGGTTGGCATGGCATCTGGGTTGCAGAACAAGGTATCCGTTCAAGATTTTGGCTTAAGCGGACAAACCCATGCTGACGGCCTTGCCGTAGGACGGGCTTCCGGCTTTGTAGGCAGTACCATGAAGCATTTATTGTCTGGCATTATGACTTTGGAAGATTATCATATTTATGACTTAATGCGTGACATTGTAAATACCCAAAACATTTTTCTGGAGCCTTCTGCCTGCGCCTCCTTCTGGGGGCCGATTCAGCTTATGAAAGCCCCTGCCGCAAAGGCTTATTTGGAAAAAATAGGCCTGACTAATAAAATGGCCAATGCCATCCATGTTCCATGGGCTACCGGCGGTAATCTTGTTCCCCGGGAAATACGGGAAGAATATATGCATACCCATTTGAAATAAACGGCAAAACATAAGACTTATATGGAAACCCTTTGGGAAAAATAGGGTTCTATCTTCTCTTAATAAATTGGGATTTTTGAAAGGGTGTCGACATAGTCGGCACCCTTAAAATAAACTTTTTATCGTTCATGAAAAGCGGAAACGATCCGTTTTATTTTTTAAATATTCCCGTAACGTCCAATGTGGCAAAATAATCTTCCGGGGTTTCCGCTCGACGCAAGAGCCCAATTTCCCCATTTTCTTTGAAAAGAAGCTCTGCGGAGCGCAGCTTTCCATTATAATTATAGCCCATGGCGTGTCCATGCGCACCGGTGTCATGAATATAAAGAATATCGCCGATTTCAATTTCCGGCAATTCTCTGTCGACGGCAAATTTATCGTTGTTCTCACACAGACCGCCTACCACATCATAAACATGGTCACAAGGTGCCTGCTCCTTGCCCAATACCGTAATGTGGTGATACGCACCATACATGGCAGGACGCATTAAATTTACCGCACAGGCATCCAAACCGATATATTCCTTATAGATATGCTTTTCATGAATTACCGTAGCCAAAAGACTTCCGTAAGGCGCCAGCATAAACCGTCCCATTTCCGTATAAATGGCAACATCATTCATACCCTCCGGCTCCAAAATCTCCTCATATGCGTTTCTTACCCCTTCCCCGATTGCCATAATATCACAAGCTGTCTCTTCAGGATGATAAGGAACACCAACACCGCCGGAAAGGTTAATAAACGCAATATGAATGTCCAATTCTTTTTTTAATTCCACCGCCAGTTCAAACAATATTTTCGCCAGCATAGGATAATACGTATTTGAGTTTGTACTGCTGGCCAGAAAGGAATGAATGCCAAAATGCTTCACGCCTTTTTCCTTCAAAATACGGAAGGCGTCCTTCATCTGCTCCTTTGTCATGCCGTATTTCGCATTACAAGGCTTGTCCATAATTTCATTGGAAACTTGAAAAAGACCGCCGGGGTTGTATCTGCAGCAGATAGTCTCCGGAAGCTTTGCAAGCTTCTCAAAATACGCAATATGGGTAAAATCATCAAAATTAATGATTGCACCCAGCTTATTTGCTAAAATAAAATCCTCCCCAGGGGTCATATTAGAAGAAAACATAATCTCTTTCCCGGAAAAACCAATGGCCTCCGCCAGCATCAGTTCTGTATAAGAGGAACAGTCCATACCGCAGCCTTCTTCTTTTAATATTTGCATAATACCGGGTGTGGGTGTTGCCTTTACCGCAAAATATTCTTGAAAGCCCTTGTTCCATGAAAATGCACGATTTACCAAGCGGGCATTTTCACGAATCCCTCTTTCATCATAAAGATGGAACGGCGTAGGATAGTTTTCTATAATTTTTTTTGCCTGCTCTAAAGAAACAAATGGTGTTTTCATTTGTAAAATGCTCCTTCTGTGATAAAATTTGTTTTCAATTATAACAAACAATCTAAGGGTTTGCAATCAATCCGAGGGGAAATATGAAAAAACATTGCCTTTTATGCAAAAAGCAGTGTATACTATAGATAATATTCAATTTTTCAGTGAGGTAAGCTATGCGTGATTATTTGCTGCAATTAAAAAAAATTAAACTAAAACCTGACGTCATATTGTTTGATTTGCTGAAAACAATTATGGTGTTTTTAATTGCGACCTCCTTTGCTTTATGTGTGGTTGAAATGAATGTCATCAGCGACAATATTTATGGGGTGTATATGTTTGGTGTCGCCATTACCTCTGTGATAACCAGCGGCTACATATGGGGAATTCTGGCCTCCATCGGCGGCGTTGTTGCGGTGAATTTTTTCTTTACCTACCCATACTTTGCATTAAACTTTACAATTTCCGGGTATCCCGTTACCTTTGCCCTACTGTTACTTTTGTCGGTTTTGGTCAGCACCTTAACCTCCAGGGTAAAAAAAGCCGCCATACTCTCTGCCATACGCGAAAGCAAGGCAGAAAAAATGACAAAAATGAGCAATACGCTGTTATCCGCCAATACCATTCAAGAAGTATTGGAAATATCTGTTGACTTTTTTTCTCAAGTCAACCAGTGCAGTGTCATCGGCTATTTAGGGGATCCAGCCAAACCAGAGGCAAAACTGGTGAAAGCCTTGAAAAATCATGACGAATCCATTCTAAACAGTCCCTTAGAGCTGCAGATCGCCAAAAATGCTTATGTCAAAAATCAAATTTCCGGTGTTGTTATAGGCATGGAGGCCCATAATTGCAAAGGCACTTATCTGCCCATTTCCACGGATAAAAGGGCCTATGGCGTCATCGGACTTCTATTCGACAATCCTGATGATGTGTTGCTTGATGTATATGAATTTTCGACGATGATGGTTTACCAAGTCATTTTAGCTTTGGAACGGCAGGCTATGGAAGAAAAAGCACAGCAAATTCAGCTGGAAAAGGAAAAAGAGAAGATGCGCAGCAATCTTTTAAGGGCAGTTTCCCATGATTTGCGAACGCCCCTTACTTGTATTCTGGGCGCAAGCACCACTTTGCTGGAAAACAAAGATAAGGTAAACGAAGAGATGTTTCATCGGCTGGTCTTGGATATTCATCACGATGCGCAATGGTTGATTCATATGGTTGAAAATTTACTTTCCATTACAAAAATCAACAGCGAGCGTGCCCGGGTAAAAAAACAGAATGAAGTCGTAGAAGAAATTGTTGCCGAGGCCCTTGCCAGGATTTATAAAAGATTTCCTGACGCCATCATTCAGGTTTCCGTTCCTGACGACTTGATGATTGTTCCTATGGATTCCACCTTGATTGAACAAGTTTTAATTAATTTGCTGGAAAATGCAATTCGTCATTCCGAAACCACCCTCCCCATCATGGTGAAGGGG
>DCDZ01000010.1:41140-45257 GCA_002316675.1 Tyzzerella sp. UBA1042
CCCTCCCCATCATGGTGAAGGTGGTGCGAGAAGGAGACGAAGCCGTTTTTATGATTATGGATTATGGAAAAGGCATTGACCCGGACAAACTCCCGAAAATTTTTGAAGGAGAAAATGGTTATGTTGCCGCCGATTCCAACCGCGGATTGGGCATTGGCCTTTCCATCTGTAAAACAATTCTTTTAGCACATAACGGAAAAATATTCGCTGAAAATCAAACCTGCGGTGGTGCTTGCTTTACTTTCGTACTGCCTATGAAAGGAGAATCTTAATATGATGGTAAAATCAAAAATATTAATCGTTGAGGATGAAGAGCCCATCAGTAATTTTATTGAACTAACGCTAAAGGCGAATGAGTATGGTGTTATTTGTGCAAAAAATGGCGCAGAAGCCCTCTCTATGATTCCATCTCACTGCCCCGATTTAATTATATTGGACTTAGGGCTGCCGGATATAGACGGAATTACCATTTTAAAGGAATTAAGAACGTGGAGCTCTATCCCTGTTGTAGTCGTTTCTGCCCGCAGTGACGAATCAGATAAGGTGGAAGCCCTTGACATTGGCGCCGACGATTATATCGTGAAGCCTTTTGGTACTTCTGAACTTCTTGCTCGCATCCGCACCGCAATCCGCCATAGTGCAAATGCCCATACAGGCACACCGGAAAACCTGTATGAAGTGAAAAATTTAAAAATTGATTTTCAAAAACGACTGGTAACTCTGGATGGGAACGACGTGCATTTAACGCAAATAGAATATAAAATTGTTTATTTGTTGGCGAAAAGCGCAGGACGTGTCTTAACCTATGATAGGATTATTACAGAGCTTTGGGGCCCATACGCCGTGAAGGATAATCAGATTTTACGGGTAAATATGGCAAATATACGTCGAAAGCTTGAAAAAAATCCTGCTGCCCCGGAATACATTTTTACAGAGGTGGGCATCGGATACAGAATGGCCGAAGAATAAAATAGGGGCCCTTTTCCAAAAAATGGGTCTCCTTTTCTTTAGACTTCGGCAGGATCCAGCCCTTTCTGGTCAGATATGGGGGAGACTTTCGCTGTTTCCACTAAAAAAGCCCTTACTTAAGTAAAGGCTTATATTATATGCAAAAATTGTTAGGGGAATTGTGTAAGACATTGTTTTGTGAAAAATCAACATCGTCCATATCCCTGCAAGGATACAGAAAGATTTATGTATAGAGGGTTTCCCCCCTTTATTGCAATGGAATTTTGAACGCATTTACCATTTTTTTATAGCAGTCTTCGCACAAGTCAAAGGAATCCTGCCTTCCATCCTGTGCCGATAAATAGCCCCAAGCTTTTTCAGCATGGAAATAGTCGGCCCATATCCCCTCTCTGATCTGAGGGATCTCCTTGCCGCAGCAATTACACACAACCTTTTTCATCACTTGGCTTTCCTGTGCTTTCATTCCGTATTCTCTCATCATTTCGCCCCCAATTTTTCCGCCCTGATTCGACCTACAATTGCATTTTAACACAGGAATTCTTATTTTTCTATATGAAACTGTTTCTAATCATGGTATCATATAGGAGATAAAAATTCTCACTTAGATGCTCCATTGTTTCCTTCTATAGGGGTATCGGGAAGCAGGTATTTCACATGGAACCACAAAAACCATCTTTGCGCTGTTGCACTATCTGTCCGAGAAATTGCGGCATAGATCGCATTGCGGGCCAGATGGGATTTTGTCATGGGTCTATGCTGCCTAAAATTGCTTTGGTGAGTACGCACCATTGGGAAGAACCGCCAATCAGCGGTACAAAAGGCTCCGGCACAGTCTTTTTTTGCCATTGCAACCTGCGTTGTGTTTTTTGCCAAAACTATAAAATCAGCGCCGAGGGATTTGGAAAAACAGTTTCTATAGAACGCCTGTCTGAAATTTTTTTAAACCAGCAGGATAAGGGTGTCCATAACATTAATCTGGTTTCTCCCACACAATTTATTGTTCAAATTGCTTCGGCCCTGTGCCTTGCAAAAAACAATGGGCTGAAAATCCCTGTTGTATATAACTCTAATGGGTATGAGTCTGCAGAAATGCTGAAAATATTGAATGGACTTGTTGATATTTATTTGCCTGATTTTAAATATTGGGATGACGAAATTGCCATTGCATATTCGGAAGCACCTAGGTATGCTTCCATTGCAGCGCAGGCAATTCTTGAAATGAGAAGGCAGCTTCCTCAAGACGTTTTTGATACAGAGGGTATTCTGCAAAAAGGCCTGCTCTTGCGGCACCTTGTGCTCCCTTCCCATTTTCTAGACAGCTTTAAAATATTGGATTGGATCAAAGCCTCATTAGGAATCGACACCTATGTCTCCCTGCTCCGGCAGTACACCCCAATGCATCAAGCAAATACAATAAAGGCCCTATCCCGTAGGCTGACAACTTTTGAATATGAAAAGGTCACGGAATATTTTTTAAATATCGGGCTGAAAAATGGGTTTTGTCAGAGTAAGCGCTCTGCGGCCCAAGAATATACCCCGATTTTTAACTTAGCGGGCGTTGAAAAAAATTCCTCAAACACGAAAGGAGAAAACGTATGGTAAGGAAAGAAAGAGTTGTAACAGTAGAATGCTTAAGAGACGGAAAGGGTTCCGTTGAAATTCATCATTTTTTGGAAAAAGAAGAGCTGATGGGACACGGCACAATGTATGCCCGTGTCATCATAAAGCCACACAGCAGTATTGGTTGGCATCAACATATTGGAAACACGGAGCCTTATGCAATTATAAAAGGTGAAGGTACCTTTATTGATAACGACAGCTCAAAGACTACCGTTGGCCCTGGCGATGTCTGTCTTATTGAGGTAGGTCAGTGGCATTCCATTGAAAACAATACCGATGAGGATTTGGAAATGATTGCTTTAATTATTAATGAGGAATCAAAATAAATTTATGGTATGCCGAGCAAGGGCTTATCCTGTTTTCTAAAGTGAGTTTATTGCAGAGGTTTGATTCTTTGCCTGATAGAGGATACGCCAAAATATGCGCTAAAAATTATATAAACCTTCAAACTCATAGGAAGTTGAATTCCCCGGTTTGAAGGTTTATTTTGTAAAACTCATTTTTTGTATGCAATCTACCTTTATGCTTGTGTCGTACTTCATTTACTAAAATCTTTCATTAAAATGTGGCTCTCGCCCATGACTGTAAGTATCCTCTAAAACCTAGATTATGAGGATAACGTTCAGGTGGTCGGAACACACCCCATGCGGGGTGCGACTTCCGTCCAAGCTGTTGAAGCGACTTCCGATACTAGTTTCTACTCACACACCCCATGCGGGGTGCGACAAGATTACATTTAGCGGAATTGATGCATATGTGAAGTTTCTACTCACACACCCCATGCGGGGTGCGACTCACCCGTTCTATAGAACTGATTCGCATGGCTGTTATGTTTCTACTCACACACCCCATGCGGGGTGCGACGTTTGCCATCGGCATCTAAATAACCAGCATAGTCGTTTCTACTCACACACCCCATGCGGGGTGCGACTGTAATGCCTGAAACGGTAATCAATTCTGTTTTCGTTTCTACTCACACACCCCATGCGGGGTGCGACTTTACGGACCGTCGACCGCCCACATGATGGAGAACGTTTCTACTCACACACCCCATGCGGGGTGCGACAATACGAATGGGGCGGCTTCGCAACCCCGAAGGGGTTTCTACTCACACACCCCATGCGGGGTGCGACCCGTTGAGGGCGCAAGAATCCCCGACACTTGGACAGTTTCTACTCACACACCCCATGCGGGGTGCGACTTTCTTTGGTGGCGGTTGATCCCGACGGCAAACCGTTTCTACTCACACACCCCATGCGGGGTGCGACATGAACAAAGGTTGGGAATTAACCGATTGTATCTGTTTCTACTCACACACCCCATGCGGGGTGCGACACAGACCAGACCTTGCATTGTCTATATGGGATGGTGTTTCTACTCACACACCCCATGCGGGGTGCGACCTTTCCATCGGGTTTCTAATACTAGCACAGGAACGTTTCTACTCACACACCCCATGCGGGGTGCGACGAATAAAAGAGGCACTAGCGGCGGTTACCATGAGCGGTTTCTACTCACACACCCCATG
>DCDZ01000010.1:45461-45807 GCA_002316675.1 Tyzzerella sp. UBA1042
CACCCCATGCGGGGTGCGACAATCACTCCTTTATGTTAAGGGATACCCACTGGCGTTTCTACTCACACACCCCATGCGGGGTGCGACTACTCCTGGGTGAATCGATACAAATTGGTTACAAAGTTTCTACTCACACACCCCATGCGGGGTGCGACGAACTACTCATTTCTTCCATGTTGTGCTGATACCCAGTTTCTACTCACACACCCCATGCGGGGTGCGACTGCCTGAAGAACTTGTTGCAAAGCTAGAGAAAAGTTTCTACTCACACACCCCATGCGGGGTGCGACTAACACCATTATAACGTATTGCTATAGTCTTTGTAGTTTCTACTCACACACCCCAT
>DCDZ01000010.1:45934-105250 GCA_002316675.1 Tyzzerella sp. UBA1042
ACACCCCATGCGGGGTGCGACGTGAATCCATAGACACCGCCGTTAATGCTGTGAGTTTCTACTCACACACCCCATGCGGGGTGCGACGTAAATGAGGACGTTGCCGCCACGGGCATAAAAGTTTCTACTCACACACCCCATGCGGGGTGCGACCGCAAAATATTGTAATATAATATCTTGGCACCCTACATACAGTGGCCTATATACTTTTTTCTTTCCAATTTTGTAATTCTGCTTGCTAAAGTCCAAATTTCTTTCACTTTGTTAGGCGAACCCCCAAGGGTTTTAACACATACCCTAAGTTCTCCTTTTTTATATCAGGAGCAATCCCTCTGAATCATAGCCCTCTTTCGCTCCAAAATGCTCGATTCGCTTTTGCCAATGATTGCCCAAGTAATAAAAACGCAAGCTGTCTTTTTCCTGATTTATTGCATTTAGCAATTTATCCTTTACTTTTAAGAAGTTTCCATAA
The DNA here is from genome assembly GCA_002316675.1 of Tyzzerella sp. UBA1042. Lineage (GTDB taxonomy): Bacteria > Bacillota > Clostridia > Lachnospirales > Anaerotignaceae > Chakrabartyella. The sequence goes on from DCDZ01000010.1 coordinate 46,407, forward strand.
TCCAGATTCAGCTCAAACACTGAATTTTGTACTCTTTGTCCATGGTCGACGCAGATTTTTGCAACTTTTCTAAGCCTCTTTTTTCCGGTATCTTCCGTCGTATTCACATCATAACTTACAACCACCATCATTTTTCATCACCTACTATAAAATAAATGCAGGATACTCTTCAATGTCACCACGAACGTATTTCGCCAGCAGATTGCTTTGCACATATGCCAACAATCCAACGGGAATCTTTTGTTTTAAATAAGGATGCATCATGTCAGTACGTTTTTTCTCCTGCCAATGCTTTAGAACCTTCGCTCTGCCCTCACGATTCAAATAAACAGCGCCTGAAATTTGACGCTCAAAATCCCCTTCATTCAAAACCTTTAAATTAATTAGACCTAAAACAAATCTTTCTATAATGCATCGCATTTCTTCTACCAAATCAGAGGCAAGCGAAGTTCTTCCACTGCGCAAGGCATGACAAAAGCCAATATAGCTATCCAACCCAACTGTTTCAAGGGCTGATGCAATCTCATTTGTATGAATAGAATACATGAACGACAGAACTGCATTCGTTGCATCTAACGGCGGGCGCTTATTCCGATTCTGAAACGCAAAAATCTCATTTTTATTCTTTATCAGCTTATGAAAAACATGAAAGTAAGTACGGGCGGCGTTCCCCTCAATCCCCATAACCTGCTCCGTATCCTCTGCATTCCACAAACTCTCTATACTGCTTTTGATAAAGGCCATTGCTTTTTGAAGCTCCTCATCCTCCCGAAGAGGGGGCGTATCATGCAATGTTCTTTTGATGACACTAATGGTATTGCAAAATTTTGCCATCATCGTATTTTGGGAAAGGAGGAGGCCCTCCTCCCGAAATTTATCAATTTGCTTTACCCTTAAGGTAACATTTCCCCGTGTTTCTCCGCATACCTTGGCTAAAAACTTACCATTGGGCGTAAGAAAATTGATCGGTATGGCGTTTTCCACACACTTTCCCATCAACGCAGGAGAACAGCCAATATAACTGAAGCACACAACATTTTCCACATTCAAGATTGGAATTCTCAACGCTGTTTTATCTTCAACCTTACAGAGGATATTTTCTCCCTCCAAGGCCAAGTAAGCCAACTCATTTGTAATATAAATTGTATTCAAGAGCTTTCTCATTCATCCTCCTCCAGTTTATGCAAAACAATTTGCTTCAGATTATATCTTGGCCTTTTTGTTGGCATACACAAATCCTTTAAAGAGCATCCTGCGCATTTTTGGCCTTTTTTTATGGGGGGAATTTGGTTGTTCCGTAAATATTCTCTCATTTCTGCTGTTTTTTCCTTTAGGAGCTTATAATAAAAATCATATTCCTCCGCAAAGGGCAATGCAACTTTGCACTTTTCATTTTTATAATACAAATACCCTTTACAATCAGTTTTAAAAATCATGTCAACACAAACCTTTTGCGCAAATACCTGTAATGCATCCTCAAGGTGAAACGCAGCATTTTTGGGTTTTGTAGGTTTATATTCCATGAGGATATATTTATCTTTTTCCAAGGATAAGCTGTCTGTTACGCCAAAAATCCCCAATTCATCATGAAATATAGACACGGCATGGAAGGTTTTTTTCTCCTTTGCATAGACTACCTGCTCCGAATTATGCACCCTCTCATGCATCAAGTTTGATTTTATTACAAAAACATTTTCCGCCCAAACCTTATCAATAACAATTAAGCCCCACCTATGCCGGCAATACAAAAAATGCTGCAGGTCTCTGATATTTATATTTTCCATTCCAAAAATCAATCAATCCTGGAGATCAACTCTACGCCACTTGGCATTTCTTCGTCAACCGAAATGGTATAATCCGAAAATGCTCTAGCCGGGGCGGGATAATTGTTCTGTGCAACCTTAATTTTGTCAAACAATATATGAGAGGGGCAGCTGCCCAAAATATTGCTATGCTTGAATATGTACAGCTTCCTCATACACATCTTTCCTCTTGCCGCACTATGATCCTCCTCAAACATATGAAGAATAGCTTCCCACAAAACCTCTAAGTCCTCCTCAGACAAATCCGTCACTTTATTGGCAAGAGATGCCGAAACATAGCCCTCGCCTCTATACAAGGCATAGGGAATAATGCTTTTCCTTCCCATTTCGCTGCCGCCCTTTTCCGACCGATCCAATGTGGTTTTCGCCTGACGGGTAATGGTAATATCTTGAATATAAACAGGAGAAATGCTCTTGGCAAAATTGATCTGCACCGGCCCTCTGACGATTCCGCAGGGATCCTCCCCCGTTGACATAACAGCGCCAAAGGTTCTTACATCAAAATATCTCTGGCAAATATACTTCTGGGCTTTCATCAGATCATTTTCATTCTTTCCTTTTTGCTTTAATGGCAGGGAAAGCACTTCATAAGCCTCTGTAAATTTTGTATTTAATGCCCGATCCATCTTGATTAAGATTTCATAGCCCTGCTCATTTTCCTTTGCAAGCTCTACATAATTTCTTATCTTTCTTTTCAAGCATACATCCGTTATAATGCCCATATTGGTCTCTGGGTCAATTCTTGGTGTATTCCCCGCATCGGGATCACCATTGGGATTTCCGTTTTCAACATCAAATAACATCACAAATTGATACGCATTGTTTAAAGCCATATTAGTTGTCCTCCTGTTCATTGTTTTCCGCTTTTTTATAGGATTTAAAGAATTGCTGATAATAGCCTAAAATAAACTTTCCCTGCTCCGCCAAGGGCAGCGTGGAAGGAAATGCCCCTCCCATCCGATTCATGATTTGACCGATTTCATAATTCATAGAGGACCCGTATTCAGCCTTTGCCAGGTGATACTGGGCAAGCTTCATAAGCTTTGGAAAAATGATTGCCGGCGTTGCGCAAGCCGATGCAAAATAGGCATCCTTGATGGTTCTGTTCAGCTTTTCTGAATATGCCCCCAGCTGTGCTTTTTCAAGCACCGCAAAAAGCCTGCCACATAAATAAGCTTCATTATAACTTTCTTCATTTAAACCCAACGTAAACTCCTCCTTTTTTCCCCTTTGTCTTTGGGCTCTGTTCAAGCAAGCTTTAATGATTCCCACGCGGGTGGAATTAATCTTCTTATATCTATCCGTATCCTGATCTGTTTTTATCCTCCTGACTGCTGTCTCCAGCAACGCAGTGGGATAGGGATACCCATTGATCACAGCGTTTAAAATTTTTTCCGCCAATGCCGGATCATTTTCCAATTTTTTATTGGTATTTGGCTTTAACTCGTGCATGATCCTCCATAGGGAAATTTTTTTGCCGTTTTCATAGAGCTTCAAATCCTCCTGATGTTGGGCAATATGATATAAAATATCAGCAAACTTTTGTCTATACACAAATTTCACTGCTAGCCTTGAGGCATTAGGCTTCAGCCCAAACATATAAAACACGACGTTTTCATCCAATTTTTCCACCATAGACAGCCGTTCCTTAGATAGGTTGAAATCCGCCGCTTCCTGCCCGATTTTGTGGAGTAATGTATCTGCCTCCTCTTGATTCGCCTCATTCAAATCGTCAAACATTGCATCATTGAATTCCTCAATATAGCCTTCGTTTTTATCCATGGCAAAATAGACCATGGTTATCTCATCTAAGGATTGCTTATGTTCTTTTCTTGCCAGCAAATAATTTAAGGCCTCTGTATAACGCTCCATTACATTTTTAGAAATATTGCTGTTATAGGCCTGCAAATTACCATAGGATTCCTCAGATTCATTATTAAATCCAATCAAAACAGAGCCCATTGCATGAAAGCCCTTGATTTTGTTGTGCAGCCTGGAAACAGGTGCAATTTCTCCGGAAACGGCACACTGCGCCGAAAGTTCTTCTGCATTTTCTTCCATTTCCCTATAAGTTTGCCGCCATTTTTCCTTTAACTGACTATCCTTATGTAGCAAAAGCTCCGTTCGTCCCTCCAGACAAAAAGCAAACCCGGCTGTTTTATACTCTTTTCCCAGTGAAAGCAAGAGAGGATTTTCTGTTTCTTCTTCCGGCTTAAAATTCAAAATAAAATTTCTATAGGCATTCACAATGGGTGAATCTATCCCTTCAATAAATGCTAAATTAACAGAAGAAAAAGCCCCATGGGATTTTATAGCCTTATTGGTTTTATCCTGAGCCGAGAACCCATTGCTTTCAAAGTTTAAGCCAAAAATATACAGCGGCCGATGCTCTATATAATTACTGTCAATCCCCGGTTTTTCCGTTCGCTTTGGCAATATTTCCTCTCTGGGTACCTCCACTTCTTTTTCTTTCTTCCCAATCTTACGAATTTCATTTTTTTGATAATTTATGATACCTTTGATTTCACCCGCTTCTGACAAAGCAATCAAATAGTGAATTTTGACAGAGGAATACCCCTTGGGCAGAACCTTCCCCGCCTCCGCCAAAATATCATAATACCCATGCAACGCAGAAATTAACACAGCTTCACCCCCTTATTTCGTTCCTATATTTCTTTACGTCAATCACCCCATTGATCATATGGGGGTGATAATACAGTGTATTGGCTTTATCTGAAAATTTGGGATTCTCCCAATCCCCATTGATAGGCTGGCCTTTGTCTAAAAAAGATACGCCATAGCTCATAAACCCCAAATCCACATCCCCCAAGCTGATAATTTCTTCTGAAATTTCTTCCATATTAAAGTCCTCAACCAAAGTGATTTTCCTTGCGCTATACTCACTGCAGCCCAAACAGGGCGTGCGGAAGGCTTGTCCGTTTTCAAGGCGCCTTTTTAAAATAGTATAGTGCTTCGCCTCCCCCTCATCGGCATGGTCACTTTGAAATCCCGTTAATTCAAAATGAAACGCAATACCATATTTTACATTTTTTAAAATCATTGAGGCCCTCTGGCTTCTGCATTCCTTGGTGTAAATGGCCGGGTCCTTTCCCCCATGGTTCATGCTGCTACGAACACTCTGATAGGAAATTTTATTTTTCACCTCATTCCTTCTGATGTTCATAAATTGAATGGGACGATAGACCACTATTTTATCAATCACATATTTTATTGCGGGTTTCCAATAAATAGATTTCAACAGTCCCTCCAATGCACCGGGAGGCGGTACATCATAGCTGACTCTTTCCACTTTGAGTTCAGGCCTCGAAAAACAGGCATACTCTCCCTCTACCATAATTTTAAAACCAAAAGACATCCTCTCACCCTTTCTAAATAAAATAATCTTTCCCGTGGAACAAAATGCCTACCTCTTTGTCATAATAATCGGAATTCGTTAAAAAATACGCCCCCGTGCCAAAATCATCCAGCACTCCCTGCTTATATAGCTCGTCAAATTCCCATCGCTTGATGGAAGCCATGTAGGATTGCAAACTTCTTACATTTGACCTGCCATACTCCGCAGTATCCTCCATGAAGGCATTGCTGAATTCGTCACAAGGTACAATCACAGAGACTGCGTTTTCATCATGAATGATTCTAAAATTTTCAGCATAGCTTTGAAAATCAATGGAAAAGGGCTTTTTTCGAGGGACGTGCAACTGATTTTTTATGATTTCATCTGAATATAGTTCAAAAATTCTATCATAATAGGCATCAATACATTCTAAGCCATTGATATCCCCAAATTCCAAGAAAAGATCCTTTGTCACACTTGCATGATATTGCAGCTTGCCTTGACCAAACTCAAATACATATACCTTTGCCTTCTCCCGTTTCCCCTCTCTGTTGCAACGGCCACCGGCTTGCAAAATGCTGTCTAAGCCCCAAAGCTCCCGATAGACAGTATGAAAATCCAGATCGACGCCTGCCTCAATTAAAGAAGTGGAGATGACCGTGATTTGCCTTTGCCGAGGAACGGGCTTGTCTGCACCAAATTCCTCCTCCAGCTCCTTCATCTCCTGTTTTATTTCATGAATCACACGCAGCCTGTCTTTACCAATCATATAGGTGGAAAGATGAAATTTTTTGCCCTCTGCCAAGGTATAAAGCTCTCTGGCAGCTTTTTTACTGTTCACAACAATCAGCTTGGAGGGTGTATCTGCGTTTAATATTTCCTCTGGGGAAGTTTCCCCTATGCATTCATAGGCACATTTCAAAAATTGCTTGAAGTCTGTTTTATCCGGCACTAAATCTACAATTTCATCGCTTTCAGCGCAATATTTATGTAAAAGCTTTCTAAAATCAGGCATCGTCGCCGTTAAAAAAGCCGCTTCACTATTTAAAAACTTTGTTATGTGTATGATTCCATTTAAACAAGGCTGCAAAAATTCTATCGGCATAAGATGGGCTTCATCAAAAATTAAAATGGACTCCGCCATGTTATGCAGCTTTCTAAGCTTCCCCCTTTTATTGGCGTAAATCGATTCAAAAAATTGCACCGCCGTGGTAATCACAAAATCGGCATCCCAATTTTCCGTAGCCTTTTTATACTGATATTCTTCATGGGGGCTGTCTTCATTTTCGTACCGAAGCGTAGATTGATGCCGCAGTATACTTAAGTCACTTCCAAAAATATCCTCAAAAATACTTGCGGTTTGATCAATAATGCTGTTATAGGGAATAATATAAATAATTTTTTTATGGGTTTTGATTGCCTTCTCCAATGCCCATTTCATGCTGCAAAGGGTTTTGCCGCTGCCTGTAGGCATATTCATCAGATAAATCTTTCCCTCTTGCTTTGCATTTTGGTAAACCTGATTCTGCAAAATCTGTCTTGTTTTTTGCAACGGTGTGACCGCAGTAAATGCTTCAAACCTTCGGTTCAGCTTCTCCAAGCATTTTTGAAAATCAGAGCTTTTTCTGGGATACAGGCCTTCACAAAATCTTTGTGTGTCTAAGGAATCGGCATCGGTTAAACAGGAAAAAGCGTATCTGGTTAAAAATGCAAAGGCTTCCCCCATCTTTTGGCTTGATCCTTCTGCCTTTACGGCTTCTTCCAAAAAAGAATTCCCGGCAGAAAAATCTTTTATCTCCAGCTCTGTGTTGTAGGCGCCATAGGCCTCTGTTTCTCTTTGCAATGTGCCGCAGAGGGTATTTTCCTGGGCTGTATCCCCAAGGCTTGAACCAAAATTTTGAATACCCACATGATGTCCGCTGATGCAATATTGCATTAATATGCTGGTGAAGCTTTTTTTAAACAGGCTGTCAATTTCTATGGCTCCGCATAAAGCATGGGGAATTTTAATGCTTTTATTCCCTCGAATTCTGGCTTGAAAGGAAGGTTGATATTTCCCAATATCATGGAGCAGGCCAATATTGTAAAGGGTTTCTTTCCACGGTGCAAGGGCAAAAGCGCTGGCTAATTTCGCAGTTTCCTCACTATGGGCCTTTACCGATTGTACTTTTCCTTCGTCATCTATATGCGCAATATACATTCCTATCCTCCCTGCCGAAAGCTTACTTGCTTTGTATGACTGCTTTGCTGAATACACGGGTTTTACAATAAAACGGCAGAAATCCATGCAGCTTTATACCCAGATACCTTTACGTTGAAAAATCAACCAAAAGGATTTCTTCCCTCTTCCATACTGAGAAACAGGAAGTACTGCAAACCATGATTTTGCAATTTTCTCCAAAATTTTACAGCATATCTATGGTTTATTATACACAAGGTGCGCAAAATTACAATCCAAAATTGTAAAAAATCGCTTATTATGAACATAGTTTATGAGACTAGGCTTGCTCTTTTGCACTGCAAATCCCATGCCCTATGACATATCAGCCATTGTGCTTTTCATTGTCGGATAAACAAAAAACAAAAACAGGGCAAGCCATAAAAGCACTTACCCTGCTCCGCCCTATAAAGTGATCCTGCCTTTTAAACGGTGAGTACAAAAAGCTCCCCGTTTATATGCTCTACCTTTAGCGCAATATCATAGACTTCCTTCAATATTTCAGGGGAAGCAATTTCCTTTGGTTCCCCTTGGGCGATGATTTTTCCATCCTTCATAGCAATCAATTCATCGCTGTAATGGATTGCCTGATTCATATCATGCAGTACGACAATCATGGTAATTCCAAATTCCACATTCAGCCGTTTAATCAGCTGTAAAATTTCTATCTGATACCGGATATCCAAATATGTAGTGGGTTCGTCCAAAAACAAAATTTTGGTGTTCTGCGCCAACGCCATAGCGATCCAAACCCTTTGCTTCTGCCCGCCGGATAAACCGGAAATCTGCCTGTCTCGAAATTCCGTTACTCCGGTCACCTCCATGGCCCATGAAACCAGCTTTTCATCTTGAGCCTTGTCCCTTTTGCAAAGTCCACCATGGGCAATTCGTCCATAGCCAATGAGCTTTTCCACTGTTAAATCGTTGGGGGCAACATTATATTGATGCACAATGGAAACCTGTCTTGCGAACTGCTTTAGGCTGATTTCATTTATATTTTTTCCCTCAAGGAAAACGCTGCCCCTATGGGCCTTTAAGTTTTTTGTCATAACCTTAAAAAGGGTGGATTTCCCGCAGCCATTGGCTCCAATTAATGTGGTGATTTTGCCCTTGGGGATTTTCAAGGAAATCTGATTCAGCACTTTTTCTTTCCCATAGGAGAAATCCAGATTCTTAACTTCCATAGGTTTTGTCACTCCTTTTTAACAGTACAATAAAGAACGGCCCGCCGATGACAGACATAATGATTGCCGCCGAAATTTCATAGGGATAGGCAATCAACCGCCCCACGGTATCCGCCAAAAGCATGGTAAAAGCCCCAAAGAGCATGGAAAACGGGATTAACAGCTTATGGTCGCTGCCCACAAACAATCTGCCGATGTGGGGTACAATCAAGCCGATAAAGCTGATGGAACCTGCCACAGCAGTGGTGATGGAAGCCAGCAAAACTGCGATCAAGGAGAGCGCCGCCCGTAATCCATTCACATTCACACCAAGGCTGCGTATGGTTTTATCCTCTAAGGCGAGCAAATTGCATCTGCCTGCCGCAAAGAGGGAAAGAATCAGCCCAATGCTGACATACCCCGCCAATAAACGCACATCCTTCCAGGTTTTCATAGAAATATTGGCATTCAAAATGGAGGCCGCACCGGAATAATTCTGCCCGCTCATGGCACTAAAGGATTCCATCAGGCCGGAAAAAACCGCATTCACCGCAACCCCTACCAGAATAATCCGAAGGGGAGAAAAACCGCCCTTCCAAGAAAGAGAATACACCAGCACACAGGCGAGTATCCCCCCCAAAAAGGAAAAAATGGGTGTAAAAAAATACCACATAGGAAAAAACGCCACAATCAACACAGAAACAAATGCAGAGCCGGCGGAAATACCGATAATGCCGGGGTCAGCTAAGGGATTTTTTAACACTGCCTGAAATAAAACGCCGGAAACTGCCAAGCCCGCTCCCGTAATCATGGCAATGATAATTCTTGGAAACCTTAAGTCATAAATGGTTGCCACCGTCTCGTTGTATTCCACAAAAAGCCCACGAAAAAGCGCTCCATAAGTAACCTTGAGGCTGCCTAAATTCACCGAAATAAAAAATAATCCCAACAGTAGCACCACTAAAACGCTAAAATAAACTGCTTTTCTTTTTTTCATTTTTATTCACCATACAGCATGGGCTCTAAGTCCGAAAGGGCTTCGGGATATGTAAACGTTGCGCTCATGCCGAAAATCATATAATCCACATCATAAACCTTTCCGTCCTCCACCGCCCTGAAATGCTTCCAAATGTCATTTTCCGAAAACTCCTTGGCAAACATTTTAAGCGCCTCTTGGGGCAAGCCATGGGCAGTACGGATGATTACATCCGGGTCTGTCTGTAAAATTTCCTCGGGCGTCACGTTCAAAAAATCCTTTTCGGTGCTGGGAAATACATTCACTCCACCGGCAAGCTCCACCAAAGAGCCCGCATAGGATTTGTTGGTTGCCACAAGGTAGCTTCCGGGAAGCCCCATGAGCACCAGAACTTTAGGCTTTTCCGTCACAGTATGTTTTGCCTTATAGTTATCTATAAAAGTGTTATACTCCGTAACCAAAGCATTTGCTTCTTCCTCTTTGCCATACTTCTTCCCGAGTAAGGTGATGCTGTCATACAGACCCTTCACACTTTTCAAGTCGATAAAGGTGAAAGGCACCCCGGCATTATCATATTTTATTTTTAAGTCCACCTCCAAGGTGTCCGGCCCGATGACATCCGTTGGATTCAAGGATTTAATGATCTCCAAATCAGGGGCCATGGGCGTGCCGATGCGGGTGGCCTCCTCATACCGTGAGGGTATGGTAGAAACCGTTGTATTTGGCACACCAACCAGATCGATACCCAGCTTATTCATAATTTCACAGGTTGCGGCGGACGTTGCAATGATGCGAGTTTCTTCCGCCTTTTCTGCTTTTGCCGCCGTTTTAATTTCCGCCGTTGTTGTTTTTTTCTCTGTATCGCTCTTTTCGGCCTCGGTGTCAGCAGCGGCTTCTGCCTCTTCCCCGCCTTCCTCTTTCACCTCGGCTTTCTCCGGCGCTTCGGCTGTGATATTTGCCGCAGTTACTTCCGCTTTATTTTCCGTCCCTTCGGCACCGCTTTGATCAACACAGCCCGCAAATAGCAACAGCATACAGCTAAGAAGCAACAGTAGTATTCTATTTCTCCAATTTTTCATGTTCTTCCCCTTTCCTCACCAATTTCGTGAACCTTTCATTGATATAGAAATGCAAAAAACAGTTTTTCAAGGGGGCCAGAAAACACTGTCTTTTGCATTTGCCAAAGCAACCCCGCAACAAATGCTTCCCGCAGGTATTTTGCAAAAATACCCACGGGACTACAGCTTGTTGTACGTAGGGAAATGGCCTGTTTCAACACCTTCGTTCTTATGCGTTATTCAGCATATTCATAATAATGGATGCAACATCAGCTCTTGTTGCCGCTGATTTAAATTGATATCCGTTGGAATTCTGGCTTGTAATAATCCCGGCTGTTCCCGCCTTTTCCACAGCCTCTCTCGCCCAGCTGCTTACCGTATCCATATTTGGTGCTGTGCCGCTAGCCTTCAAGGTAATGCCGTTAGCCTCCACATATTTCATCATGATAACTGCCGCCTGCTCACAGGTCACTGGCACATCGGGACTAAATGCCGTTTCACCAGTGCCGGAAACAATTCCCTTATCACTTGCCCAGCCGATATATTTTGCATAATATTTCCCTGGGGCAACATCCTGAAACTTACTGCTGTTATAGCCGGAAACATCCGCACCGTTTAATTTTCCTAACACCGTTACAAACATACCCCTTGTCATGGCCGTATCTGGGCTGAAGGTGGTATCACTGGTACCACTGAAAAACTTCTTTTCCACAACACCTTCAATGTCAGCTTTTGCCCAGTGATCGGAAATATCCGTAAAGCCCTCCTTCTTGGTTTCATTTGTGTTGGCTTTAATGCTCTTTATAAAGTCCCCATTTCCGCTTTGGGCAGTGCTAGTATCAACCTTCCAAAAGAAGCAAACATCTCTGCCCATTGGCCCAACATACATTTTCACTTTTATATAACAATCAGCGGAGGGCGCTTCAAAGCGCATATCCCCGCTGTCATTGGTAGAATTCTCTGCCAAAACGGAATATTTGGCTTCGGTGTAGTCTCCCTTCGGCGCATTTTGGGTATAAATTCTGATATTTGAGATATGGCTGTACAAAAGCATCCTTACAGTAATCCAAGTTTTTCCGTCCTGCTCTTCCACCAAGGCCTTTTCATACACCGCACTTCTGCACATACCTTCGCCGATTTCCGCATTGCTTGTGCCTCCATCCTCTGTTTTTCCCGTGTCCGGATTAAGATAGTAGGTCAGGGTATCTGCCGTATATACATTTTCGTTTGACGCAAAGGCACTCACCTGCATCCCAAGACAAACGGCAACTGCCAGACACATGGAAACCAATTTTTTCAAGCTTCTTTTTTTCATCTTTTTTCCTCCATTTTGATTGGCAGAAGCCCCTCCCTAAAGAAGGGCTCTGCCTAATTTATAGTATCACAAGGGGTGAATACTCAATTTAAATTGTTTCCGGCTCTGCTTGAGAGGAATACTCCTCCATAAATCTTACCAGCATAACCGCAACCTCCGCTCTGGATGCTCCATCCTTCGGCGCAAAGGTTTTGTTTTCCCGCCCGACAAGGATGCCTGCTCCCACAAGGGCTTTTACACTATCCTTTGCCCAATCGGCGATTTCGTCTGCATCAGCAAAGTCAAGGGCTTCGCTGCTGCCAAGGTCTATCCTCTTCATTTCGGCATATTTTGTAAGCATCACTGCCATTTGTTCTCTGGTAATGCTTGCATTTGGAGCAAAGGTACCTGCACCGGTGCCTCCGGTAATTCCCGCTTCAGAGGCCCAAAGCACATAGGAGGAATAATAATCCGTATCCTTCACATCGCTAAATTTATTGCCTCGATAGGTGTTTCCCTTTATGCCTTCCAGCCTGCCAAGCACAGTCACAAACATACCTCTTGTCATTTTTGTATTCGGTGCAAAGCTAGTCTCACTGACACCGCTAAATAACCCCATTTCTACAGCTTTTTCGATATAAACCTTCGCCCAGTGGCCTGAAATATCATCAAACAGTTCGTCCTCCGCCTCATCCTCAGTAAGCTCCGGAACATTCAAAGCCTCATCCATTTCCACCAGAGCAAATAAACCAAAGTCTGCTGTTTCAAACGCAAAGTATACCGGCTCTGTTCCGCTTGCCGCAGGGATTAGCCCGCCATTTAATACTGTACCATTGAGCAAGGTCTTTGTGCCGTCGTCATTGATTCTATACAACGCCACCCGCTCCTGATCAAAATCCTCGGGAATCGGAATGTATAGCTTCACCTTGTCAAGGGGTGCTGTCTCTTCATCTCCAATTTTCGCAAGAATTTGATAAACAGTAAACTTATGGATATCCTCTCCCAATGCTTTTTGTGCAAGATTGAACTGCTTTCCTTCTTTCAGGATAGCTGAGAACAATTTTGATCCCTCCGGCAAAACATTTTCTGCGGCAATCAAGCGAATGCCTGTTTCCGCATCGGTTTCATCTACCGGACTGCTCTCTATGGAAACAGAGCTTTCGGAAGCGGAATCGTTTACATCCAGCTCATCGGTATCCTTTCCTACCTTAACACTATCCCAATCAATTCTAAGCCTTGCGTCAATTGCGCCGCTGCCCACCGCAGAATCCATAATGGTATAGGGCACCTTTACTTTAACGTCAATATATTCTTCTGTCACATTTGGCAGAGTAAACTCAAATTTTTTAAGGTAATCGAAGGTGTAGCTTGTACCGTTATAGGTTGTATTGATTTCCTTCGTTTCCAATGCCGTTGCAAGTTGATACACGCCCTGAGCATTCTTAAACTGGAATTCCTGCAGCCCAGAATAATACGGTGGAATGCGAACAGGGTTTGAGCCCAGTTGAATCACACTGTTTCCGCCGCTTGTCACAATCAGCGCCCTTGGGTTGTTTTCAAACGCCACATTTCCCATGGACGGCTCGTCATCACTGGACTTATAGAGATCTACATCCACCCAATACTTTCCATCCTGCGTCACATCAATTTCGCCGGGAGATGGCTCGTCTCCACCCGAGGAGGAGGTATCAAAGGTCAATTTTTTCATATTCACAATGGAGTCTGTAAAGCCCTCCTTTGCGGCCATGGCAAACACGTTGACTGTGCCTGCCGCACCGCCCATGGCAGCAGCTTGCGCCTTCGTAATGGTGAAGGAATTCGTATATTTACTTTCTGCATCCTTGGTAATGGAAGCATCTTCAGACCCGCTGACCGTATAGTAAATATCCGCATCCACTGCCTCGCTGGCAGACGGCATAGCAATGGAAATCAGGAAGGCGTCTCCGGCACTATTTAACACCGCATCAATCACAGGGATATCCACCTGACGCTCATCATCAACGGGAACCCCCGTCACTTTCTCAATAATTTCAGAATAATCAAGGGATAAGGTTGCTCTTTGCTTACCCATGTCCTCAAAATTAGATTCAATTCCCACCGTTACCTTATCACTGTTTGTGTAAACCGGAATGGTCACACTGGAAATCTTGTTATCCTGGGTATATACATAGGTTCCTTTTATTTGGGTGTTTTTCCAGTTCTCCGCCCTTGCTGTCTCCTCATTTTCAAAGTACCACAAATCAATGAGGTATCCCGCATGGCCACCCATATCTATTCTTTGGAAGGGAATGCTTAAGGTTTTGTTCCCTTTTTCATCCACAGACAATACTGCTGTTCCTGATAAAGCGCCATTTCCCATAGACAGTAAATCGTTATTTATGAAATTCAGCATTTTAATCGGAACTTCATAGCTTGTATTCGTCTGAATGTTATCCCACCAATTGGTAGAAAACGCAATGGTCGTCTGGCTAATTTCAGAGGCATTCATACCTGCGCCCTCGCAAATCGCCTTGATCACGGTCGGCTCACCATTTGTTAATGCCGGAACCATGAAGCCTTCCGTATACAAGGTGCCATTTTGCGCCGATGGCTCAGTGCCGTCTATGGTATAATAAACGGATGCACCTTCTGTGGGGCTTGTTATGTTTACGGTATAAACACCATCCTCTGGGGTTTCGCCGCTTTCATATTTTGCATAAATCACGGGTTTTTCCGCAGTCTCCGCAGCCATACCTTTTTTATTAAAGGTTATGGTATAGGTAACCACATCAGAGGTGATAAATCCGCTTTTTACCGTCACAGCTTTTATGGTATATACTTCCCCTTCCTCATTTTCTGTTGATAACGTAAAGGAATCGGTGTAAAGCTGCTCTGCATTTGACGTATTGGGGTCTACCCCTGTTGTTCCGCTAGTACAGGTATAATAAATGCCTGCATTTTCCGAAGCACTGGAAAGGGATATTGTCGCCGTATCCTCATTCACATAAGAGGTTGCCCCTGTGGCCGTGGTCATTTTCGGTGCCTGTGTGGGAATGCCATCGGCTGTAACTCTGCTGGCATAATCCACCGCAAGGCTTGCATACTGCGTCTCCCCTGCTGAGGTTTTGAAATAAACATCTAAATAGGCATTCTTTGTGGTGATGGGGATTTTTGCAAGCTTAACATATTTTTCTCCCTCCACGGCATAGGTTTCTGCCGCAGCAGCTTTTACATATTCGCCGTTTAGGTAATCATAGTAATAAAACTCTGTCACATACTCCCCGTCTAAGTCCGCTAGGGGAAGATACAAATATTTTGCATAACTTTTAATATCCAACAGCGCATCTCCATTATGATAACTGCTGTCAAAAATACCCGCATATGCATGAGCTTGATATTTATTCTCGCTATCCATCAATGCAGCGGAGGCATAATAATACCCGTTTGCAATAGTGGGCATATCCGCCTTTTCTCCCGCAACCATAACATAAATGCCGGAAGGATACTGGTTTTGAATCCGGTAAGCATTATACCCAAGCTCCGTCGTACCGGCACCTTCTGTAATCAGCACTGCCGTGCCGTCTTCTTTGATTCTATAAAGGGAAACATCCTCAGGCTTAAACCCGGAAGCCGCAGGTATCACGACGGTGTAATCCTTGATTTCACCCGTGGAATCCAAAAGCTTCACCTGTTCACCCGCGGGGGTTTCAAAGGTATAATCCAGCACACGCATAGCTCTGCTGCCATGTTCTGCGTTTACCGCAGAAACCGCTTCCGCATAGGTGCTGATTTCGGCGGCGTCCGTTACCGTGTCTACACGGAATACCGTGTCATAGGGGATTACATAACCAGAAGAAGTCCCCCAAATGCCGAGATCACCTTTGGCCGTGATGTAAAAACTGGAATCATTTTCCGCATAAAGCTTATTTCCCAAAGCTCTTGCATTCAACCGCACCGGGATCTCGAGTTCCTCCGTCCAACCCATCCCTTCTACATACCCTTTTACCCGCACGTTCATCGTATGGGGGTCAGGGTTGGTTGCGTAAACACTGTATAACTTTTGCACCTGTCCGTAATCGCCATAAACCCCCAGTTGACTTACACTCGGAAAGGCCGTGGAACTTGAGGAAAGGGTGATTTCCTCCTCAGGATCTGTGGTATAATAATACACCATAGGCCTCGTTGCAGAATAGCCCTTTTTTTTGAGCTTGATATCAAACGAGAACCCTTCCAGTTGACGATATGATCCGTCATAGGTAAGGTATTTCGATTCTGTTTCTATGGTATAGCCCATAACAGAAGAATCTATTTCAGATGCAGGTCTCGGCTGGGAATTAAGAGAAAATACAAAATCTACCCATGTATCACTGCTATTTTGAAATTTCACTGTCACATCCGAAGTTAATGACGCCAAAGGCACCGTAATGGTTTTTATGATTCTATGCTCAGATGGGGTAAAATCATACTCCTTCGCTTCAGATGGTTCCTCAAAGGAAAGCTCAGTTTCATTCACATCCTCCACAAGCTTTGCGGCCTTTAAAATATAGGTTCCGTCAGAATTGTTTGACCACACTGTTTTCTCTCTAAAACGAATGGTGAGGCTGATATCCCCTTTCTCATCCACCGTAAGAGCAACATCCTTGGTATCGATATAATTCTCAGCAAGATACGCATTTTCTTCATCGTCACAGCGCACCGCAAAATCCGCAATATACTCGCCTGCCTCAATCGTCAAGCTGTCCGACACCTTGAATAAAAGCTCCGCCGTGGTAATTTCCGACAGATATTTTCCATTTTTCACCGCAACAACCTTTACAACCACCTTGCCGCCGCCTGGGGAAGGCGCTTGAATTCCCGTAATGCCAGTCCCCGAATCATATGCGGGGCTTTCCAGCGTAGGGTCTGTTCCGTCTAAGGTATAGACATACGTTAAGGCTGGGTCATAATTGGAAATGGTTGCGGTCACCTCTGCATCGTTGGCATATTTGGTTTCCTCTGCCTCTAACGCAGTGAACGAAAGCGCAGGAGTGGCAATCACTTCCTCTAAAAATATCAGCTTAATTGTGATCGGGTTAGCATAGGTCTTTGTCGGCCCGTCATCAATTTCGCAGGACACACGCAGCTGAACGGTCTCCGCCGCGAGGCTGCTGGCTTGAATGGTAAAGCTTCCCGTGTATTCCTGTGCTGTTTCGCTTTGCGCCGGAGCCGTTCCATCCAGAGTATACAGCAATTTATTCCCCTCTCCGCCGGGATGTTTCATAGTGATTTCCACTGTCTCTCCATTGGGAATATCCCGGATAGTTTTGGTAGAGCTAACAATTTGTGTGGTGTCGCTCCCCTTCTGGGTAATGGTAACAGAGGCTTTGGCCGAGGTCATATTCGTCGGCATACTTCTAAATACAATATCTTTTTCCGCAGTCTCAGAGTAAACATACACAATGCTTCCGTCTTCCGCTTCAATTCCCTTTCTCTCAATCGCCTTTACCGTGATGGTGCCACCTGCGGTATACTGGGTATAGTTAAGGGCAGCCTGAAACGGACTTTCATAAAATGCACCGGTTTCACTGGTTCTGGGGTCGGAGCCATCCGTCGTATACAAAACCTCTGCATTCAGAGGCACCTCTATACTAACCGTTACCGATGACATAAAACTGTAGCTTTCTTGTGTTTCGCCATTCGCATCTGCATCTGAAATTTCAGGCAAAGGCACTTCAATTTCTTCTAAAAAATTAACTTCCTTTGTGGTAATTTGAGAAAAAGCCGATTCTTCTCCCTCCTGCACCGCAACCGCTTGAATAGTTACGGTTTCTGCCTCTGTGCCTGCGGCCTCTATGGCAAAGCCTTCGGCATCGGCATAAGCAAGCCTTGTTCCGCTTTCCGTAGGGTCAGAGCCATCTGTCGTATAATATACCGTTGTTTCCTCCGGAACGGTAATCGTCACCTGTACTTGGGCATCATTGGCATAATAGGTTTGATCCTCCGATTCTCCATCCGTGACAGAAATGGAAGGTACGTCAACCACCGCAAGCTCCTCAAGCAGAGGGGCAATCAAAAGGGAATTCACCTCCGGCACAGCCCCCTGTCCATCTATAACAGGCACTGCAGGCACCTCTTCCTCTGCAGGTTCCGTATCCTCTGTCGGTTCCGTTTCTTCTGTTGGCTCTGTGTCCTCTGTCGGCTCTGTGTCCTCTGTCGGTTCGCTGTCCTCTGTCGGTTCGCTGTCCTCTGTCGGTTCTGCACCTTCCGTCGGTTCAGTATCTCCCATGTCCCCTTCGGGCTCTATATTTTCGGTTTCATCCGTTGTTTCCGTCTCTTCTGTATCATCCTCCGCAGAACTCTCGCTCTGTGATCCATTTGACTCACTACCCTCAGTTCCTTCTCCTGTTCCTGTAGAACCTTCCTTATCTGAAACCGTTTCCCCTGTTCCCGTTGTTCCCGATTCACTTCCGCTTTCCTGTGATGCAACCTGCTGACTGCTTGCATCGGCATACAGCTTGGTAGGCGTTGAGGATACTACCAGTGTGCCTGCCAAAAACATGGTCAAATACATTTTATATTTCACTATGGTTCACTCCCTATCTTAAAGATTTTCCCTTCCTCCGTGCAAAAAACAAAAGTAATAGCCCGCTGTGATAAAAAAGAAAGAGCCGAAGCCGAGGCTCCGGCTCTTTCTGCTGTTACAATGTTGTCCTTATTCGGAATAAGTCAACTCGGTATCAGTGATTGCAAGGTTTACAGCGGAAGGCATATCAAATTCAATACCCCAGAAGATTTCAACTGTTGCCTCAACATCTGCCGCAAATGCAGGAGAATTCCCATTTACCACAAGGCTTGTAGGCACGGATACAACCAACGTATCACCGCCATTGGTAAGTGATGCGGTAACGCCCGCATTGAGTGCAGCAGCACCTAATGCAATTCCTGTCATTGTGCCTTCCCCAGAAATGCCCATCTTGGTCATCTCAAAGGACTGCAGATTGATTGTATAAACGTAATTGTCGCCAACCTGAACCTTGCTTGCATAGCTTTCAATCACGTTCTGTGTCATAGAAACCGCAGAGGTGCTGCCTTCCTTAAAGAAGGTCACATATCCCGGTGCAGTCTGGGCAAATGCCATGGCATTCATACCAACCACCATAATCGCCGCCAACGCAAACCCTGTTAATCTCTTAAGTACATTCTTCATAATTCTTTCCTCCTTTTTTTGTTCTTAGATGATAGTTATAATTGACTGCCCTTTTGGGCAAAAACCGGTTTTTGCCTTGCTTTTCCTGTTTTTTTGGCACCACATCCCTTTCATTTTATTTTTATAATCAGGCCGAAGTGTTTTTCACTGTACAATCTGGTTCTTCTCTTCGGTCATTATAAACAAGGATTATTGTTTCTCTGACTCGCAACCCAGTTTGTTAGCATAAGCTAACTCAATTGTATCGTATAAAACCCTTACTTTTCCTGCATTCCCCGGTTCAAACCACCTCTTTGCTTTTCCCAATGCCCCCGATCATTAGCCTAGGCTAATCTCCCTTAAAAACAGTTCAAGGAATGACAAATTGTCATTCCTTGAACATTTCAGCTATGGCAGCATATATTTTTTTAAATTCAAAACCTCGCCTGTTTTTTCATCTGAAAAAAGGGAGAAGCAAGTATGATTCACCTTATAGTGTTAGTTCCAACTAACTTCTATCACTATAGCATATCCTTTTTCCTTTGTCAAACCAATTTCTCACTTTCATGGAAAATTTTATGCCAAATTTCTGCCTTTATTTCGGGAACTGCGCATCGGGCCGTTCCTTTTGCTTGATACCGGCGGGGGGAATTGTTTTAATTCTAAACATAAAATAATAATATTTAAACAAAATCAGGCATATAATAAATCCTCTTCCGTAAAGGTTATCCATCATAAAAAACGCCGCAAGGAGCATAACGGAAACCGGAATCAAGATGCAAAGCTTTGTTTTTAAAGTCATGGAACGATTTTTTTCAAAGCTTTCTAAATTCTCCCGATACAGCTTGGTGGATTGGAACCAGCGGTTAAAGCGTTCCGACCCTTTCGCAAAGAAAAAGGATGCCAACAGGAGAAAGGGGGTTGTGGGCACAAGGGGAAGCGCCACACCTACAGCGCCAATACCCAGAAACAGAAAAGCCAAGGTAAGATATAAATACTTCAGTTGTATCATCTCCTTTTTATTTTGGTACAAAAGGCATGGCTTAGTACCGCCAAGGGATGCTGGAAGAGCATCCTCGGGCCGGAAAATGCCATCACCTGTTTTATGCGCCCCCGCATCACAGGGGTATAACAATGTGTTTTGCATTGACTGCAAAAGGTCTTGGTTGCCATATGGGGACATTTTTCAATTCTTTGTTCGGCATAGGCCAAAAGCTCTGTACAATCTTTGCACAAGGTTTTCACCATTCCGTGCTTTCGATTGCAAAACAGTGTAATCATGAACCGTATCATTCTTTTTTCTTTCTCTCTTTTGAAGGTATACATAACTGCTCTTGGAGGGTGAAATACCCCCTAACCAAGCCGCCCCCCTTCCACAGAATAAATTTTTGAAGCAATCCCCAGTGTGGATTTTCGATGGGAAACCAAAAGGATGGTCACATTTTCCGCCTCGGAAAGGGATTTTAAAATAATCCCCTCGTTCAGGCTGTCTAAATTGCTGGTTGGCTCATCCAACAGCAGAAGAGATGCACCTGACAGAAAGGCTCTGGCAAGGCCAATCCGCTGCTTTTCCCCGCCGGACAGCGTATCGCCCAGCTCGCCAATCAGTGTATCGTAGCCTTTTGGCAGGGTTGCGACAAAGCTGTGTAAGGAGGCCTTTTCCGCAGCCTGAATTATCTCCTCCTCGGTGGCATTTGCCTTGGCAAGACGAATATTATTGCCAATGGTATCGTGAAAAAGATAGGTTTCCTGGGTACAGTAGCTCTCGTTTGCACGCAAGGAGGCCGTATTAATTTGTTCAATTTTTGTCCCCGAAAGGGTAATTTCCCCCTCTTTTTTATCCCAAAAACGCATCAAAAGCTTTAAAAGAGTGGATTTCCCACAGCCGCTTTTCCCATATATTCCAAGGATCTGCCCTTGGGGGATGTCTAACGTCAAATTTTGCAGTATCTTTTCCTCGCCATAGGCAAAGGTTACGTTTTCACACTTCCCGCCTTGGAAGGAAATATTCTCGCCGTCGGTTTTTTCCTCCACCTCCGGCACCTCCTCCAAAAGAGACAGCACACGTTCCCCGCTTGCTAAGGTATGGGCCAAATTGTTGGATAGATTGCTTAAGGCAATAACAGGGCCAAAGGAACTCATGAGGGTTACAGATGCCAGTATTGCCCCCTCAAAGGAAAGGCTTCCCTTTGAAAAAAGTACCATTGACACCAATAGATTTCCCCCGGAAAAAAGCAAAACAAAACCTTCTGTGATTGCCCTAGTAAAGCACTCGGCCTCCTTTAATTCTCTTTGCTTTTCGGATAATTCCTCCGTCAAGCTGTTGATTTCCAACAGGCGGTTTTCTGTCTGTGCAAATTGCAGTAAATCCCCAAGGCCTTGCATACTCTCCAAAAACAAAGAATTGAGATTGCCCACACCATTGCGATACTCCATGCCATAGGCCTTAATGCGTTTTCCGTTTAATAATGGAATTACTACCCCGATACAAAGATAGGAAGCAGCGGCAAGCCCTCCAAGGGCAGGAGAAAAGCTTCCGATGACAACGACAAATATTACAGAGGTAATCATCCCGATTACAACAGGAGAAATGGTATGGGCATAAAAAACCTCCAGCAGCTCAATATCCTCCGTAATAATAGAAATGAGATTTCCCTTGTCCCGCCCCTCCAGCTTCGCCGGACATAAGCGGCGCAGACTGGCGAACACCTTATCCCGCAGGATGGCCAAAAGGGTAAAGGCAATATAATGATTGCAATTTTGCTCGCCATAGCGAAAAATCCCCCGTAACACGGCAAACACAATCAGCATCATTGAAATCATCTTAAGGGAGAGTAGAATATCAAGCCCCAGAAGCTTTAAAATGGCTGCGGCTCCTAAAATAGTAAGGGCGGAGGAACAGACAAAGCCCAGAACCCCCAATACAATTGCCAACAGCATAAAGTGAAGCAACGGCTTCACCAGACCGATGAGCCCCGCCATAATTTTCATTCCGCTCCTACGCATACTGCTCACCGTCCTTCCCAAAGGACTCCAGATGCATTTGCTGGGTGAACAGCTTTTCATAAAGGCCCTGCTTCCCCATCAGCTCCCCATGGGTACCCATCTGGGCAATACGCCCCTGCTCCAAAACATAAATACGGTTTGCGTTGATGCCGTTTGCAAGGCGGTGAGAGATAAAAAATATGGTTTTTGTTTTCGACAAATCCTGCACTGCTTCCATGATAGAAGCCTCACTCTTTGCATCAATATTAGACGTGGCTTCATCGAAAATATAAATGGGAGAATCGTGCAGCAAGGCTCTGGCCAATACCAGCCGCTGCCTTTGCCCTCCGGAAAGATTGTTCCCCCCCTCGCCAATATGGGTTTCTAACCCATCTTTGTTTTGAATTTCCTCTAAAAAATTGACACGACGCAAAACGGAACAGAGCTCTTCCTCCGTTGCATCAGGCTTCGCCATTCTCAAATTATAGGCCACGGTTCCCTGAAACAAAAGGCTATTATGACTTACAAAGGTAATGTTTTTCATCAAGGATGCTTCGCTGATGTCACTTAATTCCTTCCCACCGATTTGGATGCTGCCGGTGTAGCCGGCCAACGTCCCTTTCATCAGCCCCGCCATGGTGGATTTTCCACATCCGCTTTTTCCCACCAGAGAAACAAAGGTATTCGCGGGAATTTCCATTGAAATTTTATGGAGAATTGGCTTATTATCCTCATATTGAAAGCCTGCATTCTGAAAGGTAATTTCAAAACCCTCTAGCTTTTCCATACCCTTTGGCGGAACCGGTGTGTCTAAAATGGCAAAAATTTTATCTGCCGCCGCCATACCATTCATTGCAATGTGAAAAAAAGAACCCAAAAGCCTGAGGGGAATGAAAAATTCCGCCGAAAGCAAAATAACCGCCATGGCTTCGTATAGGCCAACGGTTCCCTTTAAAAACCCGGAAATTGCAAAAAGAATACCTGTGGCCGCCCCACCGTAGGCAACCAAATCCATAACCAAAATCGAGTTTAGCTGGAAAGACAGTACTTTCATGGTAATTTTGCGAAACACCTCCGCATTGGTATTCATTTCCCGATGCTTTTGTCCGTCCGCCTGATAAATTTTAAGGGT
This sequence comes from Tyzzerella sp. UBA1042, assembly GCA_002316675.1. GTDB lineage: Bacteria > Bacillota > Clostridia > Lachnospirales > Anaerotignaceae > Chakrabartyella. The sequence continues at coordinate 69,555 of DCDZ01000010.1, forward strand.
GGTCATCCCCTGCAAATTCTCCAAAAAAGAATCCCCAAGGTCGGTATATGCAGTCCAGTATTTCTTTAAAAGCCTTTTTGCAAATTTTTGAATTAAGATAATGGAACAGGGAATAAGAGGGACGCAAAGCAGCAGCGCAACCGCAGCCGGAAAGCAAAGCCTTGCCAAAATGAAAAACAGAGTCATCGGCGCAAGTAGGCTGTAAAACATCTGGGGTAAGTACTGAGAAAAATAGATTTCAAGCTGATTTACCCCTTCCGTACTCATCTGCACCACCTCTGCCGTAGAAATCCTTTCACGATAGGACGGCCCGATCTGAGCAAGCTTCAAGTAAATTTTCTCCCGCAGACGTTTTTTGATATTTTTAGAGGCTAAAAAAGACGCCTTTCCCGTCAAAAGGTTAGCAAAAAAACGTAACCCTCCAAAAAGCGCCAATATCCCTATGGTTTTTTGCATCAGCTTTAGCTCCAACGCACCATTTTGATATGTTGCAGCAATCACACTGCAAAAAGAAAGGGTAATCAAAACGCTGCAGATCAGGCTAAGCCACTGCAAAAAAACCGTTGCTCCGATATATTTTTTGATATTCGGTGCGAGCCCGAAAAGTCGTTTGTTGAACATAAAAAAAACCTCCTAAATCATAAGCGGCCGCAAAAAATGCGTACCACAAAAAATTTAAACGGGCGAGGTTTATGAAAAAACTATAGCATACTCGTTGGTTGCTGTCAATTTAAAAAACAGATTTTATACGTTGGGGTGTTGACAAAAGAAAAAAGGAGTGTTATTTTCAAACTATGTAGTTAGCCGAAGATAACTTTCGGTACCTAAAAATCACTCATCAAAATTTCGTAATTCTTTTGGGGAAATAATCAGCCTACAGGCTATTTATAAAGCATATTTACCATTCATTTTTTACACATCGTGAACAGAAAGGAGCTTACAAATGAAACAAGGTACAGTTCTTGATGGCTTTACAGAAGCACAGCTAAAATATATTTTAATCATCAGTGCACTGCAGGATTCCTGTGCCACTTTGACCGGTGTGGCGGAGAATTTGGGCGTTAAAAAACCCAGTGCCTGCCGAATGATCTATCAGCTGAAGGATATGGGTGTGCTGAAAACCGATGAAAGTATGCGCTTTAAAAGAGTTTTTTTGACAGACTTGGGAAACAGCATCGCAGCAACACTGGAGCACCAAAAATATATGACCTACAGGCTCCTAATACAAACCTTGGGTACAAGCCCGGAGCTTGCCCAACGGCAGACAGAGAAGCTTTTAGGCAAGCTTGAGCCCGAGGTTGTTTCCCTTTTGGAAAGAAAATTCGGCTATTTTGCAGATGAAGTAAGCTGCAAGGAACAGGGGTACGATGCCAACCATATGCAAAGTGCGGAGGACGGAAGCACTCTGATTCCTTTTAAAATTGTGAAGGCCGGCACCGATATGATTTCCATGGGAAATAAGGGCTTTGAGCATCCTTGCCGCTTGGTTTTCAATAACGAGAAGCAAGAAATTGTTTTGAAAGCAAAGAATATTTTCTATAAATCTATTTTGGGGAAATGCCTTTATGGAAAACTCAGTTCCATGAAATATAAAAACCGGGAAACCAATGAATTCCAAGAAGTCCTTTGCACAGACTCTATTTATAGGCTGCCCTTAAGTGAGCTGAACTATAAATACGATTCCCAAGGCAGAATTGTCACGGGGATCATCCGCATCATGGCCCGGGCAACGGTGGGCGTGTTCCATATGGCGGAGGCGGAGGCGGATTTGGTGTTAGACTTAACCGCCGTTGACATTAGCATCAGATAAAGCCTCCATTTTTCAATTACCAGTACATAAAAAGCTTGAAATCCCACTGGATGGAGTTTCAAGCTTTTTATTATTTCATTTGTTTTAGAACTATCCGGAATGAGGTTTTACCATCGGGCAAGCCGGCGGAAATCCACCACAGAGAAAAAACAAGGAACTCCTAAAATAGTTTTTATTCCTCTGCCAGCTTTAGAGAAAATACGAAGGTGCTTCCTTCTCCCGCAACACTTTTCACCGTAATTCCTTCATTATGGGCCTGTAGGAATTCTCTGACAATGGCAAGGCCGATGCCGCTTCCCTGCATATCTTGGTTACGGGTTTGATCGGCTTTATAAAATCGGTCAAAAATATATTTCTGATCCTCTTGGCTGATGCCCACACCAAAATCCTTAATAGAAACCAAAACTTTTTTTCTGTCGGTCTTGGTTGTTTCCACTTCAATCAAGCCGCCCACAGAAGAAAATTTTACGGCATTGCTTAATAAATTTTGAATTACCCGGGAAATTTTATCAATATCTCCATGAACCATGGTAATTTGATCCGCCAAAATCGCTTTGATCACTGCATTTTTCTCATTCAGCTGGGGCTCCAGCAAATTAATATTATCCCGTATCAGCTCGTTCAAATCAAAATCCGATTCGTCCAATATAATTTTACTGCTCTCCGCCCTACTTAAGTCAACAATGCCTTCTGTCAAACGGGAAAGGCGCAAGGTCTCCTCCAGAACGATATGCAAATATTTTTCTTGTTTTTCTGCCGGAACGGTGCCGTCTAACATGGCCGTTAAAAATCCTTGCATGGAAGTCAAGGGTGAGCGCAAATCATGGGAAACATTGGCAATAAAATCCCGCCTTGTTTTATCGTTATTTTGCAGGCTTTCCGCCATATGATTGAAGCTTTTCGCCAATTCTCCAAACTCATCATTGCTTGTAATTTCAACCCTGTGTTCAAAATTTCCGCTGGCAATCACCTTTGCCGCCTCATTCATATTTTTAATGGGCCGTGTCATTCTTTTGGAGGTGACATAGCTCACCACAACGGCAAACAAAAATACAATAAAAATACTTGCAATGCCCACCTGATACATTTGATACAAGGACTGCTCCATCTCAGGCATGGGCCGGCACATAAAAATTCCCACCATTTTTCCTACAGACAGGGGGTATCCCACCACCAGGGTGGGCACTTCAAACAAAGCTGTGGCCTTGGTTTCCGTGGAAACAATGTTGCCCTCCTTGACCCCTTCTACCAAATCCTGAAACGCAAAGGATTGGCCAATCATCATCTCGTCAAGGCCGGGAGATGCCAAAACAACAACACCATCTGTATTTACCATTAAAATGCCGGCGCCCATATATTCTTCCAAAACCTGCAGCTCATAGCTCAAGTTGCTCAAATTACCCGTCCGATACGCATTGGTAAACGCAACAGAAATCTTCCCTCCCTGCTGAATCAGCTCGTTTCTCTTTTCCTTCATATAATGCTGTGTATAAACAACAGAAAGAATGACACCCAAAATCAACACACATACAACAATCGTGCCGATATATAACAGCATTTGCCTTCTTACGATGGATCCCTTGTGCATGACCTTACCTCCAAAAAATACATTGAAAAAAGCTTCCAATCTTTCGGAATAATGTTATAATACTTATAGAACCTCCAAAATACGAAAGGAGCAAACGGTTTTACCGTTTACAACCCCATGAATCATAACCCAAATCAAAAACCAAATGCAAACAAAAAAAAATTCTCGGTAACTGATATTGTTTTAATCGCCTTGGGGCTCTTTGTTTTAATCAGAACCCCCTGGTCAGATATGAATAGTTTTCATTATCTTCTATTCTTCCTTTATATTTTCTGCATTATGATGCGTATTACAAATATCAGAAAGCAGCATTCCAAAAAAGGAAATCAGCAAAAGAATGTACCCCCTTTGCAGTCTCCGGAAATGAAGGAGGACGTGCCCTTTTCAGAAAAAACAGACGGTGTACAGAAGGCTTCTGTCCCCCAAGAGGTGGCAAAGTCTGAAAAAGATACCCCTTCTGAATGATTTATAGAAAATATGGTGTTACAAAAACACTATGTAAGGCGTCTGTTGTTACAGCCGCCTTTTTGTGTATTGAAAACCAAAGGCTTACGGTTATTTTTGACCGAATTTATAGCCCACACTCCAAACAGTCAAAATGCCCCATGCATCCTCTTGGTTCAGTTTTTCACGGATACGCTTTACATGAACATCCACCGTTCTGGTGTCCCCGATATATTCGTATCCCCAAATTTGGTCTAAAAGCTGTTCTCTTGTAAACACACGGTTGGGATGCTCCGCCAAATAGTATAAAAGCTCAAACTCCTTTGGCGGAAATTCCAGGCTTTTTCCATAATAGGTGACAGAATAGTTGGAAAAATTGATTTCCAGATTGGGATATTTTAAAATAGTCCCGTCTTCCTGCTGTTTTGGCTCATAGCGGCGCAAAACCGCCTTCACCCTTGCCACCAATTCCTTAGAATCAAAGGGCTTTACCATATAATCATCGGCGCCAAGCTCTAACCCCAGCACTTTATCAAAGGTTTCTCCCTTTGCCGTCAGCATAATAATGGGGACATTGCTGGTTTTTCGCACCTCGGCGCATACCTGATACCCATCCAGCCCAGGCAGCATCAAATCTAAAATAACCAAATCCGGTTTTAATTCCGTAACCTCTTTCACAGCCTCTCTGCCGTCATAGGCTTCCTTGGCTTCATAACCTTCCTTCTCCAAATATAGAGAAATCAGTTCTGCAATATGCTTGTCATCATCAACCACTAAAATTTTCTGTTTCCCGCTCATGTAAATCTCCCCTTTGTGAAACGGTTTAACCCCATTCTTCCTCTGACACATATGCATTTCTTACGGATCAAGCAATACCTTTAGACATTGGTATCTCCCCTTGCACATCATTTCAATTCCACAACGGTGACGCCTGCTTCCCCCTCACCATAAACCCCGGGTCTTTGGCTGAGTACATGGGGGTTTGTTTTCAGATAGCTTTGTACTGCGCTACGCAGTGCGCCGGTGCCCTTTCCGTGAATAATGACAATCTGCTTTAATCCCGATAAATAAGCATCATCAATATACTTATCGATATTTCCCAACGCTTCGTCCACCAGCTGGCCTCGACAATCAATTTCCGCTGAAATAAACTGGCTCTTTGAAAGCTTCGTCTTATGGGGCCTTTGCTTCACTTCCTTAGGTCTGGGGGTATCATCCAGCATCAGCTCTGCCAAAGGCACCTTTACCTTCATGCTCCCCATCTGCACCATGACCTCCTTGCTCTTATCCGGCGGAGAAATGACCACGCCGTTTTGATCAAAGGAAATGACATAAACCCGATTCCCCGCCTGCAAATTTTCGGGAACCTTATGGTTCGCTTTTACTTTCTTGGATTTTAAGAAATCCTCCTGCATACCGGAAAGCTTTTCCTTCAGCTTTCCTCTGTTTTCCAAAAGCTTTTGCTGATTTCCCTTTTCCTTTGCATGACGGTTCATTTCTTTGATGATACTGTCGGCCTCTTCCTTTGCCTGGGCATAGAGAAGCTTTGCCTCTTCTCTGGCCTTTTGCAGTATTTTTTCCTTCTGCTCTCTGGTTTTTTCCTTCTGGTGCTCTACCTCAAGCTTTAAGCTTTCCGCTTCCTTACGGTATTGCTCCGCCCGCTCCTGTTCAAAAACCACGGATTTTTTACTGATTTCCAAATCTGTGATCACATCCTCAAATCTGGCTTCATCCTGACTGATAAACTCTTTTGCACCCTCTAAAATATAATCCTGCAAGCCCAAGCGCTTAGAGATTGCAAAGGCATTGCTTTTTCCCGGAATTCCGATCAAAAGACGGTAGGTGGGACGCAGGGTTTCCACATCAAACTCACAGCTGGCATTTTCCACACCTTCTGTTGACAGGGCATATACCTTAAGCTCGCTATAATGGGTGGTCACCGCAGTGCGGATTTTTCGCTCCTTCAACGCCTGTATGATTGCCAGGGCAAGGGCCGCTCCCTCCGTAGGGTCCGTTCCTGCTCCCAGCTCATCAAAAAGCACCAAGGAATTGTCCGTTACCTCTTCCATGATTTTTACGATATTGGTCATATGGGAAGAAAACGTACTTAAGCTTTGCTCTATGCTTTGCTCATCCCCAATATCCGCAAATACAGTGTCAAAAATTGCCAACTGAGAATGGTCAAAGGCGGGAATATGCAGCCCAGCCTGTCCCATCAGTGTGAATAATCCAAGGGTTTTTAAGGCGACAGTTTTACCGCCTGTATTTGGCCCGGTAATCAACAGTGTTGTAAATTCTTTTCCCAAATAGATGTTAATGGGCATCACCGTTTTTGCATCCAGCAGAGGATGTCTTGCTTTTTGAATATTGATATAGCCCTTTGTATTAAATAAGGGTTGGGTTCCTCCCATGGAAATGGATAAGGTACCCTTTGCAAAAATAAAGTCCATTTGCGCCAGAAGCTCCAAATTCGCTTCCAAAATCATGGTATTTTCTGTAACCAAGCGGGAAAGCTCCACCAAGATTTTGTGAATTTCCTCTTTCTCTCTGGCTTGCAGCTCCTTCATTTGATTGTTCAGCTGTATAACACTTAAAGGCTCCATAAACAATGTAGAGCCTGTGTTGGATTGATCATGCACCATACCGGGAAAGCTGTTTCTATACTCACTCTTCACAGGCACACAATATCTGTCATTTCTGATGGTAATCACAAAATCTTGCAGCATATTTCTATAGGCCGACGAGGAAATAATACCATTTAAATGATCCCGCACCTTATCCTTGGAAAGCTTCATTTCTTTGCGGATATTGCGTAGCTCTGTGCTGGCATCATCAGCAATTTCCGTTTCAGAAAGAATGCATCTGCTAATTTCATTTTCCAAAGAAGGCAGAGGGGCCAACAAATCAAAATATTCGTCCATCCGTCCATAGGCTTCCCCTTTATTTTCATGCTTGCCGTAGTTTTTGATCTTACGGCAGACATAAAGAAACTCTCCTATTTCCATCAATTCGGAAATAGACAAAACCCCTGCCATGCTTGCCCGCCTTAATTGGGGTCTGATCTCTCGAAAACCGCCAAAGGAAGGGGTTCCCTTTCTCAAAATCATATCCGCCGCTTCTGTTGTCTCCTGCTGCCAAAGGGCAATATCGCTCATCACTATTGCAGGCATCAGCTCTTGCGCCCGCTCCTTCGCCATTGGGGATACGGCAAAAGCCGCAAGTTTTTCAATTATTTTGTTGTATTCTAATGTGTGTAATACTTTTTTATTCATTCTGAGACCTCATTCGTGTTAGAAAGAATATCTATCATGATATCCTTTATTCTTAAGTATACCATAAACAGAAGAAAGGAAATAAAACTTTTCTAACGATTTCGTTCACAAACAATATTTTCTGTCGTTTGTATTCTCCGTTTTACTGAAAAATATTATACCATAGGAAAGGTTTATCCGTCGAATTATTTTACCCTGCCATGGAAAATGCTTCAGCACCTTTGAACCTGTTTTTGCGCAGCCCAAATTCCCTCAATGCTTGATAAAACTAAATAGAAAGAAGGGCCGAAAGCGCGAAACGCTTCAGCCCGATTGCCCCTCAAAAAACCCGTAACTACAAATAATGCATTTCACCCACAGCTTCCCCTCGGTTCTCTCCCATTTGGTGAACAATCCACAAGGCAAATTTATTCCTTTCACAGAACAGAAAAAGGAATGACAGATGCAGGTATTTCATGGTGCTGTCCAATGTGCTTTTCCATCCAAACAATATCCATCCATCTGCCAAGCTTGTACCCGCTTTGGGAAAAATGCCCCACCTTATGGAAGCCCATTTTCTCATGAAAGGCGGTACTTGGAGGATTGGGAAAGGCTATACAGGAAAGCATGGTCAAAACCCCTTGAGCTTTTAGCGTTTCCTCCAATGCAGAATAAAGCATAGACCCAATTCCCCAGCCCCGAAATTCCTGCTTAATATATATTGTTGTCTCAACCGACCAAGCATAGGCCGCCTGGGCACGGAAGGGTACTGCATATGTATATCCTGCCACTGCACCATCGACCATAGCTATATAATAAGGGTATTGCCGGAGTATTTTAGAAATACCCACGGCAAATTCTCTGGCTGTAGGCACCTCATATTCAAACGTAACCGTAGTATCTGTAACATAAGGCGCATATACTTCCAGCAGCTCCTCGGCATCCGAAACATCGGCTAGGCGAAGTGTAATTTTTTTATCCATATTTTCGTCCTTTCGTTCTTTTTCATTGTGTAGCCACAGACCTCAACTGTCACTTGATTTTTGAACAAGCCCGGTTCGTGGAAATTTATTCTTCTGAAAAAATGTTATCTATAGCAAATGCCGCCATAACAACATCTCAACGAGAAAAGAATGCCTATTTGAGTTCTTTTCAAATTAAACTTTATCTCATACAGAAAGCTTTGAAGCGCCGACAGTTTCCCCCCTTGAACCCCTTGGGGAATTTATTTTGCACAAAGCGACGCTGCGCTGCTATCCTCTTGAAAAAAAGCTTGATAGAACTTATTTTTGTAAAGGGTATCAACGCATTTTCCTCATTTTATTTTAAAATTTCCGCCAAAAAGCTTTTTGCTTCAAACTTTGCGCCCAAGCCCAAATATTCAGAAATTGTCTGCCCCAAATCCGCAAAGGTTTTACGAACGCCCAAGTCTACCCCGGGCTTCACAGCTTCACCATAAACCAAGATAGGCACATATTCTCTGGAATGGTCTGTACTGGGGGTTGTGGGGTCACAGCCATGATCGGCAGTAATAAACAAAATATCCTCCGGCTTCATCCGTGCCATAATTTCAGGAAGCTTACGGTCAAAATATTCCAAGGCACCGGCATAGCCCTCCACATCATTCCGATGGCCATAAATCATATCCGTATCCACCAAATTGGTAAAGAGAATGCCCTTAAATTCTTCCTTGGTGTAGAAGATTGTTTTTTCTATGCCCTCATTATTATTTGTGGTATGATCTGCACGGGTAATCCCTCTATGCTCAAAAATATCCTCAATTTTGCCGATGGCCGTTACATTCAGCCCCTTTTCCTTGGCCAAATCCAAAATAGTAGGGCCGGTAGGCGGTAAGGAAAAGTCCCGCCTGTTTTTGGTTCTTACATAATTCCCCTCTGCTCCCACAAACGGCCGGGCAATGACACGGGCAACCCCTGTTTCGCCGGTGAGAATGGCCCTTGCCTTTTGGCACATTTCGTAAAGCCGCTCCAAGGGAATAACCTCCTCATGCGCCGCAATTTGAAACACACTATCTGCCGAGGTATATACAATGGGATACCCTGTTTTTATATGTTCTCCACCCAAATCTTGAATAATCTGGGTGCCCGATGCCGCAATATTTCCCAGTGTTTTTGTACCGATGGCCTCCTCAAAGGCATCCATAATTTCTTCGGGAAACCCGGTTTCCGTAAAGGTTGGGAAGGGCGTTTTTGTGATAATGCCTGCCATCTCCCAATGCCCCGTGGTAGTGTCCTTGCCGATGGATTTTTCCGCCATTTTTCCAAAGGCGCCCTTTGGCGCATCCGTTTTTCCCAAAAGGTGAATGTCCTCCCCTTGAATGTTTCCCAATCCCAAGGCACACATATTTTTTAAATCCGTTTGGGGGCGAGCCTTTTTTATATTTACAAGGGTATTGCTGCCTTCATCGCCAAAATCCTTGGCATCGGGCAACTCCCCAATTCCCACACTATCCAGCACAATAATAATTGCCCTCTTCATAAGCATCTTCCTTTCTCCATTACATAATTTTTAAAATCAGCGGCAGAGCTTCCGTCTTTTCTTCCCCAATGATAATTGCCTGCTGCAAATAGTTCGCCGCAGCGGCACACTTTTCTTCGGTAGCGGCAAAAATTTCCGCCAAGGCCTCGCCGGCTTTCACCCCATCCCCTAATCGTTTTTTCATCACAATGCCCGCCCCGAAATCCAAAGGTTGCTCCTTATATGCCCGGCCGGCACCGGTTTCGATGGAAGCCCGCCCAATGAGGGCTGTGTTTATGCGACTGACATAGCCCTCTGCAGAGGCGAGAACAATCTTTTTACAAGGGGATAACGGAAGCAAAGAAGCATCCTCCAGAATTTCTGGGTTCCCGCCCTGCTGTATCAAAAGCTCACGGAATTTTGCAAGCCCCATACCATTTTTAATGTGAGTTTGCAGCAGATATCTCCCCTGCTCCACCGTCTCAACACGCCGGGCCATGAGCAGCATATATGCCCCCAAGGTAAGGGAAACCTCCAGTAAATCTCCGCCCACGTTTCCCTTTAAAACCTCAATGGCTTCCATCACCTCAAGGCTGTTGCCGATATTCAGGCCCAAGGGCTGATCCATACCGCTAATGACTGCGGTCACCTTTTTCCCCATATGCTGCCCCATTTGAACCATCATTGCAGCAAGGGTTTCCGCCGATTTCAAATCCTGCATAAACGCACCGCTGCCGCATTTCACATCCAACACAATGCCATCGGCCCCTGCCGCTATTTTTTTTGACATGATGCTTGCGGCAATCAGGGGAATGCTATCCACCGTTCCCGTGACATCCCGCAGAGCATAAAGCTTTTTATCCGCAGGCGTTAAATTATCCGTCTGGCTCATTAAAACAATATTGCTTTCCTTGGCATAGGCAATGGCCTTTTTTTCCGTGACATCCACATGAAACCCCGGAATGGCCTCCAGCTTATCTATGGTTCCGCCGGAAAATCCAAGGCCCCGTCCGCTCATTTTAATCACAGGAACCCCGACGGATGCCACCAAGGGCGCCAAAATCAGCGTGGTTGTATCCGCCACACCACCGGTGCTATGCTTGTCTGCCTTAAAGCCCGCTACCTCCGAAAAATTGAATACCCCGCCGGACTGCGCCATTTCTATAGTTAGGTCGGCCGTTTCTCGGGTATCCATACCTTTAAAAAAAACCGCCATAAGAAATGCTGAAATCTGATACTCCGGCAGGCTGCCATCGGAGACACCCTTTACAAAATAGGCGATTTCCTCCTTGTTTAATTTATGTCCGTCTCTTTTTTTTATAATCAAATCTACCATATTCATAAAATTCCTCCCTTGATTCCCGAAAATGAAACAAGCGTTTTGCAGTATCTCTAATTTTCTATGGGAATAGTATACCACAGGCTGATGAAAAACCATTCTGTAAGAATGTATATTTTCCGTTTTATCCTTTCCGGCAAAAAGCGGCTTACCAAAAATCCGTCCAGCAATGATGTTCCTCAAAGGGCTCCGGATCACTGTCCTCCCGAAGCATTTCCCTGCGAATAATGCGATGCAAATCAGGCATAGAGGCAAGGCAAGAATTGGCAAAGTCCTCACTTGTGGTGATGATTGCCCCCATGCGCTGCAGATCATCCATATTCGCCTTTTGAATTTCCTTTGTTTGGGAAGAACAGCAGTCCTCTAAAATAACCACGTTATATTCCAACGAGTTGGCATCGTATGCCGTGGTACGCACGCAGTTGGGCGTGGTGGTGCCGGCCAAAATAACGGTTTTTATATCCAATCGGCGCAAAATCAAATCAAGCTCTGTATGGAAGAAAGCACTCCACCTTGGCTTGATAATGGTATAATCTCCGGGTATAGGCTTTAAGCCCTCCGGTGCCTCGGCGCTATGAAACCCCGTGGACGCAGGCATCATGGCCCGTCCTCCGGCCTTCCATTCAGCATAACGTGTCAGCTCCACATCGCTTCCGTTCATACGGTAAATGCGCTTTACAAAAAAAACAGGAATTCCCGCAGAACGGGCTGTGCAGACAACGCTCCTGCACGCCGGAACCGTTGCCGCCGCCTGACGGATACAGTGCGGACTTCTTGGGTCAATAAAACCGTTTTCCATATCAATGACAATCAGTGCCATCTGTGACGGATTTTCCTTCATATTTTTTCCCCCATTTGCTTTTTTATATCGTTATAACCAAGCTGCAATCATAAAACCAAGTTTATCTCATTATATACGAATCGGCTTTCCATTTCCAGAACAGAAAACGAAAGAATCAAATAAAAAAAGAGAACGGCTGTTAACCGTCCTCCATTTTTTTCTTTTGTTTTTTCAATTGTCAAGCCCTAACCCGGAAAGCAGCTGATGTAAAAGAGAATGCAGTTGGAAAATTTCAGAAGGCATAAGCTTCAAACAATCCCCAAGCTTCACCGGTATTTCCGTTGCGGCTTCTTTTAGCTTTTGTCCATCTACGGTAAGAGTGACCGATACACTGCGTTCATCTTCCTTGGAACGCTGGCGGGTAATGTATCCCTTTGTCTCCAGCTTTTTCAGCACGGGAGTCAGCGTGCCAGAGTCAAGATATAGTATTTTTCCCAATTCTTTTATGGTAAGGGTTTTTTTCTCCCACAAAACCATCATCGTAATATACTGGGTATAGGTCAAATCTAAAGGATCCAGATACGGTTTGTATCGCCGAATAATTTCCTTAGAACAAGCATACAAAGGAAAACAAAGCTGGTTCTCCAGTCGTAGCATATCTTTCTTTTCGTTCATGGTAAGAACCTCCTAGGTTACAGTCTGCATTATTTAGTTTACCATATGTTATGGATAGATTCAATCCTGCATTCTATGCAATCCCAAGCCCTTAGAAGGAAGTCCTAAGCCCAGAAAACGAAACCCAAAAGACTTATAGAAGCTCTTTGATTTTATTTTCAACCTTTTCCAAGGAATCAGTCGGCTCAAAACGCTGTACAAGTTCTCCTTGGCGGTTCATCAAAAACTTAGTAAAATTCCACTTAATGGAGCTATTTTTTTCATAATCCGGATCTTCCTTTTTCAGCATATCATTTAAAATAGGCCCAATGGGGTGGGATAAATCAAAGCCACCGAAGGTTGTATGCTCCGTCAGCCATTTATAAAGAGGAATTGCCTGCTCCCCATTGACATCAATTTTTGAAAACTGAGGGAATGCGATGCCAAACCGCCCTGTGCAAAATGTATGAATTTCTTCATCTGTACCAGGGGCCTGCTCTGCAAACTGATTGCAAGGAAAGTCTAAAATTTCCAAGCCATCCTTATGATAAGCTTCATATATTTTCTGTAAATCGCTATACTGGGGAGTAAATCCACAGCCCGTTGCCGTATTGACCACCAATACTACTTTCCCTTTGTAATCCGCGAGGGCCACCTCACTGCCGTCTCGTGCCTTCACCTTAAAATCGTAAATGTTCATCGTATATACCTCCACTATTTATGATAATTTTAAAAGAATATTTATGTTCTATACAATTATATTTTAAACAATTAAATTTGCTTTGTCAAGATTTTTTTAAAAATTCAAATACTTCAATATAAGTTGCACAGCAAATTATTCTTTCAAGCTACACTACAAATTCCAAGTACACAAAAAGCTTGGACTGCAGAAAAACACTCCATTACAATTTTGCAATGAAGTGTTTCTATAAAAAAATGCTTTTTGTAGGGCTGGAAAAATGCTCCGGCTCTCTAAATTTTGATATGAATAAACCCTTTGCTTTGCAAAGCCCTTTATAGCCCCACTTCTTCAAAGCCTTGGGACGTCCAAACCAGCCTTGACCGAAAACCGATATCCCTTGCCAACGCCGCCATTTCCGCAAAGCAGTATCCCAAGGAAGCGCAGTCGTGGCTATCACTGGAAAGAAGAATTTTCCCGCCCCGTTTTTGAATTTCTTTTAAAAAATCCGTCGAAGGATAGGCTTCTGTGCGCAGGCCGCGATACATGGCTCCAGTATTGATTTCAAAGGGCTTTCCGTAAGGAAGTAACGCCTCCATTGCACTGATGCCGCAGTCACGATACCCTTTTTCCTTTGCATCAAAAATAGGGTTCTTTTCATTATATTTTGCCAATAAGTCAAAATGCCCGATAATATCCGCCCCGGTTGTTTCTAAAATCTCAGCTACCGTTTCAAAATAGGCCTTGGCATAGGCATAGGGATTTCCAGCAAAAAGGGTGCGGATGTCTCTCTCTATAATTTCCGCCCCTTCGTCAACAGGGAGATACATTCCCTCTTTTTTGATGTAATGCACAGAACCAATGGCATAGTCAAACCCAGTGATAGGCTCCCGGGAATAAAAATCCTGCTCTACACCGCAATAAATGGCTATTTTATGGCTGTAAAGCCCTTTTAAGTGCTGTATTTCCTTTTGATATTCCCTTGTCCCTGCTTTGCTCATACAATAGCTTTCGTCAAAAAAGGTGTAGCTATGACCACTGAAACCAAGGGCCGAGAGTCCTTTTTCGATTGCCGCCAAAACCATTTCTTCCGCTGTATTTTTTCCATCACAAAAGGTGGTATGGGTATGAAAATTCGCTTTTGCAATCATTTCGTCATCTTCTCCTGCTTCACCTTATGGTCAATAACATGGCGTGAGGCCAGCTCATCCCGCACCTCTGACAGAGAAATCCCCACTTCTGCCATCAGCACCATAACATGGTAGGCCAAATCGGCAATTTCATAAATGGTTTCCTTATGATCTTGATCCTTTGCGGCGATAATGACCTCTGTGGCTTCCTCGCCGATTTTTTTCAATATTTTATCCAAGCCCTTTTCAAACAAATAGGTTGTATAAGAACCTTCCTTTTTCTCTGCTTTTCTGCCTTCGATCAGTGCCATTAATCCATCCATAGAAAAATTCCCATAGCCTTCTTTCCGAAACACAGGATTGTGAAAGCAGGACTCCTCTCCCAAATGACAGGCGGGGCCATTTTTGAGTACTTCTACCGTCAAGGCATCCCTATCGCAATCTGCCACAATAGAAACAATTTTCTGTACATTTCCGGAGGTTTCCCCTTTGCGCCACAGCTCCTGTCTGGATCTTGACCAAAAACAGGTTCTTCCCTCTGCTAAGCTGATTTGCAGGCTTTCCCGATTCATATACGCAAGGGTCAAAACCTGTTTGGTTTTTGCATCTACCACCACAGTAGGAATCAGCCCTTTTTCGTCAAATTTTAATTCTTCAATATTCAGCATGGCTCTCACCTTTCTCTTCTGACTATAATATGATTTTCTGCCAAGGTTTTTTTCAATACGGGGATTTTCACCTCGCCGAAGTGAAAAATAGAGGCAGCCAAACCAGCATCCACCTTGGGCAAGGCTTGGAACAATTCCACAAAATCCCCTATGCCGCCGGCGCCCCCCGAGGCAATGACAGGGACGGAAACAATATCGCAAATCGCCGCCAGCAGCTCCAAATCAAAGCCTTTTTTTACACCATCGGTGTCGATGCTGTTGACCACAATTTCGCCGGCGCCCATTTTTTCACAGCGCTTGATCCAGCTAAGGGCCTCCATGCCCGTATTCTCTCGGCCGCCCTTGGCAAACACCATGAATTGACCATTTACCCGCTTCACATCCACAGAAAGCACCACGCATTGATCGCCATATTTTTTGGCGGCCTCCGAAATAAGGTTTGGCGTTTGAATGGCACCGGAGTTGACACTCACCTTATCCGCACCGCATTTCAACACCCGGTCAAAATCCCCAAGGGTATTGATGCCGCCGCCCACAGTCAAGGGGATAAAAATTTGTGATGCCACCTCTCGCAGAATATCCGTAAAAAGCCCACGGCCCTCGGATGAGGCTGTAATATCATAAAAAACCAGTTCATCCGCACCATGCTCGCTATAAAACTTGCCCAATTCCACGGGAGAAGAAACATCGGCAAGGCCCTCAAAATTAACACCCTTTACCACACGGCCATTCCGCACATCCAAGCAAGGGATAATTCTTTTTGTAATCATCGGCTTTCCCCCTTTGTGATGGCAACTGCCTGCTTTAAATCAATATTTCCGGTATACAAGGCCTTGCCTAAAATTGCACCATACAGGCCCATTTCCTGCAACCGTGCAATATCTTCTAATGTGGTGATGCCGCCTGATGCAACCACATTTACGCTGAATTTTTCAGACAGTTCCCGATACAATTCCAAATTTGTACCTGACAGCAAGCCATCTTTTGAAATATCGGTACAAATAATTGTCTTAACGCCAATTTTTTCTAGTTTTTCGCAAAAGGCAAAGCAGCTTTCCGCAGAAAGCTCCGTCCAGCCTTTCACCGCCACCTTGCCTTCTTTAATATCGACACCAACGGCAATTTTTTTGCCATACTTTTCTATCATAGCTTTTAAAAATTGCTGATTTTCCACTGCCGCTGTGCCCAAAATAATGCGAAAAGCCCCGGCTTCCAAGTATTTTCGGATGGTTTCCTCAGAGCGGATGCCACCGCCCACCTCTACCAAAAGACCGCTTTTCTTCACAATTTCTCGTATAATCTCCAGGTTTGGTGTACCGCCATGCTTTGCGCCCTCCAAATCCACCAAATGCAAATATTTTGCACCTGCCTGGGCAAAGGTTTGCGCCACTGCAACAGGGTTGGTGCTATACACCGTTTTTTGGGCATAGTCCCCTTTTACAAGGCGAACGGCACACCCTTCAATAATATCTATGGCAGGAAAAAGCTCCATACATTCCCTCACTTTCTACTTCAAACAACTTTTAGAACAAAACCAGGTATCAGTTCTTGGGGCTTTGCCCCCCCACAAGGGACTTCCTCCCTTGACCCTTGCAAAAACCGCGCATACACAATTTTATATAATCTTTTTGCCCCCTTTTAAAAAAACAGGCGGGCTTGGGCAACACCCCAAGGCTTTACAACTCGCAAAAAGCCTTTACAATTTTCAACCCTACCTCACCGCTTTTTTCCGGGTGAAATTGTGTTCCGTAAACATTCCCTTTTTCTACGGAGGCCGTCAGCATGGCACCATATTCCGCCTTTGCCGTTACCGCCTCCTCACAGTCCATAGCCGCAAAGGAATGCACGAAATAAACGCATTCTCCTTCTTTTACATCACGGTAAAGGGCACTTTTCTTCCGAGGGAAAACCAAGGCATTCCACCCGGTATGGGGCACCTTTAACCCCGCGCCAATCACCGAGGAGATGGGCTTTACATTTCCCTCAATCAGCCCTAAGCCTTTATGCTCGCCGTATTCATAGCTTTTTTCAAACAGCATCTGCATACCCAAGCAAATGCCAAGAAGGGGCTTTCCTTTTTCCACCTCTTCCAAAATCACTTGATCCAGCCCTGTTTCACGCAGCTTATGAATGGCATCCGCAAAGGCGCCTACGCCGGGAAGTATCATTTTATCACTCCTGCGGAGGGCTTCCGCCTCCCCCGTCACCTCCACCTGGGCGCCAACCACGCCCAAGGAGCTTTTTAGGGAAAACAAATTCCCCACACCATACTCAACAATCGCAATCATTTAAAGCACCCCTTTCGTAGAAGGAATTTCATCCCGATATGCTTCCTGTATTGCCGCCGCTTCTTTTAAACTGCGGGCAACGGCTTTAAATGCACCCTCTATGATATGATGGGAATTTTTTCCCGCTAACTGCTGTATATGCAGGGTAATATTACTTTTTCTTGTGAAAGCAATAAAAAATTCCTCCACCAGCTCCGTATCAAAGGTGCCCACCTTTTCCGTGGGAATCTGCAGGCCGAACTCCAAATGCCCCCGGCCGGAGATATCCACCGCCGACAAAATCAAGGCCTCGTCCATGGGTAACATCATATTGCCATATCTGGCGATACCTGCACCATTCCCTAAGGCCTCGGTAAATGCCATGCCCAAACAAATGCCAATATCCTCCGCTGAATGATGATCGTCCACATGGGTATCTCCCTTGCATTCCACCGTCAAATCAAACCGCCCATGCTTGGCAAACAGGGTCAGCATATGGTCTAAAAACCCACAGCCTGTGGAAATATTGCTGATTCCTCTGCCATCTAAGGAAAGGGAAAGCTGAATATCCGTTTCCGCTGTTTTTCTTACAATTTTACTGTCTCTCATACCTTCCTCCTACCTTTTGGCTAAAATTTCTTGGGTTTTCTGCAAAAAGACTGTCATTTGCTCTGGTGTGCCGATGGTAATTCTGACGAAATCCCGAATTTTTTCTTTTTCAAAATGACGCACCAAAATGCCTCTTTTTTTCAGTTCTTCATAAAAAACAGCGCCGTCGATTTTATCGTTTTTTGCAAAAATGAAGTTTGCCTTAGAGTTTAAAACCTGAAAATCTAAGGCCTTTAACACGTCTATGGTTTGTTCCCGGGTAGCCATAATTTTTTTCGCGTTTTCCTGATAATATCCGTCGCTATCCACTGCCGCTTCCCCTGCAGCCAAAGTCAGGCGATTAATATTATACGGATTGGTGGAAAACTTGATTTTTTCCAAGTCCTCTATGATTTCCTTCGAGGCAATGGCAAAGCCCAGCCTTGCGCCAGCCATAGAGCGGGATTTGGAAAAGGTCATAGAAACCAACAAATTGGGATAGTGCTTCACCAAGCCAACAGCGGAGGCTCCTCCAAAATCCACATAGGCTTCATCGATTAAAACCACTTGGTCGGGATTTGTTTTTACTATTTCTTCCACTTCCCATAAAGGAAGCTCCATCCCCGTGGGGGCATTGGGGTTTGCAATCACCACCATTTTATGAACACCGCAGTAGTCCTTATAGTTGATAGTAAAATCCTCCATCAAGGGTATTTTTTCATGGGGAATCTGATATAAATCGGCATACACCGGATAGAATCCATAGCTGATTTCCGGAAAAACCGCCCCTCTTTCCCCATCACAAAAAGCCATAAAGGCAAAATTCAAAATATCGTCCGAACCATTGGAGAGAAAAATATTTTCCCCAGCTACCCCATACAGCTTGGCCAGCTTTTCTTTGAGCACCTTTCCTTGCGGATCGGGATATAAATTCAGTCGGTTTATTTCATCGGCGTCCAATCGTTCCAATACCTCCCGAGAAGGCGGATAGGGGGACTCATTGGTGTTTAGCTTAATATATTGTTGATCTCTTGGTTGTTCCCCCGGCGTATATGCCTCCAAGGCGGCAAATCTGGGGCTTAAAAAACGGCTCATTCTCCCGCCTCCTTCTCAAAACGAATGGTTGCGGATTTCCCATGGGCAGTCAAACCTTCCCTTTGGGCAAAGGTGTTTATTTTTTCCGCTTCCTTTGCCAATGCTTCCCTTGTGTAATAGGTAAACGAGGATTTCTTAATAAAATCATCCACGGACAAAGGGCTGGCAAACCTTGCATTTCCCCCTGTGGGCAATGTGTGGTTTGTCCCAGAAAAATAATCTCCCAGTGCCTCGGGAGCATTTCTCCCTAAGAAAATGGAGCCTGCATGGCGGATGTCCGCCAAATAGTCGAAGGGGTTATCTACGCACAATTCTAAGTGCTCTGGTGCAATTTGGTTTGCAATTTCAACGGCCTCCTTTATGCTTTTGGCAAGGATGATCTTCCCATTTTGATCAATGGAGCTTCTTGCAATCTCTTTTCTGGGCAGCAGAGGAATTTGCTCCTCCAAGGCATGGGAAACGGCCTGTGCCAGCGCTTTGCTATCCGTCACCAAAACGGCACTTGCCATAACGTCATGCTCCGCCTGAGAGAGCAAATCTGCGGCAATCATCCTGCCATCAGACTTTCCATCGGCAATGACTAAAATTTCGCTGGGGCCTGCAATCATATCAATGGAAACCTTCCCAAAAACCTGCTTCTTCGCCTCAGCCACAAAAGCGTTCCCCGGCCCGACGATTTTATCTACCTTAGGAATGGTCTCTGTGCCGTACGCCAAGGCCGCGATGGCCTGTGCTCCGCCGATTTTAAAAATACGGTCAACCCCCGCAAGCTTCGCCGCCGCCAAAACCGAAGGGCTTACCGCTCCGCCTTTGGCAGGGGTTACCACAACAATTTCTTTCACCCCTGCAATTTTTGCCGGGATTGCGTTCATCAATACCGTGGAAGGGTAGTTTGCCGTCCCCCCGGGAACGTAAATCCCCACCCTGTCAAGGGGTGTTATTTTTTGCCCTAAAATGACACCTTCTCTGGGTGTATACATCATATCCGTTCGTTTTTGCATTTGATGATAGCCCCGAATATGTGCCGCCGCTTCCTCCAATATGTTCAGAAATTCTTTCTCTACCGATGCGCAGGCAATTTCTTCCCCGCTGACCTCCAGCTCCGCCAAGGCCGTCCCATCAAAACGCAAGCTGTATTCACGCAGGGCTTCGTCCCCTTTCTGCCGAACTTCAGCAATAATTTCTGAAACAACGCCTGCAATCTCATTTTTCTCTTCCTTGCGAGAAAAAATTTCATCTATATTCATTTCTCCATAAGTATATTGTTTTATCATGGTATCACCTCAGGATTTTTTCGTAATTACTTCATTCATCTTCCGGCTCATTTCGCAAATAGGTACATTCATGAACTTATAGCTGGCTTTATTTGCAATCAGTCTTGCGCTGATGGGCACAATATCCTCCCATGGCTCCAAATCATTCTCCAAGAGGGTGGTGCCTGTTTCCACAATGTCCACAATGACATCGGACATTCCTAAAATAGGGGCAATTTCAATGGAACCATGCAGCTCGATAATTTCAATTTCTAAGCTTTGCTTTCTAAAATATCCTCTTGCAATATTGGGGAATTTTGTGGCGACCCGCAGGGTGCGGTCGGTATCAATTTTGCCGCCCTTTTTACCGGCCACCGCCATACGGCATTCGCCCATGCCCAAATCCAAAAGCTCATATACCTCGGCACTTTGCTCCAAAAGAATATCCTTGCCCACAACCCCTACATCGGCAACACCACGCTCAACATAAACCGCCACATCCGAGGGCTTTACCCAAAAATAGCGAACACCGTTTTCCTCATTTTCAAAAATCAGCTTGCGGTTCGTTTCCCGAATGGAAGGACAGCCATAGCCAATGCCTTCAAACACACCATATGCCTTATCTCCAAGTCTGCCCTTAGGCAAAGCAATATTAATCATTCTCTGCAATGATTTCAAGCCCCCTCTCCTTCATGCACCAAAGCTGTCTATAGCTCACCGTTTGTTGGTTCTGCTTTTGCACCATAACACTTTGGCCGTTATCCGTCAGCATTTCTACCGCCCGCAATAAGGCCGCCGCATCGGTCTTTTCCTCATAGAGTAAAAGGATGTCCGTATCATACTCCTTTTGCTGCTTCTCATAGCGTTCTAATAAATCCAGATATACGGCAAAACCGATGGCATCGCTGTCCTTACCCAGCTTGCGCACTAAATTATCATACCTTCCGCCCAAAAGAATGCTGCTAGGCACACCATTGACGAAGCCTTGAAAAATAATGCCCGTATAATAATCCATGCCATTTACCACGGAAAAATCCAGCCTTATCCGCCCATCGTCACCGCTGCTCTTCAATGCGGCACAAACAGCCTCCAGTTCCGAAAGGGCATCCTCCATTTTCGCATTGATACAAAGGGCTTTTGCTTTTTGCAAGCCTTCCTCCAGAGGGCCACAGAGCGATGCCATTTCTATAAAAGCATTCTCCAATTCCTCTTTCACCTGAAATTTCCTGCAAAGAGCCTGCAGGCTATGGATATTTTTCTGGCTGATTCCCTTTAATAAAGCTTCCTTTTGCGTTTTGCTTAACCCCAATTCCTCAATGAAACCGGTAACAAAACCCATATGGGAAATATCCATAATATAGTCATCGCTGATGATTTCCAAGCTTTTTTGTGCCAGACGAATGACCTCCATGGTGGCATACCGATCCACCTCGCCGATGTATTCCAGCCCTACCTGCATAATTTCCTTAAATTCCCCCGTACCCTTTCGCACACGGTAGACATTTTCATTATAATACACCCGCTCCGCCAATGCATAGCTACCCTTTGTATTTTTTACAATGGAAAGGGTCACATCGGGCTTCAGTGCCAAAAGCTTTCCGTCCAGCCCACTAAAGGTCAATATATTTTCACTGCTGAGAAAATTTCTGTTCTCCGCATAAAAATCATATTCCTCAAACTTACTCATTTTGAATTGTTTATAGCCAAACCGCTCAAACAGCGCCCGTAATAAAAAAATCACTTCTTCTTCCTTTTTTAAAAGCATTTTCGGCAATGTCATGCTGCACCTCCGCACTTTAATTTACTTTAATCTTATATCAGTTTACCACTTTAGTCAAGTAGAACGCTAAAGTTTATCATCTTCACCGAAATGCTTTTCTTTCCTTCTATTTTTTTATGCAAAATGCAAAATTTATCCCTTTTCATTGCTTCTTTTTGCCAAAATAGTGCAATAAATGAAAATAAAAAAACGCTTTTCTCTATTTCTTTTAGAAAAAAGCGTTCTTTCTCAATTTGTTTCTACTGTGATTTCAAAAACAACCATATCCATCGTTTCAATATTTTCTGTGAGGGATCGGGTTTCCCCTATTTCCTTGATGCCTTCCATGAAGTTTTCACGCTTGCCGGCAGGCACAGAAATTCTGATGGATTGTGCCGAAGGTCTAAATTCTTCATAGCCCCCCAAAGAAATTGCCAACTCCCCAATGCTATCCAACACACCCTCCGTATCCCCAACGGTTAGGATCACCTGCTGCATTGGCAGCGCTTCTCTGGTGTCCTCCACAGCAAAGAGCATATCCCTTGGCTCTGCTTGGGCCAAATCAGGTATAGGTGCCTCCGGCAAGCTAATTTCTACCTTTTCTTGTTTTTGCGCCTGTTCTTGGCTTATGTCTTCTTTTTGAGGTGAACTCCCATTTGTTATCTCTTCTTGGGGGGCCTCCTCACTAACCATTTTTTTCTGTATTTTAGGTTGCTCAGCCCTTACATCTTTCTGTAGTTCCCCTTCCTCAACTCCTGCATGGGCAGATTTCTCAAGCACCGGCTCCTCCGGCAAAGCATCCTCTTGGGGGGCAGCAGATTGGAATATTTCGGATATATCCTCGGGTTCTGTAGTTTCCTGCACAAATATTTTTTCCGATGGCCCATTCCCCTCTCCACGCATTTTCAATATGCCCTGCGTGCCGCCAATGGCAACAACCAACACAACGCCCGCAGCAATCAAACCAAATTGCTTCCAGAAATATTGCGGCTTTTTTCCGGAGGGAAAGGCTAGTATTTTTTCTTGCTGGGCAAGCTTATGAATCAATTCCGTGTGATAGCCTTCCGGCAGATCCTCCTCAGGAAGGTTGCTTAAGGAATCCATGAGTTCTTGCAGCTTTTCCGTTTCCTCTTGACAATCCGGACAGTCTTTTAAATGTGCCGCAACAAAGACGGCCTCTTCCTTATCCAGCTCCTGTGATAAATACGCCCACATCAGCTCCTTACATCTATGGCAGTTCATGAATTGCTCCCCTCCTTTCTGTTTGTATGACGAGGCGGCCTGCCGTTTCGTTCCCAAATTTTAAAAATTTCTTCTTTTATATGCCTTCTGGCCCGTGAAATTCTCGATTTTACCGTACCCAAGGCCAGCCCTGTAATTTCCTCAATTTCCTCATAAGTCAGCCCCTGCATATCCCTAAGAATAAAAACCGTTTTATATTGCTCAGAGAGTTTGTCTAGGGCTTGGTAAATTTCATTTTTCGTTTCTTGTTGTAAAACACATTCCTCCGGGGTAGCGCCTGCGTCGGCCACCTCATGCTTCCATGCGCCCTCTTCATCCTGAAACTCTTGATCTAACGACAGGCTTTGCTTCCCCTTACGCTTTCGCATCTCATCAATGCAAGTATTCACTGCTATCCGATAAATCCAGGTGGAAAAAGCCGCCCGCTCATCAAAATTTGCAATGCTGCGGTATGCCTTGATCCACACCTCTTGAGAAATGTCTTTGGCATCCTCACTATGATTCATCATACGAAGGGTGACGTTATACACAATTTTTTCATACTGCTGCACCAGCAGTTCAAAAGCCGCCATATCTCCGGCTTTAGCCTTGGCAATATATGCCTTGTCTTCCTGCTTTGCAGAAGCGTCCTTCGCCATTTTGGTCACCTGCCCTTCCTAAAAATATCAAGCCTTATGTAAAATAATACACATATAATTCCAGCCTTGCCCTAATTCCGTTGCATCAATAGCATTTTCCTCTTTTTGGGAATATGATTCCGAAAACGGAAAACCCGGAAAGCTTTGATACAAACATCATAATACAGATTGTAGGAGGAAGCAAAAAAAACCGCAACTATTTTGTTTAAAATTTTTACCATAAGGGAGGCCTTTCTCATTAGCATACACAGTACATTTTCTAAAACTTACCAAAAGCATAAAAAAACGACCGCTCCTGCGGCCGCTCTTTCCCTTTAACCTTCTTGATATTCAGTATCATCCAGATGAAAGGCTTCCCAAAGCTCAATATCCGGATTTTTTTGCATGAAATTATTCAGTGTATACTGGTTCGCAAAAAGGAGAACCTGGCGATCAAAGCGGTCATATACCAAGGTGCTTCTGGCCACCAAATGGTCTCTGATGTCTTCCACCGTGTTCGGATTGACCCAACGTGCCACACAATACTCCAACGATTCCATACGAATTTCCGAGTTATATTCATTATTCAAACGGTATTCAAAAACTTCAAACTGCAATTGCCCTACCGCACCCAAAATGATGTCATTAAAATCATTATGGTAAACCTGAATGGCTCCCTCTTGAGCCAGCTGCTGCACACCCTTTTGAAACTGCTTTGCCTTCAAGGAGTTTATGGGATGAACACGCATAAACAATTCCGGCGGGAATGTGGGTAAAGGCTCAAAAAAAAGCTTTTCCTTTCTATCCGTCAAGGTATCGCCAATTTGATAATTTCCACTGTCATAAATACCGATAATATCCCCCACCACAGCTGTTTCTACGGTTTCTCGTTCATTTGCCATCAGCTGTGTAGATTGGCTCAGCTTCAGCTGCTTTCCTGTTCTGGAAAGGGTCACCGCCATACCTCTGGTAAAGGTGCCGGAGCAGATGCGCAAAAAGGCCAATCTGTCTCGATGGGCAGGGTTCATATTCGCCTGTATTTTGAAAATAAAGCCGCTGAAAAATTCGTCTGTGGGCTTCACCTCGCCCTTTGTGGTCTTTCTGACCCCCGGCGCCGGCGCCCATTCCAGAAAATGCTGTAAAAACGGGGTAATCCCAAAATCAGCCAAGGCAGAGCCAAAAAACACAGGTGAAAGGCTTCCTTCTTTGATTGCCTGTAAATCAAAGGAATTTCCCGCACCATCCAAAAGCTCCATTTCATCCCGCAAACTATCCAGGTTTGCTTGGGAAATAACCCCTTCTAAGTCGCTACCATAGACCCCTTTGGGCCCAAGCTCCACAATGCCGTTTTGCTTACGATATAGATAAACCTTATTTTCCAGCCGGTCGTAAATACCTTCAAAGGTCATACCATTGCCGATAGGCCAAGTCACTGCTGTAGAAGGCAGACCCAAAGCCTCCTCCAAATCCGCCATGCAATCTAAAGGATCCTTGGACTGGCGATCCAGCTTATTCACAAACGTAAAAATGGGAATCTCACGCATACTGCAAACCTTAAACAGCTTCACCGTCTGCGCCTCCACACCCTTCGCCGCATCAATCACCATAACCGCACTATCCACAGAGGTTAAAATACGATAGGTATCCTCACCAAAATCATTATGGCCCGGTGTATCCATGATGGATACAACCTTTCCCTTGTATTCAAACTGCATTACGGAAGACGTAACGGAAATACCACGCTGTTTTTCAATCTCCATCCAGTCACTTTTCGCAAATTTTGCATTTCGTCTTGCCTTCACAGTACCTGCCTCACGAATGGCTCCGCCGTGAAGCAAAAGCTTTTCTGTCAAGGTTGTTTTTCCGGCATCTGGGTGGGAAATAATCCCAAAAATCCGCCTTCTTTGGATCTCTTCCAACATACTCATTTCTGTAAATTCCTTTCTGCCCGTTGTTGATTCGTACTTCCTTGCAGAAATACACACTGTTTTTATTTTACCCGAATATCCTCAAAAAGGGAATAAAAAAAATAAATTTTATAAAAAATTGTACAAACCGGCTGTATGTGAGAAAAACACATTGACGCAAAAATGTCTTTGGGATAGAATAATAGTATTGATATTGAGCTTGCGGGAAACCCTTCCCAAAAACTCCATAGACAAACAAAAACCCAACACTATTATAAATTTTATCAATCAAAATGGAGGTAAAAAGTATGATTAAAGTTACAAGCACAGAGAAAGCACCCGCAGCCATCGGTCCCTATTCTCAAGCAATCTCCGCAAATGGGTTCCTCTTTACCAGTGGACAAATTGCCATTGATCCCGCTGTGGGCGATGTTGTTGCCACCACAATCGAAGGACAGACAGAGCAGGTAATGAAAAACCTGAGTGCCGTTCTGGAGGCAAACGGTTTAACCTTTGCCGATACCATCAAAACCACTTGCTTTTTAGCAGATATGGGGGATTTTGGCACATTCAACGAAATTTACGGCAAATATTTTACAAGCAAGCCCGCCCGTTCCTGCGTTGCGGTGAAAACACTGCCGAAAAATGTTTTGTGCGAGGTTGAGGTGATTGCATTATTGAAATAAGCTTTGAAATTTCCCTATAGGGAAAAAGCTGCTTTCTGAACAAACGCATAAATTTTTGCAATTTCATCTATCCCTGTGTTACATAAGAATATGGGGATATTTTTTGCACATTTTTTACCCATCTAAAAGCAAGAACCCGTCAACAGGTTCCGTATTTCCAAAAACAAAAAGAACCCTCGTTACGTCTTTTTCAGCAAGAAAAAAGAGCCATGACTGGCTCTTTTAAAAGGGGAGGGTATGTATTACTATGTTATTTGCTTTATCCTTGCTTCTCTTAAGGATGATTCTATGATAAAATAGGTTTATGAATTGGGTATGTAGGGAATATGAACATTTTGTAAACATTTTATTGGAGAAAAAATTTTGAAGCTTTTTTCAAATTTTATGGGAGTTTTTGCCGTTCTTTGAAGAAATGCTTCGCTATAATCTATTGTCATATTACAATGAGCAAACATACTTTGGAGGGGTGGTCTGATGAAAAAAATGAAAAAAGACGCACAAAGAATCATGCAAAGTGCCTTGGTGCAGGTATTGCCCGATGCTGCGGTAAAAAAAGCCTTGGCGGGAAAACAGTTCGGCGAAAAAATTATTGTTATTGCCATTGGAAAAGCTGCCTGGAACATGGCCCGAGCCGCCGGAGAAATCCTCGGCCAACGTATCACAATGGGGTTTGTCCTTACAAAATATCACCATGGACAAGGCAAGCTTCCGGGGTTTACCATTTTGGAAGCCTCCCATCCCCTCCCCGATGAAAATACGATTGCGGGAACAGATCAAATTATTCAGGCTGTTTCCGGGCTTTCTCCCGAAGACACCGTCATCTTTCTGGTTTCCGGCGGCGGTTCGGCTTTGTTTGAAAAACCGGCGGGAAATCTGACCCTAAATGACCTTTTGGAAATCACAGATCAATTGCTAAAATGCGGTGCCGACATTGTTGAAATGAATACCATCCGCAAGCACCTTTCTGGGGTGAAGGGCGGAAAATTTGCGGCTCTATGTGCCCCTGCCAGAGTCTACACCATTGCCCTAAGCGATATTTTGGGGGATCGGCCGGATGCCATTGCCTCCGGCCCCACCTGCGCCGACCTTTCTACCAGCGAGGAAGCCTTTGCCATACTGAGAAAATACGGTTTACGGGTTTCTGAAAAGATGAAAGTGCAGCTTGCTGTAGAAACGCCGAAAGAAGTTTTGAATAACACCATGCTGATTACCGGCAGTGTCAAAGCCCTGTGCCTTGCCGCAGCAAAGGAGGCGGAAGCTTTGGGGTATACGCCTTTTATACTTTCCACCCTCGTGGATTGTGAAGCAAAAGAGGCGGGGCGCTTTTTAGCCTCCGTGGGCAAAACCATACAAAAAGACGGCATTCCCCTCCAGCCGCCTTGCGCTGTCATTTGCGGCGGCGAAACCATTGTAAAAATAACAGGCCAAGGAAAGGGTGGAAGAAATCAAGAGTTTGCTCTAGCTGCCGCCGCTTCCATCTACGGTTGGAATGATATTGTCATCGGCGCTATCGGCTCTGATGGCACCGATGGCCCTACAGACGCCGCAGGAGGCCTTGTAGATGGCAACACCAAGGGAATTCTTGATGAGGCCGGCATTTCCATTGACGAAGTTCTGGCAAAAAATAATTCCCATATGGCCTTGGAGTTTGCCAATGCTTTAGTGGTCACAGGCCCCACCGGTACCAATGTGAACGACTTATATTTCGTTTTGGTCAGATAAAGAAAGGCTTTGATCCGCCAAAACCAAGGGGTTAAAAAACGGGGTATCCAAAAAAATGGATACCCCTTAGGTTTTTATACTTACAAAGGAAATGACCCCCAAGGAAACACTTATACTAAGGAGAATTTCTCTCCTTGCCAAGCCCCATATTGCTTCCCTTGCTTTTCAAAAGGAGAGCTTCCTCGAAAAATATCAACCATCTTTTTCTCAAACCCTTCCGCCTCATCACTTTTCACAAAAACAGTATATGTGACTTTATCCGCATATTGTGTGTCGTATAGTATGTGCCCCCCTTGCAGGATTTCATACTGCACCTTTCCGGAATCCGCATATTCCGTTGTAATTTGGTATTTTGCATACAAAATTAATGTCACAATCCCCGCCGCTAAAAGACCTTCCTTTGCAGCCTTGCCATAAGCACGTACAAGGCCTCCCGTTCCTAATAAGGTGCCTCCGAAATATCTGGTTACGACAACGGCTGTATTTTGCGCCTCTTCGCCTTTCAAAACATTTAAAACAGGCATACCCGCTGTTCCCTGAGGCTCCCCGTCATCACTGAAGCGCTGTAATTCATTTCGTTCCCCAATTTGATATGCAAATACATTATGTGTTGCATTCCAATATTTTTTTTTCATTTCTTCTATAAATTGCTTTGCTTCCTCCTCAGATTTCACAGGACGAACGGTTGCTATAAATCGGGATTTTTTTTCAAAAATTTCTGTCTCCCCTTCTTTTAAAATAGTTTTTAATTGATTCAACATAATTTCACCATCTATCTTTTTTATTTATCATCAGTTCTCAAAAATGCATCGCCGCTCACTGAAAATATTTCCATACAATATACCTGAGGAATGAAACTTTTTTTTTTGCACAAGCTAATGCCGAGGTGATAAAAATGGCTCAAGAATACACGGATCTTGACGATTTATTAAACCGCAGTCCCAAAGCAAAGGATTTTTTTGATTCTCTGCCGGAGGATCGTCAATTTAATGTTCGTCAATATCAAAACAACATTCACTATGACCTGGATCTTCGGCGCTACGCCGAGCATCTTTTGAGAGGAGGCTATTAAAATGTTTGGTAGAGAATACAGAGATTTGGCAGATTTACTGTTGAATAATGCCAGAGCCCAAAATTTCTATAAAGGACTGCCGGATGATGTGCAGCAAACTATCTCCCACAGCAGCACAGAAATCCGCACAATGAAATCTTTGCGCCATTTCGCTAAAGCAGCACAAAAAACTGAGCGTTAATACGCATTCGTATACGATAAAAGCGATACTTTCAAAATGAGTATCGCTTTTATAAATCGCCGAATATTTCAGTCTCTTTGCATGATACGGCTTTTTTATTTCTTAATCACACAGCAGCCTTTGCCTGAATTTTTCGCAACATATAAGCACCGGTCACTTTCCCGATAAAGGCGATTAAAGTCTATCCCCAGCTGATCATTCATTGTACAGCCGATACTGATGCTGACCGCAATCCCTTTGTCCTTGCCTATGGGGGATGCACTTAAGCTATCCAATAAATGCTCCAAGCTTTTTTTGCAATCCTCCATTTTCGTCAAGTTCATAGAATATACGATAAATTCGTCTCCGCCCATACGCAAAACAATATCGTCTTCCAAAAAAAAGTTCTTAATAAAGCAGCTGATTTCTTTGATGATAGTATCCCCATACATATGTCCAAAGCTATCATTTATTTTCTTGAAATCATCTATATCCGCAATAATGAATGCGCCTTTTACCTGTTGGCAAACAAGCTCCTTAATTTTCAAAAGGCCTGCCTCTCTATTGTATATTCCCGTCATTAAATCCATTTCTGATTTTATTTTATACTGAACATAATCCTCCACGTGGTCAATTCTTTCATTCAAGGACAGCACATTAATTCCAATTGCCAGGCAATAAAAAGCAGCCAAATGCATCACATCTATGATAAACAGCCCATATTCCTTTGCATAAAAACAGCACCCAATGTATACCATGGCTGAAACGCTGATAAACAAAATCACACGCCATGGCTTGTCTATGACAAAAAGAGGCAATACGCTTAAAAAAACCATTACCGTAATTGACGGAACATTACGGTCTAAAAATGTTCCCATGATAATGCCCATGCCCATAAGCAAAGAGGCACCCATATAAAACACCAATGTGCTATAGTTTTTAGCATTTTGTAAATAAAATTTTGTAAACAAGCATAATGCTGCAGATAAGAAAAATAAAATGAAAACCTGACCATTGAACACAAAATAAGGTGCGAGAGGTATTGAAATGATTAAAATACCGAGGGTGATGATGCATCCTATCATAGATAATCCAAATAGACTATTATAATTTCTTCTATAGATTTCTGCCTTATATAAATCAACCCTTTTGGCGAGCAGCTTTTCCTTCCAATCGCCTAGCTTGTTCAAAACTTTTGATAAGTTTTCCATTCAAACCCTTTCCCCCGCCTATTGATGTGCCGTATATGCAATTGTACCATTTCAAAGCAACATTTTCGGCATAAAATTTCAATTATTCATTCAATTTTATAATATTATAACAGAAATGTTAAATAAAAACAATCTTCCCCAAGCTCCAAAACTAAATTTAACTTTACGAAAAGGAAGGTACGAAAAAAATATTTTTCGGACAAGGATGAACATATCCTTAGGACAAACATAAACTAAACTAAGAAAGAAAATCAGGCAGGGCAGCCCCTTACGTGAGTGAACTGCCGGTTTTTATTGAACTACGATTTCCCATAAGAATCTCCTTTTGCCGATTCTCCTAAATGAAAAGCCTCTTTGTATGCGATGAACAAAAAGGCCTTAGAGCGAAGTGATACAGGTTCAGTAAAACCCACTGCCGATATAAATTCTTTCTAAAAGCCATTCGCTTCTCCCGCATTTGAATGATTTCAATGCAGGGCTTCAGCCAATGGCTTTTTTATATCTGCTGCACGCTCTATATTTTTATGGCAAAACCCTAAGCTTCCATAAAAAGAACGTTCCTTATCCAGAATGCTCTTTTAATCCCTAGGCTCTTCCTTTTGAAGATAATAAAAAATCAATCGTTTGCCATTCAAAATCGTTGGCTTCGCCTTCAAATGCAGCTGCATATCCTTTCTCTCATTCTCCTCTTCATGGAAGGGGCCTTGTCCCTCTTTCTTTTCAAAGCAAAAATCAAAATTCTTATGCAGCCCTCCAAAAAGCTGGTAAGAGCTCATGCCAATGCAGGATTCCTTTGTTTTTTGAATGAGCTTGCAAGCTGCATCGTTTATATAAAGTATTTCTCCGTTTAAAGTATCGCAAACAAAAATTCCATCGGTTACATCGTCTAAAAACAAAAAGGCATTCTGTCCATGAGTTTCTTTTTGCGGCATACGCATTCCCTCTTCGTAGAAGAAAACTTTGTCCTTTTGGTTTTCCTTGGCGTTCAGCAATGCAATTTCGGCATTTTGATATAACTCCTCATAATTTTTTGCATACTCACCAGAAAAACATACCCCTGCCGAACAGGTCAGTGATAGCTTTAAATTTGAATTATCATAGGCCACGGTATGACACATTTTTACCAATTTTTCTGTCAATGCTTTTTCGTCCATCGGCAAAGGAAGAAACACCGCAAATAAATCTCCATCCATTCTGCTGATGAGGTTGGTTTCGTAAAAAGCTGACTCCAGCATCTGCCCAATGGCGCATAAAACCCGATCTCCCATGCCATAACCCAAGGCAACATTGATCGACTTAAAATGGTCAATATCTATCAAAATAAAAGTACCGAAAAACCGCTGATTTCCATTGAAATATTCCTGAATTCTCATTTTTAATTCCGAACGATTCAAAAGCCCTGATAAGAAATCCACCTCTGCCCGCTTTTTCATCTCCGCAATGGCATCATTAAATTGAGTCTCATTTTGAAATTGAAGGGCTTTCATACGGCTCAGGGTATTATTTACCCTGTTTTCCAAGGTTTCTATTAAATACGGCTTAAAAATGCAATCCAACGCACCAAAAGAAATGGCCTTTGTAATCAGCTCCTTGGTGGTGTGAATGGTAATCATAGGTATATCATATTCCCTACTGGCATAGCTAATTTCCAACATTTCTTCTACGGATATGGACTTTGTGACAGCAAAAATCAATATGGCAATATCGGCCTTCTGCCGGTTTAAAATCTGCAATGCTTCCGCTTGTGTATTGGCTTTTAGGACTGTAAATTTGTCTGCAAAAATTTTTTGAAACGGGTCAAATTCCTCTCCCTCCGTGTCATAAATCAGCATACAATTTTGTTTCGCTTCTAAGTTTAGAATTGTTTTATTTTCAGAAAGAGTTATGTCTCCCGGTGCATCCCCAGCATTGAAATTCACGGTATCAATCAATGCCTCGAAAGCGTGCAAGGGCAGAGGCTTGGAAAAGAAAAAGCCCTGCACACTATGGCACCCTAATATTTTCAGCAGGTTCACTTGCTCCTCGGTTTCCACGCCCTCCGCAATCACCTTTAAATTCATCCATTTTGCCAGACTGATAACAAAGCTCATCACGCTTCTTTTATCCCTGAATTTTTCTTGATCCTGCACAAATCTCATGTCCAATTTCAGAACATCAATGGGAATTTCAGAGAGCATATTCAAAGAAGAATAGTCGCTTCCAAAATCATCCATTTCTATGGTAAAGCCTAAATCCTTTAATTGTTTGATCCCTTCGATAATTTGCTCCGAATTTTCTGTATAGGCACTTTCCGTAATTTCAATAAAAATATGATTGGGGCTTAATTGATATTTCTCAAGCAAAGAAAGTAAAATAGCATCAATATTTGGATTGTAAATATCCGCCCTAGACATATTCACAGAAACGGGAATGGGCGGATTTCCCCGGTTTATCCAAGAACGTATCCAACGGCAGGATTCCTCCAAAACGTATAAATCCAACTCGGTAATAAAGCCGTTATCCTCAAAAATCTTGATAAAACGGTTGGGAGGAATGAGCCCCCTCTCCGGGTGAAGCCACCGCACCAATGCCTCGGCACTGGAAATTTTCTCACTCATCAAGTCATACTTCGGCTGGTAATACACAACAAATTCCCGGTTGATCAACGCCGCCTTCATATTAGACAAAATAAATTGCTCCTCCAACAGCTTTTGGCGAATGCTATCATCATAGAGGGCATGGTAAGGGATATATTTCCCTTTGATGGATTCTAAGGCAAGGCAGGCTCTGGCGCACATAATGCTAACCGGCAGAGAGATGTCATCTATCGGATAAATTCCAAATTTAATTACACTGTGTAAATTTTCATTGAAACGATTGATGTATTCTACGCATTCTGAAAAATCTTCTTCCCCATAGGTATCCTGATGCTCCACCAAGGCGGCAAAAATATCACCGCCGATTCTGCCGCAGATTCCCCTCTCCTCAAACTTATTTCGCACCATAAGCGCCACATATTTCAGCAGGGCATCCCCCTCATGAAAGCCGAACAATTCGTTGACCAGCTTAAACCGCTCAATATCACAGCAAATAATATCATATTTCTTTTGCGGATTATTGCGCAGTGTTTTTTCCGCCAGGCTATAAAAATATTTTTTTGCATACAGCCCCGTAAGCGTATCTCTTTGTATCAAATTTAAAATGTCAGAGGCTTTTTTTAACGCAAGGGTGCTTTCAATGCACCCCTTGATTTCATCTGGCTCGGAATCCAGCTGAATAAAATCCTGCACACCAAAAGAAAGGGCCTTCGCTGTCCCCTCCACTGCTTCCTTTTGAGAAATCACAACAACAGGAATATTGCGTAAAAAAGCATCTCTGTTGATCTCTGCTAAAAGTTCGTATCCATTCATAATGGGCATAACTAAATCAAGCAGAATTACAGAAATGCTCGCATATGCATTTTGCAAAAGCAAAAGGGCCGATTTGCCATTTTCCGCCTCCAATATTTTATATTGACTGCATAAAATAAGGGAAAGCATTCGTCTATTCACTTTATTATCATCCACAATTAAGACTGTCTTTTTCAAAGACACAGTAGCATCCCCCTCAACTTCTTTGGGCCGGAACATATTTCAAAAAAGTATGAACCGGGTTCTTATGAAAGATAAGTAGGAAAAACCTCCTAAAATTGTCGTTTTTTGTTAGAAAACAAGCATTTTTCATCATTTTTCCGACCATCAAAAATTCTAATATCGATAAATATTTCCATTAAATTCTAGCATTATATTCGACAAAAGTCAACCGATTTCCATTGCCTGTGTTTTCCTTCTTTCTGCGTTTTATTTCACAGAAAATTAAGGTATTTAAAACCCTGCCATCATACGTGGGACGAAAGAAGGATGCATAATCGCATTTTATTCATTCCTTTTTTATCTTCCTGCTTGAAACGGCGAAATCCATCTTTTCTTTTTATACAATATTTTCATAGTTTCAAAGCTTCTTCCTGCAAAAAGCATGAAAAAGGTGCCGACAAAGTCGACACCTTAAACCCATACCCAAGGTATGAACATTTCTTTTTATAAAAACAAACTTGATTGCTTTTGGGATTACTGCAGTAACTGCAATACGCCCTGAGGCAGCTGGTTTGCCTGTGCAAGCATTGCCTGAGAAGCCTGTGTCAAGATGTTGTTCTTTGTGAAGTTCATCATCTCTTCTGCCATGTCAACGTCACGGATACGGCTTTCAGCAGCTGTCATATTTTCTGTTGTTACACCAAGGTTGTTGATTGTGTGCTCCAGTCTGTTCTGGATTGCACCCAAGTCACCACGAGTGGAGGATACAGTGTTGATTGCTGCTTTGATGAGGTCGATTGCTTCCGCAGCACCTTCCTGTGTGGAAATATCAATGGACCCAATTCCCAAGGACTCGGCATTCATGGAACCAACCCTCACGGATAGCTTGTTAAATTCCTCAGCTGTATCACCAATCTGCAATGTCAAAGGGGCACCATCCGCATTCGGATCAACAGCTACGGTTTCTGCTCCAGTAGTAGTAGTAGCCCCTGCTACAACAGCAAGTGGACCAGTGAATTCTGCCTTGAAAGAAGACAATGCGGAAACCTTAGCCGTGTCAGCTTCAGCTACATCACCACTTGCAAGTTTTGCTGTAACTGCTTCTTTTACTGCCTGATTAATCTGTGCAGCAGTATAGGAAGCGGCATCCTGTGAACCTAACGAAATTGATACGGTAGCGCCGTCATCAGCAATCGTAACTGCAATGCCTTCAGTAGCAGAGTCGTCTGCTGCTATCGTAACACTACCCTCAAAATCGGAACCAACAGAAACTTTAATGTCTGTTGAGCCGAAAGTCAAGTCTGCTGTGGCTACACTGTCTAAAGAACCATCCAACAGGTTAATGCCGTTGAAGTTTGTACCTTCTGAAATACGGTCGATTTCAGACTTCAAGGATGCTACTTCCTTCTGCAGGTTTGCACGGTCAACCTCGTTATCATAAGTGCCGTTTGCAGACTGTGTAGCCAATTCGGACATACGGTTTAACATGGAGTGCACTTCTGTCAAAGCAC
The DNA here is from genome assembly GCA_002316675.1 of Tyzzerella sp. UBA1042. Classification (GTDB taxonomy): domain Bacteria; phylum Bacillota; class Clostridia; order Lachnospirales; family Anaerotignaceae; genus Chakrabartyella. Next base: position 105,018 of record DCDZ01000010.1, read on the forward strand.
CTTCTGCTGTCTGCACCAAAGAAATACCATCATTAGCATTTTTTGTTGCTGTTTCCAAGCCTTTGATCTGTGCTCTCATTTTTTCGGAAATAGCCAAACCAGCAGCATCATCGCCAGCTCTATTGATTTTATAACCTGAAGATAATTTTTCAAGGTTCTTGCTTACTGCATTGTTGTTCGCACCCAACTGTCTGTGGGAGTTTAAAGCTGCAATATTGTGTTGAATTCTCATA